>CAYXBN010000029.1:7811-13045 GCA_964463215.1 uncultured Mycobacterium sp. | reverse complement strand
CAGACCACGAAAATCTCGTTCGAAACCACCGGAATCCGGTTGATCGCCACGGTTCTCGGGTTCTTCATCCTGGTGATGGCGCTTTCCGGAGTCAGTGGCACGGTTTTCGACAACGCGCCCGCGGGCAGCTGGCGGCACCGGATGCCGTCGATCTTCGTCGACGTGGCGCGCTTTGCGATCATCGCCGTCGGGCTGGCGATCATCCTCGCCTACGTCTGGGGTGCCAACGTCGGCGGCCTGTTCACCGCCCTGGGTGTGAGTTCGATCGTGCTCGGCCTGACCCTGCAGAACTCGGTGGGACAGATCATCTCGGGCCTGCTGTTGCTCTTCGAGCAGCCGTTTCAGATGGGCGACTGGGTGGAGACCACATCGGCGCGTGGCCGGGTGGTCGAGGTGAACTGGCGGGCAACCCACATCAACACCGGCAGCGGTCTGGAGATCATCCCGAACTCCGTCCTGGCCGGTCAGGCATTTGCCAACCTGAGTCGCCCGCCGGGCGGCCACACCATCACGGTCAACGCCAAGTTCTCCGGCAGCGATGCTCCCGACGAAGTCGGCGCGCTTTTGGTCGATGTCGCCGAGTCCCTTCCGCAGCTGCACCCGGACGGCACTCCGGTCTCAAACGCGGTGAGTAGCACCGAGTACAGCGTGACGATCCCGGTCCGGTCCCCAGCCGATGACACCGCGGCCCGTTCGACGTTCCAACGCTGGCTCTGGTACGCCGCTCGCCGGTCGGGACTGCACCTGGACGGGTTGGAGGACGACTTCTCCACCCCGGCCAGGCGGGCTGAGGCATTGCGCAAGATCGCACCCGTCCTGCGAGTGGGAAGTTCCGATCTTGAGGCGCTGATGCCGCATGTGGTGCTCCACCGGTACGGCGCCGACGAGGTCATGCAGAAGGGCGGCGAGGTGCCCTCCGCCATGAGATTCATCGTCAAAGGCCGGGTACGTCTGACCGTCACCGGCACGAACGGTGCGGTTATCCCGTTGACCACGCTGCACGAGGGCGACTTCATCGGCCAGACCGCCCTGACCCGTGAGCCCGTCTCCGGCAACGCCTTCGCGATCGGTGAGGTGACCGTCCTGCGGATCGAGCGGGATGCTGTGGAGCAGTTGGCTTTCCGTAAGCCGCAGTTGCTGCAGGACCTCAGCCAAGCCATCGACGAGCGCCGCGACCGTGCGCGCATTGCCGCGGCAGCACATGAAGATCGAACCGGTGCAAGGGATTCGGCGGAACAGGACGCTTCCTGACCTATCGGTAGTTCATCGCGTGATCGGATCGTTGCCCAACTGCGACTTGGCGCACCGCGCCGGATAGCCGATCACGTCCTATCCCGGTGCTTGACTACCGGCACAGCAATTGATTGCTGCTCCGGTACGAAAGGTGATGGGAGTCCACATGAAGATCGTCGAGAAGTTGCGCGGCACATGGATGCGCCGGGCGGCCGCAACCGCCGCCGCCGCCGCCGTCCTGCCTGGCCTGATCGGAGTCGCCGGCGGTTCGGCGACGGCGTCCGCTTTCTCGCGGCCCGGTCTCCCGGTGCTCTACCTGGATGTTCCGTCACCGTCGATGGGTCGAGACATCCGCATCCAGTTCCAGGGCGGCGGCCCGCACGCCGTGTTCCTGATGGACGGCCTCCGGGCCCAGGACGACTTCAATGGCTGGGACATCAATACGCCCGCCTTCGAATGGTTCCACAACTCCGGGCTGTCAGTGGTGATGCCTGTCGGCGGACAGTCAAGCTTCTACACCGACTGGTACCAGCCGTCTCAGGGCAACGGTCAGAACTACACCTACAAGTGGGAAACGTTCATGAACCAGGAGTTGCCGGTCTACCTCAAGGACAAGCACGGAATCGATCCGAACGGCAATGCGGTGGTGGGGATTTCGATGGCGGGCAGCTCGGCGCTGACCTATGCGATCCACTATCCGCAGAAGTACCCATACGCGGCGTCGCTGTCGGGCTTCCTGAATCCCTCCGAGGGCTGGTGGCCCATGCTGATCGGTCTGGCGATGAGCGACGCCGGCGGGTTCAACGCGCAGAGCATGTGGGGACCCTCCTCGGACCCGGCGTGGCGGCGTAACGATCCGATGGTGAACATCAACCAACTGGTCGCCAACAACACCCGGGTCTGGGTCTACTGCGGCACCGGCACCCCGTCGGATCTGGACACCTCCGGTGGTGGCGGCAACCTGATGGCCGCGCAGTTCCTGGAGGGCTTCACGTTGCGCACCAACAAGACCTTCATGGAGAACTACCTGGCTGCAGGTGGCAAGAACGGGGTGTTCAACTTCCCGGCCAACGGCACCCACAGTTGGGGCTACTGGGGCGCTCAGTTGCAGCAGATGATCCCCGATATGCAGCGGGTTCTCGGCGCTACCCCATCCGGCGCCTGAGAATTCCGTCAACCAGCAGGCCTGTCGCCCGCCGGCGGCAGGCCTGCTGCGACGTTCGGCGCGGCTACCCGATCGAGGCCAAGTCGGCCCGGCCGTCGGAGTGAACCCTGACCTTGGCACCCGCGATGTCCTCGGACACCGCGACCGCCGCCTGGGCGGAGTCGGCGATCACCGCCAGCGCCCGCGCCCCGTCCGGCGTGCGAACCGTCATGAATGTCTTCTCCGGGTTGCCGTCCCGGTCGTAGGGGGTGGTCCAGGACTCCACGGTTCCCACGCCCTCCCACTGCTCCAGTGCAGTGCGGGTGGGAAGGGCGTCGACCGCGTCCTGGACATCCTCCCAGCGGAAGTCCCGCGGCGGGGGTGTGGCGCCGTAGACCCCGAAGCTGTGCTTGGTCAGGTAACCGCCGTTGGCCGTGACCAGCCCCCGGGTGCCGGGGTTGTCCCGCAGACGCTGGGCCATCGTGGCGATGGAGTGCATGACGTAGTTGTTCCACGGGCCACCGGCGAAGGTCAGCCCCCCGGTGACGGTCAGCGGGCGGTCCGGATCACCGACCGGCAGTCCCAACTCGCGGGCCGCCACCTGCACGGCCGACGGGAAACAGGAGTACAGGTCGACGTAATCCAGATCGTCGAGCCCGACTTCGGCGAGTTCGAGGACTCGGGCGCCGGCGATGCGGATTGCCGGGCTGCGGTGCAATTCATCGCGCTCAGCGAAGCTGTAGGTGTCGTGTGAATCGGTACCGGCGTATGGGAAAACCCACTGATCGCGGGGGATCTGAAGGTACGTCGCCTTCTCCACCGAGCACAGCAGCACCGCGGCGGCCTGATCGACCATGTTGTTGGAGTTCATCAGCTTCGGATACGGCCAGCTGATCATTCGGTTGTCGGGCCCGATGGCGGTGATCTGCTCGGCGGAGAATTGTTCGCGGACCCAGGCGCGGGGGTTCCCGACGGCCACAGCGCTGAACTGCGACCACAACAGGCCTAGTCGTCGACGGTGGGCAGCCACCGACTCCCCGTCGGCGATCCGCAGAGCCTCTTCGAACAGCGGGTAGACGAACGACGGCCGGTCCAGACCGATGCGCTCGTCGGCCGGTCCCGACATCGGGACGTCCGCGCCCGCGCCGGGCGGAATCGGCACGGAATCATCCTGTTTGGTCCACTCTGGTCGAATCCCCCTGGCCCGCAGCCGCATCCGGGTCCGCCAGGTCTCCCCTCCGGCCAGCAGCACCGCGTCCGTACGACCTTGCTGAATGTCCAGGCAGGTCTTATTGACCAGCGACTGCGGGGTATTGCCGCCGATGCCGGTGTACTGGGTGGCGGCATGCGGGGCGCCGATCCGCCGCCCCAGCAGCAGTCCCGGGTCGCGGTAGCGCCAGGACAGCAGATTGACCACCCGGATGGAGTCCACGGCCGCCAGCACTCGGGGATCGGCGGCTTCGCGGGCCGCGGCAGCCATCAGATCGACCGGTTCGACGCCGGCATCCTCGGTGCGCTGATTGATCTGGCCGGCCCCAACCAGCACCGGTGTCCGCGGATCCAGGCTCATGCGGCCACTTCCTCCGTTCGCTTGACGCCCGTCAAAACCTAGCACCGCAGCTGGTTGGATCCCGCGGAAGCGAATTCAGGCAAAATCCGAAACCGGTTCGCCGCCCACGATGTAGTGCACTAACGGCCCCCAGCGACACGCAAAGCAAGAACCAGCGTGGAACTATGAATCATCAATTGAGCGTGGCAACATGAGGCCCGACACTGCCTGAAACAAGGAGATACGCGTGGCCTCCAAGCCCAAGAAAGAGTTCAACGGAGTCATCAAACTCGACGTGCGGGACTCCACACCCGACTGGGGTCCCTACGAACTCACCCGGGCGCCGGAGGGCTCACCGAACATCCTGATCGTCCTCTACGACGACACCGGCTTGGCTGCCTGGTCGCCTTACGGCGGTGGCATTAACATGCCGACCCTGGACCGGTTGGCCGAGAACGGGCTGACTTATACCCAGTGGCACACCACCGCACTGTGCTCCCCGACCCGGTCGACCTTCCTGACCGGCCGCAACCATCACGTCAACCGGTGCGCAGCGATCACCGAGGGATCCAACGGCTTCCCCGGCGCGGCCGGCCGACTGCCGGCCGAATGCGCCACCATCGGCCAGGTCCTGCAGGACAACGGCTACAGCACCTACTGGATCGGCAAGAACCACAACGTGCCCGAGGAGGACATCTCGGCCGGCGGAAGCCGCTCGGAGTGGCCGCTGTCGAAGGGCTTCGACCGGTTCTACGGCTTCCTCGGTGGCGAGACCAACAACTGGTACCCCGACCTGGTCGAGGACAACCGGTTCATCGAACCGCCGGCCACCCCGGAGGAGGGCTACCACCTCTCCAAGGACCTTGCAGACCAAGCACTTCGAATGCTGCGCGATCAGCACTCCGCCACCCCGTCCAAGCCGTGGTTCATGTGGTTCTGCCCCGGGGCGAACCACGCCCCGCACCACGCCCCGCAGGACTACATCGACAAGTACAAGGGTCGCTTCGACGACGGCTACGAGGCCTACCGCGAGTGGGTGCTGGCCCGGATGATCGAACGCGGCATCATGCCCGCAGGCACCGAACTGACCCCGCTGAACCCGATGCCGGCTGATCAGGCCAACTCCGACGACTACGTGCGACCATGGGCCGAACTCAACGACGATGAGAAGAAGCTGTTCGCGCGAATGGCCGAGGTGTTCGCCGGATTCTCCGAGTACACCGACGCCCAGGTCGGCCGCATCGTCGACTACCTGGAGCAGACCGGTCAACTGGACAACACGCTGATCTTCTACTGCGCCGACAACGG
>CAYXBN010000029.1:0-7711 GCA_964463215.1 uncultured Mycobacterium sp. | reverse complement strand
TGGAGCAGACCGGTCAACTGGACAACACGCTGATCTTCTACTGCGCCGACAACGGCGCCTCCGGGGAGGGTTCGCCGAACGGCTCGGTCAACGAGAATAAGTTCTTCAACGGCTACCCCGACGAGCTGAGCGAGAATATGCAGTACCTCGACACCCTCGGTAGCCCGGAGACCTACAACCACTACCCCACCGGCTGGGCGGTGGCGTTCTCCACGCCATTCCAGATGTTCAAGCGCTACGCGCAGTTCTCCGGCGGCACCTGCGATCCACTGATCATTCACTGGCCCAAGGGAATCAAGGCCAAGGGTGAGATCCGCCATCAGTACCACCACTCCACCGACGTGGTGTCGACGATCCTCGACGTCACCGGCCTGGAGATGCCCACGTCGTACCGCGGTGTGGAGCAGTACCCCCTCAACGGCGTCTCGATGCGCTACAGCTTCGACGCCGCCGAAGCGCCCACCCAGAAGAAGCGGCAGTACTACGCCATGCTCGGCACCCGCGGCATCTGGCAGGACGGCTGGAAGGCGGCCACCCTGCACGCCCCGATCAGCGGCAAGGGACACTTCGACCAAGACGTGTGGGAGCTGTATCACGTCGATGCCGACCGCGCCGAGTCGAAGAACCTCGCTGCTGAGCAACCCGACAAGCTCAAGGAACTCATCGACGTCTGGTTCGACGAGGCCGACAAGAACTTTGTGCTGCCCCTTGATGACCGGACCGCCGTCGAGCAGTTGGGTAATGCCCGTCCGCAAGCTGAACCGCCGCGCAGCCGTTACATCTACTACCCGGACACCGCACCGGTGCCCGAGGGGGCCGCGGTCAACGTGCGGGGGCGCTCGTACAAGATCATCGCCGACGTCGAGGTCACCAAGGACACCGAGGGAGTGATCTTCGCGCACGGATCGCGGTTCGGCGGGCACACCTTGTTCATCAAGGACGGCCACCTCAACTACGTGTACAACTTCCTGGGCATCAAGCCGGAGCAGACCTTCACCTCCGACAGACTCGAGCCCGGCAAGCGCACACTCGGCGTCGAGTTCATCCGGGAGGGAGCCGGCGAGCACGGTGAATCCACCGGTACCGCGAAACTCTACGTCGACGACAAAGTGGTCGCTGAGGGGCCGATGCGGGCCCAGGTCGGCAAATTCACCTTGTCCGGCGACGGGCTGTGCGTGGGCTTCGACAGCGCTGACCCGGTGAGCCGTTCCTACCCGCCCGGATTCCCGTTCACAGGGGGCGAAATCCTCGGTGTGGGCGTCGACGTCAGCGAGGAGCAGTACCTGGACCTGGAACGGGAGGCCGCCGCCGCCTTCGCCCGGGACTGAGCAACGCTGCCTACGCTTCCAACCCGCCCGTGCTGGGCGAGACTGAAACCTGGGTGCTGATTCGGACGGATCACCGCCAAGGTTTCAGTTTCGCGGCCCGAGGCGCACCGGGCGGGGCGGGGTCAGCGCCGCGTCAGGCCGAACCCTGCCGGTAGATGGACTTCAGGGCAAAGAACTCCTCGAGTCCCTCCGGGCCGAGTTCCCGGCCGATGCCGCTGGCCTTCACACCCCCGAAGGGTGCACCCATATCGAGTTGGTAGTCGTTGATTCCGACGGTGCCGGTGTGGATTTCGCGCGCAACTTCGGTGGCCCGATCGGTATCGGTGGACCACACCGTTCCGGCCAGGCCGAACTCGCTGTCATTGGCCAGCGCAATCGCGTGATCATCGTCGTCGTAGGGAATCACAGCCAGCACCGGACCGAAGATCTCCTCCTGCGCGATTCGGGCGGAGTTGTCGACGTCGGCGAAGACCGTTGGCTCGACGAACCATCCGCGTGGTTGGTCGGCCGGAACATCCCCGCCGGCAACCAGTTTCGCTCCGCTGCGCTTACCGTCCGCGATGTAGCCCAACACCCGTTCACGCTGGCGGGCGCTGACCACCGGTCCGATGTCGGTGGCCATGTCCAGCGGATTCCCGATGGCAAGTCCGTTGACGAGATCGGCCAGCGCCTCGACGACCTCCCCATAGCGGGACCGGGGTGCCAGAATCCGCGAACCCAAAAAGCAGGTCTGGCCGTTGTTGATCAGCGACACCGACTTCAGGCCGGTCATGGTCGCGTCGAGGTCGGCATCGTCGAGGATGATGGCCGCGGACTTTCCGCCCAGTTCCAGGGTGACCGGTCTCAGCAGGCGCCCGCACACTTCGCCGATGATCCGGCCGACGGCCGTCGACCCGGTGAAACTGACTTTGTCGACACCGGGGTGGGACACCAGGTGCGCGCCGGCCTCGGTCGCGCCCGGCACCACGTTGAGCACCCCCGGCGGGAGTCCGGCCTCCTGGGCGGCTTGCGCGAAAACCAAGGCATCTAGTGCTGTTTCCGGTGATGCCTTGAGAACCACCGGGCAACCGGCGGCCAGTGCCGGCGCCAGCTTGAACGCGGCCAGCGCCTGCGGATAGTTCCACGGCACGATTGCGGCGATGACCCCGACCGGTTCTCGGCGCACGATGGTGTGACCGGACGTGCTCGGACGGATCTGCTCGATCGGCGTCTCGGTGATCATCTTGGCGTAGTAGCTCAGCAGCGCGGCCGGGAACAGCCCGTTGGCGCCGCGGGACAACCGCATCGGCATCCCGTTCTCCCGGGTCACCAGTTCGGTGGTGCTCGCCGCACGGGCGTGCAGAGCCGCGGCGAAGTCCAACAGCGCTTTGGCCCGGTGATCCGGTGATGCCGATCGCCACTCGGGCAGCGCCGCCCGCGCGGCGGCGACCGCGGCGTCGATGTCGGCCTCGGTGGCACTGGCTCCGTCGCCGAGCAGTTCACCAGTAGCCGCCTCCAGCACCGGTTCGGCCTTGTCGGCGTCCCGGAATTCCCCGTCGATGAACAACTGCGGGGGCTCGGCGGCGGACCTCGCGGTGGATGTTCCGGGGGTCTGTGTCGTCGGGGTCATTGCCGAACTCCTTCTCGATCCTCGGCGGCGAACAGCACGCCGGCGCCGATCAACTCCTCTATCTGCGCGTCCGTCATGCCGAGCACGTCACGGCAGACGTTCCGGGTGTGGGCCCCCGGCAGTGGGGCAGGGCGTTGCGGGGACTGGGGGATGTTCCGGAACGGGGCGGGACCGGTCTCAGCGGTCAACGGCACCTCGAACAGCGGGTGGGCCATATCCGTCAGCACGTTGCGCCAGCGCAACTGGGGGTGGTCGTAGACCTCGTCGGGCCGGTTCATCGGCCCGGCCGCAACGCCGGCGGCCTGCAGTCGCTCGGCGACCTCCAGGGGTGGGCGACCCCGTGCCCACCCGGACAGACCCGCATCGCCGCTGAGCGAGACCGCCGTGTGGTGGTCAGCCGGCGAGGTCAGCGACACCACGCACCACTCGTCCTCACCGGCGCAGTTCAACACCAGGTGCACGGACGGGTCGGGACAGACCCGGGTGTCGGCACCGCCGGCCTCGGCGGCCAGCATCACGAACCGGGTGTCGAGTTGGTTGATGCCGGCCTCGGCCTGGGAGACATGGATCCGCGCGCCGACGCCGCAGCGCCGCCGGCGGACCAGTCCCGCGAGTGCGCCGATAGCACTGATCCGGCCCACCACGTGATCCGGGAAGATCGTGGTGGCGTCGTAAAACGGATGGCGCGCAGCGGAATTGGGCTGATCCGACGTCCACAGGCTGGTGACTCCGGTGGCCGCCCGCACCAGCGGGCCGTAGCCCATCTGGGTGCTCCACGGACCGTGATCGCCGTAAGCACTGCTCTCGGCGATCACCAGCGAGGGGTTCAGGTCGTGGAGCCGCTGAGGGCCGAAACCCAACGCGGGCAGCGTGCCCGGCTTGAAGTTGGCGAACAGGGCGTCGGCGGTCTGCACGAGTTCGGCGAACACCTCAGCACCCGCCGGGGTGCGCAGATCCAGACCAAAACCCAGGTGATTGCGGTGGGCGCGGGCGAAAGAGTCCCCGATCGCCTGGTTGGGCCGTTTCTGCCGCAGGCCGTCGGGATAGGCGGCGCTTTCCACCTTGATGACCTCGGCTCCCAGATCGCCGAACAGGCGGCTCAGCTCACCGCCGGCCACGATGATGCCCAAGTCGACGACCCGGATGCCCGCCAGGGGCAGCCCGCCGACAGGACCCGTCGGCGCCGGGTCGAACCGTTCGGAGCGCCACTGCGCCGTGTCCGCGCCGACCGGGGGTGCGGCGGTCCGAAAACCGGCCCGGCCACCGTCCACCGACCAGTAGCCGAGGGGTACCCGGGCGCTCACCCCCGGGGCCAGTTCGGTGTCGGTGAGGGCTTCCACGGCGTCGAGGTGCTCGGAGTCCAGGGCCTCCGACGGGCTCAGCACCGCGGCGATCGGGACGCCGTGACGTTGCCCCTCGGCGACCAGTTCCGCGCGGGTGCGTTCGGCCAACAAGTCGCCGATCAGTACACCGAGGTCGTCGAAGGCCTGCGCGCGTGCGGCGAGGGTGTCGAACCGGGGGTCCTGGAACTGCTCGGGCTCACCGAGCCAGGACCGCAGGCCGTGCCACTGCCGGGGTGACATCACACAGAGTCGGACGAACCCGTCGCCGCACCGGAAAATCGGGTAGAGATCCTGGTTGCGGGGCCGGCCACGCCAGCGTTCGCCGCTCTTGCGGGCGGTGGCCGCCTGGCCCTGGGTCCCGAACGGCGGGTCCAGGGCCATCACCACCGCATCGAATCGGGAGAAGTCGATGTAATCCCCCACGCCGCAGCGCAGTCGGTTGAAGTAGGCCGCCAGTAGCACCCACGCCGCCTGGACCGCGGCGGTCGCCGAGGCGATCCCGTCCGGGGGCAGGACTGGTGTCCCCACGGTCGGGCCCGATCGGGACAGCGCCGTGCACATGGCGTACAGGACAGGGTCGGTGGCCTTCCAATGGGCGTACGGTCCGGTGCTGCCGAAATCGGTGATCAGCATGGTGACCAGGTGCGGGAACCGGTCGCACAGGTCTGCAGCGCAGGTTTCGTACCCGACCAGCGCTCCGGTGTCGACGACGATGTCGGCCTCGGCGGCCAGGTCGATCAGTCGGCGAAGATCCGACGGCAGCGCCGGGTCGAGCACCGCGCAGCGTTTGTTGGCATTGTGCAGGGCGAAGGGGATGCTGACCCCGCCGAGAGTCGGCAACTGCGCTCGGGCCGCAGCCCCGCCGGGGGGTTCGATTTTGAGGACATCGGCACCCAGATCGGCCAGCAATCGGGTGACGCTGTCGGCGTGACCATCGCCGAGATCAAGAACCCGAAGTCCTGCCAGCAGCGGCTCGTTTCCGGTGTCATCGTCGACCAAGGCAGCCTCTTCCATCGTCCGCCGCGAGCTTAATCGGTGTGGTCCACGACGCGGTCCAGGTGTCGGGGCGGCGAGTAGACTGGCGGAAATGTCTGCCTCCAGCGCGGTTGCCGCGCCGCCCCACGCTGCGGTGGCACAGCTGGCTGCTCTGCACCACTTTCGGATCTACCTCGACATCGCCGTGGTGATTGTCGTGCTGGCGATCACCAACCTGATCGCCCACTTCACGACACCGTGGGCGAATATCGGGACCGTTCCCATCGCTGCGCTGGCTCTGGTTCTGCTGGTTCGGGCTCGCGGCCTCGGGTGGTCGGAACTGGGCTTGGGCCGCGAGCATTGGAAGTCCGGCGCGGGTTATGCCGCCGGCGCCGTCGGCGTGGTGCTCACCGTCATCGCCATCGGCGCGCTGCTGCCATGGACGCGGCCGATGTTCCTCAACGACCGCTACGCCACCCTCTCCGGCGCCCTGGTGGCCTCGATGATCATCATTCCGTTGCAGACGGTCATCCCCGAGGAACTGGCCTTCCGCGGGGTGCTGCACGGCGCCATGGACCGGGCCTGGGGTTTCCGCGGTGTCGCCGCGGCGGGCTCGCTGCTGTTCGGCCTCTGGCACATCGCGTCGTCGCTGGGCCTGACCGCCGGCAACGTCGGGTTCACCCGGATCCTCGGCGGCGGGGTGTTCGGGATGGCCGCCGGGGTGCTGGGTGCAGTGTTGGCCACCGCCGCCGCCGGTTTCGTGTTCACCTGGCTGCGCCGGCGCAGCGGAAGTCTGTTGGCACCGATCGCGCTGCACTGGTCCCTCAACGGCATGGGCGCACTCGCGGCGGCCCTGGTCTGGCAACTCTCCTAGCGACCTCAGGGCAGCAGCACCGCCGCACCGGCGATGCGGCCCTCGGCGAGGTCGATCAAGGCGCGGTCGGCCTCGGCGAGCCGATACTGCGGTGTGCTGACCTCGATGCGGTGCTGGGCCGCCAGCGTCAGAAACGCTCGAGCGTCGCCCCGGGTATTGGAGGTGACCGATCGGATCTGGCGTTCCTGAAAGAGGTGCCGCTGATAGCTCAGCACCGGGATGTCGCTGAGATGGATCCCAGCCACCGCCAAGGTGCCGCCGCGATCAAGAGCCTCCAACGCCGGCAGAACCAGCTCACCGACCGGTGCGAAAAGGATTGCGGCATCGAGTTTGACCGGTGGCGACTCTGCCGCCCCCTGGGCCGATGCCGCACCGAGGGCCAGGGCCAACTCGCGGGCCTCGGTGCCGCGGGTCATCACATGCACTTCGGCGCCCCGCGCCAGGGCCACCTGGGCGGTGATGTGGGCGCTGCCGCCAAACCCGTACAGACCCAGCTTGCCACCGGCCGGTAGGTCTGCCCGCATCAGCGCGCGGTAGCCGATGATGCCCGCGCACAGCAGTGGCGCCAGTTCGCTGTCGGTGTAGCCGTCGGGCAGCCGATGGGCGAAATCAGCAGGGACGGCGGCGAAGTCGGCGTAGCCGCCGTCGGCGTCCCAGCCGGTGTAGCGGGATTGTGGGCACAGGTTTTCCGCGCCGCGGCGGCAGTACTGGCACCGACCGCAGGTCTGCCGCAGCCAGGCGATGCCGACCCGTTCCCCGGGTACGAAATGCTCGGCTCCCGGTCCCAGTGCGACCACCTCGCCGACCACCTCGTGGCCAGGGGTCACCCCTGGCCGGTGGACGGCCAGGTCGCCTTCGGCGATGTGCAGATCGGTCCGACACACACCGCAGGCGCGGACGGCCACCAATAGCTCGCCGAAACCTGGTTCGGGGATCGCGGCGTGTTCGTCGAACTGCAACGGTTCGCTGCGAATCGGTCCGGGCCGGTGCACCCGCCATGCGCGCATCGTGCTGGGACCCATGCCTCCCCCACGCGTGGTGCGCGGCCAGGACTTAGGTGCGGCTGCGGACTTTCCCGACGGCCCAGAGCAGAATCACCGAACCCAGGATTGCGGTGAAGAGGGTGAACCACCAACCACCACCGGCGGTGTTCAGGAAGAAGCTCAACAGGAAACCGCCGATCAGGGCGCCGACGACACCGATCACGATGTTGACCGGCAGTCCGAATCCACTGCCTTTGACGATCTTGCCGGCGGCCCACCCGGCGATCGCCCCGATAATGATGTAGCCGATCCACCCGACACTTGTCGTCGTCGACGACCTAGCCAGGAACTCGGTTGCGGCCATGACGTCCATGGCGAGACCTCCTCAGTTCATCGGCCGGATGCCCTTCGGCCGCGTGATCTGAACGTACCGCCGTCAGCTCACAAGTTCACTGCGAGTCGGGGACGAATTTTCTCGACGGCCCGATCGGGCGATGTCAGGCGGGCGCCGGCGCGGGCGGTGGCGCGGGCGCGTTGGGATCCGGCGCAGGAGCCGCAGGCGGCGGGACGGGCGCGTTGGGATCCGGCGCAGGAGCCGC
>CAYXBN010000028.1:0-39286 GCA_964463215.1 uncultured Mycobacterium sp. | reverse complement strand
ACCGGATGATCAAGGACGCCGAGGCGCACGCCGACGAGGACCGCAAGCGGCGCGAAGAGGCCGATGTTCGCAACCAGGCCGAGTCGCTGGTCTATCAGACGGAGAAGTTCGTCAAAGAACAGCGGGAAGCCGAAGGCGGGTCCAAGGTTCCCGAGGACACCCTGGCCAAGGTCGACACCGCGATCGCCGACGCCAAGACCGCGCTGAACGGTTCCGATATCGGTGCGATCAAGTCCGCGATGGAGAAGCTGGGCACCGAGTCGCAGGCGTTGGGCCAGGCCATCTACGAGGCCACCCAGGCCGAGCAGGCCGCCGCCGGCGGGGGCGAGGGTGGCTCGGCAGCCGACGACGTGGTGGACGCCGAGGTTGTTGAGGACGATCAGGAGCAGCGGTGACGCATCCGGAGGGCACGGAAGAGCCGGTGACGGTGACCGACAAGCGCCGGATCGACCCGCAGACCGGTGAAGTCCGGGAAGGTGTTGCCTCCGGTGCCGCCCCTACAGGGGCGGCACCGGAGGCGCCCGCCGGCGGGTCCGAGGACAAGGTCGCCGAACTCACCGCCGACCTGCAACGGGTCCAGGCCGACTTCGCCAACTACCGCAAACGCGCGCTGCGCGACCAGGACACCGCCGGGGAGCGAGCCAAGGCCGTCGTGGTCAGTCAGCTGCTGCCGGTGCTCGACGACCTCGACCGGGCCCGCAGCCATGGCGACTTGGACAGCGGCCCGCTGAAGTCGGTCGCCGACAAGCTCGCCGCCGCGCTGAGCGGGCTCGGTCTGACCGAATTCGGCACCGAGGGTGAGGAGTTCGACCCGTCCCTGCACGAAGCCGTGCAGCACGAGGGCGACGGTTCGAACCCCGTCATCGGCCACGTCATGCGTAAGGGCTACCGGCTCGGCGAGTTCGTGCTCAGGCCCGCCATGGTCGGGGTCGTCGACGCCGTCGAGGTCACAGAACAGGCCGACACGCCGTCCGGGGAGCCTCAGCACGGCGGCGGGCACGCAGAATCAGATCAGTAATCGCACCCAACACGCAGAGGAGGTGACGCGGCATGGTTCAACGGGAATGGGTTGAGAAGGATTTCTACAAGGTGCTCGGCGTCTCCTCCGACGCCAGTGACGACGAGATCAAGCGGGTCGCCAAAAAGCTGCTGGCCGAGAACCACCCGGACCGCAACCCCAACAACACGGCCGCCGAGGAGCGGTACAAGGAGGTGGGGGAGGCCCGGGATGTGCTGACCGACAAGGCCAAGCGCAAGGAGTACGACGAGACCCGGCGGATGTTCGCCGGCGGTGGGTTTGGTCGCCGTTTCGGCGGTGGGGGCGCTGGCGGCTACGGCGGCGGGTACGACAGTTCGGGCGGGTTCAACCTGAACGACTTGTTCGGCCAGGCCGGCCAGGACGGCGGCGCCAATATCGGCGACCTTTTCGGCGGGCTGTTCGGGCGCGGCGCCCAACCGCGCACCACCCGGCCTCGGCGCGGGAAGGACCTCGAGACCGAGACCGAACTGGACTTCCTGGAGGCCACCAAAGGGGTGGCTATGCCGCTGCGGCTGACCAGTCCGGCGCCGTGCACCAACTGCCATGGCAGCGGTGCGCGGCCGGGCACCAGCCCCAAGGTGTGCGCCACCTGCAACGGCTCCGGGATGGTCAGCCGCAATCAGGGGGCGTTCGGTTTCTCCGAACCCTGCACCGACTGCCGGGGCAGCGGGTCGATCATCGAGGATGCCTGCGACGAATGTCGCGGAACCGGCGTCACGACCCGGACCCGCACCATCAACGTGCGGATTCCGCCGGGCGTGGAGGACGGTCAGCGGATCCGGCTGGCCGGCCAGGGCGAGGCCGGCCTGCGCGGTGCCCCGTCGGGTGATCTCTACGTCACCGTTCATGTGCGTCCCGACAAGGTATTCGGTCGTGACGGCGATGACCTGACCGTCGCCGTCCCGGTTAGCTTCACCGAATTGGCTTTGGGCACAACACTTTCGGTACCCACATTGGATGGTAAGGTCGGAGTCAAGGTGCCCAAGGGCACCGCCGACGGACGAATCCTACGGGTGCGCGGACGCGGTGTGCCCAAACGCGGCGGAGGTTCCGGTGACCTACTGGTCACTGTGAAGGTCGCGGTGCCACCCGAACTGGAGGGTGCGGCGCTGGAAGCCCTGGAGGCCTACGCGGCCGCGGAGAAGGCCAGTGGGTTCGACCCCCGCGCCGGATGGGCGGGTAACCGGCCATGACTGCCGCCAGCGGACCCCGCGAGCCACGGGAGAGTCGGACCTTCCTGATCTCGGTGGCCGCGGAGTTGGCCGGCATGCACGCCCAGACGTTGCGAACCTATGACCGGCTCGGACTGGTCAGCCCGGAGCGCAGCGCCGGTGGCGGGCGGCGCTACTCCGAACGCGATGTGGAACTGCTGCGGGAGATCCAGCGACTCTCCCAGGACGAGGGTGTCAACCTCGCCGGGATCAAGCGGATCATCGAATTGACCAATCAGGTGGAGGCCCTGCAGGCCCGGGTCACCGAATTGGCCGAGGAGGCGACCCGGTCCCGGCCGCGCCGTGATCTGGCCGTGGTGTCCAAGAGCACCGCGGTGGTGGTGTGGAAGCCGCGGTCGACGCGCCCTACGTGACCTTGATGGTGAACGTCGAGACGGCCGGCCGCCCCGGCACCGCCTTGTTGTAGGTCCCCTTGCGCAGGGCGTTGGTCGGCGCGGCCATCGGCTCGATGCACACCACGTCGTCATTCTTGGGGGCGAAGAGCTGCACCGCCGGATACCCGGTGTCGAAGATGACCTCGATACGCCGATCCCCGCCGGACAGCGCGAACGTCGCACCCTGGGGAACCTCGTCGAAGCCGTCGTCGAGGACGCGGTCGCCGAGTTTGTCCGCACTCGCCGGACGCTCCTCAGTGGCCCCGGTGGGGATTCCCCAGTTGTCGACCGGCAGGTGACGCATCGGCGGGGTCTGCAGCACCCACTCCGAGCGCGGCACGTCGGGGATGGTCAGGTACGGGTGGTACCCGAAGCACAGCGGCACCGACGCCGACGTGGTCGGGGTGACGGTGGTCTCGATGGTCAGTGCCCGGTCGATCAGCTTGATGTCGAGTGTGACGACGTGCGGGAACGGGAAACTGCACAGCAGCCGCGGCTGACCGCCGAAGTCCAAGTCGGCGATGAACCGGTTGTCCTCCTGTTCGGTGACCAGCCAGCCCGGGTAGGCGGCCAGCACCCCGTGGATCACCAGGCCGTGTTCGTCGGACCGCACCCCGCCCACGCCCGGAGTCAGCGTCACCGCGCCGCCGTCCACGGCGTAGCCGTTTGCGGACAGCCGGTTGGCCCACGGGTAGAGGATCGGGATACCCATCGTCTTGCCGGTCGTCATATAGGCGTTGAGCCCGCGGCGCTGTCCGAGCAGTTCAACCCCACCGTCAGACAGCGAGGTGCACACCATCCCGGCCGACGGGACGAACGTCGCGGTCAGCGCCGATGACGGATCTTTCAGAACGACTGAGGGCAACTGGGCCATTGTCGGATTGTGCCATGAACGCTCGGTCATTGACCAAGCCAGTCATACATCGGCGGCGGGGTCCGATGACGTGGCCGTCACCGGTGTTCGTCGATATAGGCGGTCAGGTCGTTGATTGTCCGCAGGGATGCGTATTGCGACTCCGGGATGTCGACCTCGAAGCGTTTGTGCAACCGGACCAGGAAGTTCAGCCAGTCCATCGAGTCCAGATCCACTTGATCGCGCAGCAACTCGGAGTCGCTCAGTTCGTCTTCGTCGATCTCGGGGGCGATGTCGAGAAGTTCGGCCACCACTGCGGCACGGGTCTGACTGGTCACGGATTCTCCTTCTCGATCGGGGTCTACAGTTCGGGGGGCCGCTGCAGCAGCCGGTTGATCTCGGCGAGGAACAGCGCACCCCGGGCGCCGTCACTGGCCCGGTGATCGGCTGCCAGGCTGGCGTGCACCGTGGTGGCGACCCGGATCCCGCCGTCGACGGCCACGACCCGCTGGGCGGGTCTACCGAAGCCGACGATGGCCACCTGCGGGGGGTAGATGACGCCGAAGACCGCGTCGACGCCCTGCTCGCCCAGGTTGGTGACGGTGATCGTCGGGTCCGACATCTCCGAACTGCGCAGCGAACCGGCCCGCGCCCGGGCGACCAGATCGGTCAGATCCGCCATCAGCTCGGGCAGGGGTTTCTCGGCGACATCGTGGATGGCCGGGGCCACCAGGCCGCCGCCGCGCAGCGAAATGGCCACCCCGACATGGGTGCCGTTGGCCGGTTCGAAGCGTTCCCCGCCGGAGGGGTCTGCACGCCAGAACCCGTTGAACTCGCCGAACTTGGCGGTGGCCAGGGCGACGGCCTTGAGTTGCAGCACGGCCGGCAGGATCCGCTCGGTGATCGGGCGACCGGCGTTGTAGTCGGTCAGCCAGGCCAGTGCGGTGTCGAGGATGATCTCCTCGGCCAGGTAGTAGTGCGGGATCTCGCGCTTGGACCGGCTCATCGCCGCGGCGATGGAGGCCCGCATGGCGGCACCACGTTCGCGGGCCTTCTCGGCGGCCGACTTCGGGGCGGCGCCCGCCGGCGGAGGCGCCGGCGGTTTGGGGGTTTCATGATGGGCGGTTGCCGCGGCGCGCTCCACATCGTGCAACGTGATCGCACCCTGCGGCCCGGTTCCGTCGACGGTCCTCAGATCCACCCCGAGTGATGCGGCGGTGCGCCGGGCCACCGGCGAGACCCAGAGTCGGTGACCGACCGGTGCGCCGTGCGTCACCGACTGGGGAGCGGACGCTTCGGTGCGGATGGGTGCCGAATCCGCCGGCGTCGTCGCGGCGACCGGCGGTGCGGCACCGGGTTGCTCGCCGGGTTCGGTCAGGATCGCCAGCGGGGTCCCGACAGCGACGGTCTCGCCGACGGGTACCAGGAGTCGGTCGACCACCCCGTCGTTCCAGCACTCGATTTCCACTGCGGCCTTGGTGGTTTCGACGACGGCGACGATCTGCCCACGGGAGACGGTGTCGCCGGGTTTGATCCGCCACTCGTCGAGGCGGCCCTCATCCATATCCGCCCCGAGGGCGGGCATCACAAACTCGATCACGGTCGCTATACCCCGGCCCGCCGGTCATCCCCGAACAGTCCACGCACCGCCGCCGCGATGGTGGCCGGCTGTGGCAACGCCGCCTGCTCAAGGTGTTTGGCATAGGGGATCGGCACCTCCGCGGTGCACACCCGGCCGATCGGAGCGTCGAGTTCGTAGAACGCCTGCTCGACGATGCGGGCGCTGATCTCCGCGGCCAGGCTGCCGGTGTGCCACGCCTCGTCGACCACCACCACCCGATGCGTCTTGCGAACCGACTCCACGATGGTGGCGTCGTCGAGGGGTCGCAGCACACGCAAGTCGATGACGTCGCAGTCGATTCCGCCTTGGGCGAGTTGATCGGCGGCGTCAAGGGCCTTGGGGACGCAGCCGCCGTAGGCGATGATCGTGGCATCGGTTCCGTTGCGGCGCAACGCCGCCCGGCTAATATCGGTGGGGGTGAGTTCGGAGACGTCGGCGGCGACGTTGTAGAGCCCGACATGCTCGGCGATGATCACCGGGTCGGGACTGCCCAGGGCGGTGCGCAGCATCCCGTAGGCGTCGGTGACGGTCGCCGGGGCCAGCACGGTGATACCGGGGACGTGGGCGTACCAGTTCTCCAGACTGTGCGAGTGCTGGGCCGCCAACTGGCGTCCCGCCCCGGTGGCCATCCGCACCACCACCGGTACCGAGAACTGCCCGTTGGACATATGCCGCAGCGCCGCAGCGGTATTGACGATCTGATCCAGCGCCAGCAGGCTGAAGTTCACCGTCATCACCTCGACGATCGGCCGCAGACCGCCCAGAGCCGCTCCGATCCCGATCCCCACGAATCCCAGCTCCGAGATCGGGGTGTCGCGGATGCGGTCGGTTCCGAACTCCGCCAGCATGCCCTTGGACACCGCGTAAGTGCCGCCGTAGCGCCCCACGTCCTCGCCGAGGAGCACGACCCGGTCATCGGCGCGCATGGCGTCGGCGATCGCATCATGTACGGCGCTGCGGTAGGTCATCTTCACGTTGACCCCCCGAACGGGGTCATTACGTCACGGGTCAATGTCTCGATGCTCTCCAACGTCCCGGCCTCGGCGTAGGCGACAGCCTCGGCGATTTCCGCTGCCGCCCTTGCTTCCATCGCCGCGACGTCATCGGCGCCCAGCAGACCCTCGGCGGTGCAGCGCTGGGTGAAGGTGGCGATGGGGTCGTGCTCCTCGCGCCATTCGGCGACTTCGGCCTTGTCCCGGTACAACTCCGGATCGAACATCGAGTGTGGGCGGAACCGGTAGGTGCGGAACTCCAGGAAGAACGGCCCGCCCTCGGATCGGATGTGGTCGACGGCGCGCTGCGTGGCAGTCCGGCAGGCCAGCACGTCCATGCCGTCGGCGGAGGCTGCCGCGACCCGGTAAGCCTGCGCCTTGGCGACCAGGTCGACCTGAGAAAGCTCCCGGTCGATCGCGGTACCCATGGCGTAACGGTTGTTCTCGCAGCAGAACAGCACCGGCAGCTGCCACAGTTGGGCCATGTTCATGGTTTCGTGGAAGGCACCCTCGGCGGTGGCGCCCTCGCCGAAGTAGCAGGCGCTGATCCGGTCCCGGCCGAGCTGCTTGTCGGCCAGAGCCAGGCCGGCCGCCGTCGGTAATCCCGCCGCGACGATCGCGTTGCCGCCGTAGAACCGCCGGCCGGCGTCGAAGAGGTGCATCGAACCGCCGCGCCCGCCCGAGCAGCCTTCCTGCTTGCCGAACATCTCGGCCATGATCTTGGTCATCGGAATGCCGCGCAGCAGAGCGTGAGCATGCTCCCGATAGGTGGCGACCACCCCGTCGTCGGCGCCGAGGACGCCCAGCGATCCCGCGGCGACGGCCTCTTCGCCGACATAGAGGTGCAGAAATCCGCGGATCTTGCCCGCGCTGTACATCTCGGCGCACTTCTCCTCCATGCGCCGGATGCGGATCATGTCGGCCAACAAACCTCGTGCCAACGCCCCGTCGTCGGGTGCACTCACGCCGTCACTCCCGGGGTCTCCACGGTGGAGGTATCACCCTCGGGCAGGCCGAGTTCGCGGGCCTTGAGCAACCGGCGCATTATCTTTCCGCTGCGGGTGTGCGGCAGCGAGTCCAGGAAGTCGATCTCCTTGGGTGCCACCGCGGCTCCGAGCCGTTTGCGGGCGTGGCCCATCAGGTCGCGGCGCAGATCGCCGTTTGCGGTGTATCCGGTTTTGAGGGTGACGAAGGCTTTGACGATCGCCCCGTAGGTGGGATCGGGTTTCCCGATCACGGCCGCCTCGGCGACCGCGGGGTGGTCGGTGAGGACGTTTTCCACCTCGAATGGTCCGATCAGATGACCGGAGGCCTTGATGACGTCATCAGCCCGGCCGACGAACCACAGGTAGCCGTCGGCGTCCCGCTTGACCAGATCCCCGGACAGGTACAGATCGCCGGCCGGATCGGCGTGGAAGCACTTGCGGTACCGCTCGTCCTGGTTGAGGTAACCGCGGAACATCGACGGCCAGCCCACCCGCAGCGCGAGTTCGCCCTCGAAGTCCGGCTTTTCGATGACCGTGACCGCACCGGAATCCTGATCGTGGTCGACGACGACGACGTCCACACCCGGCAGTGGGCGGCCCATCGAACCCGGTTTGATATCGAATGCGGGGGTGTTGGCCACCATGATGCCGCCCGTCTCGGTCTGCCACCAGTTGTCGTGAATCGGCAGTCCCAGAACGCGTTTGCCCCACCAGACGGCTTCGGCGTTGAGTGGTTCGCCCACGCTGGCGATGAACCGCAGGTGTGGGAACCGGTAGCGGGCGGGCAGTTCCGGTCCGGCTTTGATGAGCATACGGATCGCGGTGGGTGCGGTATACCAGACCGTCACCGCCTGATCCTGCAGAATGCGGTACCAGCGCTGGGCGTCGAACTCGGCCTCGTCGATGATCGAGGTGACGCCGTGCAGCAAGGGAGCGATGATTCCGTACGAGGTGCCGGTCACCCAGCCGGGATCGGCTGTGCACCAATAGATGTCCTCAGGATGTAGATCCAGCGCGAAGAGTCCGGTGATGTAGTGCATGGCCACCGCACCGTGCACATGCTGGGCGCCTTTGGGTGTACCGGTCGTTCCACTGGTGAAGTGCAGCAGCGACGGGTCGTCGGCTTCGGTGGCCTCGATGGGTGCGTCGTCGCCCGCTGCGGCCATGAGCGTCGCGAAGCTGTGGACGTCGGGCAGGTTCGCCTCGTCGTCCTTGATTTCACCGACCAGCAGCACATGCTTCACCGAGGTCAGCTGGTCGCGGATCTTCGCGATTTTCCGCCGGTAGATGGCTGCGGTGGTGACCAGGACGTCGGCTGCGCCGATGCTGACCCGGGTCGCGATCGGCTCAGGGCCGAACGCGGAGAACAGCGGCGAGACCACACTGCCGTTGCGCAGCGATCCGAGCATGCTGATGTACAGCTCCGGCACTCGGCCCATGATCACGAAGACTTTGTCTCCCTTACCGATCCCCAGGCCGCGCAGCACATTGGTGAATCGTCTTGTTAGCCTTCCCAGTTCGGCATAGCTGACGTCGCGGGTGTCCAGGTCCGGTGTGTCGGCGATGAACCGAAGTGCTGTCTTGCCGGCCTCGGGGCCCTGAGCGTGCCGGTCGACTGCTGCGTAGGCGATGTTGCAGCCGGTCATTCCGGCGCACAGATCGGGGATCTGACTCCAGGTGAAGGCCGCCCGGGTGGCAGCGTAGTCAGTGAAGTTGGGCGTGACCTTATGGTCGGCAGATCCTTTGTGGATGACCGAATCGAGTTCCATGACAGCGGTCAGCGGCGGGGCGGGTCGAGGACCCCGTCGCGTCGGGCGCGGGAGAAGTTCGCCATCACCCGGTCGATCAGCGCGTCGTAGGCGCCGCCGTCGTTGAGGATGTCGAGACGTTTGAGATGCCGCAGAAAGGCGTCGATCCGACGTTCCAGGGGCCAGTCCCAGTAGTCCCGGCGGGTGAACGGCGAGCAGAGGAACTTCCAGGCGATGCCGTCGATCTCATCCCCGGTGGCTCGCTTGGTCACTGCCGTACCCCCCATTGCTGTCGGCCCCTTTGCGTCCGCCCACTGCCGCACCCCCACGATCGTCCCCGGTGGCTTCACGGTTGTGATGTTCGTCGCACCTCCATCCCGACGGTAAGGGGCGAAAGTCCCTCGGCCAAGGGCCCAGAGCCTTTACACAGGAAATTCACGTCCGATTCACGCGGTCCGGGCAAGGCTGTAACTTTTAGAGCGCCTGCATTCCCTTGTAGAGCAGAGCCGCTCCGATCACGATCAGAATCGCCGCGACCAGGGCGCCGTGGTTGCGCTCCATCCACGCTTTGACCCTGTTCAGGGCGGGGTCGAGTCGTTCGCCGGCGATCAGATACCCGAGGGCGGGGAGGGCGACGGTGGACGCCGCGATCGCGGTGAAGATCAGCACCGCCTGCCAGGCCCCGGTCCGGCCCAGGGCGGCGGTGCCGATCGCCACCCCGGCCGCGGCGCACATCGCGAAGACCTTCAGATTGGCGACCGTCAGCACGATGCCCATCAGGAAGGCCCGCCCCGGCCCCATCGAACTCATGGCGGTCATCCACTTGGGGTTGTGGGCCTGGCGGTGGCGTCCGAACCACCGGTAGAGGCCGAAGGCGATCAGGGCGGCGCCCAGCACGATCCGGACGTAGGGGGCCCAGGTCGGTTTGCTGTCCAGGTCACCACCGGAGACTTCGGCTCCGCCGACGAATGCCCCGGTGATCACCGCGATGCCCAACATCCATCCGGCCAGGAAGCTCAGGCTGGTGGGACGTGGTCGCGGTGTGTGCAGCACCAGGATCCCGGGGATGATCGACAGCGGTGAAATGGCGATCACCAGTGCCAGCGGAACCAGTTCGTTGAGGCCGGAGACCACAGTGCTCACCGGGAGAAGGTAACGAATCTCGCGCAGTACCGCCGAGTTCAGGCCGAGCCCCGGCGAGATCAGGCCGGGCCCCGGCGCAGCACCCAGGCGGGAACCCAATGGGTCACCGGTTTGCGCTGGGCGCCGTAGGTGATCTGGTAGGTCACTAGTCCCCACCATTCGCCCTGTTCGCACAGCCCCCAGCAGGTCAGCGAACCGTGGACGACCTGGTCCATCTGTAGGCCGTGCGGGTGGTATCGGCCTGCGCGATACGGGCGGCGCGGGAACAGGGCGCTCAGATCGACCAACACCGGTAGCGGGGGACGGACGGGCCGGAATGGCGGTCGCAGGGGTGCGCCGTTGTATCCGATCGCCGCGAGGTCACCCATCGCCCAATCATAGAAAAAGTCGATCATATGTTCGATACAGTTGGGAGTTCCGCGGTTCGGCCCGAACAGGTGTCAGAAGCCCCTATCGGGGCCCATGTCGCATTCACTAAACTTGAGCGGAACAGACTCAAGCCTTCCGGTGTTATACACCGTGACAAGCTTCTATCAGGAGAAACGGAGGACGTCGGCGTGGATTCGTTCAACCCGACCACCAAAACCCAGGCGGCGCTGACCGCCGCTCTGCAGGCCGCCAGTGCGGCCGGCAACCCGGAGATCCGGCCTGCCCACCTCTTGCTGGCGCTGCTGACACAGACCGACGGCATCGCCGGCCCCTTACTGGAGGCGGTCGGGGTCAACCCGGCGACCATCCGCGCCGAGGCGCAGCGCCTCGTCGACCGGCTCCCATCCAGCAGTGGCGCGACCTCGCAGCCGCAACTGTCCCGGGAGTCACTGGCGGCGATCAACACCGCCCAGCAACTGGCGACCGAGATGGGCGACGAGTTCGTCTCCACCGAGCATCTGATGGTCGGTTTGGCCACCGGCGACTCCGACGTCGCCAAGCTGCTCACAGGAGCCGGTGCGTCCCCGCAGGCGCTGCGGGAGGCGTTCGTCAAGGTGCGTGGCAGCGCCCGGGTCACCAGTGCCGATCCGGAGGCGCAGTATCAGGCGCTGGAGAAGTACTCCACCGACCTGACCGCGCGCGCCCGCGAGGGCAAGCTCGACCCGGTTGTGGGTCGCGACAACGAGATTCGTCGCGTCATCCAGGTGCTGAGCCGTCGTACCAAGAACAATCCGGTGCTGATCGGTGAACCCGGTGTCGGCAAGACCGCCATCGTCGAAGGTCTGGCTCAGCGCATCATCGACGGCGACGTGCCGGAGAGCCTGCGCGACAAGACCGTCATCTCCCTGGACCTGGGTTCCATGGTCGCCGGAGCGAAGTACCGCGGCGAATTCGAGGAGCGACTCAAGGCCGTGCTCGACGAGATCAAGAACTCCGCCGGGCAGATCATCACCTTCATCGACGAGTTGCACACCATCGTCGGCGCCGGTGCGACCGGTGAGGGCGCGATGGACGCCGGCAACATGATCAAGCCCATGCTGGCCCGCGGTGAGCTGCGCCTGGTCGGCGCGACCACCCTCGATGAGTATCGCAAGTACATCGAGAAGGACGCCGCCCTGGAACGCCGCTTCCAGCAGGTGTTCGTCGGTGAGCCGTCGGTCGAGGACACCGTCGGCATCCTGCGCGGCCTCAAAGACCGCTACGAGGTGCACCACGGCGTGCGGATCACCGACTCGTCGCTGGTCGCCGCGGCCACCTTGTCAGACCGCTACATCACTAGCCGGTTCCTGCCCGACAAGGCCATCGACCTGGTCGACGAGGCCGCCTCCCGGCTGCGCATGGAGATCGACTCCCGGCCCGTCGAAGTCGACGAAGTCGAGCGCCTGGTGCGCCGTCTGGAGATCGAGGAGATGGCGCTGGAGAAGGAGGAGGACGCGGCCTCCAAAGAGCGGCTGGAGAAGCTGCGCAGCGAACTGGCCGACCAGAAGGAAAAGTTGGCCGAACTGACGACCCGCTGGCAGAACGAGAAGAATGCCATCGACATCGTCCGGGAGATCAAAGAACAACTCGAGGACCTGCGCGGCGAGGCCGACAGGGCCGAGCGCGACGGCGACCTGGCCAAGGCCGCCGAACTGCGTTACGGCCGTATCCCGGAGTTGGAGAAGAAACTCGACGCCGCTGTGCCGCAGGCGGCGGCCCGGGAGAGCGTCATGCTCAAGGAAGAGGTCGGCCCCGACGACATCGCCGACGTGGTCGCGTCCTGGACCGGTATCCCGGCCGGTCGGCTGTTGGAGGGGGAGACCGCCAAGCTGCTGCGCATGGAGGACGAACTCGGCCGCCGAGTGGTGGGTCAAAAGGCCGCGGTCACGGCCGTCTCTGACGCAGTGCGCCGAAGCCGGGCCGGCGTCGCCGACCCCAACCGGCCGACCGGATCGTTTCTGTTCCTCGGCCCCACCGGCGTCGGCAAGACCGAGTTGGCCAAGGCGCTCGCGGACTTCCTGTTCGACGACGAACGGGCCATGGTCCGCATCGACATGAGCGAGTACGGCGAAAAGCACTCCGTGGCAAGGCTTGTCGGTGCTCCTCCCGGCTATGTCGGCTACGACGCGGGCGGTCAGCTCACGGAGGCGGTGCGCCGCCGGCCCTACACGGTGGTGCTGTTCGACGAGGTCGAGAAAGCCCACCCGGACGTGTTCGACGTGCTGCTGCAGGTCCTCGACGAAGGTCGGCTGACCGACGGCCAGGGTCGCACGGTGGACTTCCGCAACACCATCCTGATCCTGACCTCCAACCTCGGTTCGGGCGGCGATCAGGAGCAGGTGATGGCGGCCGTGCGCGCGGCGTTCAAGCCGGAGTTCATCAACCGACTCGACGACGTGCTGATCTTCGACGCACTCAGCCCCGAGGAACTGGTTCAGATCGTCGACATCCAGTTGGCCGGGTTGCAGAAGCGGCTGGCCCAGCGTCGCCTGGAACTGCAGGTGTCGCTGCCGGCCAAGGAATGGCTGGCCCAGCGCGGGTTCGACCCGGTCTACGGCGCCCGGCCGCTGCGCCGGCTGGTCCAGCAGGCCATCGGCGACCAACTGGCCAAGATGCTGCTGGCCGGAGAGGTTCATGACGGCGACGTCGTGCCGGTCAACGTCGCCCCGGACGGCGACTCGCTGATCCTGGGCTGACCGGCTCGGTTGACCCGCCGAACAGACACAAAAGGTCCCCACGCCTGGGCGTGTCGGGACCTTTTGTGTCTGTTCGCGAGGTAACGGTGACCCGGTTGTGACCTGCTCGGAATCTGTCCGTGTGGCAGTCAGCGGTTAGGCTACCCCCGATGGTTCCGTTCTGGTTCACGCTGTCCGCACTCTGCTTCGTGGGTGCGGGAGTTCTGCTGTACATCGAGGTCGGACGCCGCCGTGGCCTGGGTCGCCGGCGCAAGTCCTGGGCCCGCTCGCACGGATTCGACTACGACGAGGCGTCGACCGAGATCATCGACCGCTGGAAGCGCGGGGTGATGTCGTCCGTCGGCGAGGTCAGCGCCCGCAATGTCGTCCTCGGCCAGATCCGGGGCGAGGCGGTCTACGTGTTCGACGTCGAAGACGTCGCCACCGTGATCGCATTGCACCGAAAGGTCGGCACCAACATCGTCTTGGACCTGCGACTCAAGGGCATCAAGGAACCCCGCGAAAGTGATGTGTGGCTGCTCGGCGCGATCGGCCCGCGGATGCTGTACTCCAACAACCTCGACGCGGCGCGACGAGCGTGCGACCGCCGGATGGTGACCTTCGCCCACACCGCTCCCGACTGCGCCGAGATCATGTGGAACGAGCAGAACTGGACCCTGCTGGCCATGCCGATCTCCTCCACCCGAGCCGAGTGGGACGAGGGCCTGCGCGCCGTCCGCCAGTTCAACGACCTGCTGCGGGTGCTGCCGCCCATCCCCGCCCAGGCCGCCGCCAACCAGTCTGTGCGCCGAATCCCCGAACCCGGCCACCCGCAGGCGCTGCCGCCTGGCCGCAGCGAGGCGCCGCCACTGCTGCGCCCGCAACAGCCGCGCGCCGGGACCCAGGAACCCAACTACCTCACCTGATCTAGGGTGACGGGGTGACCCGTCCTGTTGCCCTGATCACCGGCCCCACCTCGGGCCTCGGTGAGGGTTATGCCCGCCGCTTCGCCCGCGACGGCCACGATCTGGTTCTGGTGGCCCGCGACGTCGACCGCCTGGTGACGCTGGCCGCCGAACTGCGGGCCGCCCACGGCATCGACGTCGAGGTGCTGCCCGCCGACCTGGCCCTGGCCGCTGACCGCGACCGGGTCGCCGCGCGTCTTTCTGCCGGGGTGCAGGTGTTGGTCAACAACGCCGGGTTGGGCACCTCCGGGGAGTTCTGGGCCACCGACCTGTCGGCACTGCAGCACCAGCTGGACGTCAACGTGACCGCGGTCATGCAACTGACCCACGCCGCGCTGCCGCCGATGCTGGCCGCCCGGACCGGAACGGTGATCAACATCGCCAGCGTCGCCGGTCTGCTGCCCGGACGCGGCTCCACCTACTCCGCCTCCAAAGCCTGGGTGGTGTTCTTCTCCGAAGGCCTGGCCAACGGCCTGGCCGGGACCGGTGTGGGCATGCATGTGGTGTGTCCCGGCTACGTGCGCACCGAGTTTCACCAGCGTGCCGGCATCGCAATGGATTCCATGTCATCGGTGATGTGGCTGAGCGTCGACGATGTCGTCGAGGACAGCCTGGCTGACATCGCCAAGGGCAAGGTGATGAGCATCCCCGGGATGCAGTACAAAGTGCTGACCACCGCAGGTCGGCTGATTCCGCGCGGTGCGGTTCGCGCCGCGGTCGACAAGATAGGACGGGGCCGTGGCCGCACCTGAAATCACCGCCTGGGCCCGCGACGAACTGGCCGCCCTGGTGCGGGAGTTGTCGGTGGTGTTCGGCAAGGTGACGCTGTCCTCAGGCAAGGAGGCCGACTACTACGTCGACCTGCGCCGCGCCACCCTGCACCACAAAGCCGCCCCGCTGATCGGCCGGCTGATGCGTGAACTCACCGCCGACTGGGACTACGTCGCCGTCGGCGGTCTGACCATGGGCGCCGACCCGGTGGCGTGCGCGGTCATGCACACCCCTGGCAGGCCGATCGACGCGTTCGTGGTCCGCAAGGCTGTGAAAAGCCATGGGATGCAACGCCTCATCGAGGGTGCAGAGGTCACCGGTCGGCGGGTACTGGTGGTCGAGGACACCAGCACGACCGGCGGTTCGGCCCTGACCGCGGTGAAGGCCGTGCGAGACGCGGGAGCCACGGTGGTCGGCGTGGCCACGGTGGTCGACCGCGCCACCGGGGCCGCCGAGGCGATCGAGGCCGAGGGGGTGCCGTACCGAAGCATCCTCGGTCTGGCCGACCTCGGCCTCGGGGGATGACCGAGCACAACGACGATTCCGCTCTCCAGTGGGATGAGGTCGTGGATGTCGTCTGCGTAGGCACCAGTCCCGGTGTGCTGGCCTACGCCATCTGTTGTGCGGCCAACGATCTCGACGTCCTGATCATCGCATCACCTGCTGAGCCGGATCAGCAGACGGACCACTGGTATGCGGCCATGACCGAGGATCTGGGCGCATCGACACTGAATGCTGGGCGGGGGAACACCCCTCAGATCCGCCCAGGTTTCAGTTTCGCGCGGGTGACCCCACCCGCGACCGCCACCGGCAAGCGCGTGACCCTGGAACCCTTCATCGGTGAGAAGCTCCGGCAATGGTCGGCGCACTGTCTGCGTTCTCCGTTCGGGCTGATGTTCACCGAGGTCCCTGAACTGCTCATCCCGATGCGCACGGACCGCGGTGAATCCCTCACCGTGGCGGTAGTCGGCGACCTCGGCGACAGCGACGTGATGACGTGGCTGGCGGAGCGCGCGCAGGAGTATGGCCTCACCGATCCGGAAAATGTCATGGCCGCAATGCTTCTCGATGAAGGGCGAATCGCCGGAGTCGAACTCGACGGCGGATACCGGGTTGCGGCAACGGGCGGACTGGTCTTCGCCGCAGGCCCAGAGTCTCCAGGCCCAGAGTCCCCGGGCCCAGAGTCCCCGGGCCCAGAGTCTCCGGGCCCCGACTGCCGGGTGGCCGTCGTCGGTAGGCCCGCCGGGCGGTTCGCCACCGTGGACCTGCTCACGCTATGACCGAGCCCGGCCCTACCGAATGGTCCACCGGAACACCCGGTGTCGGGCCGTGGTCGGATACCCATCCCGGCGAATCGCCCCAGGACCCCCGTTTCGACCCCGAACTTCTCCAGCACGGAGACACCCGCAATGTCGTTGACGGTTATCGATATTGGCGCCGGGAGGCGATCGTGGCGGACATCGACCGCCGCCGGCACCGGTTGCATGTGGCGATCGAGAACTTCGGCAACGACGCCAACATCGGGGCGGTGGTGCGTACCGCCAACGCCTTCGCGGTCGACACCGTCCACATCGTCGGGCGTCGCCGCTGGAACCGCCGCGGCGCCATGGTCACCGACCGCTATCAACATTTGGCCCACCACGACACGACCGAGGAACTCCTCGCCTTCGCCGCGGGTGCTGGTCTGCAGGTGGTCGCCGTCGACAACGTGCCCGGTGCGGTGCGACTGGAGCAGACCGCCCTGCCCAAGGACTGCCTGATGATCTTCGGCCAGGAGGGTCCGGGCATTTCCGCGGCCGCCCTGGCCGCAGCGGAACTGACCGTTTCGATCGCCCAGTTCGGGTCGACGCGCAGCATCAACGCCGCCGTCGCCGCCGGAATCGCCATGCACAGCTGGATCCGGCAGTGGTCCGACTTGACCCAGGCCTGGTAGGGCAGGATTGCCCTCCATGGACCAGCAATGGAGGAACCGGGCGGCCAGCGCCGAGGCTGCCATCGCCACCCGACACCTGCGGAAGGTGATGCAGGTGCCCGGCACCCAACTCGGGGTGGTGGGCTGGCCCCCCACCGCCAAGGACCTGACCTTTGCCACCTGGCACTACTGGTGGCAGGCCCATCTGCTGGACACCCTGGTCGACGCCGAGGTCCGTGAACCCGCACCGGAGCGGGTGGAGAAGATCAAGCGGCAGATCCGCGGCCAGTTCACCCGCAACAACGGCCGGTGGACCAACAACTACTACGACGACATGGCGTGGCTGGCGCTGGCACTGGAGCGGGCCGGCCGGCTCGCCGGTGTTCCCAACCCCAAAGCATTGGCGACGTTGTCCGACCAGTTGGTCTCTTCCTGGGCGCCGCAGGCCGGCGGCGGCATCCCCTGGCGCAAGCAGGACCAGTTCTTCAACGCCCCGGCGAACGGCCCGGCTGGCATCTTCCTGGCCCGGTACGGGAACGTCGAACGCGCCGCGGAGATGGCGGACTGGATCGAAGAGACCCTCATCGACCCCAAGACCCATCTGGTGTTCGACGGGATCAAGGAGGGCTCACTGGTCCGTGCCCAGTACACCTACTGCCAGGGTGTGGTGGTCGGCCTGGAGACCGAACTGGCCGTCCGCACCGGCGACTCCCGGCACGCTGCGCGGGTGCGCAGGCTGATCCCGGCGATCGCCGAACATATGACCACCGACGGGGTGCTGCGCGGTGCCGGCGGCGGCGACGGCGGACTGTTCGCGGGAATCACCGCCCGATACCTGGCCCTGGCCGCCACCGACCTGCCCGGCGAGAACCCGGAGAACGCCGCCGCCCGGGGGGCTGCCCGCGACATCGTGCTGGCTTCGGCCCGGGCCGCCTGGGACAACCGGCAGGACGTCGACGGCCTGCCGCTGTTCGGGCCGTTCTGGAACCGGGTCGCGGTGCTGCCCGCCTCCGGGCAGAGTGGCGGGAGGTCCGTCGACGGCGCGGTCACCGAGTCGGCCGCCCCGGAGCGTGATCTTTCGGTCCAGGTGTCCGGGTGGATGCTGATGGAGGCCGCGAACACGGTCTCGCGAGTCGAGTAGGGACGTCGGACCCGGTGACCAGGGCCAGCTGCGAGGTCAGTCACCACCGGGTCCACGACCGCTAGCGTGGTCGCGTGCTGACAACTGCCGCCAACCTTGTCCGTGGTGCCCTCATCGGGGTTGCCGAAGTCATCCCCGGCGTGAGCGGCGGAACCGTCGCACTGATCGTCGGCGTCTACAAGACGCTGATCAACGCGATCGCTGACACGGTCCTGGCGCTGCGCCAACTCCTCGGCCTCGGGACCGGCACAGCCTCCGCGCGAACCTCCGCCGCCACGGTGCGCGGTCTACCCTGGCGAATCCTGATTCCCGTGGCGATCGGCATGGTCACCGCGCTCATCGTTGGAGCGCGATTCATCGGGCCACTGCTAGAGGAGTATCCGGTTCGGATGCGGGCGCTGTTCTTCGGACTGGTGCTCGCCGGTGTGTACGTGCCCGCGCACATGGTGCTCCGCACGTCTCTGGGAGCATGGCGGGCGAAGGACCTCGTCGTCGCGGCGGTGGCGGCTATCTTCCTGTTCTGGCTGACGGGTGTTCCGCCGGCCAACATCACCGACCCGGGCCCGATCGCGATCGTCCTGGCGGCGGCCGTGGCCATCTGCGCGCTGGTGTTGCCCGGAGTCTCCGGATCATTCCTGCTGCTGTCCATCGGCATGTACGAGACGACCATCAGAGCCGTGACCGACCGCAACTTCGGCTACCTCGCGCTTTTCGGACTAGGCGCCATCATCGGTCTCGCATCATTCGTCACGCTGCTGAAATGGCTGCTCGCCAAACGGGATCGGATCACCCTCGTCATCATCACCGGGCTCATGGTGGGGTCGCTGCGGGCGCTCTGGCCGTGGCAGTCCGCGGATCGGGATCTGCTCGCGCCCTCCACCGACGTCGCCATGGTGCTGCTGTTGTTCGCCGCAGGCATGCTGACCGTCGTGGGACTGCTTCTGATCGAACGGCGGCTGGGCATCTCTGAGGAGCAGACGGACTTCGGCTGATCGGCGAGATCCCCATTTGCCGGCCTGCAGTTGGGGATCCGGAATGTCGCTATGCTCAAGGGCCAGCACAACAGGCGAAGGAGAACGCGACCCGATGAAGAACATCACGGCGACGGCGATGGCGGGACTGTTCGTTGCCGCGCTCGTCGGCTGCGCCCCCACGACTGAATCGGCCTCGACGGAGACGGCCCCGGCCACTCCCACGGTTTGGACCGGATCGCCGGCCCCGGCTCACGGCGGCGGGCATGGCAGTGGTCACGGCAAAGCCAGCGACGCGGCCGCCGCACCTCCGTCGGTGGGCGCCAACCTGCACCAGTACATCATCGACAACAACATCGCCGAAGTGCCGTTCAAGGCCGACGAACCTGGCACCCCGACCATCAACTTCCCGCTTCCGCCGGACTGGAGTCCGGCCGGCGACAGGACTCCGGACTGGGCCTACGGTGCCATCGTCTACGACAAGGCCGAAGACCCGGAGAACCCCCCGTTCATGTATGCGATCGCCTCCAAGCTGACCGGCGACGTCGATGCGGAGACGATCCTCGGACTCGCGCCCGGCCAACTCAACGAACTGCCCGACTTTAGGCCTGTCGAAGGGCCGCCCGAGCGCAGTGCGCTGAGCGGGTTTGAGTCCGTCGACTACGTGGGCACCTATGTCTGGGACGGTGAGGCCCGCGCCGTCGGTCAGCAGACCATCGTCATCCCCGGAAAGGACGGGTTGTTCGTCCTGCAGTTGAACGGGGAGGCACCCAAGGGACAGGAGCAGGTCGTGATCGACGCAGTCCGAGTCATCCGGGAGAAGACCACGATCAAGCTCCCGTCCTGACCGCCCAGACCGATTCGAGCACGGAGAAGACATGAGAATTCGATCCACGGTCCCTCGCCTGCTGCTGGCTGCGGTCTGCGGCGGTGCCCTGCTGTCCGCCCCGTTGATCACCGCGCCACCGGCGGCGGCGGCCTGCAGCGCCGGTGAGGTGCTCGACTCGCGCACCGGTATCTGCTGGGACGCGACCTCGACGGGGACCAATGTAATCAGCGGGACGGGTGGGGTCTGCCTGCCAGGCCGACTCGGGCTGTGCCTGGGTGCCCTGCAGAACTCGCAGCTCCCGGGGGCTAACTTGCAACCGCAGCCCGGTGCCGGGCCGTCGCGGCAACCCGGTACCTGGCCGTAACCGGCTAGGCTTCCTCGGGCAGAACTCCGCGGCGGCGCAGCACATTTCGGCCGACCGCGGTGATACCCGGCAAGATCGACAGGAACACGATGAGCAGGATCACCAACTCGAAATTGTTCTTGACGAACGGCACATTGCCCAGAAAGTAACCCAGCGCCGTCATCCCGGAGCCCCACAGGATTCCGCCGATGATGTTGTAGCTGAGGAATACCGGGTAGCTCATGTACGAGACCCCGGCCAGAACCGGCGCGTAGGTGCGGACGATCGGGACGAAACGGGCCAGGATGATCGTCTTCGGGCCGTGGGTTTCGAAGAATGCGTGCGACTGCTCGACGTAGCGTTTCTTGAAGAACCGGGAATCTTCCTTGTCGAACAGCGCCGGGCCGATGCGCCTGCCGATGTAGTAGGCGCACTGGTCGCCCAGGATCGCGACCACCGGAACCGCGAACACCAGCACCCAGATGTTCACCGGGGGATTCGGCGCCGCGGCCAGCAACCCGCCGGTGAACAGCAGTGAGTCGCCGGGCAGCAGTGGAAACAGCAGGCCAGTCTCGATGAAGACGATGATCAGGATGCCGGGGAGCACCGCGGAGGCGAATAATCCACCTTCGCCCAGCCAGTACATCGGGTCCAGGATGCTCGGCATGGCAGCAACGGTAGTGATCATGACGGCCCAAGATACCGGTGCGGTTTGACATACTTCCTTCCAGACGCCCGTTCCCGCCGAGAGGATGTTCCATGCCCATCGCCACCCCCGAGGCCTATGCGGAGATGCTGAACCGCGCCAAGGAGCATTCCTTTGCCTTTCCGGCCATCAACTGCACGTCGTCGGAAACCATCAACGCGGCCCTGAAGGGATTCGCCGACGCCGGCAGCGACGGGATCATCCAGTTCTCAACCGGCGGAGCCGAATTCGGCTCCGGACTCGGGATCAAGGAGATGGTCACCGGTGCCGTCGCGCTCGCGGAGTTCGCCTACGTCGTCGCGGCGAAGTATCCGATCACCGTGGCGTTGCACACCGACCACTGCCCGAAGGACAAACTGGACACCTATGTGCGTCCACTACTGGCCATTTCCGCCGAGCGGGTGCGGGCCGGTAAGGACCCGCTGTTCCAGTCGCACATGTGGGACGGCTCGGCGGTGCCGATCGCCGAGAACCTGGCGATCGCCCAGGAACTTCTCAAGCATGCCGCCGCGGCCAAGATCATCCTCGAGGTCGAGATCGGGGTGGTCGGCGGTGAAGAGGACGGCGTCGAGGCTGAGATCAACGACAAGCTGTACACCAGCCCGGAGGATTTCGAGAAGACCGTCGAGGCGCTCGGCGTCGGGGAAAACGGCCGTTACCTGCTGGCGGCGACGTTTGGCAACGTCCACGGCGTCTACAAGCCGGGCAATGTCAAGCTCAAGCCTGAGGTGCTCGCCGAGGGGCAGCGGGTGGCCGCGGCGAAGCTGGGGCTGGCTGAGGGCGCCAAGCCCTTTGACTTCGTCTTCCACGGCGGATCCGGCTCGTTGAAGTCCGAGATCGAGGACTCGCTGAACTTCGGCGTGGTCAAGATGAACGTCGACACCGACACCCAGTACGCCTTCAGCCGGCCGATCGTGGGGCACATGTTCACCAATTACGACGGTGTGCTCAAGGTGGACGGCGAGGTGGGCAACAAGAAGGTCTACGACCCGCGCAGCTACATGAAGAAGGCCGAAGCCGGGATGTCCGAGCGGGTGGTCGAGGCGTGCAACGACCTGCGCAGCACCGGACGGAGCATCTCGGCTGGCTGAGCGCGCCGGCCGGGTGGCCCGACCCCGGGCGGTACTGGCCGGCACTGCGGCACTGGCCGTGCTGGTCGCCGGGTTGCTGGCCTGGCACCTGCGCGGAGGTCAGGCGCGCTCGGACTGCGACACCGTGCGGGATCTGATCGCCTACAACCAGCAGTTCAGCGAACAAACCAAGACCGCGGCCCGGACCGGCGATCCCGCCCTGTCGACGATCGAGCAGTACCGCCTGTGGGCGGCCGCCATCAGGGACTACTCGATGCAGGTGGGTGACCCGGCGCTGGCTGCCCGGGCCGAGACGGCTGCTGAACTCGCTGCGAAAACCGTTGATCTGGTGCCGAGGTACCGGGCCAAGCCCGACGACGACGCGATCGCGCGGGAGTACGCCGGAATCGGTATCGAATATGGCAATGCGATCACGAAGTTGGAGTACGCCTGCCTGGAGTGACTCAGGTCGCCTGGCAGATCTTCCACTGCTCGTCGAGGAACTGCAGATCGAAACTGCGGACGGAGGTGGTGGCCGGGTCGAAGGCCATATACGAGGTGACGTTGGCCTCGGCGTGATTGCCGTTGACCACCACCTCGTCAATGCTGGCGACCACCGGGTACTGCTTGGCCGCGGCGACCCGGGTGTAGGCGTCCGACCAGGCGGCGTCGTCGTAGCTGGCGTAGGTTTCCCGGGTCTGGCCGCAGGTGACCTGACGCAGGATGGCCAAGTCCCCGTTTCGGACTGCGGCATCGAAGGTTTCGATGGTGCTGCGCACCGCCTCCTCCCGCGCTGCCTCGGCTGCCTGGGATCGCTTGAGTAGCACCAGTCCGACGACCGCTGCGGCGACGACGGCGGCCACCAGCATCAGGATCGGGATCAGCCAACTGGGACGCTGTGCCGCCCCCCGTGCGCCTGCGCGGCGCTTGCCGCGCTTCGGTGACCCGGCGGAGTCGTGCGCGTAGGCCGGCATGGTGATGAATTCGGTCGCGTCGTCGGGAACCCGGTCGATGATCTGAGTCGATCCAGCGTCGAATCCGGGTGCGGTGTAACGACGTTCGTCATTGCGCGTCGACCCTGATGACGACGATCTGAGATCGGCGGGGATTTCGATCACCTCAGTCACCGGATCGGTGTCCGAGGCAGCCGAGTACGACCGAGACTCCTCGACGTCGCGGATGCCGTCCTCGGGGTCGGTCCCTGACGGGTTCGACATGGCCTTGTGCAATCCCTCCTGGTGCGCTACCCCCGACCCTAGTGGGTGGCTGTGACTCCCGGCGTCAGGAAGCCCGGCGGGGGCGGGCACAATGTGACCATGACTTCATTCGGGGATCTCCTGGGCCCTCCACCAGTGCTGTTGCCCGGCGACATCGAGGCCGACGCGGCGTTGGTCGCGGGTGAGAACCCCGCGCTGGTCGCCGCGGCGCACCCGGCAGCATCGGTGGCCTGGGCGCATCTGGCCGAGGAGGCCCTGGCGGCCGACAAGGCCGTCACGGCCTACGCCTACGCCCGGACCGGCTACCACCGCGGTCTGGACCAGTTGCGCCGCAACGGCTGGAAGGGCTTCGGGCCGGTGCCCTACGCCCACGAACCCAACCGCGGCTTCCTGCGCTGTGTAGCCGCACTGGCCCGGGCCGCCGACGCCATCGGGGAGACTGCCGAGTTCGAACGCTGCCGTGATCTGCTCGACGACTGCGATCCGGCCGCCCGCGCCGAACTGGGTTTGGCCTAACTGCTCCTACAGGTCGTTCTGCTCCGGGCAGTCGGCGGCTGAGCCTGGCGGCTCGACCTGCACGGTGGCGTGGCCCAGGCCGCGGGCCGACAACACCGCCCGGGCCTCGTCGAGCACACCGGACCGGCCGTCGGTGGTCAGGTGCGCGGTCGCCATATCGCGGCCCGGCACCAGCGTCCAGACGTGCAGATCGTGGACCTCGGTCACCCCGGCCACGCCGGCCAGCGCCGCCCGGAGTTCGTTGACGTCGACGTGCTTGGGGGAGGACTCCGACAGGATGCGCAGCGCGGCGCGGGCCAGCGAAATGGCCCGCGGCAGAACCCACAACGCCACCAAGACCGCGACGACCGTGTCGGCGTAGGGCCAGCGCGTCGTCACCGTGACGATGCCGGCGATCAGGACCCCGACGCTGCTGACCGCGTCGGCCAGCACCTCCATGTACGCGCCCTTGACGGCGAGGCTGCTCTCGGAATGGGACCGAAGTAGAAGCACCACAACGATATTGGCGAGCAGACCGGCCAGCGCCACCAGGATCATCGGCCAACCGGGGATGTCCGGGGCCTGCCCGAGACGCTCTACGGCCTCGTAGAGGATGAAGGCCGCCACTCCCATCAGCAGCACGGCGTTGGCCACCGCGGTGAACACCTCGGCGCGGTGCCATCCGTAGGTGCGGGCCGCCGACTTCGACCCGCGCCGAGCCAGTAACACCGCGACCAACCCCATGAACAGCGCGACCAGGTCGGTCAGCATGTGCCCGGCGTCGGCAAGCAGTGCCAGTGATCCGATGGCCAGCGCGGTGAGCAGTTCGACGATGAAGAACACGCCCAGGACCGCGAAAGCGGCGATCATCCGACTGATGCGGGAATCGGCGTTGCCATGGCTGTGTCCGGCTCCCATGGCTGGAATATAGGCAGCGCCGGGACTGGTGGGCAAACACCTGGTGGCAGACGACCTACGTCCCCGTCACCAGGTACCTATGGCCCTACGCCGACTGGCGGCGACACCGATAACGTTTGACAGCAGTGCGGCAGCGGCGAGGGGGGTCCGCTGCCGCACTGTGGGTTTGCGGCTACAGCCAAGCTGACCAGAATCGGGTCAACTCGCCGCCAATCATGGCCAGCCGCGCGGAGACCCCGGACAGGTCGAAGATCCCGAACACCGCCGAGAAGAACCACCGGTTGGGTCCCGGGGCCAGCAGCACCACCAGCAGGATCAGGAACCCGAACTGTTTGGCCGGTTCCAGCGCCCGCTGGGTGGCCGGGCTCAGGTGCGGTTCCAGCGCGGCGAAGCCATCCAGGCCCGGCACCGGCAGCAGATTCAACACCAGCGCCGTCACCTGAAGGAAGCCCAGGAAAGCCACTCCGGCCCAGAAGACGGCATGGTCGGGGTTGAAGAACAACCGCACCGATGCCAGCAGGACGACCGCAAGGACGAGGTTCGCGAACGGGCCCGCCAAGCTGACGATGCTGCGCTGGCGTGGCGTCATGGAACCGGTGTGCAGGTAGACCGCCCCGCCGGGCAGACCGATGCCACCCAGGGCGATGAACAACAGCGGCAGGCCCAACGACAGCAGCGGGTGGGAGTACTTCAGCGGGTTCAGCGTCAGGTAGCCGCGCGCCGCCGCGTCGTGGTCGCCGAAACGCCACGCGGTGTAGGCGTGGCCGAACTCATGCAGACACAGCGACACCAGCCAGCCGCCGATCACGAAGATGAAGACCCCGACATGGGCCATCGGCCCGGTGCTGGTGGCTGCCGTCCAGGCCAGCACGCCGCCGAGGGCGGTGATCCCGAGCAGGGCCAGGAAAACCGGGCTGGGGCGCACCGACTGGTCCACCGGACGAATGCTCACGGCATCGAAGGTACGCCAACCTGCAGTTGGGGTATGGGATTGTTGGCCGCATGCGTCCACCCGCTCTTCCGTCGCCCGGACCACTCTCGCCGATCTTCGGCGGCGTGTACGCGGCCGCGTACGGACTCGGTGGCCAACAGTTGGTGGCCCAGGTCCTGCGCCGGGTTGGACCGGTGGTGGCCCTGCCGGTGCTGGGGTACGGGCCCGTGGTCGCCGTCGCCGACCCGGCGCTGGTCAAACAAGTCTTCGCCGCCAAACCCGACGTGCTGCTCGGCGGTGAGGGGGTCGGTCCCGCCGCGGCGATCTACGGGCCGCAGTCGATGTTCGTGCAGGAGGAACCCGAACATCTGCGCCGACGCAGGCTGCTCACCCCGCCCTTGCACGGCCAGGTGCTGCAGGGCTACGTGCCGATCATCGCCGAGGCTACCCGCGCGGCGATGGCCCGCTGGCCCGTCGGACGGCCGATGCGGATGCTGGAGGCCGCCCGCGCGCTGACCCTCGACGTCATCGTGCGGATCATGTTCGGCGTCGGCGACGGGGCGGATCCCGCCGAGGTCGCCCGCCTCGGCGCGCCGTTCGACGACCTGCTGGAGTTGGCCATTTCCGAGGAGACGCCGGTGCGTTACGCCGCCCGTCGGCTCGGCGCGCTCCGGATGTGGGGCCGACTGCGCGGCATCAACCGCCGCATCGACGAGGTGCTGATGCCGCTGATCCAAGCCCGCCGTGCAGACCCCCAGCGCGCGGCGGGCATCCTCGGGATGCTCGTCGATGCCCGGACTGAGGACGGAGACGGGCTCTCGGGCCCAGAAGGTATGTCAGACAGGGAAATCCGCGACGATCTCGTCACCCTTCTGCTGGCCGGGCACGAGACGACAGCCACCACACTGGCCTGGGTGGTTGATCTGCTGATGCACCACCCCGAGGCCTACGAGCGGGTACGCGCCGAAGCGGAGTCCGGTGCGACGGCCTACACCGAGGCGGTGATCAACGAGACGCTGAGACTCTGGCCGCCGGCCCCGATCACCGGTCGGATGACGGCCGGCCGCTACCAACTCGGTGACTACACCCTGGAACCGGGCACCCGGATCGTGCTGCTTCTCGATGCGGTCAACCGCGATCCGGACAGCTACCCCGACCCTGCGGAGTTCCGGCCGGAGCGGTTCCTGGGCACCCGGCCGCCAGCGCACGCGTGGATTCCGTTCGGCGGCGGCGTCAAGCGCTGCATCGGCGCCGCGTTCGCGATGTGCGAGTTGGTCACCGTGCTGCACACACTGCTGCGCGAGGCCCGGCTCGAACCGGTCAGCGCGCGCCCGGAGGGCCCGCCGTGGCGGGCGGCACCGGTCCTGGTGCCGCGCAACGGAACCCGGGTTCGGTTCTTCCCGGCGCAGTCATTGCAGCCGGCGAGGATGACGGGGTACAACCACCACACCCGGCGATGATGGCACGCCGGGCGGTGATCGCCATCGGGAATCGGCGTTGCGTTCAGCCCACCCGCAGCCAGCCCGTGGTGTGCCGGTAGAACGTCGACCGCCGGACCTCCCGGGCCCCGGGCACACCATCGCGCACGACCCGGGCGCCGGTGGTGCCCAATTGGGCAGCCCGGCCGTGGACCCAGCTTCGAAATCTTTGAGTCCGGCGACCGCCGAGCGCGGCGGCCCGCAGTCCGGGTAGGTCGGTGGTCGGCTCGATCCGCACGCCCGTGACGTCGCCGTCGAACAGGACGGTGTCGTCGACCACCGCCTCACCGTGCAACGCCGCAGCCCCGTCCGGGGGCAGCCACAACGCCGAACCGACCAGAGCTGTCCCGGTGTCGTCGCGGATCAGCGGAACCCGACGCGCCGGGTCGCGCAGCGCCCGGTGTGCGGTGAGCCGGCCCGGTACCGACCTGCTCAGGGCCGACCCACCGAGATGGGCGACCTCCACGTCGAGCCGCTCGGTGCGGATCAGCCGGGTCAGCACCGCGGCGAGGTCGCCGTCGCCGCCGAGCACCACGACCCGCCGGGCGTCGCGCACCGTCTCGTCGATGGTCTCGCTGGCCGCTGGGTGGTCCACCTGCACCAGCCGCAGCGGTGCCAGCGAACGTGGTGCCCGGCGCGCCCCGAAGGACAGCACGGCGAAGTCTGCGCTCATCGACGGTCCTCCTGGCACTGGCTGGCTCTGCGGCGTTTGTTCGCCGCCGATACCGGCGCTCCGATAGGGTGTCTCACCGGCTGGACCACATTACGCAGGAGAAACGCCATGCCGGCAATAGTGCTCATCGGCGCCCAGTGGGGCGACGAGGGCAAGGGGAAGGCCACCGATCTGCTCGGTGGTCGGGTGCAATGGGTGGTGCGCTACCAGGGCGGCAACAACGCCGGGCACACCGTGGTACTGCCCACCGGGGAGAACTTCGCCCTGCACCTGATTCCCTCGGGAATCCTGACACCCGGGGTGACCAACGTGATCGGCAACGGTGTCGTCGTCGACCCCGGGGTCCTGCTCACCGAGCTGCGCGGCCTCAACGACCGTGGGGTGGACACCTCCGGGCTGCTGATCTCCGCCGACGCCCACCTGCTGATGCCCTACCACGTGGCCATCGACAAGGTCACCGAGCGCTACCTGGGCAACAAGAAGATCGGCACCACCGGACGGGGCATCGGCCCGTGCTATCAGGACAAGATCGCCCGGATCGGCATCCGGGTGGCCGACGTCCGCGATCCGGATCTGCTGGCCGCCAAAATCGAGGCGGCGCTGGATTTCAAGAACCAGGTGCTGGTGAAGATCTACAACCGCAAGGCGCTGGATCCCCGCGAGATCACCGACAACCTGCTGGAGCAGGCCGAGGGTTTCGCCCATCGGATCGCCGACACCCGTCTGCTGCTGGGCAACGCCCTCGAGTCCGGCCAGACCGTCCTGCTGGAGGGCTCCCAGGGCACCCTGCTTGACGTCGACCACGGCACCTACCCTTACGTCACCTCCTCGAACCCCACCGCGGGTGGTGCGGCCGTAGGATCCGGAATCGGACCGACCCGCATCACCACGGTGCTCGGGATTCTCAAGGCGTACACCACCCGGGTGGGTTCCGGTCCGTTCCCCACCGAACTGTTCGACGAGAACGGCGCCTATCTGTCCAAGACCGGAGGGGAGGTCGGGGTGACCACCGGCCGGGCTCGTCGCTGCGGTTGGTTCGACGCGGTGATCGCCCGGTACGCCACCCGCGTCAACGGCATCACCGACTACTTCCTGACCAAACTTGATGTGCTGTCCAGCCTGCAGTCGGTTCCGGTGTGCGTCGGCTACAGCGTCGACGGCAAACGCACCGACGACATGCCGATGACCCAGAGCGACATCGCCCGCGCGGAGCCGATCTACGAAGAACTGCCCGGCTGGTGGGAGGACATCTCAGGAGCCCGCGAGTTCGACGATCTGCCGGCCAAGGCGCGCGACTATGTGCTGCGGCTGGAAGAACTTGCCGGAGCACCAGTTTCATGTATCGGCGTCGGTCCCGGCCGCGACCAGACCATCGTGCGCCGCGACGTGCTGGCGCCGCGGTGACCCAGGACCCCCACGACCTCGATCCCGAGTACGACCAACACGGTGGCTTCCCCCGGTTCCAGGTGCTCGACGAGCCCCCGGGTTTTGGTCGGTTCGTCTCCGCCATGCGCCGCGTACAGGACCTCGCGGTATCCACCGATGTCGCGGACTGGAACGCTGCAGCCGGGCAGGTCGAGGATCTGATCGTGTTCCTCGCGCGCTCGGAGGTTGAACGAGCCAGTGCGCCCGCCGGACGGGTCGCAAGTCTGCCGGGGGCGGGCAGCGTGATGATGCCACCCTGGCGCATAAAGGAATTCAGCCCCGAAGGTGTCGAAGTCGCTGTGCAGTACAGCCGCTACCACGTCGGCGGCAACAATGCGGTGCACGGCGGAATGGTCGCCATGATGTTCGACGTGATGTTCGGTATCGTCATCCACTCGATCAACCGGCCGATCAGTCGGACCGCCTTCCTGCACGTCGACTACCGCAACGTCACTCCGATCGACGTGCCGCTCACGGTCCGCGGGCGGGCTGCAAAAGTCGAGGGCCGCAAGACGTTCGTCGACGCCGAACTGACCGCTCCGGACGGCACCCTGCTCGCCGAGGCCAACGGGCTCATGGTGCAGTTGCTGCCCGGTCAGCCCTGAGTCTGCGACCATGTCCGGGTGGCCGAAAAGTCGAGGAACCTGCACTACCTGACCACCCCCCGCGCCGCCGCATTGGCCGGCGTGCTGTTCGCCGTGCTGTTCGGCGCCTCCATCGTGCTGATCCGCTCATCGCTGCCCGAGGGCGCCCAACCGGGTTCGCAGTGGCTCGACGCCGGCAACGAGAAGATTCGGCTCGCCGCCGAACTCATGCCCTTCGCCGGGATCTGCTTTTTGTGGTTCATCGGGGTCGTGCGGGCCAACCTCGGCCGCTACGAGGACAGGTTCTTCGCCACCGTGACCCTCGGCAGCGGACTGCTGTTCCTGGCCATGATGTTCACCTCGGCCGCCGTCGGCGCCGGACTGGCCTCGGCGAGCCACTACTCCGGTGGTTCGGCGGCGGGCACCGTCTTCGGCCAGATGCTGTTGCTGAAACTGTCCAAGACCTACGCAGTGAAAATGGCCGCGGTGTTCATGATGTCGCTGGCCACCATCTGGCTGCGCACCGGGCTCATGCCGCGCTGGCTGACGATTGCCACCTACCTGATGGCGCTGACGCTCATCCTCGGCGGCGAGACCACCATGTGGCTCACCCTGGTCTTCCCGTTCTGGGTGCTGGTCGTCAGCCTGCTCTTCCTCGTTCGTGCCGGTGCGTTCGAGAAAGGTCACCGCGAAGGTCCCCGCGACGCAGACCCCGCCCCTGCGTAGGTAATTCGTCAGTGCGCTCGATGTCGTCGGCCCGGAACGCCGGCCACCAGATCCGCGGGCCAATCAAGGTGAACAATGCCGGAATGACGACGGTGCGCACCACGAAGGTGTCCAGCAGGATGCCCAATCCGACGATGATGCCCAGTTGGGTGAGTGCGATGAGCGGCAGCACGCCCAGCACTGCGAACACCGCCGCCAGAACGATTCCCGCGCTGGTGATCACCGCGCCGGTCGCCGAGACCGCACGGACGATTCCGCCGCGAGTTCCGTAGAGCGGAGTCTCCTCCTCGGCCCGGGTGACCAGGAAAATGGTGTAGTCCACGCCCAGGGCCACCAGGAAGAGGAAGGCGAACAGCGGTGTGGTGTTGTCCAGTGCGGGGAAACCCAGCAGGTGCACGCTGACCCAGCCCCCAAGTCCCAAGGCGGCCAGCGTCGACAAGGCCGTGGCGGCCACCAGCACCAGGGGCGCCAAGGCGGCGCGCAGCAGCACGTAGAGCACCGCCAGCACCACGACGAGGATGGCCGGGATCACCACCCAGCGGTCCCGGATGGCGGTCCTGCTGGCGTCCAGAGCCTGCGCATCGGTGCCGCCGACCAGTCCGACCCCTTCGGGGCCCACCGCGCTGCGCACCGAATCCCGAAGCGCGTCAATGGTTGTGAAGGCCTCTTGGGATGCCGGTGCGGCATTGATGACGACCTGCCACTGGGTGAGCCCGGTGTCGGACACGCCAGCCGGGATCGCCGAGGCCACCCCGGGAGTGGCCTGAATTGCCGCGGTCACCGCTTCGGCGCGGTCGGTGGAGGCGACCACCCGGGTCGGATCGGTCACCCCACTGGGGAAGTGTGCGGCCAGGGTTTTGAAGCCGTCGACGGAGTCCGCGCGCACCCGGAACTGGTCGATCAGGGACAAACCCACCGGGGTGGACAGCATGCCGGTGGCCAGGATCAAGAGCCCCAGGATCGAGGCCACCGCGACCCGGCCCGCATGGCCGGCCATCCAGTCCGCCACCCGGTGCCACGCGCCGGTTGTGGTTATCTCGCCTTGTCCCGGCTGGGGAATGAAGGGCCAGAACAGCTTTCGGCCGAACAGACCGAGCAGGGGCGGCAGCACGAACAACACGTAGACCGCGGCGACCAGGAGTCCGGCGGCGGCTTGCACACCGAGGCTGCGGGTTGTCGGGGACTCGGCCAGCAGAAGTGTCAGCAGTGCCAGCACGACGGTGGCATTGCTGGCCGCGATCGCCGGCCCGGCGAAGCGGACCGCGGTGTAGAGCGCCTCGCGGTGCTCGGGGGTCTTTCGCAGTTCCTCGCGGTACCGCGAAATCAACAGCAGCGCATAGTTGGTGCCGGCGCCGAACACCAGAACGCTGGTGATGCCGGACGTCGACCCGTCGCCGGCGAACCCGGTCAACTGTGCCACCGCCGAACCGGTGAGGGAGCCAACCCGGTCGGCGAACGCGATCACCAGCAGTGGCACCAACCACAACACCGGGGAGCGGTAGGTGATGATCAGCAGCACCGCCACCACCCCGACGGTGACCGCCAGCAGAACGAAATTCGCGCCGGAGAACGAGTCGGCGATGTCCGCGCCGAACGCCGGACCGCCGGTCACATTGGCGACCATCCCGTCGGGCAAGCCGTCGCGCGCCGCCGTCCGCAACTCCTTGACCTCGTCGCTCAGCGCGAACCCGGTCAGGTCCGGACTCAGCGGGACCGGTGCCAATGCGGCCTGTCCATCGGCGGAGGGGACCACCGGCAGCGGCAGGGGACCCGCAGGCGGGCCGACGGGTACACCCGCGGCGGCCAGTGCGCGATCGCGGGCCTGTTCGGCCGCGGCCAGGTCTTGCGGTGCGAGAACGGCACCGCCAGTCCTGGAGAACAGCAGGATCACCGGCGCCTGGTCCCCGCCCGGGAACTGCTTGAGCAACTCGGTCACCCGGGCAGACTCCGCAGTAGCGGGGATGACCACCGGGGACTGCTCGGCGGAATCGTTGTCGGGCACCACACCCATGAAAACGCCGCCGATCACCGTGAGGGCCAGGGCCAGCACCCATGACCGGGGGCCGGCGACCAACTCCGCGATCCGTTCCCACACGGTGCTTCGGACTTCGGGCGCGCGATGCATGCCGACCATCACACCATGCGTCGATAGGGTCGAGTCCGTGCTGCAGACCCTCGCCGTGGCGAATTACCGCTCGCTGCGCCGCCTGGTCGTCCCCCTGCGCCGGTGCACCGTGGTCACCGGACCCAACGGCAGCGGCAAGTCGAGCCTGTACCGCTCGGTGCGACTGCTGGCCGATATGGCCGGCAACGGCGCGGTCAACGCACTGGCCCGGGAGGGCGGTCTGGCGTCGACGATGTGGGCCGGTCCCGGCCGCACCGGGCCGGTCAGCCTGAAACTGGGATTCGCCGGGGAGGAGTTCGGCTACGCCGTCGACCTCGGCCTGCCGCAAGAGGGCAACACCTTCTTCGGGCTGGACCCGGAGATCAAATCCGAGGCCCTGTGGGCGGGACCGGTGCTGCGGCCCGCCACCCTGGTGGCTGAACGCTCGGGTGCGCTCGCCCGGGTGCGCGACGACAGCGGCCAGTGGCGCACGGCGATGGCGACCCTGCGCCCCTACGACAGCATGGTCAGCCAGGTCGCCGATCCGCGAGACGCCCCCGAACTACTGGCGCTTCGCGACCGGATGCGGTCCTGGCGGTTCTACGACCACGTCCGCACCGACAGCGCCGCCCCCGCCCGCCAGCCCCGGATCGGCACCCGCACAATGGTTTTGAGTCACGACGGGGCAGACCTGGCCGCGGCCTGGCAGACCATCGCCGAGATCGGCGACGCCGCTGCGCTGGAGGAGTCGGTGCAGGTGGCGTTTCCGGGCAGCCGGGTCCGGGTCGCCGTCGCTGAAGGCCGCTTCGAACTGACGCTGCAGCAACCCGGGATGCTGCGGCCGCTGACCGCCGCCGAACTGTCCGACGGCACACTGCGCTACCTGCTGTGGGTGGCGGCGCTGCTGTCGCCGCGCCCGGCTGAACTGACCGTGCTCAACGAACCCGAGGCGAGTCTGCATCCGGATCTGCTGCCGGCGCTGGCTGCGCTGATTGCCCGGGCCGCCGAGTCCAGCCAGGTCCTGGTCGTCACCCACTCCGCGGACCTGGTCGGTGCCCTGCGTGATCACCACGACCCGGCGCTGCTGCGACTGGCCAAACAGGACGGCGAGACCTTAGTCGAAGGGCAGGGCCTGCTCGACGTACCGCCTTGGCAATGGCCCGGCCGTGGATAAGGCGGGCCTATTCTGGGCGCCATGACGTCTGGGCAGCGATGACCGAACCTGCTGAGAACCGGGCCACCATCGCCCCGATGCTGATCGCGGTGGCGGTGACGGCCGTCGCGTTGCTGGTGTTCTTCGCGCTGCGGCCCGCCGGGGGCGGGGGACAGTTACCCGATGACGCCGCGGTGGGCCGGGCGGTGGTCGGGCAGAACGATGCCTTGCAGCGCGGCAGTTACGCCGACTTCCGCTCGTTCACCTGCTTCGCCGAGCAGGGCATCGAGAGCCAGGTGCTGGCCGACCAGCGTCAGTCCAGCTCCGCCAAGGGCGCCCGGTACGTCGATGACGTCGCCGACATCTCGGTGACCGGTGACCGGGCCACCGCGACGGTGGTCTACCACTTCGAGAAGTCCAAGGACGACAAGATCAGCACGCCGATGACAGTCATCCGCGAGGACGGCACCTGGAAGGTCTGCTCGCCCGGCCCCAAGTAAGCAAAAGGCACGACGTCTGCGGTGCAGTCCGAATATGGGAGACTCACGGCCATGAGCTATGCCGGAGATATCACCCCGCAGGAAAGCTGGAAACTGCTCAGCGAGAACCCCGACTCGGTGCTCGTCGACGTCCGCACCGCCGCCGAATGGAACTGGGTGGGGGTCCCGGATCTGTCGAGCCTGGACCGGCCGGTGGTGTTCGTGGAATGGAACACCGCCGGCGGGCGCAACCCGAACTTCGTCGAGGACCTCATCGCCGCCGGGGTCACCCCCGGTGAGCGTCCGGTGATCTTCCTGTGCCGGTCGGGTAACCGCTCCATCCCGGCCGCCGAGGCCGCCACCGCCGCGGGGATAGCCCCCTCCTACAACATGCTGGAGGGCTTCGAGGGTCAACTCGACGGGCACGGCCACCGGGGTGCCACCGGTTGGCGCGCTGAGGGTCTGCCCTGGAAACAGTCATGACCAACGGCTTCACCGAGGGTGGAGTCCCCTCGGTGCGGATACCGGCGCCGCTGCCGGACGGGGTCAGCCCGGCCACCATCGGGGTGCGCGGCGGGCTGCTGCGTTCCGGTTTCGAGGAGACCTCCGAGGCGATCTTCCTCAACTCCGGCTACGTCTACGATTCGGCCGAACAAGCCGAGAAAGCGTTCACCGGCGAGATCGACCGCTACGTCTACTCCCGCTACGGCAACCCGACCATCTCGATGTTCGAGGAACGGCTGCGACTGATCGAGGGCGCCGAAGCCGTGTTCGCCACCGGTTCCGGGATGGCCGCGGTGTTCACCGGCCTGGGCGCACTGCTCGGCGCCGGGGACCGGTTGGTCGCGGCCCGCAGCTTGTTCGGCTCCTGTTTCGTGGTGTGCAACGAGATCCTGCCCCGGTGGGGTGTGGAGACGGTGTTCGTCGACGGGGAAGACCTCGACCAGTGGGAGCAGGCGCTGAGCACGCCGGCCGCCGCGGTGTTCTTCGAAACCCCCTCCAACCCCATGCAGAGCCTGGTCGACATCGCCGCAGTCTCCGAGATGGCGCACGCGGCGGGGGCAAAGGTTGTGCTGGACAACATTTTTGCCACCCCGTTGCTGCAGCATGGTCTGCCGCTCGGGGTTGACGTGGTGATCTACTCCGGTACCAAGCACATCGACGGTCAGGGCCGGGTGCTCGGCGGGGCGATCCTCGGCGCCAAGGACTATATCGACGGCCCGGTGCAGACCCTGATGCGGCACACCGGTCCCGCGTTGAGCCCGTTCAACGCCTGGGTGTTGCTCAAGGGCCTGGAAACCATGTCCGTTCGGGTCCACTACAGCAACTCCTCAGCCCAACGGGTGGCGGAGTTCCTCGAAGCTCACCCGGGTGTGCGCTGGGTGCGCTACCCGTACCTGCCGTCGCACCCGCAATACGACCTGGCCAAGCGGCAGATGAGCGGCGGCGGAACCGTCGTCACCTTCGAATTGGAGGCGCCGGAGGGTCAGGGCAAGCAGCGGGCCTTCGAGGTGCTCGACAAGCTGTCGATCATCGACATCTCCAACAACCTCGGCGACGCCAAGACGCTGATCACCCATCCGGCCACCACCACCCATCGGGCGATGGGGCCGGAGGGCCGGGCGGCGATCGGTCTGGGCGACGGCGTCGTGCGGATCTCGGTCGGCTTGGAGGGAACCGAGGACCTCATCGCCGACCTGGACCGCGCGCTGGGCTGAGCGGTGTCGCGACAGTCGCAGGCCAAGAAGGCGCGTCGGCGCGCGCGGCAGGCGGCCCGCGCCGTGACGGCGGGTCCCCACTCCTCGATTACCCAGTCTGCGATTACCCAGGCCGATGATGCTATCACCGAAGCCGTTGCGGGCCTTGATGACTGGCTGACCACCCGCGGGTGGATTCTCGACGAGCAGGACGGCACCCGTGTGGTCAGTTGGGCCTACCCGCCGTCAGCGGCGGCCGTCGACGACGAGAGTCGGGAACCGGTGACCCGGATGTGGGTGGCCGTGACCGAGGACGACGCCGAGGTGCTGGTGGAGTTCGGTGCGGCCGTGGTGGGTGCCGGTGCGGACGGCGGGGTCTACGTCCTCGACCCGGACCGACTCGCCGACCATGTCGCGGTACTGGAGGCTTATCGCCCGGGTTCGCCGCGGCCGGAGTTGGATTGAGCCCGTTACGTTTCGTCGAGATCCACCCGGATGATGAACGGGCCCAACCGCTGATCGCCGAACTCGCCACGGAGTATGCGACCCGGTACGACGGGACCGAGGCAGGGGTCTTGCGTTGGCTGCGCGGGTATCCGGCCGAGGAGTTCAGTCCCCCCACCGGCGGCATGCTGATCGGTCTGCTGGACTCAGTCCCCGTCACCGGAGGCGCATTTCGCCGGTTCGGGGTCGTAGACGGCACCGAAACCGCCGAGTTGAAAAGGATTTGGACCGACCGACGGTACCGCCGCCGGGGCTACGGCCGGCTGCTGCTCGGTGAACTGGAATCGCGAATCGTGGCGATGGGCTACCGCCGGGCGTACCTGACCACGGGGGATCGTCAACCGGAGGCCGAGGCGCTCTACACCGCCGCGGGCTACCTCAGGTTGACCGAACCCCGCCCGGCCGCCGCCGAGGTGTACGCCCTGGCGTTCGAGAAGGTGCTCCCCGGTCGAGACTGAGATCTGGGCGGCGTTGACCGGTGGTTTGCCGCCCTGGTTTCAGTCTCGAGGACAGTCATCGCCGCCACTCGGGTCCAGCACCCCGGTCGCCGACTGCGCCCTCTGCTCGTAGGCGGCGCGTGCGGAGTTGTCCAGTTCCAGGAACACCCGGTCGGTACCCATCCTCTCGGACAGCCATCGCCGTCCCCGAGGTGGCAGAAAAGCAGTCGCCGCGGCGATGAAGCGCAGCGAATACGGGACGGAAACAGCGGTCCTCGGCTTGTCCAGAATCCGAATGACTGCTGCGGCGATGTCGTCGGGTTGCACCGGTGTAGTCATCCCGCCGGTGCGGGTGCCGGAGATCAGTTCGGTGTTGGTGAAGGTCGGCATCACGCAACTGACCTGCACCCCCTGCGGGGCGAACTCGTCGGCCAGGGCTGTTGATAGGCCCAGCACCGCGAATTTCGTTCCGGCGTAGACCGCTTGGCCCGGGACGGCCAGCATCCCGGCCACCGAGGCGATGTTGATGATGTGCCCGCGCCGCCGGTTGACCATCTCGGGCAGCACCAGTCGGCAGCCGTTGATCACACCGTAGAGGTTGACCTCGATGGCGCTGCGGATGGCCTGATCGGTGTGGTCCAGAAACGGCCCGACTGGCATCACACCCGCGTTGTTGATCAGCACGTCGATTCCTCCGCCGCCGTCGGCGCGGGCCTTGTCCAGAAACGTGGCGAACGACTCCGGGTCGGCGACATCGAGGGGGTACCCCGACACCGGTCCGCGGTTGCCCAGTCGGGCCACGGCCGACTCCTCGAGGGCCACGTCGCGATCGCCGATCACCACCCGGGCCCCGCGGGCCAGCAGGGCCTCGGCGGTCGCGAAACCGATGCCGCGCGCCGCGCCGGTGACGGCGATCGTCGTGCCGCAGATGTTGTCGGCGCGGTTGCTCTTGGTCACCGGGCGAACCTTAGGCACTCGCCTGCCGCACGGCCTCGCCGACCGGCCCGATCCACACGTCGCCGTGTCCGGGGATCAGGAAGTCGGTGCCGGCTTGGGCCAGAGCGGCCAAGCTGCTTCTGCACTGCGCATCGCTGTGGTTGAACATCGACGGCAAAAGTTGCGGCCCACTGCGCGTGAGCAGCGGATGGCCGGTGACCAGAGCATCGCCGGTGACCAGGACGCGATCGACGACGTAGGAGCAGTGCCCGCTGGTGTGGCCCGGTGTCGGCAGTGCGACGGGGCGCCCGGGCAATCCGGCGGCGACGTCGTCGGACAGGGCCCGCACCGTCGGGATCCCGTCGCGCACCAGACCTCCCTTGCGGGCCACCTCCCACGACCATGCCAGCCACTGAGGTCGCCAGGCCTGAGCCGCCAGCGCCAAGGGCGAGACCTGCTGGAGGTACTCGCGTTTGGCGTGAGCGACCTCACCGCCGTGGCAATACACCGGTGTGCGGTGATCCTTGGCGAACCAGATCGCGGTGCCGAGGTGGTCGATGTGGGCGTGTGTCAACAGAATCGCGCACACGTCCTTCGGGCCGAAGCCGAGCGTCCGCAGCGACCCCAGCACGTCGTCGCGGCTGCCGGGAAAACCCGCGTCGATCAGCATGACGCCGGAATCGTCGCTGACCAACGTCCAGTTCACCAGCGGTGTGCGGGCAACATGCACACGGTCGGTAACAGCGCTCAGCACCGGCGGCATCGCTCGAGAATACGGAACGTTTCGTGACAAACACCGCCAAGCGGTCGGTACTGACCTCCGGTGGAGTAGAAACGACGGTGTGATGGAGTTGAGGCTGGGATACAAGGCGTCGGCTGAGCAGTTCGGCCCCCGCGAGTTGGTCGAACTGGGCGTCCTCGCCGAGGAACACGGCATGGACAGCGCCTGGGTCAGCGACCACTTCAACCCGTGGCGCCACGAGGGCGGACACTCCCCGTTCGCGCTGTCCTGGATGACCGCGGTCGGGGAGCGCACCAAGCACATCGTCCTGGGCACCTCGGTACTCACCCCGACGTTCCGCTACAACCCCGCGGTGATCGCCCAGGCGTTCGCCACCATGGGGTGTCTGTACCCCGGCCGGGTGGTCCTCGGGGTGGGCACCGGCGAGGCGCTCAACGAGATAGCCACCGGGGCGATTACCGAGTGGCCGGATTTCAAGGAGCGCTTCGCCCGGCTGCGGGAGTCGGTGAAGCTGATGCGCGAACTGTGGTGGGGGGAGCGGGTCGACTTCGACGGTGAGTACTTCCACCTCAAGGGCGCATCCATCTATGACGTTCCCGAGGGCGGGATCCCGGTGTACATCGGCGCCGGCGGGCCGGTCGTCGCGAAGTACGCCGGACGGGCCGGCGACGGATTCATCTGCACCTCCGGCAAAGGCGAGGAGCTGTACACCGAGAAACTGCTGCCGGCGGTCGCGGAGGGAGCCGCCGCGGCCGGCCGCGACCTCGATGCCGTCGACAAGCTGATCGAGATCAAGATCTCCTACGACACCGACCCCGACGCGGCGCTGAACAACACCCGGTTCTGGGCACCGCTGTCGCTGTCCCCGGAGCAGAAGCACAGCGTCTCCGATCCTATGGAGATGGAACGACTGGCCGACGAGCTGCCCATCGAGCAGGTGGCCCGGCGCTGGATCGTCTCCAGCGACCCCGACGAGGCGGTGGAGAAGGTGGCCGCCTACCTCGGCTA
>CAYXBN010000027.1:7630-39906 GCA_964463215.1 uncultured Mycobacterium sp. | reverse complement strand
GGGGTGGCCCCGCCCCGGAAATCGGAGTGCCCGGCCGACTGACTGCCTCATCCGGCCAGTTCCTCCTAGGCTGATCGGGTGCGCTTCCTCGACGGGCATACCCCGACTCACGACCTGACCTACAACGACGTCTTCGTCGTGCCCAACCGGTCGGATGTGACCTCGCGGTTCGACGTCGACCTGTCCACCTCCGATGGAACCGGCACCACGATTCCCGTGGTGGTGGCCAATATGACCGCGGTGGCCGGTCGGCGGATGGCCGAGACCATGGCCCGCCGGGGTGGCATCGTGGTGCTGCCGCAGGATCTGCCCGTCGCGGCGGTCCGCACCACTGTGGAATTCGTCAAGAGCCGTGACCTGGTGGCCGACACCCCGGTCACCCTGGCTGCCGAGGATTCGGTGTCCGACGCCGTCGCGCTGATCCACAAACGGGCTCACGGCGCGGCCGTCGTCGTCGATGCAGGTCGGCCGATCGGCCTGGTCACCGAGTCCGCGACCACCGGGGTGGACCGGTTCACCCGGGTTCGGGACATCGCTGTGGGCGACTACGTCACCGCGCCGGTCGGTACCGACCCCCGCAAGGTCTTCGAGATGCTCGAGCACGCGCCGGTTCCGGTGGCGGTGCTCACCGCACCGGATGGGTCACTGGGCGGAGTGCTCACCCGCACCGGTGCGGTCCGGGCCGGTATCTACACCCCGGCGGTGGACGACTCCGGTCGACTGCGGATCGGCGCCGCCGTCGGGATCAACGGCGATGTCGCGGCCAAAGCCGCTTCGCTGGCCGAGGCGGGTATCGACGTGCTGGTCATCGACACCGCGCACGGCCATCAAGGGAAGATGCTGGAGGCGATCAGGGCGGTCGCCGCGCTGGATCTGGGTATCCCGTTGGCCGCAGGCAACGTGGTCTCCGCGCAGGGAACCCGCGACCTGCTCGCCGCCGGGGCGTCGATCGTCAAGGTCGGCGTCGGCCCGGGCGCGATGTGCACCACCCGGATGATGACCGGGGTGGGGCGCCCGCAGTTCTCCGCTGTGCTCGAATGCGCCTCGGCAGCAACCGAACTCGGTGGCCACGTCTGGGCGGACGGCGGTGTGCGCCACCCCCGCGACGTCGCCCTGGCATTGGCCGCCGGCGCCGCGAACGTGATGATCGGGTCGTGGTTCGCCGGCACCTATGAGTCCCCCGGTGACCTGATGTTCGACCGCGACGGACAGCCGTACAAGGAGAGCTACGGGATGGCCTCCAAACGTGCGGTGGCCGCTCGCACCAGCGCCGACAGCGCCTTCGACCGGGCCCGCAAGGCGCTGTTCGAGGAGGGCATCTCCTCCTCCCGGATGGCTCTGGACCCCTCCCGCGGCGGAGTCGAGGACCTGCTCGACCACATCACCTCCGGGGTGCGCAGCACCTGCACCTACGTCGGGGCGCGCACCATCGCCGAACTGCACGAACAGGCGGTGCTGGGGGTGCAGTCCGCGGCTGGGTTCGCCGAGGGTCATCCCCTCCCGACCGGCTGGTGAGACCACGGCGCGGCGCCGACGGCTAGCATGAGTGCCTGCTCGCCCCCGTGCTCGTCCCCTGCGTGGAAAGGGATCCCCGGTGCCGTCGGCCCCCGATGTGGCGTCCTGCGCTGAACGGTCCGATGACGCCGGTTGCGGGTCGGACCCCGAACCCCTCTCTAGACGGCCGGGCTGGCAACCCGGATTGACGGCGGCGCGCCGATGAACCTGATCTACACCGTGTTGAGCGTGCTGCTGATCTTGGCGATGATCGCCGGCACGGCGGTCTTCGTGGCGGCGGAGTTCTCCCTGACCGCCCTCGAGCGCAGTACGGTCGACGCCAACGCCCGCACCGGAGACCGCCGGGACTGGGCGGTCCAGCAGGCCCACCGCACGTTGTCCACCCAACTGTCCGGTGCGCAGTTGGGGATCTCCATCACCACCCTGGCGACCGGTTTCCTGGCCGAACCGGTGCTGGCCCGGCTGATCGGCCCGCTGTTGATCCGGCTGGGACTGCCGGCGGGCGCGGTCGGTGGAGTCTCGCTGGCACTGGCGATTCTGATCGCCACGTCACTGTCGATGATCTTCGGCGAACTGGTTCCCAAGAATCTCGCCGTCGCCCGCCCGGTGCCGACCGCGCGCGCCAGTGCGGGGTTGCAACTGCTGTTCTCGAAGATCTTCGCCATCGCGATCAGGCTGACTAATGGCACCGCGAACTGGATTCTGCGCCGGATGGGGATCGAACCGGTCGAGGAACTGCGCTCGGCGCGCTCCCTGGAGGAACTCGGTGCGCTGGTGCGCAACTCGGCACAGCGTGGTGCGATCGACGCCGATACCGCGCTGCTGGTCGACCGCTCGCTGCAGTTCGGTGCCCGCTCGGCGGAGGAGTTCATGACCCCGCGCACCGAAATCGAGGTATTGCAGGCGCAGGATTCGCTGGCCGACCTGGTGGCCGCGGCTGCCCGCACCGGACACTCCCGGTTCCCGGTCGTCGCGGGCGACCTCGACGAGACGATCGGGATCGTGCACGTCAAGCAGATTTTCGCGGTTCCGGCCGCCGACCGGGCCGGAGTTCGGCTGGCCAGTCTGGCGATACCGGTCCCGCGGGTGCCCTCCACGCTGGACGGGGACACCTTGATGACCCAGGTGCGGGCCAGTGGGCTGCAGACCGCACTGGTGGTCGACGAATACGGCGGCACCGCGGGTCTGGTGACCGTCGAGGACCTCATCGAGGAGATCGTCGGCGACGTCCGCGATGAGCACGACGACGCAACACCCGATGTGCGCCGCCGCGGTGACCTCTGGGAGGTGGCCGGGCTGCTGCGGATCGACGAGGTGGCCGCCGAGATCGGATTCCGCGCTCCCGAGGGGGAGTACGAGACCATCGGCGGGCTGGTGCTCAAGACGCTTGGGCACATCCCGGTTCCCGGCGAATCGGTCGACCTGCCGGCCTTCAATCCCGACGGAGCCCGGCCCGGAAAGGTGTGCTGGCGGGCCACCGTGCTGGAAATGGACGGACGCCGGATCGACCGGGTCGCCCTGACCCGGTTGAAGGGGGCCGACGATGGGCACTGATCTGCTCGGGGTGCTGCTCACCGTCCTCCTACTGGCCGCCAACGCGTTCTTCGTCGGCTCGGAGTTCGCCCTGATCTCCGCGCGCCGCGACCGACTCGAGGCCCTCGCCGAACAGGGAAAGAAGCGGGCTCACACCGTCATCCGGGCCGGCGAGCAGCTTTCCCAGATGCTGGCGGGGGCTCAACTCGGGATCACGATCTGTTCGATCCTGCTGGGCAGGGTGGCCGAACCCGCCGTCGCGCATCTGCTGGAGAAGCCGTTCGCGATGGCCGGGGTCTCCGGTCCGGTGCTGCACACGGTGTCCTTCCTGGTCGCCCTGGCGCTGGTGGTGACCCTGCATGTGCTACTCGGGGAGATGGTGCCGAAGAACATCGCCATCGCCGGGCCGGAGGCGACGGCGATGTTGCTCATCCCCGTCTATCTGCTCTATGTGCGGGCGGCCCGGCCGCTGATCTCGTTCTACAACTGGGCCGCCAACGGAATTCTGCGGCTGTTCGGGGTCACCCCCAAAGACGAACTCGACGTCACCGTTTCCACGGTGGAACTCGCCGAGATGATCACCGAGTCGCGGTCTGAGGGCCTGCTGGACCCCGAGGAGCACGTCCGGCTGTCCCGCGCCCTGCAGATCCGCAGCCGGGTCGTCGGCGACGTGGCCGTCGCCCTGGACCAGATCCGTTCCGTGCCGGCCGCCGCGGACGGCATGGGGCCAATGGTCGCCGACATCGAGCAGGCGATGGTCCAGACCGGCTACTCACGGTTCCCGGTGGTCGACCGAACCGGCGCCTACCTCGGGTTCGTCCACATCAAGGACGTCCTGGACCTGGTCGACCACCCCGACGCCGCCGTCAGCGGCATCCTGGTGCGTCCGCTGCCCCGAGTGCCCTCGGTCACGCCACTGGCCGAGGCGCTCTCCGAACTCAGGCGGCAAAACAGCCATCTGGCGCTGGTCACCGGGCCGGACGGGACCGTCTGCGCCATGGTCACCCTGGAAGATCTCGTCGAGGACCTGGTGGGGACGGTCCGCGACGGCACCCACCGTGGCTGAAGTTCTGCCACCGCCGGTCTGGACCGCCCGGGCCCGGCAGCACCGCGAACGGGTCGAGGGGTTCCTCGCCGCCCACCGCGGCCCGTCGGGCGCGGCGCACCCGGTATGGGATTTTCTGTTCACCTACTACAGTCTGCGGCCCGCCGGACTGCGGGCGTGGCACCCGGGCTACGGCATCACCCTGGCCGGCGATCCGGCAACCGGCTACACCGCGCGCACCGGCTACGTCGCGACTCCGCACGGCGTCACCGTGAGCCGGGAGTACCTGACCGCACGGCTGCCCACAGTGCGCTTCATCGCCGGATTGTTGGACGCCACCGCAGCCCGCCCGGCCCGGTTCGGCTGCTTCGGGATGCACGAATGGGCGATGGTCTACCGGACTCCAACGGTGCGCCACGATGGGATCCCCTTGCGGCTAGGACAGCTCGGCACCGACGCTGTCGTCGAGTCAATACCGTTGCGCTGCAGCCACTTCGATGCATACCGGTTCTTCACCGCACCGGCGATGGGACGCAACGAATCCCGGCTCTCCAGAGCCGGCCAGGTCGACGCCGAGCAGCCGGGCTGCCTGCATGCAAACATGGACCTGTACAAGTGGTGCTACAAGCTCGGCCCGCTGGTGGCCTCTGAGCTGCGCATGGATTGTCTGGAGTTGGCCGCCTGCGCCCGAGAGCTGGACATGCAGGCCAGCCCCTACGACCTGACCGCCTTTGGATTCGAACCGGTTGCCGTCGAGGAACCCGCCGGCCGTGCCGAATACGTCCGCCGACAGGGCGCGCTCGCCGAACGCGCGGCCCCACTGCGGGCGGCGCTGCGGGCGGCGTGCGACGGCCTGCTCGAATCGGCGGCCGATAGGATCAACCCACTCCCTGGGGCAATCCCCAAGCGAGCCGAGGCGGTTGGAGGACCAATGACGAACCGGCTGGTCGTGGGCAATCTGCGGGTCGCGCAGAACCTGTACGACTTCATCACCAACGAGGCTCTGCCCGGCACCGGCATCGACCCGGAGACCTTCTGGGCGGGGGTGGACAAGGTCGTCACCGACCTCACCCCGCGCAATGACGAGCTGCTCGCCCGCCGCGACGACCTGCAGGCCCAGATCGACAAGTGGCACCGCCAGCACGTCGTCGGGGGCTTCGACATCGGCGAGTACAAGTCGTTCCTGACCGACATCGGCTACCTGCAACCCGCACCGGCGGAGGTCACCATCTCGACATCCGGCGTGGACCCGGAGATCACCTCCACCGCCGGGCCGCAGCTGGTGGTCCCCGTCCTCAACGCCCGGTTCGCCCTGAACGCGGCCAACGCCCGGTGGGGTTCGTTGTACGACGCGCTGTACGGCACCGACGTCATCAGCGAGGACGGCGGCGCCCAGCGGGGTGGCAGCTACAACACCGTCCGCGGGGACAAGGTGATCGCCTATGCCCGGCGTTTCCTCGACGATGTGGTGCCCCTGGTGGACGCCAGCTATCGCGACGTCGCGCGGTTCCTCGTCGAGGACGGCCGCCTGGAAGTGGTGCTGGGCAACGATGATGTGACCGGCCTGGCCGATTCTGGCCAGTTCGCCGGATACACCGGTGACCCGTCCTCGCCGGACTCGGTTCTGCTGGTCAACCACGGCCTGCACATCGAGATCGTGATCGACCCCGACTCCCCCATCGGTTCGACCGATCGCGCCGGGATCAAGGACGTGGTCCTGGAATCGGCGGTGACCACGATCATGGACTTCGAGGACTCCGTCGCGGCGGTCGACGCCACCGACAAGGTCCTCGGTTACCGCAACTGGCTGGGTCTGAACCGGGGCGATCTGGCCGAGCAGGTCAGCAAGGACGGCCGCACTTTCACCCGAACGCTCAACGGTGACCGGTCCTACACCGCCCCGGACGGCTCCGCGCTGACGCTGCCCGGCCGCAGCCTGTTGTTCGTCCGCAACGTGGGCCACCTGATGACCAACGACGCCATCGTCTTCGGCGAGGGCCCCGACGAGGGCCGCGAGGTGTACGAGGGCATCCAGGACGCCCTGTTCACCAGCCTGATCGCGATGCACGGCCTGGGCGGCCAGAACAGCCGGACGGGTTCGATCTACATCGTCAAGCCGAAGATGCACGGCCCCGACGAGGTGGCCTACACCTGCGAATTGTTCAGTCGCGTCGAAGATGTGCTGGGTCTGCCGCAGGGCACGCTGAAGGTCGGCATCATGGACGAGGAGCGTCGCACCACGCTCAACCTCAAGGCATGTGTCCAGGCGGCCGCCGACCGGGTGGTGTTCATCAACACCGGCTTCCTGGACCGCACCGGCGACGAGATCCACACCTCGATGGCGGCCGGGCCGATGATCCGCAAGGGTGCGATGAAGACCCAACCGTGGATCCTGGCCTACGAGGACCAGAACGTCGACGTCGGTCTGGCAACCGGGTTTTCCGGACGCGCCCAGATCGGCAAGGGCATGTGGGCGATGACCGACCTGATGGCCGACATGGTGGCCCAGAAGATCGGCCAACCCCGGGCCGGAGCCACCACCGCATGGGTGCCCTCACCGACCGCCGCCACCCTGCACGCCATGCACTACCACTACGTCGACGTCTACGCGGTGCACGCCGAACTGGCCGGCAAATCCCGCACCACCGTCGAGCAGTTGCTGACCATTCCGCTGGCCGACCGCGACCTGGCCTGGGCTCCGGAGGACATCCACGAGGAGGTCGACAACAACTGCCAGTCGATCCTGGGCTACGTGGTGCGCTGGATCGACGCGGGGGTCGGCTGCTCCAAAGTCCCCGACATCCACGACGTCGCGCTCATGGAGGACCGGGCGACCCTGCGCATCTCCAGCCAGCTCCTGGCCAACTGGCTGACGCACGGCGTGATCTCCGAGGACGATGTGAAGACCAGCCTGCGCCGGATGGCCGCGGTGGTCGATGAACAGAATGCCGCCGACCCCGGCTACCGGCCGATGGCACCGGACCCCGATGCCAGCATCGCCTTTCAGGCCGCCGAGGAGCTCGTCCTTTCCGGCGCCGCGCAACCCAACGGCTACACCGAACCGATCCTGCATCGGCGCCGCCGTGAGTACAAGGCGAGTGTGGGTCTGTAGGCATGGGCAAGCACAGCATCCCCTCGGGGGAACCCTTCGGTGAACCCACCGGGGAACCATCGGGGCGCGACGAAAGCAAGCCCGGCGAGAACAATCCGCCGTCCGGGCGGATCCGACGCGCCGAGGGCGACTGGCAGGGCCGCCGCCGGCGACACGACGGCGGCCCCCGTCAGGTCAGCCGGGGCTTCATCGCCGCCATCACGGCCGTCGTCCTGCTGATCAGTGGCGTGATCCTGTGGCGCTTTTTCGGTGACAGCCTGTCCCGGCGATCGACCGATGCGGCGCAACAGTGCCTGGAGGGAACCGCGACGGTGGCCGTCGTCGCCGATCCCTCCATCGCCGGGGCGCTGAACTCCTTCGCCGAGCGCTATGACGCCGAAGCCTCTCCGGTCGGCGACACGTGCGTGGATGTTGTTGTGACACCGGCCGACTCCGATGCCGCCCTGCGGGGACTGACCGCCACCTGGCCCGCCGAACTGGGCGAGCGCCCAGCCCTGTGGGTGCCGGCGAGTTCGGTGCAGTCGGCGCGGCTGCAGGCCGTCGCGGGCAAGCAGGTGGTCAGCGACGCCCGGTCGCTGGCCATCTCACCGGTGGTGCTGGCGGTTCGCCCCGAACTCAAAAAGGCCCTCGAGCGGGACGGCTGGGGTGCGCTACCCGGACTCCAGAACGATCCGGGCTCCCTTGACGGGCGCAACCTCCCCGGCTGGGGAACGCTGCGCCTCGCGCTGCCTTCCGCAGGCTCGGCCGACGCCAACTATCTGGTCGCCGAAGCCGTCGCCGCCGCCACCGCACCGCCCAGCACCCCGCCCACCGCCGGGCTTCCCGCGGTGACCGCCCTACTGGCCGGACAGCCCCAACTGCCCTCCAACGCCGCCGTCGCCGCGTGGGAGGCGCTGACCGCACCCGGCGACCCCGCCGCCGCACCGGTGCACGCGGTCGCGATGACCGAACAGCAACTGTTCGCCCTGTCCGACGACATCGAGAACGCCGCCGCCACGGTCGCCGAGTGGATCCCGACCGGCCCGGTACCGTTGGCCGACTATCCCACGGTGCTGCTGTCCGGGCCGTGGCTGACCGATGAACAGGTCGCCGCGGCCAGCGAGTTCGCCCGTTTCCTGCGCAAGGACGACCAGTTACGCGAACTCGCCGCGGCGGGGTTCCGGCCCGAGGGCGCCACCCCCGAGGGCAACGGCGTGGTGGACTTCCCCAAATTGGAGGCCGCGCTTCCCGCCGCGGACGATGCGGTGCGCGCCGCGGTCGCCGGCGCCGTCAACCCGCTGGGCGCGACGACCACCATCGTGCTCAACGAGGGACTTACCGGAGTCGAAGGCGGGCAGGGCCGGCTGTACAACGTCACCGCCGCCCTGCGCGACCGGATCAACGCCCTGCCCCCGGAGGCCGCCGTCGGGCTGTGGACGTTCAACCGGCTCAACAGCGCTCCCGCCGTGGGGACCGGCCCGCTGGGCGATCAGATTGAGACTCAACCCCGCTCAGCGGTCATCACCGGCGTGCTCGACGCCACGACGCCGACCAGTGGTGGCGGCCTGTCCTTCACCACGCTGCGCGCCGCCTACGGTGATGCTCTTCTCAATTACCGACCGGGGCAACCTAATTCGGTTCTGGTGATCACTCAGGGTCCACACACCGACGATGCTATCGACGGGGCCGCCCTGGAGGACTTCATCACCAAGTCGCAAGATCCGAACCGGCCGCTGCCCATCAACGTGATCAGCTTCGGCGCCGATCCGGACCGGCCCACGTGGGAGGCCGTGACCAGGGTGTCCGGTGGCAGCTACCAAGAACTGCCGACCTCGGACGTGCCCGATCTGATCGCTGCGATCTCCCGGATGCTGTCGTAGGTTCAACGACTCCGCGAGCACACCGGTGCCCGATGATGCATGGGGGCCCGATCACTCAGCGGTGCGCGAAGGCCTCCACCGGCGGGCATGAGCAGACCAGATTGCGATCGCCGAAGGCGCCGTCGATCCGGCGCACCGGCGGCCACACCTTGGGCCGGAAGCCCTTACCCAGCGGGTAGGCCGCCTCCTCCCGCGTGTACGGGTGGTCCCACTGCTCGGTGAGCAGGCACTCGGCGGTGTGCGGGGCGTTGCGCAGCGGATTGTCCTCGACCGGCCATCGCCCGGAGCCCACCTTGTCGATCTCGGCCCGAATGGCGATCATCGCCTCGCAGAAGGCGTCCACCTCAGCCAGGCTTTCGCTCTCGGTGGGTTCCACCATCAACGTGCCGGCCACCGGGAAGCTCATAGTTGGTGCATGAAACCCGTAGTCCGCCAATCGTTTTGCGACGTCGTCCACGGTGACGCCGGTGGCCTTGGTGATCGGCCGCAGATCCAGGATGCACTCGTGGGCCACCATCCCGTTCTCGCCGGTGTAGAGCACCGGGTAGTACTCGTCGAGGCGGCGCGCGATGTAGTTGGCCGAGGCGATCGCGGCCAGCGACGCCTGCCGCAGACCGACCGCCCCCATCATCCGGATGTAGGACCAGGTGATCGGCAGGATGGAGGCCGACCCGTAGGGCGCCGCCGACACCGGCGCACCGCCGGGCAGTTCCGGTGCCAGCGGGTGACCCGGCAGATAAGGGGCAAGGTGGGACCGCACCGCCACCGGGCCGACGCCCGGTCCGCCCCCGCCGTGCGGAATGCAGAAGGTCTTGTGCAGGTTTAGGTGGCTGACGTCCCCGCCGAACTTGCCGGGCCGGGCCAGCCCCACCAGGGCGTTGAGGTTGGCGCCGTCGACATAGACCTGACCGCCGGCGTCGTGGACGGCCGCGCAGATCTCGGCGATGTCGTGTTCGTAGACGCCGTGGGTGGACGGATAGGTGATCATCAGGGCCGCCAGCGAGTCGGCATGCTCGGCGATCTTGGCCCGCAATTCGTCGAGGTCGACGTCACCGTTGTCCCGGCAGCCCACGACGACCACCCGCATACCCACCATGGCCGCCGACGCCGCATTGGTGCCGTGCGCACTTGACGGGATCAGGCAGACGTCCCGGCCGGACTGCCCACGCGCGGCGTGGTAGGCGCGGATCGCGAGCAATCCGGCGTACTCGCCCTGCGAGCCGGCGTTGGGTTGCAGGGAGATCTCGTCGTAACCGGTGATGCCGGTCAGCCACTGCTGCAGGTCGGCGATCATCCGGCGCAGGCCGACCGCATCGTCGGCCGGGGCGAACGGATGCTGGCGGCCGAACTCCGGCCAGGTGATCGATTCCATCTCCGCGGCCGCGTTGAGTTTCATGGTGCACGAGCCCAGCGGGATCATCGTGCGGTCCAGGGCCAGATCCTTGTCGGCCAGCGAGCGCAGATAACGCATCATCGCCGTCTCGGTGCGATACCGGTGGAAGGCCGGGTGAGTGAGGAATTCCGAAGTGCGGTCGGCGATTTCGGGCCCGTTGAAGAGTCCGGCGACGCTCGCCCCGAACGCCTCCAGCACCAGCGCAACGTGTTCGTCGGTGGTGGCTTCGTCGCAGGACACCGAAACGTGGTCGGCATCCGGACACCAGATGTTGATGCCGCGCGCGCGGGCGGCGTCCCGGATTGCCGCAGCCCGGCCCGGAACGTGGGCGAGCACGGTGTCGAAGAACCTGTCGTGCACCACCTCGACGCCGGCGCCGGTCAGACCGGCGGCCACCGCGCGGGCCTGATCGTTGATCCGGCGCGCGATCGCGGTCAACCCGTCCGGGCCGTGGTAGCTGGCATACATGGCAGCCATCACCGCCAGCAGCACCTGGGCGGTGCAGATGTTCGACGTCGCTTTATCCCGGCGGATGTGCTGCTCGCGGGTCTGCAGCGACAATCGGTAGGCCGGCGAGCCGTCGGCGTCCTGGGACACCCCGACCAGCCGGCCGGGCAACTGCCGGGCGTGGCTGGTGCGCACCGCCAGGTAGCCGGCGTGCGGGCCGCCGAAGCCCATCGGCACACCGAAGCGCTGCGCGGTGCCGAAGGCCACATCGGCGCCCACCTCACCGGGCGGGGCGACCAGCGTGCAGGCCAGCAGGTCAGCGCCCAGCGCCACCAGGACCCCGCGTTCGTGGGCCTGGTCGACCAGCTTCGACCAGTCGGTGACCCGGCCGCTGGCACCTGGCAGCTGGGCGATGACGCCGAAGAACTCGCCGTCCGGAAGTCCGTTGCGCAGATCGGCGGTGACGATTTCGATGCCCAGCGGCTCCGCGCGGGTGGCCAGGATCGCCGCGGTGGCGGCGAACAGGTCGGTGTCCACCGCCACCCGGTTGGCCGCGCCGCGGGTCGCCCGGTGCATCAGGGTCATGGCCTCAGCGGCCGCGGTGGCCTCGTCGAGCATGGAGGCGTTGGCGATGTCCATACCGGTCAGCTCGGAGACCATGGTCTGAAAGTTCAGCAACGCCTCCAACCGGCCCTGGCTGATCTCCGGCTGGTAGGGGGTGTAAGCGGTGTACCAGGCCGGGTTCTCCAGGATGTTGCGCAGCAGCACCGGCGGAGTCAGGGTGTCGTAGTAACCCTGGCCGATCATCGACACCGCGACGGTGTTGGCCTGAGCCATGGCGCGCAGTTCGGCCAGCGCCTGATGTTCGCTCACCGCGGGCGGCAGCGACTCCAACCCCGGGGCGGTGCCGGCGTCGGGTCCATCGTGACTGGGAGTGTCGAGAATCCCGGCCGGCAGCGCCTTGGCCGCCAGTTCGTCCAGCGTGGCCACGCCGATCACCGCGAGAATGGCGGCGAGGTCCTCGGCGTTCGGGCCGATGTGACGGGCGGCGAAGGAGCCCGGCATCGAACCGGTCCGGGTGGGGGTTGAGGTTCCAGACACTGCAGGCTCTCCTGGTAGGGCGGACGTAGCCGGGTGGCGTCCTCTCCCTCTGTCGCGGGTGCCTGAGAGATTCGGCGTCAGCGCCTTTCCCCGTGGGCGGGTGGCGCGACGGGTGCGGGCCGGCCACCGCTTTCCAGAGGCATCGTGTCCATGCACGGTCCGGGGGCCTGAGAGGTTGACGGAGAGGTGTTGCTCCTTCGGCGTCCACCACTGGCTGTCGTGGAACTCTCCCGTGCGGGGTCGATGCAGGCCTAATCCTAGCCGCGGACGGCCGCGAAGTCTCGCGGGGTGGCCGGTGCCGGCTGCGCTGCCGGGCCGATCAGCCGATCTTGCGGTCGCGGTTCTTGCGCCGAGAGGCCAGTTCGTCCTCCGGCGCGGCGATCGACTCGCCGCCGTCGGCCCGTTCGCCCGGGAAATCGGCGATCGCGCCGGTCAGTTCGCGCATCGCCCCGCTGACGGCGATGCCGAAGACACCCTGTCCGCCCTGCAGCAGGTCGACGACCTCCTCGGCGGAGGTGCACTCGTAAACCGTGGTGCCGTCGGAGAACAGCGTGATGTTGGCCAGATCCTGCACACCGCGCTGACGCAGATGATCCACCGCCACCCGAATGTTGTGCAGCGAGATGCCGGTGTCGAGCAGTCGCTTGACGATTTTGAGCACCAGGATGTCTTTGAAGGAGTACAACCGCTGGCTGCCGGATCCGGCCGCCCCGCGGATGGAAGGCACCACCAGCGATGTCCGCGCCCAGTAATCCAATTGACGGTAGGTGATGCCGGCGATCTGGCAGGCACTGGGCCCGCGATAGCCGACTAGTTCGTCGGGGACCGAGTCGTCGGGGAACAGCCCGCCCTGAACGGGGGCGCTCACCGCCACGACCGGCGTTGCCATCGGCGGGACAGGATCCTCGAAGTGGGCGGTGGGTACAGCAAGATCGAGCTGTTCCTGACGTGGCTCGTCACCCACGATGATTCCTCTCGCCAATCCAGCGTGCCGCCCGCCGACCGCGCGTTGCTCCCATTGCACTGAGCACCCCAGCGCCCTGGGCACCCGAGTGCCCAGGGCACCCGAGTGCACTGAGCATACGCCTGCCTGCGAGCGGTTGTGGCGTCTGCCACAACCTCAAGTCGCATCCGAAGTATGGGTGCCCGGCGACGGCCTCGGCGTGATCCGATTGGCGTGTCGGCCCGACCATGACCCAGATGCAACGCATCCGTGATATTGGCTCGGATGGCCTGACACCCAGTGGTTCTCAGACAGCCGATTCAGGTCGCCTTGAAATCGTCCGGGGAGATGGTGTCGAGGAATTCCTTGAATTTCTCGACCTCGTCTTCGCGGACGGCGCCGGCGGACTCTTCGTCGTTTTCATCCGGGATCAGCAGTCCGGCTTCGTCGAGAACAGCTTCCTCGACGTAGATCGGCACACCCATCCGCAAGGCGATTGCCACCGAGTCCGAGGGCCGCGCCGAGACCCGCACCTCATGGTCGAAGATGAGGTCGGCGTAGAACGTCCCCTCCTGCAAATCGACGATGCGGACCTCTTTGAGCGAGTGCCCGAGAGCACCAATCACGTCCCGGAACAGGTCGTGGGTCAGCGGACGGGCCGGTTCGACACCCTGCTGCTCGAGGATGATCGCGTTGGCCTCGTTCGGTCCGATCCAGATCGGCAGATAGCGGTCCCCGGCGGTCTCGCGCAGCAGCAGGACCGGCTGGTTGGCAGGTTGTTCAACCCGAACCCCGACCACTCGTACCTCACCCATGTGCGGACCTCCGGCTACTCACGCAGACACCGGTGAGTCTAGTCCTCAGCGGTCCAGAACGTCGCGCACCGCGGACTTGATCAGCGAGGTGTGCAGCGTAATGGCCAGTGCCGCAACCTCACGAGCCAGATCGTCGGCCCGGTCACGGGCTCCGGTTCGTCCGGCCTTGCCCACCGGCCCGGCTATCTGGGCGATCAGATCCGACTGCCGATCGGCCGCAGACCGAAAGGCCCGCAGGTGGCGTGGTTCCACGCCATACTCGGCCAGCGCGGCGGCGCATTGGGCGATGGTAACAGCGTGTTCGTCGAAGAAACCGCCGGGACCGGTGGTGATGACACCGGCGCGGCACAGCGCGGTGATCAATGCGGCGGGCACCCCGGACTTGGTCAGCAGGTCCTCCCGGCTGAGCCGGATCTGGGTGGAGTGCCCCTGCCCGGCGGCGCCGGGTTGGGCGCCGCCAGCCACCGGAACCAGCCGCGGGGCCGGGTGGGCCAGCGGCAGTTCGCCGTCGGGTTGGGAGTCGAGTTGCGCCTTGATGACCTTCAGCGGCAGGTACTGGTCTCGCTGCGCGGTCAGGATGAACCGGAGGCGGGCGCAGTCGTAGGCGGTGAACCGCCGGTATCCCGAAGGGCTTCGCTGCGGGGTGACCAGGCCCTCCGCCTCCAGGAAGCGAATCTTGGAAATGGTGACATCCGGGAAGTCCGGCCGCAGCAGGTCAAGCACCGCACCGATCGACATGCCGGCCGCTGCGGGACTGTCGGGTGCGGTCACTGGCCGCCGGCACCGCCTTGGCCCCTGGGTCCGGTCAGGAACACCAGGCGAAACTTGCCGATCTGCACCTCGTCGCCGTTGGCCAGGGTGGCCGAGTCGACCGGCTCACGGTTGACATAGGTGCCGTTGAGGCTGCCCACATCGACGACCTGGAACTCACCGCCGTCGGACCGGAACTCCGCGTGCCGGCGGCTGACCGTGACGTCATCGAGGAAGATGTCGGAGTCCGGATGCCGTCCCGCCGAGGTGGTCGGCTGGTCCAACAGGAACCGGGAACCGGCGTTGGGGCCGCGCTTGACGACCAGCAGGGCTGCGCCCACCGGCAGACCCTCGACCCCGGACACCGCCGTTTCGGTGGCCGGACCGGGGGCGGCGTCGAGATCGTTGAGAAAATCAGCGCGGAACACTGAGGTCGTTTCGACCGTCACCTCGTCGGAGTGGTCGTCAAACCCTGATGGCCAGTCCTTCGCCGTCACCCGCTACTCCTCACTGGCGGCCTGTGCCGCTTGTCTTGACCGTACCGCGCACCGATCACCGATGTAGGCACCACTGCAGGATCGCTGTGTTTCGCAGCACCCTAACAACCAGCCCCCAACAACCAATTGGGCGACGCCCCAAGGACTCGGGCACCCACCCCGGCGGGGCGGTCAGGCCACGATGCCCCGATAGGCGTCGCCATCCAGCAGGGCTGCCACTCCGGCCTCGACTGCGTCGCTGCGCAGTTCCACCAGCCAGCCCTGCCCGTAGGGGTCGGCGTTGATCAACTGCGGATTGCCGTCCAGTTCGGTGTTGACCGCAACCACGGTCGCCGTCAACGGGGCATACAGGTCCGACACCGACTTGGTGGACTCAACCTCGCCGAAGGACTCCCCCGCGGTCACTTCCGCGCCCACCTCGGGGAGTTGGACGTAGACGACATCGCCGAGGGAGGACTGCGCAAAATCGGTGATTCCGACCCGCACGGTGTCGTCCCCGGTACGGCGGACCCATTCATGCTCGGCGGTGTAACGCAGGTCGGCGGGGATATCGGTCACGATGCTCCTCGATAGTTCGGTTGGGGCTGGCGGGTTGAGGCTGGTCGGTCCGCGCGCCTGCCTGAGCGTATTGGCGGGCTTTCGGTCCCCGCAAGGCGGACCCGCTCTCGATCAGGCGCTGCGAACCTGCGGCAGCTGTGCCACCACCATCCTGACCTGGATCAGGTAGAGCACAGCCGACCACAGGTACATGCCCGTTCCCCAGATCACGAAGGCCCACCCGATCGCCCCCACCGCCCGACTCCACCCAGAGTCCCACTGCCCCAACAGAATCAGCGGGAAGCCCGACATCAACGCGAAGGTCGCCGCCTTGCCGATATAGGTGACGGGAAGGGCGGTCACCCCGCGGTTGCGCAGCACCGGCAGGGTCGCGGCCAGCAGCATGTCACGGCCGAGCAGGATCGCGACGAGCCACCACGGAACCACGCCGGCCAGCGCCAGGACTACCGGCACCGCCACCATGTAGACCCGGTCCACGAGCGGGTCGAGCAACTCCCCCAGCCGGGATGACTGGTTGGCCACAAGACGGGCGATTTTGCCGTCGGCCCAGTCCGAGACGCCGCTGAACATCAGGATGGCCAGCGCCGGACCGTAGGCCTGCCGGGCCAGCAGCAGGTACGCGAAGACCGGCAGCAGGACCAACCGGACGACGCTGAGGACGTTGGGGATCGTCAGCACCCGGCCTTGCAGCATGAGCAAAACCTAGCCGAACACCTCCGGTACGCCGCGTTAGCGGAACACGCCCGGCAGGCTCAGCGCCGAGAGCGAATCGTCGCGCATCGGGTTGTCGTGAACCATGTAGGTCCACGTCGAGGTGGGCCGGGCCAGCTTGGACAGGTCCAGGCCGGGTTCGTCCTCAAGCACGTTGGCGGTCTCGAAGGTCTGCTGGGAAGCCTCGATTGCGTCGGCGGCCAGGTGGGTGAAGGCGTCCACGGCAAGCCGGTGGAATTCGTCGAGGGGATTCTGGCGGCCCAGCGCCCGCAAGTGGATGCTCTCCCGGATGTCCGACAGGTAGGCCAGGTGATCGGCCCAGCCGCGGTCGAGGTGGTAGAGCATGATGTTGCGGCAGATCCGCTCCAGGTCCTCTTCGGGCACCTGTTCGGCCAGTTCGGCGTACCGGTCTGAGGACAGTTCGGCCAGCTCCTCCCGCGCGGTCGCGGTGCTCAGCAGCGTGTTGCGGCGCTCCACGATGATCGCACGCTGCTGGGCGATGAGCTGGTTGTAGCGCCAGGTGTTGGCGTGCACGTCCAGCAGCCGCCCCTCGGCCACCCGCTGGGCGTGGTCGAGCAGAGCGTTGGCTTTGGGGCTGGTGATCCGACCGGTCTCGTCGCACTCGGTGGGCAGCTTCGGGTTCTCCAGATTGGCGACGACGACGTCGTCCTCCCAGCTGGAGAAGAACACCGAGGAGCCCGGGTCGCCCTGGCGTCCGGCGCGGCCGCGTAACTGGTTGTCGAGCCGCTCGGTGCTGTGCCGCCCGGTGCCGATGACATGCAATCCGCCCAGTTCGGCGACCTGCAGCTTTTCCGGGGAGTCGTCGGCGGCCTCTGATCCGCCGAGCCGGATATCGGTGCCGCGGCCGGCCATCTGGGTCGACACCGTGACCGCCCCGAGCTTGCCGGCCTCGGCGATGACACGGGCTTCTTCTTCGTCGTTTTTGGCGTTGAGCACCACCGCGGGCACGCCGCGGCGCAGCAGCCGCTCGTGCAGGTCTTCGGACTCGGCGACGTCCTGGGTGCCGACCAGGATCGGCTGGCTGCTGCCGTGCACCTCGATGATGTGGTCGATGATGGCGTCGTTCTTGGCGCCGGCGGTGATGTAGACCCGGTCGGGTTCGTCGTCCCGCACGGTGGGGGTGTTGGGCGGAATCGGTGAGACGCCGAGTGAGTAGAACTGCCGCAGCTGTTCACCGGCGGCCAGCGCGGTACCGGTCATCCCGCAGACCCGGGGGTAGCGGTTGATCAGGGCCTGGACCGTGATGGTGTCGAGGACTTCGCCGGTCTCGGTGGTCTCGATACCCTCCTTGACCTCGACGGCGGCCTGCAGACCATCCGGCCAGCGTTGCAGCGCGGCGATCCGGCCGCGGGAGGCGTTGATCAACTGCACGGCGCCGTCGCGGACGATGTAGTGCACATCGCGCTGCAACAGCACGTGTGCGTGCAGCGCGACATTGACCTCGGTGAGGGTGGTGGCGACGTGCTCCTCGGAGTACAGGTCGATCCCGCCGAGGGCCTTCTCCACCTTCTGGGCACCGGTTTCGGTGAGGTGGACGTTGCGGTTGTCGGCGTCGGTGTCGTAATCCACGCCGGGGGTCAGTTTGCCCACCAATTGCACGATGGCGACCTTGGGTGTCTCCCGGTGGGTGGTGCCGGCCAGCACCAGCGGCACCAGCGCCTCGTCGACGAGCACCGAGTCGGCCTCGTCGATGAGGGCGACGTCGGGGTTGGGCGAGACCAGGTCGTCGACGTCGGTGACGAGTTGGTCGCGCAGGACGTCGAAGCCGATTTCGTTGACCGAGGCGTAGGTGACGTCGCACTGGTAGGCGGCGCGGCGCTGCGCGCGGGTGGAATCCTCGGTGATCCAGCCCACTGTCAGACCCAGCGCCTCGATCAGCGGCCCCATCCATTCGGCGTCGCGGCGGGCGAGGTAGTCGTTGATGGTCACCACATGCACCCGCCGACCGGCCAGCGCGTAGCCTGCCGCGGCGATGGCTCCGGACAGCGTTTTGCCTTCGCCGGTGGCCATTTCGACCACGTCGCCGGCCATCATCCGCAGCGCGCCGAGCAACTGCACATCGAAGGGCCGAAGCCCGGTGGTTCGTTCCGCGGCCTCCCGTGCGATGGCCAGGAACTGGGGGATGTCGGGCGATTCGGCGAGTTCGTCGAGGTGCAGCAGTTGGGCGGCCTGGGCGAGTTGCTCGGCGTCGAGTCCGGCGGCCTTGTCGGCGAACTGGTCCGCGGCCTGCACCTCGGCCAGGGTCTGCGCCTTCACCTTCTCGGTGGATGCGCCCAGCAGGCGCCAGAATCCGCGGCTGACGCGGTTCTGGCCGGTGCCGGCGGATTGCGATGTCTTCGAGGAGCTTCGTGCCACGGCTCAACGGTACCGCCCTGGCCTCAGGCCAGATTGGATCGCCGCGGGTAGGCAACGGTCGGGTCGGTCAGGGTGTTGACCACCGCCGGTAGTCCGCTGTCGAAGGCCCGGCGCAGCGCGGGCCGCAGTTCGGCGGGTGTGCTGACCAGTTCACCGTGTCCGCCCAGTGCCCGCACCACCTCGTCATAACGGGTAGCGGGGCGCAGGTCGGCGACCACCGAGTAGCCGTACAGCATCTCCATCGGGTGTTTCTCCAGCGCCCAGATGCCGTTGTTGCCGATCACCGACACCACGTGCACGCCATGCCGGACCAGGGTGTCCCACTCCATCCCGGAGAATCCGAAGGCGCCGTCGCCCTGGATCAGCACCACCTGACGGTCCGGCCGGGCCAGTTTGGCGGCCAGGGCATACCCGGGCCCGGACCCCAGGCAGCCGAACGGTCCGCTGTCCAGCCAGGCGCCCGGGGTGTAGCTGTCGATTACCCGGCCGGCGTAGGAGCCGAAGTCGCCGGCATCGATGACGACGATCGCGTCGCGGTCCAGTAGCGGCATCAGTTCGGCGTAGACCCGCATCGGATGCAGCGGGGTGCGATCGTCGGCCAACTCGGCGACTTCACCGGCGCGGGCTTCGGTCTCAACGGTGCGCAAGGCCCCGATCCAGTCCTCGTGGCTGGTCGGGGTGGCCGACGCCAGGGCGGTCAGCGTGGCCGGCAGGTTCCCGTACAAAGCGGCGGCCACCGCCCGCGGCGGTTCCCGATCCGGTTGGCAGCGGTCGGCCACGACCAGTTCGGTCTGCGGGCCGAACACCGCACCGAAACCCAACCGGAAGTCCATCGGAACGCCGATCACCAGGGCGACGTCGGCCTGCGCCAGCGCCGCAGACCGGGCCCGGGAGAATGACAGGTCGCGATCGGCGCCGACGATGCCGCGTGCCATTCCGTTGGCCAGCACCGGGATTCGCAGTTTCTCGGCCAGGTGCAGCAACTCGTTCTCGGCGTGGCCCCACCACACGTTCGTTCCGGCCATGATCACCGGTCGCTGCGCGCCCGCCAGCAGCGCTACCGCCCGGTCGAGATCATCGCCGTCCGCGCGGGGTGGCTCGGGCAGTTCGGTCAGCGCGCCGGGTTCGCCGCGGTCGTTCGCCTCGCCGAAGACGTGGTCCATCGGGAAGTCGACGAACGCCACGCCCGAGGGCGCCCCGACGGCGGCGCGCAGCGCATCGTCGACCCTGTCGCCGACGGCCGCGGCGGACTGCGCCGTCGCCGCGTAGCGGGCCAGCGGAGCCACGAAGGGCACATGGTCGATCTCCTGCAGCGAGCCCATCCCCCAGCGAAGTGCCGGCGCCCGGCCGCCGAGTACCAGCATCGGTGACTGGTTCTGGCTGGCGGCGGCCATCGCACTCATCCCGTTGGTGACACCGGGACCCGCCGTCAAGGCCACCACTCCGGGCACCCGGGTGACCTTCGACCAGCCCTCGGCCGCGAACGCCGCGGTCTGCTCGTGCCGGGTGTCGATCAGACGGATACCTTCGCTGCGGCAGCCGTCGTAAATCGAGAACAGGTGACCGCCGGACAGGGTGAACACGGTGTCGATGCCGCTGGCGCGCAGTCTCCGGGCGATCAACCTGCCCGCATGAAGGGTGTTCTGCATCCGCCCCCCGTTTCTCTATCGGCCCGGTGATGTCCGTTGGCTCGGTGTCTCGGGCCCCAGCCTAAACAGCGCAGATCCAACCAGCGCGGGAGTGCTGCCCTAGCCTGAGCGTGCGGTAGCTTCGCCGGGACTGCCGCATGGAGGAGAGCGCGTGGAGGAATACGAGCCGTCCCTGGATTGGGGCACCGAACTCGTCACATCGCTGATCTGGATTCTGCGGGCGTGGGCCATCACCGCGGCGGTCGCCCTGCTGGTGCTGGTCCTGCTGGCTCGTTTCACCGTCTGGGGCCGGCAGTACTGGCGCATCACCGGCGACTACTTCAAGGGACGCGCGTCGGTCACCACCTGGATCTGGCTGGGTGTGCTGCTGCTGTCGGTGATGATCTCGGTCCGCCTCGACGTGCTGTTCACCTACTTCGGCAACGACCTCTACACCGCACTTCAGGTCGCCTTCCAGGCCACCAGCGCCAACGAACCGGAAATCCGCGCCGACGCCATCCGCGGATTTTGGACCGCGCTGGGCATCTTCGCCATCCTGGCCACCATTTACGTCAGCCAACTGATGCTGGACCTCTATCTGACCCAGCGGTTCATCATCCGGTGGCGCACCTGGCTCACCGACCGGCTCACCGGTGACTGGCTCGACGACCGCGCCTACTACCGGGGACGGTTCACCAACACCGACACCGACAACCCCGATCAGCGTATCCAGTTGGATGTCGACATCTTCACCACCGGGGTAGGGGGCACACCCAATACCCCGACCTACGGAACCGGGTCGACGCTGGTGTTCGGTGCGATCAGCGCGATGGTGTCGGTGGTGGCGTTCACCCCCATTCTGTGGAACCTGTCCGGGCCGGTGACGCTCTTCGGCTTCACCCTGGAGCGGGCACTGTTCTGGGTCGCCTTCGCCTACATCTTCGTGGCCACCGTGGTGGCGTTCTGGATCGGCCGACCGCTGATCGGACTCAGCTTCCGCAACGAGCGGACCAACGCCGCGTTCCGCTATGCGCTGGTGAGGTTGCGGGACGCCGCCGAAGCGGTGGGCTTCTACCGCGGCGAGAAGACCGAGCAGGGCATCCTGCGCACCCGATTCTCCGCCATCATCGCCAACTACCGCAGGTATGTCCGAAAGACCTTGCAGTTCACCGGCTGGAACTTCGCGATGAGCCAGATCCTGACGCCGCTGCCCCTGGTCGTGCAGGCACCCCGGTTGTTCGACGGGGAGATCGACTTCGGTGACGTCACCCAGTCATCCAGTGCGTTCTCCAACATCAGCAACTCGCTGTCGTTCTTCCGCAACGCCTATGACCAGTTCGCCGGCTACCGCGCGGCGATCATCCGCCTCGACGGACTGATTCAGGCCAATGACCAGGCCGGCGAGATGCCGAGCCTGCAGACCCTGCCCAGCAACGACGGCTCACTTCGGCTCAACCGCGTCGAGGTTCGGACCCCCGGTGGCGGCCAGCTGCTCGATCCGTTGGACCTGCAACTCGACCCCGGCGACAGCCTGGTGATCACCGGCCGCTCCGGCACCGGAAAGACCACGCTGCTGCGCAGCATCGCCCAGATGTGGCCCTACACAAGCGGATCGGTGCACCGGCCGCTGGACAGTCACCAGACGATGTTCCTGTCCCAGCTGCCCTATGTGCCTTTGGGCGATCTGCGCACCGTGGTCTCCTATCCGGCGGAGTCCGGTCAGATTCCCGACGAACAGATCCAGCGCATGCTGACCAAAGTGGCGCTCCCCCATCTGGGTTCACGCCTCAACGAGGAGGCCGACTGGGCCAAGGTGCTCTCTCCCGGCGAGCAGCAACGGGTTGCCTTCGCCCGCATCATGCTGACCAAGCCCAAGGTGGTGTTCCTCGACGAGGCGACCTCGGCACTCGACGAGGGCTTGGAGTACACCGTCTACGACCTGATCCGCACCGAACTGCCGGACACCATCGTGGTCAGCGTCAGTCACCGGCCGACGGTGGATCAATACCACGACCAGCACCTGGAACTGCTCGGCGATGGCGCCTGGCGACTGGGCCGGATCAAGGGCGGCGAACCGGCATCGGTCTGACGGCGTTCCTGCAATGCTGGGCCGCAAGTGCGGAGGTGAAGGCCTGTGGAACTGTATGAGCCGTCGCTGGACTGGGCGAACGAACTCGTCGGGTCGCTGGTCTGGACGGCGAAGGCCTGGCTGATCACCGCCGTCGTCACAGTGATCGTGCTGGTCCTGCTGGCCCGCGCGACCACCTGGGGACGGCAGTTCTGGCGGGTGACCGGCGGCTACTTCCGCGGCCGGGACAGCGTCGGGGTCTGGGCCTGGCTGGCTGTGCTGCTGTTCCTGACGTTGATCACGGTGCGCCTGCAGGTTCTGCTGAGCTATCAGGCCAACGACCTGTACTCCTCGCTGCAGGTGGCCTTCGAGGGCGCCGGGGCTGGCAACGAGGCGGTCCGGGCCTCCGGTGTGAACGGTTTTTGGATGGCGATTGTGACCTTCGGCATCATCGCAACCCTGTTCGTCGGCCGGCAGATCCTGGACATCTATCTGACGCAGCGGTTCATCATCCGCTGGCGGGTGTGGCTCACCGAACGGCTTACCGGTGACTGGCTCGACGACGAGTCCTTCTATCGCGGCCGATTCCTGGAAAACCCGGTCGACAATCCCGATCAGCGCATCCAGCTCGACATCGACGCCTTCACCGCCTCGACCGGAACGGGCGAGAACACCCCCACGGTGGGCACTACGACGACACTGCTGTTCGGCGCGATCAACGCGATGGTGTCGGTGGTGGCGTTCACCCCCATCCTGTGGAACCTGTCCGGGCCGCTGACCTTCTTCGGCATCACCTTGGATCACGCGCTGTTCTGGATAGCACTGATGTACGTCTTCGCCACCACGGTGATCGCGTTCTGGATCGGCCGACCCCTGATCCGGTTCAGCTTCCGCAACGAACTCACCAACGCCGCCTTCCGCTACGCCCTGGTCAGGATGCGCGACGCTGCGGAGTCGATCAGCTTCTACCGGGGAGCGGACGCCGAAAAGAGCATCCTGCGGACACGATTCGCGGCGATCATCGACAACTACCGCGGCTATGTGGTTCGGACGCTGGCGCTGCTGGGCTGGAACCAGACCATCAGCCAGTTCATCAACCCGCTACCGCTGGTGGTCCAGGCGCAGCGACTGTTCAACGGCCAGATCACCTTCGGGGACGTGACCCAGTCGGCCTCCGCGTTCAGCAGTGTGCACGACTCGCTGTCGTTCTTCCGGTCGGTCTATGACTCCTTCGCCGCGTACCGCGCCACCATCATCCGACTCGACGGCCTGGTCGACGCCAACGAGAAGGCCCGCGCGCTGCCGCGCCTGGACGCCTCGTCCAGCACCGACGGTTCCCTGGACCTGCGCAACATCGAAGTGCGCAACCCGGACGGCAAGATCCTGCTACGCGACCTCGACCTGCGCCTGGGTCCGGGTGAGTCACTGGTGATCACCGGACCTTCCGGCTGCGGACGGACCACCCTGCTGCGCAGCATCGCCCGGCTGTGGCCATTCACCACCGGAACGATGCTGCGGCCCGACGGCGATCGCGACGCGATGTTCCTGTCCCAGGTGCCCTACCTGCCACTGGGTGATCTGCGGGCCGTGCTGTCCTACCCCAGCCGGGAGTGCAAGATCCCCGATGACGAGCTCGCCGCCGCACTCGAGTCAGTAGCACTAGGACACCTCGGCAGCAGACTCGACGAAGTCCAGGACTGGACCAAAGTGCTCTCCCCCGGCGAACAACAGCGCATCGCGTTCGCCCGGGTGCTGCTGCAGAAGCCCCGTCTGATCTTCCTCGACGAGTCCACCTCGGCAATCGACGAGGGCCAGGAGTTCGCCCTGTACCGGCTGGTCAACGAGCGGCTTCCGGAGTCCATCCTGGTGTCGGTCACCCACCGCGGAACGGTCAAGGAACACCACGACCACCATCTGGTGCTCAACGGCGATGGGACCTGGCAACTGGACCGCAAGGGCCAAACCGCCACGGCGGTGCAGACTTAGCGGGCGGCCGCGGCCGCGTGGGCTCCGGCCCGCCTGCCGAAGAAGGAACCCGAGCCCAATTGCGTTCCGCTGGAATACCCCTTGCCGTCCTGGGCCAGGTTGGACGCACACGCACCCGCCGCGTACAACCCCGGGATCGGGCTGCCGTCTTCGCGCAGCACCTGAGCGTCGACATTGGTGGCAAGTCCCCCGACGGTGAAGCCCGAGTACATCGCCTTCCCCAGTGACAGGTCGAAGGCCGCCCACGGACCGGTGTTCTGCGGGGCGAGGAACTCCGGTTGTTTGTGGAAGTCGGGGTCCTGCCCCTCGGCCGCGAAGTTGTTGTAGCGGTTGAGGGTGGCCACCAGGTTCCCGGCCGGGATGCCCAGCGCGGACTCCATCTCCTCCACGGTCTCCCAGCCGTCGATGAACTTGATCAGCGGGAAATCCGGGCGTTGTAGGTGCTCCTCGTCCACGATCAGGTAGGCCGCGCTGTCCGGCTGATCCATCACGAAACCCGAAGTGCGCGAATGGTAGGAGTCCTCGGCGACGAACCGCTGCCCCAACTTGTTGACGATGATCCCGGTCAGCAATATCGCCGGCGGGTACACCGGCGCGGTGATGAAAGCCTGATCCATGTGCTTGGTGGCACCACCCGCTGAGATCCCAAGCCGGATACCCAGTCCGTCGTCGTAGGTGTTGCCCAGCACAAACGGCTTCTCGGCGAGTTTGGGGGTGTGGGCGGCGACCATGTCCTTGTTCATCACGAATCCCCCGGCGGCGATCACCACCGCCTTGGCCCGAATATGTCCGGTCTGCCCGAAGTGTTTCCACGACGCCCCGGTCACCGCCCCGGCACCGTCGACGATCAGATGGGTGGCGCCGGTCTCGTAGCGGATCTGTACGCCGAGTTCGGCGGCCCGCTTCAGCAGCAGGTCGATCACCATGGCCGCGCCCTGGGTGTCGCCAGGCACCGGCACCTTGTGTCCCCGTGGAGCGGGGACGGCGAGATCCTTGTAGGGCCAAACTTTTTCGTTGCCGGTGTACATCAGACCCTCGGTGCCGGGCTGGATCACGGCCTTCTCCGGGTAATAAGTGCGCTCGAAGTGCACACCGAGATCCTCGAGCCAGTTGAAGTGCTCGACGCTGCCCTCGCAGTAGGCCCGGATCTTGTCGTGTTCGGGATCCCGCGACATTGCGACGAGGTAGGAGTACATCTGCTCGGCGGTGTCGGGATGGCCGGTGGCTTGCTGTACCGCGGTGCCGGCACCGAGATAGAAATGGCCGCCAGCCAGTGACGTCGTCCCGCCGGCGACGGCGGCACGTTCCAGGACCAACACCCGAGCGCCGGCGGCCGCGGCCGATACCGCCGCACAACCTCCCCCGATGCCGAAACCGACGACCAGGACGTCGACGTCGTCGGAGAAGTCGGTCACGGTCGCGGCGTCGACAGTCGCCGGGATGTCCAGCCCACTCACTTGACGAGGATATCCCCGCACCGGACCGGCGGCGAGAACGTGTTCTAGTTTTTGGCCGCGACGTCGAGGACGGCGGCGCCGCCGTCCTGGCGGACCTGCTGGCCGGTGGCATGCCAGGACACCGCAGCGGGGAAATGTCCCCAGGTGCTGTTGAACAGCCCCGCCATCACGGCCGTGCCATCAGCGGCGAGGGTGTAGACCGGCCCGCCGGAGTCGCCCTTCTGGCTGACGACCCCGTTGTGCATGGTGAACCAGCCGTTGTTGATCCGCTCCACGGTGCCGCAACTCTCCCGGGTCACCGCTCCGTAGTGGCAGATGGATTGGCCGGCGCTGAGCACGAGACCGGGGTCGACGACCAGTTGCCGGCCACCGGGCAACGCGGTGCTGATGGTGACGTCCCGAGCCAAGGTGATGGTCTCGTAGTCGGAGATCACCTCGTCGGTGCGCACGACCGCTCCGTTGGGCGTGTTATCCCGGGCTGTGGCTACGACGCCGATGAACCGGCCGTCCCGGTCGGTGACCTCGCCGGTGCCGCGGCAGTGCCCCGCCGAGTACCCGATGCGCGCCTCCGGGTCGACGAATCCCAGCGTGCACACGGTGGTGCCCTGACGGATTTCCATTCCGGGGTACACCACCGCGCCGGCGTCGGACGCGGCGGCCGGAGACAACGTGATCAACACAGTTCCGGCCGCCGCGGCAACGACTGCAGGCCGAAGGAAACCCGGCACGGTACACCTCGATCGGTCGGCGACCTGTCAACGAAGCGGTCGCGATGGCGTGTCGATTGTGTATCGGCCCGCCGGACCAATCGTTACCGATTCGGTATCGCGGACTCCGCCGCAGGTGCACCGGCCCACTGGGTTCCCCGCCTTGTTCGGCAGGTCAGGGGATGTTGATGACCTGTCCGACCTCGATGTGGTCCGGGTTGGCGATGTTGTTGACCTTGGCCAACTCCTGGTACCGGTTGCCGTCGCCGAGGTACTGCTTGGCGATGTTGAACAGCGTGTCACCGGCGACCACGGTGTGGGTGCGTCCCGCCGGCTTCTCATTGGCCACCGGGGCAAACTCCTTGTCGACCACCGGCGGAGGCGGTGCGTCGGTCTCGGTCTGCGAACTCCACGCTGCCCCGTCGGCGCTGTACAGCACGACGTTGCGGTCGTCCTGCAGGACGAGGCGGACGTCCTTCTTGCCCTTGGTGTCGCTGTGCCACTTTGGCGTGCTTCCGGCGTAGAGCACGAAGTTTCCGTCGGACTGCACCTCGGCACGGTCGACTCCCTGGCCGTCGGTGCCGGTGGCCCAGACCGCCTCGCCGCGTGCCGCCAGCACCAGGTTGCCGTCGTTCTGCAGGGTCAGGGTGTAGGCGCCGTTGCTGGAGGTGAGCGCTTCGCCCTTGCCCAGCTTCTGTCCGGCATTGAGTGTGTCTGCCACTCTTGTTCAACCTCCTCTAGAGCCGCCGTCTGATCGGCGGGCGTCCGCGAGCCTACTGGAAAAATCCGACACCCCGCGGGCCCGGGCACACCCCAAATGTTCCAGCGGGGGCCGGACTCAGGAGTCGAAACCCAGGCCGAGCCCGTCGAGGGTCCGCAGCAGCAGGTTGCGGCGTCCGCCGCGGTGGTCGGCCCGGTCCAATGACCATCGGGTGGCCTGGACCCCGATGCTGGCCAGCGGTTCCGGCGGGAACGGCACCGGTTTGCGCCGCACCATCTGCAGTTCGGTGCGTTCGGTGGGTCGCCCCGCCAGCAGGTCTAGGCACACATCGGCGGCAAATCGCGCCGCCCCCACACCCAGTCCGGTGAATCCGTTGACGTAGGCGATCCGGCCGCGGCCCGCCAGGCCCCAGTGCGCGCAGAACCGGGTGTTGGTGTCGATGGGTCCCGACCAGCGGTGGCTGAACCGCACATCGTCGAGTTGCGGGAAGGTGATGAAGAAGTGCGCCGCCAGTTTGCGGAACGACGAGGGCCGGTCCTCGCGTCGCGGATCGACCCGCCGCCCGTAGTAGTAGGCCGCGTCATAGCCACCCCACAGGATCCGGTTGTCGGCCGACAACCGGTAGTAGTGGAATTGGTTGCCGCTGTCGGACATGCCCTCTCGCTGCCGCCAGCCGATCCGGTCGAGTTGCTGACCGGACAGCGGTTCGGTGGCCAGGACGTAGTCGTAGACCGGGATGGTGTGCAGACGATTGCGCCGCAGCAGGCTGGGAAACACGTTGGTGGCCAGCACCACCTGCTCGGCGATGATCGGCCCGGCCGGGGTTCGCACCGCAACGGCGGAGCCCTCTCGAGCCACCGATTCCGCGGGGGTGTGTTCGTGGATCCGGACACCCTTTTCCGCACATGCTCTGGCCAGTTCCATCACCAGCCTGGCCGGGTGCACGATCGCACACGAGTCCGGGGCGAACAACGCGCCCTGATACGTGGGCGAATTCACCTGCGCCCGAACCTGTTCAGCGTCCAGGAACAGGCCCTCGCCGTCATCAGCCGCGTCCCGCAGCCACTGCACCTGATGGGATTCGGTGGCCACCGCCAGCATGCCGTTGCGTTCCCAGTCGACCTTCATGCCGTAGGTCTCGACGTCGGCCTGCATCCCGTCGAGGTTGGCCATTCCCAACCGCTCGAGTTGGTCGAATTCGTCAGGCCAGCGGGTCTTTCCGTTGTGCGTGCCGTGGGTGAGGCTGGCGTCGACGAAGCCGCCGTTGCGCCCCGATGCCGCCCATCCCAAACGTTCGGCCTCGATGAGGACGATGGTGGCCCCCGGGTTGCGTTCGGCGGCGTGCAGCGCCGTCCACAGACCGGTGTAGCCGCCGCCCACCACCAGCAGATCGCAGGTCTGCCGACCGGTTGAGGGCGGGAAGTCCGGCCGCTGCCCGACCACCTCTGGATCGAGCCACATCGATCCGAACACCGCTGGTGCGAGTGCCTCGGCCACCAGTCTCTCGTCGACCTTCCGATCGAAGACAAGGCTGCTACCGCTCATGGGGCCCATGCTGCCAGGTTCAGCGCGTGTAGCGGGCGAGCACTGGGCCGACGATCGCGAGGATGAAGACGTACGGGGTGGCCACCGCGCTGAGCGTGCTGATGCTGGCACCGGCCAGGCCGATGATGACCAGGGAGAATTCGCCCCGGGCGATCAGAGCGGTCCCGGCCCGACGCTGGCCGGCCCGCGCCGCGCCTTCCCGGCGGGCGGCATAGGCGCCGGTAATGACTTTGGTCACGGCGGTGACCACCGCCAGGGCCAGCGCGACCGGCAGCATCGGCAGCAGGTCCACCGGATCAACGCTCAACCCGATGGCTACGAAGAACACCGCCGCGAACAGGTCACGCAACGGCGTCAGGACCGCGCGGGCGCGGTCGGCGGTGGGACCGGTCAGCGTCAGGCCGACCAGGAAGGCACCCACGGCCGCTGAGGCGTGCAAGTGCTCGGCGATCGCCGCGACGATCAGCGTCAGCCCCAGAACCCGCAGTAGCAGTTGTTCGTCTTCCGGGTGCCCCAATGCCTTGCCGACGTGATGGCCCCACCGCAATGAGACTAGGAACGCCACCCCGAGGGCTCCCAGCGCGATGACGGTCCACAGTACGGCTTCGATCCAGGTCCCGCCGGAGGCCAGCACCGTCAACACCGGTAGGTAGGCCGCCATCGCGAAGTCCTCGAGGACCAACACCGACAGCACCGCCGGTGTCTCCCGGTTACCGAGTCGACCCAAGTCGCCGAGCAGTCGGGCGATCACCCCCGACGAGGAAATGTAGGTGATGCCCGCCAACGCCAAGATGCCCACCGCGTCGAGTCCCAGCAGCCAACCGGCCACCGCCCCCGGAATCGCGTTGAGCACCAGATCGACTGCGGCCGAGGGCAGGTGCCGGCGCAGGGACTCGGAGAACTCCCCGACGGTGAATTCCAGGCCCAGGGTCAGCAGCAGCAGCACGACCCCGATGGATGCCCCGGTCTCGACGAACTCGCTTGCGTTGCGCACCGGGGCGATTCCCCCGGTGCCCAGGAACAGCCCCACCAGCAGATACAACGGGATGGGCGAGAGTCCGTAGCGCCGTGCCGCGCTGCCCAGCACGGTGAGCACCACAAGAATGGCACCAAGCTCGAAGAGCAGGGGTGCCGAGACTGCCACCCCGCTCAGCCCTGGTCGATGAGGTGCCGGACTCCGGCGATCCCGTCGTCGGTGCCGATCACCACCAGCACGTCGTGCGGTTGGATCAACTCCTCCGGCCCCGGCGAAGCGAGTACCTGATCACCGCGGACGATGGCGACGATCGAGGCCCCGGTCCGGGTTCTGGCCTTGGTGTCACCCAGCGGGTGGCCGGCGTAGGGCGAGCTCGGCGGGACCGGGATCTGCCCGGCGCTCAGGCCGGGAACTTCCTTGGTCAAATCGGCGTAGCTCTCCACCATGTGCGGCGCGCCGAGGATCTGGGCGACGGCGTCGGCCTCGTTGGCGGTGAGGTGGAAAACCCGTTGGGCACTGTCGGGGTCACGTGAGGCGGCGCAGACGAAGAACTCGAAATCCCCGCCCCGGCGGGCGATCACCGCGATCCGTTCGCCGTCACGATTGTCGAATTCGTAGCGCAGGCCCACCCCGGGCAGCCGTGTCTCCCTGACGTCCATCGACTCAGCCTCCCGCTGCTGTGGTGGTGACGGCACGTTCCGGCTCCCAGCCGGGTGGGCCGAAGATGTAGCCCAGCTTGTTGCGCCATCCGGCGGCCGCGCGCACGTCCCGGGCGATGGCGACGTACTCGTGGGTTTCCAGTTTCCAGATGTTGAAGGTGTTGACCGGCTTGGTCAGTCCGTAGTGCGGACGGAACACTTCGGGCTGGAAGGTGCCGAACATCCGGTCCCAGATGATCAGGATTCCGCCGTAGTTGCGGTCCAGGTACTCCGGGTCCATGCCGTGGTGGACCCGGTGGTGGGAGGGGGTGTTGAAGATGAACTCGATCGGCCGCGGCAGGATACCGATCCGTTCGGTGTGGATCCAGAACTGGTAGACGAGGTTGATCGAGAAGCTGGTGAACACCATCCACGGCGGAACGCCCAACAGCGGCAACGGCATCCACATGATCAGTTCGCCGCTGTTGTTCCATTTCTGTCGCAGGGCGGTGGCGAAGTTGAAGTAGCGGCTGGAGTGATGGGCCTGATGCGTGGCCCAGACCAGCCGGACCCGGTGGGCGATGCGATGATAGGCGTAGAACAGCACATCGACCCCGACCAGGGCGATCACCCAGGTGTGCCAGTCCCGCGGCGACAGGTGCCAGGGGGCGACGTAGGCGTAGAGGGCGGCGTAGCCCAGCAGTCCCAGGAACTTCCAGGCCCCCATGGTGAACACCGAGACCAGTCCCATCAGGATCGACGCCCGCGCGTCGGGCCCGAGATAGGAACCGACCGCCGGTCGGCCTTCGTCGGCTGGGGTCCGAGGGGTCGCGGGTGCCCCGGTCGCGGCATCGAGGTGTTCGAGTTTGCGCGCGGCGGTCCACTCGATGGTCAGCAACAGCAGGAAGAACGGGACGGCGAACAGCACCGGATCGCGCATCGGTGGCGGCAGAACAGAGAGCATGTCCGCGAGTCGATCCACTGTGACCTCCCGGCGGAGTAGTCTAGCCCGGGTCAATCCGGGGCTATCGTCGTCGGTCATGCGGAGATGGGCATTGCTGGGCGGTGCGATCCTCACCGAAGTAACCGGAACCCTGGCCCTGCGGGCGTTCCAGGACCAGCGACTGTGGCTGATCGTGGTGGTCGCCGGATATGTGGCGTCGTTCTTTCTGCTGACCAGGGTCCTGCGCGCCGGGGTTCCGGTCGGGGTCGCCTACGGCATCTGGGGGGCGTCGGGAACCGCGATCACCGCGGTGCTGGCATCGGTGATCTTCGATGACCCCTTCACGGTGCCGATTGTGATCGGTATCGGACTGATCATCGCCGGAGTGCTGATGGTCGAGTTGGGCTCGCGGCCGGCGGCCGAATCATGATGTGGCTGACACTGGCCGGTGGAATCGTGCTGGAGGTGCTGTCCACCCTGGGTCTGCGGGCCTCCGACGGTTTCCGGAAACGGGTGTGGATCGCCCCGGTGCTGCTGGGCTACGTGGCCTCGTTCACGCTGGTGTCCTGGACGCTGTCGCTGGGGATGCCGGTGGGTATCGCCTACGGGGTGTGGTCGGCCTGCGGGGTGGCCCTGGTGGCGTTGTTGGCCAAGGTGCTCTTCGCCGAACCGCTGACCCCGCTGATGATCGCCGGTATCGGTCTGATCATCGCCGGTGTGCTGACCATCGAACTGTCCGGGTCCGTCGGCTGAGCCGAACGGCAGCATCGCGAACCCGCACGTTCCCCGGCGCGGATCCCGCGCAGCCAGCAAGATGGCACCATGGTGCAACCGTGGCTGACCGCTCTGGCCGATCGACTTGGAGTGGCGTGCGCCTATCACGACTGGACCGGAAACTTCCTGACGGTGCAGCGCTCGACGGTGGTCAACGTGCTGGCCGCCCTCGGCGTGC
>CAYXBN010000027.1:0-7530 GCA_964463215.1 uncultured Mycobacterium sp. | reverse complement strand
TTCCTGACGGTGCAGCGCTCGACGGTGGTCAACGTGCTGGCCGCCCTCGGCGTGCGGGCCGAGACCGAACAGGACTGTGCAGCAGCGCTTTCGGAGCTGGATCGCCGGCACTGGTCGCGGCCGATTCCGCCGACGGTCGTCACCCGCTCTGGCGCCGAGACGTCGTTCTGGGTGCACGTTAACCACGGCTCCCCCGCCCAGGTGTGGGTGCGCCTGGAGGACGGCACCGTGCGTTCCGACATCCGCCAGGTCGACAACTTCACGCCGCCGTTCGACCTGGACGGCCAGCTGATCGGCGAGGCGACCTTCGTGCTGCCGACCGATCTCCCGCTGGGCTATCACCGCATCCATCTGCGCTCCGGTGCGCAGGAGTTCGACTCCGCGCTGATCGTCACCCCGCCCTGGCTGGGCCTGCCGGCCCGGATGGGCGCCCGGCGGGCCTGGGGTCTGGCCACCCAGCTCTACAGTGTCCGATCCAAGGGCTCCTGGGCCTTCGGGGACCTCGCCGACCTCACCGATCTCGCCGTCTGGGCCGGCGCCCGGCACGGGGCCGACTATGTCCTGGTCAACCCCTTGCACGCGGCAGCACCGAGCAAGTCCATGGAGCCCTCCCCCTACCTACCCACCTCCCGGCGCTTCGTCAACCCGCTCTACCTGCGGGTGGAGGCAATCCCGGAGTTCGCCTGGCTGCCCAAACGCAGTAGGGTCCACGATCGGCGAAAAGCCCTGCAGGCAGCCGCTTTCAAGGACGCGGCCCGCAATTCCGACACCATCGACCGTGACGCCGTGTGGGCGGCCAAGCGGAAGGCCCTGGAACTGATCTACCGGGTTCCCCGGTCGGCGGGCCGGGAACTGGCGTTCACCGCCTTCGTCGAGCGCGAGGGCACCGCCCTGGACGACTTCGCGACCTGGTGTGCGCTGGCCGAGAAACACGGCGCGGACTGGCGAACCTGGCCGGAGTCCCTTCAGCACCCCGCTAACCCGGAGGTTGCCGCATTCGCCGCTCGCAACCGGCGCGCGGTGGACTTCCACCGCTGGCTGCAATGGCAACTCGACGACCAACTGGCGGTGGCGCAGTCCCAGGCCCTGCAGTCCGGTATGTCGCTGGGCATCATGCACGACCTGGCCGTCGGCGTACACCCGTCCGGGGCTGACGCCTGGTCGCTGCAGGACGTGCTGGCGTTGGGCGTGACCGCCGGGGCGCCGCCCGATGAGTTCAATCAACTGGGCCAGGATTGGTCGCAGCCGCCGTGGCGGCCGGACCGTCTGGAAGAGCTTGGCTACCAACCCTTTCGGACGCTGATCCAGGCTATCCTGCGCCACGCGGGCGGGGTCCGCATCGACCACGTCATCGGGCTGTTCCGGCTGTGGTGGATCCCCAACGGCGCCCCTCCCACCCAGGGCACCTACGTGCGCTACAACCACGACGCGATGATCGGCATCGTCGCACTGGAAGCCCACCGGGCCGGAGCGGTGGTGGTGGGCGAGGATCTGGGCACGGTCGAACCCTGGGCGCGGGACTACCTGCGCGAACGGGGGGTGCTGGGCACCTCGATTCTGTGGTTCGAGATCGACCAGTACAGCCGCGGACCACTCGCCGCCGAGCATTGGCGCGAATTGTGCCTGTCCTCGGTCACCACCCACGACCTGCCGCCCACCCCGGGTTACCTGGACGGCGAACACGTCCGGTTGCGCGGTGAACTCGGTCTGCTCACCCGGCCCGCCGAGGAGGAACTGGCCGACGACCAGTCCTGGCAGCGGCAGTGGCTGGACGAACTGCGCCGGACCGGACTCCTCGGGGCGGAAACCGACGAGGAGGATGTGACGCTGGCCCTGTACCGGTACCTCGGTCGGACCAGATCTCGTCTGCTGGCGTTGGCGTTGACCGACGCGGTCGGCGAACGCCGAACCCAGAACCAGCCCGGCACCACCGACGAGTATCCAAACTGGCGGGTGCCCCTGGCCGGACCGGATGGCGCGCCCATGCTGCTCGAAGACGTGTTCGTCGACCGCCGGGCCGCAGCACTGGCCGACGCGCTCCGGGCCGCGACCGACCCGGGTACCGACTGAACAGGTGCCGGTCTTCAGCGCGGGCCTGTTGCTGCACCGTCGCCGCGGCGGTGCGATCGAGGTGCTGATCGGCCACCCCGGCGGTCCGTTCTGGGCGGGTAAGGACGATGGCGTCTGGTCGATCCCCAAGGGCGAGTACAGCTCCGGGGAGGACCCGTGGGAGGTGGCCCGGCGTGAGTTCGCCGAGGAGATCGGCCAACCGGCACCGGGCGGGCCGGTGTTGGACCTGGGCGTGGCCAAGCAGCCCAGCGGCAAGATGCTGACCGTGTTCGCGGTGGCCGCAGATCTCGACGTCAGCGAGATACGCAGCAACACCTTCACCATGGAATGGCCCAAGGGCTCGGGGCGGATGCGGGAGTTTCCGGAGCTCGACCGGGCGGCCTGGCTGCCGGCGGAGCTGGCCGAGGCCAAACTGCTCAAAGGCCAACGGGTTTTCCTGAGCCGGTTACTGGAGTGTGGCGGTTAGCGAACGCCCTGAGCCGCCTCGGCCAGGGCCTCGCGGGCCGATCGGCGCCGCAACTCGATGGCCTCCCCGATCTGACGGGCCAGCCTGTGGTCCCGTTGGACAATGCCGTCCATCGCCTCCCGGGACACGGCGATCAGCGTCGTGTCGGTCAGCGCCATCATCCCGGTGATCATCCGCTGCCGGGTCAGTGAGGTGAGGCCGAGGTAGTCCCCGACACCGAGTTCACCGAGGGGCAGTTGCCGCCCACCCTCGGTTGTGGTGAACATTCCCACCGCACCCTCGGTGATGAAGCCCATCGCTTCGGGAATGCTGTTGACGGGCTGGATGATCTCGCCTTCAGCGAACGGCAACACCCGGGCGGCACCGAGCATGCTCGCGGCAGCCTCGTCATCAAGTCCCAGGTCCCTGGCGATCGGGCCGATCCGCTCCGCGAGGTATGCCCGCTTGCTGCGGTTTCCGGACTTCACGTTGTCCAGGTGCAGGCCGGCCCGCTGGGCGGCGTACCAGACCCGGAGTCGCAACAGCGAGACCGTGCCGTCGGCCTCCCCGGGCGAAGCGACCGGCACGATCACCAAGTAGTTGAGCATGCTGGGATGCAACTGGTGGGAACCCGACGGAATCACCGAGGGGGTGGCGTCACGCAGCTTCGCCGGAGCCGAGTTAGCGACCGCCAGCAGGGTGGACTTGATCAGACCGGGGGGGTCGTCGGCGGCGAAGGTGAAGGTGGCCTTCGCCTTGTAGAACGGGGCCACCGTGCGACTGAGGTTGACGAACGCGTCACCGGCCAGGGCAGCATTGGGCACCACCTGCACGCCGTTCTCGGTGTCGAGGTGCACCGCCCGCCAGTTCACCGTGACCACCCGGCCCTTGCCGAACTTGGTGTCCAGCCAGTCGCCGATCCGGAATGGCTGTTCGAAGAGCAACAGCAGACCGGAGATGACCGGGCCGACGGCGTTCTGGACGGCCAAGCCGATCACGATGGACGTGACGCCGACCGCGGTGATCAGACCGCCGATGTTGGCGCCCCACACCCAGGACAGCAGCAGTGCGATACCGATCAGGATGAGGATGAGCCGGCCGAGGTCGACGAAGATCCCGGGTAACCGGTCCCGCCAGCTACCCTCGCGGGCCTCGCCGAACAGGGCGGCGTTAGCTCCGGAGAGCACCATCAGCATGATGAGGAATCCGAACACCGTGGCCGAGATCTTCGACCAGGTCGGGTTGCCGTCAGGGTACTCAACCTGATTGATTAACAGGTAGGCCGCAAACGCCGGGAGAACCCAATTGCGCAGCAGCGCAACCGGTCTGGCGTAAGAACTGTTACGCCGCACCAACGCCGTGTGAAGCTCCTGCAACAAAAGCAGCGCGACTGGCAAGCCGATGACAACCAGCAGGGCCGGCCAGAACCAGGGCTGCGACGTCACTGCACTCATACCGGCTGCCGACTGCTCACGTCGAGCCGCCATACCGTCTCGGCCCCGGACTCACCGGTGATCGTTCCGGCCTCGCTGAACGGGTAGATGCCCAACACGGCGTCATGCACGCGATCGCTGACGAAGACTCCAGCCGTCCTGGTCGCCGCGTGCACCCGGTGGGCCAGGTCCACCGCCTCACCCCAGAGCGCGTAGATCGTCGAGCGCTCGCCCACCAGACCACTGGTGACCGGCCCGCTGTCGATCCCGACGCGGACCGCCAGAGCTGCCCCGTGCTGGTCGTTGAACCGCGCGACGATCTCGACAAGTTCCTTGGCGAAGGCGATGGTTCTGCTGGCGTGGTCCACCCGAGGCACCACCAGGCCGCACGTCGCCAGCAGCCCGTTGTCCTGCATGCTGCGGACCTGCTCCACACCGTGCCGGGCGGCGGCATCATCGAAAGCCTCCACCAGGGCGTTGAGCATCAGTACCGATTCCTCCGACGCCAGCGGCCGGGAGAACTCGTCGAATCCGAGCAACTGGGCGTAGATCACCGACACGTCGCGGTGTTCGGTGCTGATGTTCGTCTCGCCGTCCCGATAGCGGCGGGCCACCGTCTCGGGCATCAGGCTGGAGAGCAGTTCATCATTCTCTTTGCGCTGTGCGTCGATGAGCGTCTGTTTGGTCTGCAGGCTGGCGCTGAGGTCGTTGAACGAGGCCGCTAGTTCGCCGAGTTCATCGCGGGAGGTCACCGCAACCCGGGTGCCGAGTTCGCCGCCCTTGACCCGTTGCACCGCGGCCGCAAGCTGTTTGACCGGCCTGGTCAGAATACGAGCGAACAGCAATGCCAGCAGGCTCACCAGCAGCACGAGCGCGCCGGTGGACAGGGCAATATTGCGCGCGAAACGCGAGACAGGCGCTAGGGCCTCGGACTCGTGGATCCTGGCGACGACCGCGTAGCGCAGACCGGGCAGGTTCAGCGGTCCATAGGCGGACAGTACTTTGACGTTCCTACCCAGATAGTTGTCCCCGGTGCGGACTCCGCTTTCCCCGCTGAGCGCCTCGCGGACCGATGTGCTGTCGCCCAGCGACTGCAGCAATACGGTGTCCTTGGATTCAACCATTCGTTTGACGAGGTCCTCGGGAGTGCCGTGTTCCAGCGCTTCGCGAGCAAACCGCTCAGGGTCTTCAACCAAGAGCCGAGACACCGACCGCATCGTTCTGTCCGGTCCAACCAGATACGTCTCCCCGGTCTGACCCAGGCCATCCCGTTCCCAGCCGCGGTCACCGGTCATCACGTTGTTCAACGCGTCCACCGAAAGCTGCAGTGCGAGAACCCCGTAGATCCCCTTCCCGTCGCCGACCGGGGTGAGGATCCACGGTGTCGGCACGCCATAGGCCGGGGCGTACTCCTCGAAGTCGGTCAGGACAATTTCGTCCACTGAGATCGCCTGCATGGCCTTCCGGAAGGCCTCAGCGAGTTTGGTGGTCTTGAATACACCGGTATTGAGGTTGGCCCCGAGATCGGTCTGCTTCAAGGTGGAGTAGACGATGTTGCCGTCGGTGTCGATCAGCATGGCGTCGTCGAACGGAAACCGGTTGGCGAAGTCACTGAAGAACGGCTGATAGCGCTCGTTGAGCTTGGTCCAGGCGCTCGGATCGCCGGCGTTGAGGATCTCCTCGGAAGCATTGAAGTCGCCTTTGGCCGGCACCGTGTAAAGACTCTGCAGATAGATCTGGGCGTCGGATGTCGGGCGAAACAGGCCCGCGTCGACCTTCTGACCGCTGCCCTTCTCCAGGGCAGGTTCGAACACCGTCGCGTAGTAGTTGTCCACCGCCGCCTTGGCACCCGGCGGCAACGCCGTCTTCTGCAACTCAGCGAACGCCGCGGCGAAATCCTTCATCGCCGTCACAGTCGCGTCGGAGTGGGTGAGCACCGCCGCCGCGTTGCCGACGTTGGTGTAGAAGGTCGTGACCTCGCGTTCGCGAGACTCGCGCAACTGGGTGAGCCGTTGGTACTCTGCAGCGCGCAGGGAATTGGTGCCGTTCACGTAGCCGATGGTGCCGGCGATGAGTACCGAGAGCACGCTGACCGCGATGAGCATGATCAGCAGTTTGGACTGGAATCCCAGCGAGCGAAGTGCGCGCCACTCGGGTAGTCGGACCACGGCCGGAGCCCTCCGATCTCAGGTGGTTTCGATGACGGGCGGATAGTAGCGCAGAAAACCGGCCGCCAGACCGTTAGCATCGAGGCGATGTCAGCCGACGAAACGCCGCTGTGGCTGTTCGCCGACCAACTTGGCCCGCATTTCCACGGAGGGCCAGACGCTCAGAAACCCATCCTGCTCGTCGAAGCCGATTCGGCGTTGCGCCGTAGACGCTTTCACCGCCAGAAGCTGCATCTGGTGCTTTCCGGGCTGCGGCACGCCGCGGCCGACCTCGGCGACCGTGCCACCCTGATCCGCGCCACGAACTACCGCGAGGCACTGCGCAGCTACGGCCGACCGGTCCTGGTGCACGAACCCACCTCGCATGCCGCGGAGCGCTTCGTGCATCAGCTACGCCGCGAGGGCCTGGTGGCCGACATTCTGCCGTCTCCAGGCTTCGCCCTGCCCCGGGCCGAGTTCCAGCAGTGGGCGCGCCAGAAGGACGGCAGCAGTCGCACTCGGTTTCGAATGGAGGATTTCTACCGCGAGCAGCGCCGCCGGTTCGGGGTGCTGATGGACGGGACCGACCCGGTCGGCGGGCGATGGAACTTCGACACCGACAACCGGGAACCGCCGCCCAAGACCCGCAGCGTTCTCGACGTCGCGCCTCCCTATCACCCGGCCGAGGACCAGATTGACGCTGACGTGCGCCGCGATCTGGACCGGATGGCCCTGGACACGATCGGGTCCGACGGACCCAGGCTGTTCGCGGCGACCCAGCAAGAGTCGCGTGAGGCACTGGGGCACTTCATCACCCACCGATTGGCGGACTTCGGCCGGTACGAGGATGCCATGCTCACCGAGGACTGGGCGATGTCGCACTCGTTGCTGTCGGTACCACTGAACCTCGGTGTGCTGCATCCCCTGGACGCCGTGCACGCCGCCGAGCAGGCCTACCGGGACGGGACGGCCCCACTGGCCGCGGTCGAGGGCTTCATCCGCCAGATCCTGGGCTGGCGGGAGTACATGTGGCAGCTGTACTGGCATTTCGGCCCGGACTACCTCGGCGGCAACCACCTCGGGGCGCACACCCCGCTGCCGGACTGGTGGACCGACCTCGACGCCGATGCGGTTCGCGCCGAATGCCTGCGCCAAGCGCTGGCCGGGGTGCGCGACCGGGGCTGGGCGCACCACATTCAGCGGCTGATGGTGCTGGGCAACCACGCGCTGCAACGGGGCTACCAGCCCCGTGCGCTGTCGGATTGGTTCGCCACCGCGTTCGTCGACGGTTTCTCGTGGGTGATGCCCACCAACGTGATCGGGATGAGCCAGCACGCCGACGGCGGGAAGGTCGCCACCAAGCCCTACACCTCCGGTGGGGCCTACATCAACAAGATGAGCGACCACTGCGGCCGGTGCCCCTTCGACCCGAAGA
>CAYXBN010000026.1:0-40708 GCA_964463215.1 uncultured Mycobacterium sp. | reverse complement strand
GCTCGCTTTTCTGGGTTCGTCAGCGGTGCCGGATCGTGCTGGGCTAATCTTCCGTTCGGAAATCGGGTTCTCGGCTGTATTCGCGGTCAACCCGCAAAAGCCGGGGTCACAGCCCGCTGCGTTCGGAGGTGACAGCGGTGAAACCGATCGCCCGTGTCGCTGCCGTGGCAACGACATTGGTCGTGACCGGATGTACCGCGACGGCCAACGCTCCCGTCGAGGCGTCGATCGCCTGGGTCCGGCAGGCTGCACCGCTGACCACCCCGTGGACCGAAGAGGTCAGTCCCGACAACACCCTGCCGGACTACCCGCGTCCGCAGATGGTCCGGACCAACTGGCTCAACCTCAACGGCGTGTGGAACTACCTCGGCCGGTCCGGCAGCCTGCCGTCGGATGCGGTGCCACCCAGTAGCGCATTCGGCGAACGGATTCTCGTCCCTTTTCCGGCCGAAGCCGCTCTGTCCGGTATCGGCCGCCGCGACGACGAAATGTGGTACCAGCGTCTCGTCGAGGTGCCGAGCAGTTGGCGCGGACAGCGAGTGCTCCTGCATTTCGGCGCGGTCGACCAGGTTGCAACGGTGTGGGTGAACCAGAAACAGGTGGCCCGGCACGAGGGTGGCTACACCGCATTCAGCGTGGATATCACTGCGGCGCTGCGTGAGTCGGCCGGGCAGGAAATCACTGTGCGGGTGCAGGATCGCAATGAGGCGGGTCCCTTCCCGGTCGGCAAACAACGCAATCAGCCCGCCGGACTGTTCTACACCGGCTCCTCGGGAATCTGGCAGACCGTTTGGATGGAGCCGGTCCCCGCCGCGCACATCGACAAGCTCGACATCACCCAGGATCTACGCAGCCTCACCGTCTCGGCCCGAACGTCCGGAACCACCGACGAACGAGCCGTGGTGTTCGTCTCCGAGCCGGGCGGTCGCGTCGTCGTCGTCGGTTCCGGCCGGCCGGGTCAGCCGATCCCGCTGGTGATTCCGCAGCCGCGGCTGTGGAGCCCCGATGACCCGTACCTCTACAACATCACGGTGGTACTCGCCCGTCCTACCGGGGAGGTCGTCGATGAAGTCTCCAGCTACGCCGGCCTGCGGACCGTCGGTATCGTCACCGACCCACAGGGACGGCCGCGGATAACGCTCAACGGTCAGATCACCTTCCTGCACGGCCCGCTCGACCAAGGGTATTGGCCCGACGGGATCTACACCGCGCCCACCGATCAGGCGCTGAAGTCCGACCTGGAGTGGATCAAGAAGCTGGGCATGAATTTCGTCCGCAAACACGCCAAGGTCGAGCCGGCCCGCTGGTACCACTGGACGGACAGACTTGGCCTGCTGGTCTGGCAGGACATGCCGTCGTTGGATGTGAACCTGCAGATCCCGGTCGGACCGGCCCCGGAGCCGGTGCGGGCGGCCAAAGCTCACTTCGAACGCGAACTACTCAAGATGGTCGACCAACTCCGCAGCGTCACGTCGATCGTCGGTTGGGTGCCCTTCAACGAGGGCTGGGGCGAGTTTGACACCGCCAGGATCGCCGACACCGTCAAGGCGACCGATCCCACCCGGTTGGTCAATGCCAATAGCGGTGTGAACTGTTGTAAATCGTTGCCCGACAGCGGAGCCGGTGACGTCTTCGACGACCACACCTATGTCGGCCCCGGACGTCCGGCGCCCGCCGGGAGCAGGGTTCTGGTGGACGGCGAGTACGGGGGTTTGGGCTTGGTGCCCGAGGGCAACCGATGGCCGGGTTTGGCTCAGTCCTACGAGATCGTCGACAACCCGGCCCGGCTCACCGAACGCTATGTTGAGGTCAGCCGCGACCTTGAGGACATCGTCCGCCAGACCGGCCTGTCGGGGGCGATCTACACCCAGATGACGGATGTCGAAAACGAAGTCAACGGTTTCCTGACCTACGACCGCCGGCTGGCCAAGATGGACGTTGCGACGGTCGCTGAACGCAATCGTGCGGTGATCGCCGCCGGTTCCCAAGCCAATGATCCGGCTGGTGTCCGCCGCTGAATGCGCGGCCTCGGCGCTCATCGCCAGTGGTATTGCGCTGTTGGCAGGTTTGGCGTTGATGGCGTTCGGTGTCGTCGCTCCGCACCTGCTGCATCTGGGGTAATCCGGCGCGAACAGTTACCCGGTTGTTAGCAAACCGTGGCCTGTCGTGTGCGGCACATCACATCTCTGCCCGCTAGCTTGGGTGGTACGAGAGATCTCCGAGGAGGTCGCGATGGTGTTAGCCGCCGTATATGCCGCCATAGCATTGCTTCTCGCCCCGATGGTCTTCCTTGCCGCGGAGTGGGTCGGCCACGACAACCTCCCGCGTGGTCCTCGCCGAATGTCGTACTCGGTTCTCGCGGCGTTGATGTGGCCGGTGCTGATCCTGGGCGTGGTGCAGTTCGCGATGATCCTCACGGCGCGCCGTGTCGCGCACGGCCACCCGTTGGTCGCTGCGCCGTTGATCTTGGATGAGTCCGACAACTCGTCGCGGTTGACCGTCCACGTCTGACGGGGCGCGTGTGAGCGGGCGCCCCTACGGGGTCCGGTCAGACGGGGCACGGTCTTTGCGCGCCCGATCACAATCTGAGGTCGTGTTGTCCCTGTTTTCGTGCGGCGAGAACCCGATCGTATGGATCTCATATGAAAAGTGCTTCGTGAGTCGCTGTTCGCGAGGTTCAGCTCAGGGAGTACGTACAGTCGGAGACATCGAGAGCGCAGAGAAAGGGTCGGCATTGAACGGGATCGCTCTTTACCTCGGGTTTGCAACAATTTTCGCCGTCGCGGCCTTTCTCGCCGCGGAGTGGATTCGCCTGCCCGGCGCGCCCGCGCCGGAGCGCACGGGCGTGCTGGCCATCATTGCGGGCCTGCTGTGGCCGGTGCTGATGATCGGCCTCGCCCAGTGGTGCCTGTTGGCGGCCGTGCACCGCAAGGCGCGCGTCCAGGTCGCGCGAAGCGTCCGGATTCAGGACGACGTTCGGGTCTGAGATGCCGGCGGTCCCGGCGCTCGGTCGGCAACCGTCTCAGGCCGGTGGGGCCGGCAGCAGTAATCGGACGGCATGGTCGACGACGGCGTCAAGATCGTCTCCGAGGGTTCCGGCCAGCCACTGCTGAGCCAACTCGGCCATCGCCCCGGCATACATCGCCGCACCTACCTCACCTGCCACCCGGTCGGCGCGCGGGTCGCTGCGTCGACCTTCGCTGAGGACAAGTTCGCGCAATTGATCGCGGGCTTTGGCCCGGCGTTGCGCCAGGACGCGATTGGTCCGGGCCTCGGTGAAGAGGATCTTGCCGCGGCGCGGGTCAGCGGAACTGAACTCCAAAACTGCCCGGATACCGGCGCGCAGCCGGGACCGGTCGCCGCCGCGGTCGCCGGCCATGGCCGCGGCGAGTCGTTCGGCCAGTTCCGCGCCGACCCGGTCGTAGACCACGCCCAGGAGTTCATCGGTGTCGGCGAAGTTCTCGTAGAAGTACCGGGTGTTCAGCTCGCTGGCCCGGCAGACCGACCGGACCGACACCGCAGCCTCGCCGCCGTCGCCGAACAGCGCGTAGGCAGCGTCGAGGAGCAGCACCCGGCGCTCGGCCCGCCGATCCGTGGGCGAGACCCCGGCCCAACGGGTGGCGCGCGACATGCGGCCGAGAATATCCCCGCTAAGCCCCGTCGAGGGACCGATCGGTGCTATTTTGGTAACGGGTGTAGCCAAACCTAGGAAGGGTCGGTCCGATGAGGGTGCTGCTTCCGCACCAACTTCTTGAGCACAAGGTCCGGTCCGATTTCGACAAGGACGTCCGGAAGAAGTTCTTCCGCGGCCTGGAATTCGCCGGCCCGGCGGGCGATCCCGGATGGTTCGGGCCGGACAGCGCGGTGTGGTACGTCCACTCACACACCTCAGCGCTGATCTTCGGTCTGCAGTGCGCGGCCTTCATGGAGAGGTTGGATCCCAGCATCTTCTGGATGGGGTCGGACCATTCCCGGGTCGCCGAACGCGACGACAACGGATTACCCACCGGCCGTTTGGACGCCGAGGGCGCCCAGGTCAGGTTGGCGCACTCGCTCGCGTTTTTCATCGGCACCGCCTACGGATCGACCGGGACCGCCGAAAAAGTCGCGCAGACGGTGCGCGCGATGCACCACACGGTCAAAGGGCTCCGCCCGGACGGTCTGGCCTACGACGCCGACGATCCGGACTGGTTGCGGTGGAACTACGCGACGGTGGTGTGGGGCATCGCGACCGCCCATCAGATGTATCACCCCATCCCGTTGCGCGACATCGACCGCTATTACCGGGAGTTCGTCCGGGTGGGCCACGCTCTGGGTGGAACCGACCTTCCCGCCACCAAAGCCGAGACGCTGGACTGCCTGCGCTCCTACCTGCCCCGACTCGCGCTCACCCACGGCGCCGCACTGGCCACCGGGGCGGCGTTGATGGACAATCCCGACGTGCCGCAGGCGGTGAAGTTCTTCGACTGGGCGATTCGGGACGCGATGCCGGACTGGGCCGCCGAAATGGTGATGTACCGGCCGCCCCATCCGGTCGAACGCGCTGCGCGGCGGGCGGCGACGTGGACGGCGATCAACGGCACACAGGCCGCGATGGGACCACTGCGGGAGTTCCGGCAGGCTCAGCGCAGAGTCGCCGGCGGAACGGTGTGTGAGCACACCGACCCCACGCACGTGCCGGGCACCGACCCGTATCGCGATCGCGACGTTGTCGAGGAGACTCTCGCGCGCTAACTCTGGTAACCATTCCTTGGCCGCGAAAAACACTTCGTAGGTGGCGTTGTGAGATGCGCCGCACTTCAACGGTTGGCGCAGTAAATTGAAGGCGGTGAATAACGGTCCCAACGCAGATATCCCGGGCGGAATTTCCGTCGACGGCGCCTCCTGAGTTTAGGGGTTTGACCTGTTTGTATGAGCGCCGACGGCGCGCCCGTTCAGGAGTGGGATCGTCGATTTAGGGCTTTTAGGGCGACGATTCGAAAGCCCTCCGAGCCCGGATAGGTCGTATTTTTCGGTCGGTCTGAGCGGCTAGACTGATTTCATCGGCCCTCAACATACAGGGCACTTTTTCCGATTTTTTGCAGAGGCTGGGCTGCGTCACGGCCCCGGAGAGGTGAGACAGACATGGCAACCATCACGGGCGGCACCGCCCTCGCTGAACGCCCGACCGAGTCGGCGTGGCTGGCGAAACTGCCGACCCCCCGCCATGCCCCCGCCAGCGATATGGTGCCCGCCGTCCGTGCGGCCGCATCCCCGCATCCGGCGTTGCGCCTCGCCGAAGGGACGCTGACCGGACTGTCCGGCGCCGTCACCGACCTGGCCTGCAGCCGTGATGGACGCCACCTGGTGGCGGCGCACTACGGCGCGGACGCGGTGTCGGTGATCGACACCACGACCCTGACCACCTCCGCCACGGTGGCGGGGATCGCCGAACCGTACGCGGTGGCCGCCGCTGACCGGGCCTATCTGCGCTCGGCGTCGATCACCGAGGACGGTGTCGTCGCGGTCGACCTGAATTCCGCGGAGGCACTGGCCGCGCGGAAGGTGGGCGTGGGTGCCGGCGGTCTGGCGGTTGGCCCGACCGGTGCGGTGCTCTATGTGGCCCGATCCGCCGACGACGTCGCTGACATCGCGGTCGTCGAGGTCGAGAGCGGCAAGGTCAGCGCCATCCCGGTGATCGCAGCTCTCGGCGCCGCGATCGACGCCGTTCGGATCAACGCCGCGGGAACGCGCCTGTACGCCGCGCTGACCACGGCGGCCGGCGGCGCACTCGCCGTCGTCGACCCGAGCACACACCGGGTCCGGATCATCCCGGTCGGTGCGACGATCAGCGACATCGCCGTCCACGGCGACGACCGTCGGGTCTTCGTCACCGGGTGGGACCCGTCGTTGGGGTCCGTCGTGCATGTCGTCGACACCGCCGCGTCGCGCGTGACGAACACGACCGACGTCGACGCCGTTCCGGTCGGCATCGTCGCCTGCGGTGGGGGGGTCTACGTCGCCCATGGCGAGCAGGTCTCGATCTTCGACGCCGCGAACCTGCACCGGGCCAACCAGACCGACGTCGGCAGACCGTTGTCCTGCCTGGCGGTCAGCCGTGACGGTTCCCGCCTCTACGCCGGTGACTACGACGGCGGGATCACCGCCCTGGCGGTCCCGGCGCTCAGCAACGGGATGCGCGCCGCGTCCTGACCCCCGGTTACTGGCCGCAGACCAGCGACACCGAGATGGTTCGACTGGTCACGACGGGCACCAGGAAGCTGTCGATGTCACCGAGGCCCGGACCCACGTAGGGCACCCACTGCGTGACGGTGTGCGGGCTACGGATGCTGGTGACCACGCAGGCCGACAACGGCCCGGTGCCGATCTTGTCGATCTGCACGGCATAACCCTGTTGTTGCAGACGGTTGATCGTCTCTTGGGCGGTCTCCTCAGCCCAGGCGGTGCCGGCCGGGCCGGTCACGGTTGCGATCGCCGCGACCGCCGCCGAGCCTAAGACTGTCCGGATCACCGTGCCTCCTCGTGACATCACGCTATCCGACGCGACGGGGCCGCCGGCCGCCCGGCCTGGCGGGTGTTGATGTTCGGCCGGTGCCGCCGTTCGGCGGGGATACGATCGGCGAGCAAGGCCGCTATCGAGGTCCGTGTCGAAGGAGACCGCCAATGCAGAGCACCATGCAGCACTGCCCGCTCACCGTTGCTGAGATCCTGGGCTATGGGGTCACCGTTCACGGTGATCGCACTGTCACCACGGCGACCGGCGACGGCTTCCGGCACGCGACCTATCAGCAGATCGGTCAGCAGGCTGCACGGTTGGCCAACGCCCTGCGGAGGTTGGGAATCGACGGCGATCAGCGGGTCGCCACCTTCATGTGGAACAACCAAGAGCACCTCGAGGCCTACCTCGCGATCCCGTCGATGGGAGCGGTGCTGCACACCCTCAACATCCGGCTGTTCCCCGAACAGATCGAATTCGTCGCCTACGAGGCCGAAGACCAGATCGTCATCATGGACATGTCCCTGGCCCCGATCCTGGCGCCGGTGCTGCCCAAGATGGAAACCGTGCACACGGTGATCGCGGTGGGCGACGGCGACATGGGCCCGTTGGAGGCTGCCGGCAAGCGGGTGCTGCGCTACCACGACCTCACCGCGGCGGAGTCCGACCACTTCGACTGGCCGGACGTCGACGAGAACTCAGCTGCGGCAATGTGTTACACCAGCGGAACGACCGGCCACCCCAAGGGGGTGGTGTACAGCCACCGGTCGAGCTATCTGCACTCGATGGCGGTGTGCGGGGGGAACGGGCTCGGATTGAGTTTCTCCGATAAGGCGCTGCCGATCGTGCCGATGTTCCATGCCAACGCCTGGGGGCTTCCGTACGCGGCGCTGATGGCAGGTGCCGATCTGGTCCTGCCGGATCGGTTCATGGACGCGAAGTCGATGGTGAATCTGATCGAGACCCAACGGCCCACGGTGGCCGGTGCTGTCCCGACGATTTGGAATGACGTGATGAATTATCTGGATCGCGAAGCCGGCCATGATATTTCGTCACTGCGACTGGTCGCCTGCGGCGGGTCGGCGGTGCCACTCTCGCTGATGCAGACCTTTGAGCAACGCTATGACGTCCAGATCCGGCAACTGTGGGGGATGACGGAGACCTCTCCGATGGCGACCCTGGCCTGGCCGGCGCCGGGCACTCCGCCGGAGAAGCATTGGGAGATCCGGTCAACGCAGGGTCGGCCGATGTGCGGCGTCCAGGCGCGCATCGTCGACGACGAGGGTGGGGTGCTGCCCAATGACAACACGGCCGTCGGGGAGTTGGAGGTCCGCGGGCCGTGGATCACCGGGTCCTACTACCGCAACACCGATCCGTCGAAGTTCCAGTCCGGTTGGCTGCGCACCGGCGACGTCGGGCGGATCGACGCGCAGGGGTACATCACGTTGACCGACCGGGCCAAGGACGTCATCAAGTCCGGTGGCGAGTGGATCTCCTCGGTGGAACTGGAGAACACCCTCATCGCCCACCCGCTGGTACGGGAGGCGGCCGTGGTGGGGGTGCCCGACGAGCGTTGGCAGGAGCGGCCGTTGGCTGCCGTCGTCCTGCAGGACGGTGCCGAGATCACCCCCGCGGATCTGCGGGAGTTTCTGGCCGACAAGGTCGTTCGGTGGTGGCTTCCGGAGCGCTGGACCGTCGTCGAGGAGATTCCGCGCACCAGCGTCGGCAAGTACGACAAGAAGACCATCCGGGCCCGCTACGCCGAAGGCGGCTACGAGGTCGTCACGCTCTAACCGCGAGCAGACACAAACGTCTCCGACACGCCGAGGATTCGGGAACGTTTGCGTCTGCTCGCGAGGGTGGGTGACTACCGATCGGCGCGCTGATAGGCGGTGACGACGGCCGCCCCGCCGAGACCGATGTTGTGCTGCAGGGCGGCGGTGACGTTCGGCACCTGACGCGCGTCGGCGGTGCCGCGCAACTGCCAGGTCAGTTCGCTGCACTGGGCCAGGCCGGTGGCGCCGAGGGGATGGCCCTTGGAGATCAGTCCGCCGGAGGGGTTGACCACCCAGCGTCCGCCGTAGGTGGTCTCCCCGGCGTCGATGAGTGTGGGGGCCTCGCCCTCGCCGCACAGGCCGAGGGCCTCGTAGAGCAGCAGTTCGTTGGCCGAGAAACAGTCGTGCAGTTCGATCACCTGGAAGTCCTGCGGGCCCAGGCCGCTGCGGTCGTACACCTGCTGCGCGGCGTGCACGTTCATGTCGTAGCCGATGATGTTCTTTGCCGAACCGTCGAAAGTGGAGGCGAAGTCGGTCGTCATGGCCTGCCCGACGATCTCGACCGCCTGACCCGCCAAACCGTGCTCGTCGACGAAACGCTCCGAGGCCAGCACCGCCGCCGCGGAGCCGTCCGAGGTCGGTGAGCACTGCAACTTCGTGACCGGATCGGAGATCATCGGCGCGTTCAGGATGTCCTCGAGGGAGTACTCGGTCTGGAATTGCGCGTAGGGATTGTTGACCGAGTGCTTGTGGTTCTTGTAGCCGATCTTGGCGAAGTGTTCGGCGGTGGCGCCGTAGGTGCGCATGTACTCCCGGCCGGCCGCGGCGAACATCCATGGCGCCACCGGGAACGCCAACTCGTCAATCTCGGCCAGTGCCTTGATGTGCCGGCGCAGCGGCGACTCGCGGTCCTCCGCGCCGCCGCCCAGCGAGCCCGGTTGCATCTTCTCGAAACCGAGTGCCAGCACGCTGTCGGCCAGACCGCCCCGAATGGACTGGGCGCCCAGGTACAGCGCCGTGGAACCCGTCGAGCAGTTGTTGTTGACGTTGACGATCGGGATGCCGGTCATGCCGAGTTCGTAGAGTGCCCGCTGTCCCGAGGTGGAGTCGCCCGAGCAGTATCCGACGAAGCCCTGTTCGATCTGGCCGTACTCCACGCCGGCGTCGGCCAGCGCCTTGGTGCCGGACTCCCGTGCCATGTCCGGGTAGTCCCAGCCCTCGCGGCGTCCCGGCTTCTCGAACTTGGTCATCCCGACGCCGACGACGTACACCTTGTTGCCCATGGCGGTCCCTTCTGCTGACTACCCCGCTAGTCTGCCTGCTATGGCACTTCGGGTGGTGCAGTGGGCCACCGGGTCGGTGGGGGTGGCGGCGATCAGAGCGGTCCTCGAGCACCCCGACCTTGATCTCGTCGGCTGCTGGGTGCATTCAAAAAGCAAGGCCGGCAGGGACGTTGGCGACATCATCGGCACCGAACCACTCGGTGTTATCACCACCGACAGCCTCGACGAGATCCTCGCGATGGACGCTGACGCGGTGGTCTACGCCCCCCTGCTGCCCAACGTCGACGAGGTGGCCGCCCTACTGCGATCGGGCAAGAATGTGGTCAGCCCGCTCGGCTGGTTCTACCCCACCGAGGCCGAGGCCGCCCCACTGCAGGCCGCCGCGTTGGCCGGTGAGGCCACTGTGCACGGCGCGGGGATCGGGCCCGGTGCGGCCACGGAACTGTTTCCGTTGCTGCTGTCGGTGATGTCCACCGGGATCACCCACGTACGGGCCGAGGAATTCTCCGACCTGCGCACCTACGGCGCCCCCGACGTGCTGCGCCACGTGATGGGGTTCGGCGGGACGCCGCAGACCGCGTTGAGCGGTCCGATGCAGAAACTGCTCAACGGCGGGTTCGTCCAGTCGGTGCGCCTCATCGTCGACCGCCTCGGCTTTGCCGCCGAACCGGTGATCCGCACCAGCCAGCAGATCGCGGTGGCCACCGCGCCCATCGACTCGCCGATCGGGATCATCCAACCCGGACAGGTGGCGGGCCGGCGGTTCTGCTGGGACGCCGTGGTGACCAACGCCATCGTCGTCCGGATCGCGGTCAACTGGTTCATGGGGGAGGAGAACCTCGACCCGGCATGGGAGTTCGGCCCGGCCGGGGAACGCTACGAGATCGAGGTCCGCGGCCATCCCAACACCTTCGTCACCATCAAGGGTTGGCAGCCCGAGTCCGTCGAGGAGGGTCTGGTTTCCAACCCGGGGATCGTGGCCACCGCCGCGCATTGCGTCAACGCCATCCCGGCCACCTGCGCCGCAGAACCGGGCGTCAAAGGGTTCTTCGACCTTCCGCCGCTCACCGGGCGGGCAGCGCCGCTGTTCGCCCGGCCGGTCTAGCATCGTCGGTATGGCTTCACCCGTTGTCATCGAGCAGTCCCGAGTGCTGCCGGTGGGGCCAGACACGGCGTTCACCGCCGCTCTGGACATCCCGCTGCCCACACTGTTGCACCAGCGGCACGGACCCTTCCCGCCGATCAAGACCGTTGCCGGCCAAACCCGTTGGGCGCAAACCGGTGACAGCCGAACCATCATCCCGTTCGGTGGTGGTTCCATGCGAGAGACGCTCACCGCCGTCGACGGCCCGCACTCATTCGGGTACGCGATCACCGAAATAGCCGGTCCGATGGCGCTGCTGGTGGATCACGTCGACGGCCGCTGGACCTTCCACCAGCAGGGCAGCGCGACGCGGGTCAGTTGGAGCTGGACGCTTCACCCGAGGTCCGCCTTGACCGCGCCGCTGGTGTGGGTCTTGGGCAGGTTGTGGCCCGGCTATGCCCGCCAGGCCTTGGAGTCGCTGGCGCGATACGTGGCCTGATGGTTCAGTGCCCTATCCTTCAGGACCTTGCGGTTCCGCCCCGCAGGTAGACCGTCGTGGTGTGGGTGAAGAACTCCCGGGCCGCCTGGCCCTGCTCTTTGGGACCCAGGCCGCTCTTCTTGGCGCCGCCGAACGGGACATGCGGGTCGGCGCCGGCAGATTCGGAGTTGACGTGCAGGACCCCGACGTCAATCCGGTCCATGGCCTGCAAGGTCCGGGTCACGTCCTGGGTGAAGACCGCCGCCGACAGCCCGTACTCGCCGTCATTGGCCAGGTCGAACGCCTCCTGCGCATCGCGGGCACGACGCACCGCCAGCACCGGGCCGAACAGTTCGGTGCCCCAGATCTGCGCCGGTTCGGTGAGTTCGACGATGGTGGGCGCCACGAAGTACCCCGCCGACAGCGGACCGTCGCTGTAGGCGCCGCCGCCGGCAAGCACGCGGGCGCCGTCGGCCTTCGCGGCGTCGATGCCCGCGGTGATACCCGCCTGAGCCGAATCGCTGATCACCGGGCCCATCTGGATGCGGTCATCGGTCGGGTCGCCCACCGGCAGGGCTTCGGCGCGCTGCACCAACGCGGCCAGGAAGCGGTCGGCCACACCCTCGGTGAGAATCAATCGCGATGTGGCGGTGCACTTCTGGCCGCTGCTGCGGAAGGCGCCCAGCATCACCTGCTCCAGCGCCAGATCGAAGTCCGCGTCGTCGAGCACTACGGCGGCGTTCTTGCCGCCCATCTCGGCCTGGACCGCAACCCCACGGGCGGCCGCCGCGGCGGCGATGCGACGGCCCACCCCGGTCGACCCGGTGAAGGAGATCGCGGCGAGGCCGCCGTGGCTGGCCAGCGCGTCCCCGACGCCCCCGGCGCCGATCACCAGGTTGAGCACCCCGGGTGGCAGGCCGGCCTCGGTGAGGGCCTGGGCCAGTCGCATGGCCATCAACGGCACCGAACTCGCCGGCTTCCACACGACGGTGTTGCCGTACACCAGGGCGGGGGCGATCTTCCAGGCCGGGATCGCGATCGGGAAGTTGAACGGGGTGATCACCCCGATCACCCCGACTGGTTTATGGATCACCAGAATCTGCTCACCGGCGCGCGGGGAGGCGAATACCTGGCCGGCCACGCGGTCAGCCTCGGCGGAGTAGTAGCGCATGATCTGGGCGGCGCGGCGCACCTCGCCGACACCCTCGAGGCGGGTCTTGCCCTCCTCGACGGCCAGTTCCAGTCCCCACCGTTCCGCGTTGCGCTCGATGATCGCCGCAGCGGCCGCCAACACCGCGGCGCGGTCGTGGATCGGGGTCGACGCCCAACCCCTCAGCGCCCGCACGGCCGCGCCGATCGCCTCCTCGAGTTCGTCCTGGGTGGCGGAGTTGCCCTCGGCGACAACCTGGCCGGGATGGGCGGGGTTGACGCTGCCGAGGGCTTCGCCGTTCCCCGCGCGCCACCGACCGTCGATCAGGTGGGCGATGCTTTCCGGCATCTCAGCGGAACGCTGCGTGCCCGGTCAGTGCCTTGCCGATCGAAAGCAGATGCATCTCTGAAGTGCCCTCATAGGTCAAAACCGACTCGAGGTTGTTGGCATGTCGCAACGGCGAATACTCCAGGGTGATCCCGCTACCACCCAGCAGGGTCCGGCACTCCCGGGCGATGGCCAACGCCTCTCGTACGTTGTTGAGCTTGCCCAAGCTGACCTGTTCGGGATGCAGTCCCTCGGCGTCCTTGATGCGGCCGAGGTGGATGGCCAGCAGAACACCCTTACCCAGTTCCAACGTCATGTTGGCCAACTTCTCCTGGGAGAGTTGGTAACTGGACAGCGGACGGTCGAAGACGTCGCGGTTGGCTGTGTAGGCGAGGGTGGTCTCCAGGCAGTCCCGGGCGGCGCCCATCGCCCCGAAGACGATCCCGAACCGTGCCTCGTTGAGACAGGACAGCGGCGCGCCCAGTCCCTGTGCGAGCGGCAGTTGAGCCGAACCCGGCAGTCGCACATTGTCGACGACGAGTTCGGAGGTGACCGAGGCCCGCAGCGACAGCTTCCGGTGGATGACGTTCGCGGTGAAACCCTTTGTGTCGGTCGGGATCAGGAAACCACGGATGCCGTCGTCGGTCTGCGCCCAAACGGTGGCGACGTCTGCGAGGTTGCCGTTGGTGATCCACATCTTGGTGCCGTTGATCACCCAGTCGCTGCCGTCGCGACGGGCCCGGGTTCGCATCCCGGCCGGGTTGGAGCCGAAGTCGGCCTCGGTGAGACCGAAGCACCCGATGGCCTCACCGGTGGCCAGCCGGGGCAGCCAATGCTGCTTCTGCTCCTCAGACCCGTAGCGCCAGATGGAGAACATCGACAGCGAACCCTGCACCGAGACGAAACTGCGAAAGCCGCTGTCGCCGGCTTCCAACTCCATGCAGGCCAAGCCGTAGCTGACCGCATTGGTGCCGGCGCAGCCGTAGCCCTGCAGATGCATGCCCATCACGCCGAGTTGGCCGAATTCGCGCGCCAACTCCTTCGGGAGCGTCGCCGACTCGAACCAGTCGGCGACATTGGGCCGAAGTCGGGTTTCGACGAACTTGCGCACGGTGGCCGCGATGTCGCGTTCGTCGTCGTCGAGCAGGCGATCCACGTCGAACAGTTCGAGTGGGGAGTAGGTGGCCTTCTTCGGTGGTGGGGCGGTGAGGGTCATGGCGAATCCTTTCGGCTGAGTTCCACGGTAGGCCGCAGCGCTCAGAGTTGCTCGGCCACCTCCGGTTCGAGGCGGTCCAGGGCCCGTGCGGCCAACTCGTGTCCGAGCGTGATCAACTCGGCGGCTCGGTGGAAGTCCAGGCTGCGGCAGGCGGTCCGGGGAACCTCGATGAGAACGTCCGGGGGATAGGCCGCCATCTGATGGCGTGCCAGTGCCGCCTGGGCGATGTCAATGGTGCGCATCATCACGGCGAAACTGCGCAGCTTGGGCATCTGGGAGCCGCGGTCGGCGTCGTCGAACTCGTCGTCGGCCATCGCGGGTGCCGACTCACCGGCGCCGATGATGTCCAACGCCGGCGTCCCGGTGCTGAGCCGGTCCAGCAGCGCGGAGGTGCTGCGCCGCAAGCGGTTCAGCCGCTCCCGGGTGGGCCGTGACCCGGTGCCGGTTTCGTCGGTCATGTCGGACTCCATCCCCGACACGCTGACAGCGACGGTGAGGTCTGCGTTGGTCGCGGCGATCGGGGCGATCGGCAGGGGGTCGAGGATTCCGCCGTCGGCCAGCAGCCTGCCGTCGAGCAGATGGGGTGCGATCACCCCGGGGATGGCGATCGACGCCCGGATGGCTTCGTCGAGGGGACCGCGCTGCAGCCACACCGACTTACCGGCGATCAGGTCGGTGGTGACCGAGGTGTAGTGGATCGGCAGCTCCTCGATGGTGACGTCGCCGACGATGTCGCGCACCGAGTCGAGGATCTTGCCGGCCCGGAACACCCCGGCGGCGGAGATCGACGGGTCCAGCAGTCTCAGCATGGCCGGACCGGTCAAGGTGGTGGCCCATTCGGTGAACTCGTCCAGCGATCCGGCAGCGTGCAGTCCGCCTACCAGGGCCCCCATCGACGACCCGGCGATCCCGACGATGTCGTAGCCGCGGTCGCGCAGTTCGGCGATCACCCCGATGTGCGCAAAACCGCGCGCCCCACCGCTACCGAGGGCCAGTGCAACGCGTTTCGCCACCCGAGATTGCCCCCGGGTCAGCAGCCGCCGTCAGCGGCGGCGCGCACCGCGATGATCACGGCGGCCTGCTGGGCGGAACTTAGGTCGGCCCAGGTCTGGTTGAACGTCGCAGGCCCGGACTCCTTGGAGGTCTGCAGTTCCTTGAGATAGGGCTCGACGAGTTGCTTCGGATCGCCGCCCTTGGCGTCCATCCACGCCTTGCTCGCCAGGCAGGACTGCCCGTACTGCTCCTCGGTGGACTGAGCGGGCACGTCGACGCGGGTGGTGACACCTTCGGGGGATATCCCCACGGCGTTGTCCGGCGCGCCGGCCTGCGGCGAAGAGGGCGCGGCCTGCCCGGCGTTGTCGGTCTGGGCGGGCTTGTCGGCCCGCTCCGGGGCGGTGCAGCCTGCCAGCAGGACCGCGGTGGACCCGACCACGGCTGCGCTCAGCCAGGGGCGACGTCGGGTGCCCCACGCGCCGGGGGTACCCCGGTGTCCGTCATTCAGCATGGCCATCAATGTACTGGGCGACAAATCTATTGGGCGTAATCCTGAGTGACCCGGCCGCGCAGTCGCTCGGTCTTTGCCGGCGACCAGCCCTGCGGCTGCAGCACTGCGGCCCAGGCGTTGACGACGTCCTTGACGTAGCGATGCCCATGGCCGTCCGGCACATTCACGGCCACCGCCATGTCGGCGGCAACCTGCAGGAAGGTGACCACCGGTATCCAGGTCATATTCTTGGATACGTCGTAGCCGCGTGGCTCCCGAAGCCAATCCGGTTCGGCGAAAAGCAGATCCGGGTTCCACCAGGCGATCGGATCGGAGGCGTGCTGAAGGTAGGCGATGCGGGGGTTGCCCCAAGCGCCTTCGGGACGGCCGAGGTTTTCCGGTCGCGCCGCGAACCGGACGTTGGCGCCGTCGTCGAAGATGGGCAGCCACTCCGGGGAACCCGGATCGCGGTTGTCGGTGATGTAGTCGCGCATGGTGTTGTTGAAGGTCGGCCCGGAGAACAGTGCCCCGTTGGTGCGCGCGATGATGTTGTTCGGGCTCAGGAACGGCGCCTCGCCGCCGAACGAACCCAGGCTCTCGCCGAACACCACGATCTTGGGGCGCTGAGCCTCCGGCAACGCACGCACCCGCGCGTCGACGGCCTCGAACAGGGCCTGCCCGGCCTGGCGCGCGTTCTCCTTGTCGACCAGGAACGACAGCCAGCTCGGCAGGAACGAGTACTGCATGCTGACGATGGCGGTGTCGCCGTTGTACATGTACTCCAGCGAGTCGGCCTCGGCGGCGTTGATCCATCCGGTGCCGGTGGTGGTGGCCACCGCGATCAGCTTTCGCTTCAACCCGCCGGCACGCTCCAAGTCGCGCGCGGCCAACTCGGCGGTTTCGCGAATTCCTTTGGCGGAGTTCAGCCCTGCGTACGCCCGGATAGGCTCAGAGGCCGGCGCCCCATTGAACTCCGACAGTTGCTCGACGGTGGGGCCGCCACGGATGAAGATCCGGCCCTGATTGCCCAGTCCTTCCCAGGACACCAGCGAGTCGGGGCCGCCGGAGCGCAACCGGGTGGTGGGTGGCGGATGGTCCGGGTCCATCTCATCGTTGACGGCGGAGAAACTCTTGTTGAGCAGACCCATGGCACCCCGTACGACCACTCCATTCAGCACGGAGACGCCCAGCGACAACAGCAGCACCACGACAACGACGAACGAAACCCGTGGCGGTGCAACGCGACTGAGCAGACGGGCCAGGAACCGGACGAACCGGCCGATGAGTTGACCGACCTCCACGAAGACGAACAGCAGCGCCACCCCGATCGCTCCGGCCGTCAGGTAGTCGTGCCACTTCAGCCGCGGCACGCCCATCAGGTCGCGAACCTGGTCCTGCCAGTAGCGGAAGTAGACGATGCCCAACACCACCCCGATCGCGCCGAGCACCACCAGGGCAATCCAGGCCGGTCGGGGTGCCGGCGGGCTGCTCGGCCGGGAGCGCATGAACCGGACCAGCCAGACCAGGAACACCCCGAGCCCGTAACCGATCGCGCCGGCGGCGCCGCTGACGATGCCCTGGAACAGCGGTCCGCGGGGCAGCAGTGACGGGGTCAGCGACAGCCACAAGAACACCATGCCCATGGCGGTTCCGGTGAAGGTGTACCTGCGCTGCCACCAGTCCCGTTTGGGTGCCGCGGGATTCGTCGGCTCGGAGAGCGTGTCAGTGACAGTCACGACACAGCACCCTATCGGTGGGTGAAGTTGGGTGCCCGCTTCTCGGTGAAGGCCGCCATCCCCTCGGTCTGGTCGTCGGTGGCGAACGCCGAGTGGAACAGCCGCCGCTCGTAGAGCAGACCCTCGGTCAGGGACGACTCGAAGGCGCGGTTGACGGCCTCCTTGGCCATCCGCGCCGCCGACCGCGACATCTGGGAAATGATGGTGGCCACCGCATTGGCCTCGTCAAGAAGGGTGTCCGCGGGCACCACCCGGGACACCAAGCCACTGCGTTCAGCCTCGGCGGCGTCGATGGTGCGACCGGTCAAGATCAGGTCCATCGCCTTGGCCTTGCCGATGGCGCGGGTCAGCCGCTGGGAGCCGCCCATGCCGGGCAGCACACCCAGCTTGATCTCCGGCTGACCGAATTTGGCGGTGTCGGCGGCGATCAGCACATCGCACATCATCGCCAGTTCACACCCGCCGCCCAGCGCATACCCGGCTACCGCGGCGATCAGCGGAGTGCGTACCGCGGCGAGATTGCTCCACGCGGCGAAGAAGTCGGCTTCGAACACCTCCGAGAACGACAGCGACGCCATCTCTTTGATGTCCGCACCGGCGGCGAACGCCTTCTCGCCGGCTCCGGTGATGATGATCGCGCCGATCCCGGGGTCGGCGTCGAATTCGGCTGCCGCGGTCGTGACTTCGCGCATCACCTGGCTGTTGAGGGCATTGAGTGCCTGCGGGCGGTTCAGGGTGATGGTGCCGACCCGGTCGGTCCGGCTCACCACGATGGTCTCGAAACTCACAGCGCTTCTCCTTCGAACGTCAGATCCGGGTCGGCGGGCAGGAAGTACTCCGCCACATCGTCGTCGGTGACCGCCGCGATCGACGGCGGCGACCATTGCGGGTTGCGATCCTTATCTACCAACTGGGCGCGGATGCCCTCGACCAGGTCATGGGAGCGCAGCGACGCGCAGGACACCCGGTACTCCTGCACCAGCACCTGTTCCAGGGAGTCCAGCGCGGCGGCGCGGCGCACGGCGGCCAAGGTAACCGCCAGGGCGACGGGGGAGCGGGTGCCGATCAACGCGGCGGCCTCGTGGGCGGCGGCCTCGCCGCGCCCGCGCAGCGCAGCGACGATGTCGGCGATTGTTTCCCCCGCGTAGCACTCGTCGATCCACTCCCGGGCAGCCGCCAACGGACTGGGCGGAGGTTCCTGGGCGAACGCGGCGACGGCCGTCTCCGGGTTTTCGGCCTGGACCATCGCGATGAACGGTTCGAGTTCGGCCTGCGGGACGTAATGGTCGGCGAAGCCCAGCGCGATCGCGTCGGCCCCGGAGAACGGGGCGCCGGTCAGGGCGGCATGCAGGCCGAGCCGTCCGGGAGCCCGGGACAACAGGTACGTGCCGCCGACGTCGGGGATGAAGCCGATGCCGACCTCGGGCATCGCGATTTTGGACTTCTCGGTCACCACCCGGACATTGCCGTGGGCGCTCAGGCCGACGCCGCCGCCCATCACGATCCCGTCCATGATCGCGACGTAGGGCTTGGGGTAGCGGCCGATGCGGGCGTTGAGGCGGTACTCGTCGAACCAGAACCGCCGCGCTTCGGCGCCGTCGGCCTTGGCGCTGTGGTAGATCGCGACGACGTCACCGCCCGCGCACAACCCCCGCTCGCCGGCCCCGCTGAGCACCACGGCCGTGACGGTGTCGTCACCCGCCCAGGTGCTCAGGGTGGCATCAGCGACGTTGACCATGTTCTGGTTGAGCGAATTGATCGCCTGGGGGCGGTTCAGGGTCAGAAATCCGACCCCTCGCTCGACTCGGACCAGCACTTCGTCGGTGTCAGCGCTCACCGTCGGAGTTTTACCAGGAGCAATGCCGCCGGCCCACGGCGGGATGGCAGGTAAGGTTGACCTACGACGGCAAAATCCGGTTCGGTTCATCGGGAACTGATAAGGACGAGTCGTTCGTTGAAGCAGTGTTCATCAGTTCGACTCCTGAGAGGATCCCGCGGTGCGGCAAAGCAGCAACCCGGTATTCCGCTCCTTGCCCCAGCAACAGGGCGGCGGATACGCGCAGTTCGGTACCGGTATCGCCGGTGCCCAGCAGATGGCCTACCAGACCCAGCCCTACGCGGGTTATCCGCCGCAGACCGGCGTCTCGCGGCAACTGACCATCGACGACGTCGTCACCAAGACCGGCATCACCCTCGGTGTGCTTTCGGTCGTGGCGGTTATCTCCTACTTCCTGGTCGGCGGTAACCCCGGCCTGGCCATGCCGTTCACCCTGGTCGGCTCGCTCGGTGGTCTGGCCCTGGTGCTGATCGCGACCTTCGGGCGCAAGCAGGACAACCCGGCGATCGTGCTCAGCTACGCCGCTCTCGAGGGCCTCTTCCTCGGCGCGATCTCCTGGGTGTTCGGCAATGTGGTCGTCGCCGACGGCAACGCCGGTGCCCTCATCACCCAGGCCGTCCTCGGCACGATCGGTGTGTTCTTCGGGATGCTCGTGGTCTACAAGACCGGTGCTATTCGGGTGACACCGAAGTTCACCCGTTTCCTGGTCGCCGGAATGATCGGCGTCCTGGTGCTGATGCTCGGCAACCTGGTGCTCGGCATGTTCGGAGTTGGCGGTGGCGAGGGCATGGGCCTGCGCGCCGGTGGCCCGCTGGCGATCATCTTCTCGCTCGTCTGCATCGGCCTGGCCGCGTTCAGTTTCCTGGTGGACTTCGACTCGGCCGATCAGATGATCCGTGCCGGCGCTCCGGAGAAGGCCGCCTGGGGCGTCGCCCTCGGCCTGACCGTGACCCTGGTGTGGCTCTACATCGAGATCCTGCGGCTGCTCTCCTACTTCCGGAGCGAATGACCGCACCTCTCCACGTAGCACCACGAGAAAGCCCCGCTTCGGCGGGGCTTTTTCGTTGGGGGCCCATCGACCCGGCGGTGAGGCCACCGACTCTGCGCACAGATCGACTTTTCTCCTCAGATCCCGATCTGGGCGCAGACTCGATGCGGGCTCGGGCCCCGATGATGCGGGTGTGTTGGCTGGACCATAGTGCCCGAAGCATCGTCACATCGGCGAGGGTCTTGCCGCAGGGGAGACCGTCGTGTTGAGCCGCCTCCCGGTGACGTCGCTGGTGCGCACCGCCTTCGACCTCGCCCGTCACTCGACGCTGGGCGCCGCTGTGGCCAGATTGGACGCCTTCGGTGCCGCGGCGGTCTTCGACCGGATGGACCTGGTGGACCTGGCTTCGCGTCATCGGGGCGTTCGCGGAGTTTGGCAGGTTCAGCAGGTCTTGGACCTGTACGACCCCGGCGCGCAATTTCCGAAGGAGACCTGGCTGCGGTTGCTCATCCTCGATGCCGGCTTTCCGAAGCCGCGCACGCAGATTCCGGTGCAAGCCGGGCGGAGGACCTATTTCCTCGACATGGGCTGGGACGGCCTCAAGATCGCCGTCGAATACGACGGCGACCATCACCGAGCCGACCCTCGACAGTTCGCCAAGGACATCAAACGGCTCGAGGCCTCGCTGCACTCGGGTGGATCGTCATCAGGGTCGCGGCCGGCACCCCGCGCCACGAGGTCCTCGCAAGGTTGCGCCGCGCTTGGCATGCCCGATCGACTCTGCGGTGAGATCGCGAAATGCCCGGATTCGATGATCTGGGCGCAGAGTCGATGGCGTCTAGGAAAGCCGCTCGACGATCATGGCCATCCCCTGCCCGCCGCCGACGCACATCGTCTCCACCCCGAACGTCTTGTCATGGGCGACGAGGTTGTTCAGCAGGGTGGCGGTGATCCGCGCACCGGTCATGCCGAACGGGTGGCCTAACGCGATCGCACCGCCGGAGACGTTGAGCTTGTCCTCGTCGATGCCCAAATCCCGTGCCGAGCCGAGCACCTGCACGGCGAAGGCCTCGTTGATCTCGAACAGGTCGATGTCGGAGACCGACATCTTGGCGTAGCCGAGGGCCTTCTTGACCGCCTCGATCGGACCCAGGCCCATGATCTCGGGGGACAGCCCGGAGACCCCGGTGGCGACGATGCGGGCCAGTGGAGTCAGGCCCAGTTCGTTGGCCTTCGCCTCGGAGGTGACGATCACCGCGGCGGCGCCGTCGTTGAGCGGGCAGGCGTTGCCCGCGGTCACCGTGCCGCCCGGGCGGAACACGGGCTTGAGTTGGCTGACTGCCTCATAGGTGGTGCCGGCCCGCGGTCCGTCGTCGGACGAGACGACGGTGCCGTCGGGCAGGGTGACGGGTGTGATCTCGCGGGCGAAGAAGCCGTTCTTGATGGCCTCCTCGGCGCGGTTCTGGCTGCGCACACCCCAGCGGTCCTGGTCTTCGCGGCTGATCCCCGTGGTCAGCGCCACGTTCTCGGCGGTCTGTCCCATGGCGATGTAGACGTCGGGAAGCTGACCGTCCTCGCGCGGGTCATGCCACGATTCGGCACCCTCGGCAGCGACGGCGGCCGTACGCGCCTCGGGGGCGGCGAACAACGGGTTGTGGGAGTCCGGCCAGCCGTCGGAGGTGCCCTTCGGGAAGCGTGACACCGTCTCCACACCCGCGGAGATGAAGGCGTGCCCCTCACCGGCTTTGATGGCATGGAAGGCCATCCTGGTGGTCTGCAGCGACGACGAGCAGTACCGGTTGACGGTGACGCCGGGCAGGAAGTCATAGCCGAGTTCGACGGCGACCACGCGGGCGATGTTGAAGCCGGCCTCGCCGCCCGGCTGTCCGCAGCCGAGCATGAGATCGTCGATGTCCCGCGGTTCCAGGGCCGGAACCTTGTCCAATGCGGCGCGCACCATCTGGGCGGCGAGGTCGTCGGGGCGCATGGTGATCAGCGACCCTTTCCCGGCGCGGCCGATCGGGGAGCGGGCGGTCGAGACGATGACGGCTTCGGGCATGACGGACTCCTAGCTCCCGGGTTGGCGGAGGGACTACCCCAGCAACCTAGTCCGCGGGCAGGATCACCGCGGCCGGACCCCCGCGTCCGTCGGGTCTTCGCCAAGAGCCTCGCGCAATGCCGGCAGAAGTCGTTGGGCGGCGAAGGCATAGCCGGCCGCCGACGGGTGGTAGCGATCCTCGGAGAAGAACCGGTCGGCCTCGGTGACGAAGTGCGGGGCCATCAGATGGGCGAACGGCACGGGAATGCCTCCGGCAGCGCGGGTTTCGGTGATCTGGGCCCGCGACAGCCGCAGCCCCAGCGAGCGCGCAGTCCAGCGCAGCGGCTGGGGAATCGCGGTGATGACCCCGAAGTCGGGGCAGGTGCCCACCACCACCGCCGTGCCTCCGGCCCGCAGGCGGCGTACCGCCGCGCCGAGGCGCCGAGCTGAGGGGCCGATGCCGTTGAGTGAGGTGACGTCGTTGGCTCCGATCATGATCACCGCGGCGTCCGGCGGCGGCCCGGCGACCAGCATGGCGTCCACCTGGCTGGCGAGGCCTTTGGACGACGCCCCCACGATGGCCTTGGTGGACAACCGCACCGGTTGTCCGGAGGTCTCGGCCAGCCCGCGGGCAAGGAGGGCGCCGGGGACCTCGTCGGCGTGGCGGCATCCGTAGCCGGTGGCGGTGGAGTCGCCGAAGATCATCAGGTGCAGCCCGACGTCCATGCCGCGCTCCCAGCGTCGCACCGGCCCGTTACCGGGCGCATAGACGCCATCGGCGCGGGGCGGGGTGCCGAAGGCCTTGGGGATGACGCTGCGGGCCTGCTCGGCCTGGCCGGTCAGCAGGTTGCGGGCACCGACGACGGCGCCTCCGGTGGAGGCCAGAACGCCGGCGACAGCCAGTGTTCGCACAGAGCCGAACCACGTGCCCACGCCGTCAGTGTGCGGTAGCCGGCCCGGTTTTGCGATCACAAGCCGGTATCGGATTCGGCACCAAATCCGACCATCTGGTTGTGGCGGCAATCACATCTGTCTAGGTTGAGCTGACCGGGGCCCGAGCAACAGGCCCCCGGCGCATCACCACAACGGCCACTACAACGACGTAGGGGAGTGTTGACGATGACCGCACCGAGCAAGGTCGCCCCGCCGGTCACCCGCCGCATGCCGCGGCGCTACTCGGTCAGTGACGGCGCACCCGTCGAGATCATCGAGGACGGGCCGAGCCTGCAGGCCCGGCTGGTTTCGCTGGGAACCCGGCTGACCATGTGGCCGGCACTGGCGGTGCTGAGCCACGTGCCGCATCTGCCCTGGCCGTTCGGGCTGGTGGACTTCGCCGCCCGCGCCCTGCTGCCGACGCCGGGCACTGTCCGGGCCACCGTCGGGTTGCCCAACGCCTCGGCGCAACTGGTACGCGCGCCGGGTGTGCTGCCGGCCGACGGGCGCCGTCGGGTCGTGCTCTACCTGCACGGTGGTGGGTTCCTGACCTGCGGGGTGAATTCGCACAGCCGGATCGCGGTGGCCCTGTCGAAGTTCGCCGACTCGCCGGTCTTGGTGGTCGACTACCGGTTGATCCCCAAACACAGCATCGGCATGGCCATCGACGACTGCTACGACGGCTATCAGTGGCTGCGGTTGCGTGGGTACGACCCCGATCAGATCGTGCTCGCCGGAGACTCCGCCGGCGGCTACCTGGCCATGGCGCTGGCCCAACGTCTGCAGGCCGAGGGTGAGACACCGGCGGCGATGGTTGCGATCTCGCCGCTGTTGCAGTTGGAGCAGGATCCCAAGCTCAAGCACCCCAACGTCCACACCGATGCGATGTTCCCGCCAAAGGCTTTCGACGCGCTGGTGGCCCTGGTTGCCCGGGCAGCAGCGAAGAATGTGGTCGACGGCGTCCCCGAGGACGTTTACGAGCCGCTGGACAATATCGAGCCCGGCTTCCCGCAGACGTTGATCCACGTTTCGGGTTCGGAGGTGCTGCTGCATGACGCCCGGCTGGCCGCCCGGCGGCTGGCCGCCGCTGGAGTGCCGACCGAGGTGCGGGTATGGCCCGGGCAGATCCACGACTTCCAGTTGGCCGCCCCGCTGGTGCCCGAGGCCACCCGGTCGCTGCGCCAGATCGGCAAGTACATCCGCGAAGCCACTGGCTGACAGAGGGGTGGAGCGCCACTGGCTGACAGAGAAGTGGGGCGCCACCGGCTGACAGAAAGGTCGAGCGCCACACGCCGCGAGGCCACTGCGCGTGGCGCGTCTGACACCATAAGAGCATGCGCATCGCCCGCCACGTCACTGAGCTGATCGGCAACACCCCCCTGGTGCAATTGAATTCGGTGGTGCCCGAGGGAGCCGGTCTGGTCGCCGCCAAGATCGAGTACCTCAACCCGGGCGGCAGTTCCAAGGATCGCATCGCGGTGAAGATGATCGAGGCCGCCGAGGCCAGCGGGCAGCTCAAGCCCGGTGGCACCATCGTCGAGCCCACCTCGGGCAACACCGGTGTCGGCTTGGCGCTGGTGGCCCAACAACGGGGCTACAAGTGCGTCTTCGTCTGCCCGGACAAGGTGAGCGAGGACAAGCAGAACGTGCTGCGGGCCTACGGCGCCGAGGTCGTCGTCTGCCCCACCGCGGTGCCCCCGGACCACCCGGACAGCTATTACAGCGTGTCCAACCGCCTGGTCAGCGAGATCGACGGCGCGTGGAAACCCGACCAGTACTCCAACCCGAACGGCCCGGCCAGCCATTACGAGACCACCGGCCCGGAAATCTGGGCCGACACCGACGGCAAAGTGACCCACTTCGTGGCCGGCGTGGGCACCGGCGGCACCATCACCGGCGCCGGCCGCTACCTCAAGGAGGTGTCCGGCGGACGCGTCGAGGTGATCGGCGCCGACCCGGAGGGTTCGGTCTACTCCGGGGGCACCGGCCGGCCCTACCTGGTCGAGGGGGTGGGAGAGGACTTCTGGCCGGCCGCTTACGACCCTGCGGTGGCCGACCGCATCATCGCGGTGTCGGACGCGGACTCCTTCGACATGACCCGTCGGTTGGCCCGGGAGGAGGGCCTGCTGGTGGGCGGTTCCTGTGGGATGGCGATGGTGGCGGCACTGCAGGTCGCCGAGGAGGCCGGCCCGGACGCACTGGTTGTCGTGCTGCTGCCCGACGGAGGCCGCGGGTACATGTCGAAGATCTTCAACGACGCCTGGATGTCGTCCTACGGATTCTTGCGCCGGCCCCTCGATGAGTCGCTGCCCGAGCCCACCGTCGGTGATGTGCTGCGTGGCAAAACCGGCGGGCTGCCCGACCTGGTGCACACCCACCCGTCGGAGACGGTCCGCGACGCGATCGGAATTCTGCGCGAGTACGGCGTTTCCCAGATGCCGGTGGTCGGGGCCGAACCGCCGGTGATGGCCGGTGAGGTGGCCGGCAGCGTGTCCGAACGTGAATTGCTGTCCGCGGTGTTCGAGGGCCGGGCCAACCTGGCCGATGCGGTGGCCGAGCATATGAGCCCGCCGTTGCCGTTGATCGGAGCCGGCGAGAACCTCAGCGCAGCCGAGAAGTTCCTGCGTGACGCGGATGCGGTGATGGTGGTCGAGGGCGGCAAGCCGGTGGGTGTGATCACCCGCCATGACCTGCTCGGCTACCTCTCGGAGGGCCCGCGGCGCCGGTGACGCGATAGGGTTGGGGCTGCTGTGAACGAAGCTTCGGCTTCTGTGACCGAAGCTTCTGAGCTCTGAGACTGAACGGGAGACCATGACCACCCCGCCGCAGCCGCCCACCCCCGGTGACTACCCGCCGCCTGGCGGGAATCCGCCGCCGCCGTATCCCGGTGGCGCCGCCCCCCAGCCTCTGCAGGAAGGTTTCGGCGCTCCGCCGCCCGGATGGGGCTACCCGCCCCCCGCTCCCGGGGCCTACCCTCCGCCGCCCGGTGCCTATCCGCCCCCGCCTGCCGGGTACCCGCCCGCGGGCTCCTACCCCCCGCCGGGGGCTTTCCCGCCCCCGGGTGGCTATCCGCCCCCGCCGTCGGGTGGCTATCCACCCCCGGGTGCCTACCCGCCCCCACCTCCGGCCGAGGGCGGCTATTACCCGCCCCCGCCGGGGTTCGGCAGACCCACCTTCAGCATCGGTGAAGGGCTGAGTTGGGCGTGGAACAAGCTCTCCAAGAATGCGGTGCCGTTGCTGCTGGCGACGCTGATTTTCGGGCTGGTCTTCGCCGCCGTGACTGGCGTCTTCTTCGCACTGATCAACGCCGTGGCGCCGGAGACTTTCGACGTCTACGAATCAGCCGACGGGATAACAGAATTCGTGACCCCGGGTACCTCCGGCGCTGGAACCGCAGTCTCCATGATCGGCTGGATCGTGTTCTTCGTGCTGGCCGGAGCTATCGCGTCGGCCTACTACGGCGGCCTCCTCGACATCGCCGATGGCCGGCCGGTCACCCTCGGATCGTTCTTCGCCCCCCGCAAGGTGGGTGCGGTTCTTCTGGCGGCGCTGATCATCGGTTTCGTCTCCGCGCTGGTCACCTTCCCGTTGCAGTTGGTGCCATACATCGGTCCGCTGATCGCAGCGGTGATCGGCGTGGCGGTGTCGTTGTTCACCGCATTCACCACCGTGGCGATCGTCGACCGGGGGCTGTCAGCCCTCGGCGGAATCCGCACCAGTATCGGCATCGTCCGGTCCAACCTCGGTGATTCCCTGCTGGTGTGGCTTGTCAGCCAGGCCCTGCTGTTCGTCGGCGCCCTGCTGTGCGCGGTCGGTCTGCTGGTGACCGCGCCGCTGTCGCTGCTGCTGATCGTCTACGCCTACCGCAAGCTCAGCGGCGGGACGGTGGCCCCCGCGACCGCCTGACCTGCCCGAGCGGGCCTGGGTTTAGGCTCATCGGCGATGACTGACACCCACGACGGGCACGGGTTCGCAACCAGGGCCATCCATGCCGGCTTCCGCCCAGATCCCGCGACCGGGGCGGTCAACGCCCCGATCTATGCCAGCAGCACCTTCGCTCAGGACGGGGTGGGCGGTCTACGCGGCGGTTTCGAATACGCCCGCACCGGCAACCCGACGCGGGCGGCGCTGGAAACCGTGCTGGCCGCGCTGGAACGGGGCAGCTTCGGACGGGCGTTCAGTTCCGGGATGGCGGCCACCGACTGTGCCTTGCGCGCCGTGCTGCGGCCCGGCGACCACCTGGTCATTCCCGACGACGCCTACGGCGGAACATTCCGGTTGATCGACAAGGTATTCCGGCAGTGGGGCGTCCACCACACCGCTGTCCACCTGGCCGACCTCGACGCGGTGCGGGCTGCCCTCACCGACCGGACCCGGATGATCTGGGTGGAGACGCCCACCAATCCGCTGCTGTCCATCGCCGACCTCACCGCGATCGCCGACATCGGCCACGCCGCGGGTCTGACGGTTCTCGTCGACAACACCTTCGCCTCCCCGGCGCTGCAGCAACCGCTGACCCTCGGCGCGGACATCGTGTTGCATTCCACGACGAAATACATCGGAGGACACTCCGACGTGGTGGGTGGCGCGCTGGTCACCAACAGCGAGGAACTCGACGCCGCGTTCGCGTTCCTACAGAACGGTGCCGGTGCGGTCCCGGGTCCCTTCGACGCCTACCTGACGATGCGGGGATTGAAGACGCTGGAACTGCGGATGCATCGGCACAGCGACAACGCCGCTCTGGTGGCCGCCTTCCTGGTCGGCCACCCGGCGATCAGCGGCGTGCTCTACCCGGGTCTGCCCGACCATCCCGGTCATGCTGTTGCGGCGCGCCAGATGCGGGGATTCGGTGGCATGGTGTCGGTGCGGATGGCCGGCGGCCCGCAGGCCGCTCGCGACTTCTGCTCGCGCACAGAGATTTTCATTCTGGCGGAGTCGCTCGGCGGGGTCGAGTCGCTGATTGAGCACCCCGGTGCGATGACGCACGCGTCGACTGCCGGTTCCCAACTGGAAGTGCCCGACGATCTGGTCCGGCTGTCGGTGGGAATCGAGGACGCCGCCGACCTGCTGGCCGATCTGAAGCAAGCCCTGGGGTGAGCGCTAACTGGGCTAGGCTGGCCCGATGCCGACACCGCCGTTTCCTGGACCGCCGCGAAACGGCGAGTACCCGTCCCCGCGCGACTGGGCCGGCAACGATCGGTCAATCGAATCGGAGTCGGACAAATCCGGGGTGATCGCCGGCCTTCTGCAGCTGTTCTTCGGCGCGTTCGGGGCGGGCCGGTTCTACCTGGGCTCGACCGTTATCGGGATCCTCCAACTGTCGGTCGGACTCTTCGGGGTTCTCACCACGTTTCTGGGTTTCACCGGTCTGCCGTTTCTGCTCGGCGCGGCGGTCTGGGGTGTGTTCGACGCGGTCCTGATCTTTACCGGGTCGGTGAAGGACCGGGACGGTCGCCCGTTGCGCGGCTGAGCCTCAGGCCAGCGCTGGTAGCACCGCCGCTGCAGTCAGTTCCAGGTTGACCTGTGCGGTGTCGGATCCGTCCACCCACTCACCGTTGGCAATGGCATTGGCGCGCAACCCAACAGCGTGGACTCCGGCGTCATTGAGATCCAGCACCGCATTCATCCCGCCGATCGCATGCAGCAGGCTGATCACCGCGGCCGTGGTCGGCTGAGGGCGCCGGTCCTCGAACAGCGCGCCCAGAACTTCCGAGCGGGCCACCGCTACCCGGGCCCGGTTCTTCACCGGCCAGCGATACTGGTTGCGCCGCAGTCGATGCTGGCTCAACGCCACCTGATGGATCTGACCGGTCCGCAGCAACTGGTCGAGAACCTCGTCCTCGGCGTGCCGCTGTAGCGCGGCGATCGCCGACTCCGCGGTCAGCGGTTGCTGCTGGAGCACCGCCAGAGCCGGGCGTACCGCCGGGTCCAACGGGACCGGCCCGGCCAGCGCCAGCAACCGCCCGGCCGGCACCGGATCCTCCGGCTGGGCGGGGCGAACCCGACAGTCGTAGGCCAGATCCAGGATCAGGGCCGCGGCCAGGACACGGCCGAGACGGGTACGTTCCAACTGCGGCTGCGCGTCGGGATTGTCCAACAGCAACAGCAACAGATCTTCGGCGATGCGCGCCATGATCGCAGACTGTAGCGTCGCGGAGCTGGGCCGGGGAGTCGCGCTACGAGTGGTACGGCTCAGCGCTGACCAGGGTGACCTTGACCGTGCTGCCGCTGGGCACGGTGTAGGTGCGGGTCTCGCCGACCTTGGCGTTGAGCAGCGCCGACCCCAAGGGGGAATTGGGCGAGTAGACCTCCAGCTTTCCGTCGCTGACGATCTCCTGGCGTGTGGCGATCAGGAACGTCTCGGAGTCGGACTCGTCGCCGTCGTAGTAGACCTTCACCACCGAACCGGGCAGTGCCACGCCGGACTGCTTGGGCGACTCACCGACCTTGGCGGTGTTGAGCAACTCCTGCAACTGGCGGATCCGGGCCTCTTCCTGACCCTGCTGCTCGCGGGCGGCGTGATAGCCGCCATTCTCCCGGAGGTCGCCCTCCTCGCGCCGGTCGTTGATCTCGGCGGCGATGACCGGGCGGTTCGCGATCAACTGATCCAACTCAGCCTTGAGCCGGTCGAAGGACTCCTGCGTCAGCCAGACCACCTGGTTGTCGGTCATCTCGTCGCGCTCCTCGGTTGTGTCTTTCCGCGGTGACCGCGGGTGCGATGTCAGATCGCTGTCGGCGGGTGCGGCGTTCCCGCGTGCTGTGCCCCCGCCTGCGAGCCGACCCGCTAATGAAGCAATACACGGTTCCAACAGGAACCGTGTACCAGACAAGTGTACACCGGCGGGTACCTCGACTTCGGGGTCTTTCCGGACGTCGGTCGATACCCCCCTAGGGTGCCCTCAGGTAGGGCGGTACGTCGGTGCCGCATCCGTAGATGTCCCCGACGTAGGGCCGTGTGTAGGTCTTGACGGTCGCGGTGACCTGCACGGTGCGCTCTGTGGACGGCCCCACCAGAACCTCCCGCCGGCCGCTCTCGGAGCCGTCCCGGGCGCGGGCACGCACGATGCACACCACCGGAACCGTCGGGTCCTTGCGGGTCACGCTGATCGTCACCGACGCCGACTGCTCGTCGAGCACGTCGTAGGCGACCATCTCACCTGACACGGCGACCTGCTCGAAGCGTTGGTAAAGGCTGATCGCGACGGCCAACCCCAGCAACACCGTCAACGCCCCCAGTGCGACGACGATGCGTCGTCGGCTCCCGGCCGGCATCGGCGCTTTGCCGTACCGCGACGGCGGGGGCGTCCGTTCGGTCGGCGAGGTCGGCGAGGTCGGCGACGTCATGGGAGCAGTGTGCCCCCTGTGGACCGGCCCTGTTGCGGGCACCCTGGGAAGGAACCTGACTGGGATGGGACTATGGGACGCGTGACCGAACGGCGTTTGATGGCGGTTCACGCCCACCCGGACGACGAGTCCAGCAAGGGCGCGGCCACCCTGGCGCGGTACGTCGACGAGGGCGACCGTGTGCTGGTGGTCACCCTGACCGGCGGTGAACGTGGTGACATCCTCAACCCAGCCATGGACCTGCCCGACGTGCACGGCCGGATCGCCGATGTCCGCCGCGACGAAATGGCCAGGGCCGCCGAGATCCTCGGCGTCGAACATCATTGGCTCGGATTCGTCGATTCGGGCCTACCCGAGGGAGATCCGCCGCCACCCTTGCCGGACGGTTGCTTCGCCCTGGTGCCGATGGAGGAACCGGTGGCCCGGCTGGTCCGGCTCATCCGGGAGTTCCGGCCGCACGTCATGACCACCTACGACGAGAACGGCGGCTACCCGCATCCGGATCACATTCGCTGCCATCAGGTTTCGGTGGCGGCCTTCGAAGCTGCCGCGGATCCCCTCCTGCACCCGGAGGCTGGCGCACCGTGGTCGGTCAGCAAGCTGTACTACATCCACGGATTCCTGCGTCAGCGTATGCAACTGCTGCAGGAGGAGTTCGCCCGCAACGGTCAGGAGGGGCCGTTCGCCCGGTGGTTGGAGAGCTGGGATCCCGACCAGGATGTGTTCGCCAACCGGGTCACCACCCGGGTGCACTGTGCCCCGTACTTCGCCCAGCGTGACGAGGCCCTCAAAGCCCATGCCACCCAGATCGATCCGGATGGGTTCTTCTTTGCCACCCCGTTAGAGTGGCAGCAACGGCTCTGGCCCACCGAGGAGTTCGAGTTGGCCCGCTCGCGGGTGCCCGCCGTGCTGCCCGAAGACGACCTGTTCACCGGAATCGAGCGATACGAGTGAGTGACCTGCTGATCACCCTGCTGGCCGAGGGCCCGGCCAACACCGGGCCGGACTTCGGGAAGGCCAGTCCGGTCGGCCTGCTCGTCGTCGTTCTGCTGCTGATCGGGGTGTTCATCCTGGTGTGGTCGATGAACCGTCATCTCAAGCGGGTGCCGGAGAGCTTCGAGACGCCCGCCGACGATGCGGTCGCCGAGGGCGCGTCGACGTCGGACCCCGGCACGGCCGAGCCCACCTCCACGGCGGAGCCCACGGGTGAGTCCCGCGGGTAACGAACTCGCCGGCGCGACCAGCCCCTACCTGCGCCAGCACGCCGACAACCCGGTGCACTGGAAGCAGTGGGGAGCCGAAGCGCTAGCCGAAGCGGCCCGCCGCGACGTCCCGATCCTGTTGTCGGTGGGTTATGCCGCCTGCCATTGGTGCCACGTGATGGCGCATGAGTCTTTCGAGGACGACGCCGTCGCCGCCGCGATGAACGAGTTCGTCTGCATCAAGGTCGACCGCGAAGAACGGCCCGACCTCGACGCGGTCTACATGAACGCGACCGTCGCCATGACCGGTCAGGGCGGCTGGCCGATGACCTGTTTTCTAACCCCCGACGGGCGGCCGTTCTTCTGCGGCACCTACTTCCCCAAGCCGCGGTTCCTGCAGTTGCTGGCCGCGGTGGGCCAGACCTGGCGGGAGCAGCGCGACGAGGTCGAGCAAGCCAGCGACCACATCGCCGGAGAGCTGCGCCGGATGGCCGCCGGGCTGGCTGGCGGAGGTCCGGAGGTGACCGCCGAACTGTGCGACCACGCCGTCACCGCGGTGCTGCGCGAGGAGGACACGACCCGCGGCGGCTTCGGCGGGGCGCCGAAGTTCCCCCCGTCGGCGCTGCTGGAGGCGATGCTGCGCAGCCATGAGCGCACCGACTCCCCGGTGCCGCTGGGCACGGTCCGGCGCACCTGCACCGCGATGGCCCGCGGCGGAATCTATGACCAACTCGCCGGCGGTTTCGCCCGCTACAGCGTCGACGCCGACTGGGTGGTGCCGCATTTCGAGAAGATGCTCTACGACAACGCCTTGCTGCTGCGGGTCTACGCGCACTGGTTCCGGCGCACCGGCGACCCGCTGGCCGGCCGGGTCGCGGCCGAGACGGCACGGTTTCTGATTGATGATCTGGCTGACGGTGGGATGTTCACCTCGTCGCTGGACGCCGATGCCGCGGGTGTGGAGGGCTCGACGTATGTCTGGACGCCCGCCGAGTTGCGCGCGGTGCTCGGCGACGACGACGGCACCTGGGCAGCAAGGGTTTTCGGGGTCACCGACCAGGGCACCTTCGAGCACGGCGCCTCGGTGTTGCAACGGCCCGCCGACTACGACCCGCTGCCGGGGGATTCTGAGCGGTTCGATCGGGTGCGAGCTGCGCTGCTGGATGCGCGCCGCGTCCGTCCGCAACCCGGGCGTGACGACAAGATCGTCACCGCGTGGAACGGACTGGCGATCACCGCGTTGGCCGAAGCCAGTGTGGCGCTGGAGGATTCCAAGTTGCTCGACACCGCGACCCGGTGCGCCCAAGCCCTAATGTCGCTGCACATGGTGGACGGTCGGCTGCGCCGGGCCAGCCTCGGCGGACAGGTCGGGGAGAGCGCGGCGATCCTCGAGGATCACGCGATGCTGGCCACCGGGCTGACCGCGCTCTACCAACTCACCGGTGACCAGCACTGGCTTGACCACACCACCACGCTGATTGACCTAGCGTTGCGTCACTTCGCCGATCCCGACCGACCCGGGCGCTGGTTCGACACCGCCGACGACGCCGAGGCGCTGATGGTCCGACCGGCTGACCCAGTCGACGGGGCGACGCCGTCGGGGGCCTCCTCGATCGCCGAGGCGTTAATGACCGCCGCCCATCTCGTCGACACCGACCGTGCCGCCCGCTATGGCGAAGCGGCCGCGCAGACTCTGCTGGCGCACACCGCACTGCTGGCCCGGGCACCCCGTTCGGCAGGGCATTGGCTGGCGGTGGCCGAGGCGGCGGTGCGCGGGCCATTGCAGATCGCGGTCGCCGCCGGCGACGCTGACTCCGCGTTGCTGGCCGCCGCGCGCCGGATGGCCCCGGGCGGCACGATCGTCGTCAGCGGCCCGATGGACTCCATGCCGTTGCTGGCTGGACGGGGCCGGGTGCGCGACAACGACGCCGCCTACATCTGCCGCGGCCGGGTGTGCGACCTGCCGGTCACCGGTGCCACCGAACTCGCCGAGGCCCTCGGGGTCCGCGTGTAGCGTCGGCGCCATGCCCAGTGCCGAACACATCGAAGCGACCGTCCACCGCTACCTGGAGTTGGTGGCCAACGGCACCGCCGAACAGATCGCCGACCTGTTCGCCGACGACGCCAGCGTTGAGGATCCGGTAGGCGGCGAGGTCCACATCGGCCGCCAGGCCATCAGCGGTTTCTATCGCAACATCGAAAGTCTGCCCCGCCAAACCGAACTCATCACCGCGCGAGTCGCAGGCCGGGAGGCCGCGTTCCTGTTTGCGATCACGGTGGGATCCGACGGTGGCCGCATGCGCATCGAGCCGATCGACGTGATGGTATTCAACGATGACGGCAGGATCGCCTCGATGAAGGCCTACTGGTCGCCGGCGAACGTGACGCCGGCCTAGCTGCGTCCTGCGCTGAGGTTCACCCCAGCGCGATGGTCGGGGTGAGGTTCGTGCCAGGGGTCATCACCAGAAGACGGCGAACCACATGGCGATGTAATGGCAGATCGCTGCCACCGCGGTGCAGGCGTGAAAGAACTCGTGGTGGCCGAAGGTCTCCGGCCACGGGTTGGGCCACTTCAACGCGTACAGCACTCCGCCGACGCTGTAGAGCACGCCACCGACGATGAGCAGCACCAGCGCGGCGACGCCGGCGCCGTGCATGATCGGGCCGACGAACCAGACCGCCACCCAGCCCAGCAGCAGGTAGAGCGGGACTCCCACCCAGCGCGGGGCCGTCGGCCAGAACATCTTGAGTAGCACCCCCGCCAGTGCACCGCCCCAGACGATCCAGAACAGCGTCCAGCCGTCCCGCTCGGGTAGGGCCAGCAAGGCGAACGGGGTGTAGCTGCCGGCGATGAACACGAAGATCATCGAGTGGTCGAGCCGCTTCATCCACTTGTGGGCGGTGCGGGACTTCCAGTTGACCCGGTGGTAAGTGCCGCTGACGGTGAACATCGCGACGCTGGTCAACGTGTACAGCAGGGTGGCGAGCCCGGCCCGGGTGCCCTGCAATGACCACGACACGGACACCAGGGCCGCTCCGGCGACGGCGGCGACGATCGCCGAGACGACGTGGATCCAGCCGCGCGCCCGCGGCTTGCCCAGAAATTGACTGACACCGTCGACGACGGCTTCGGGGAAGTCCTCCGCTTCCCCGACCGCGCGTCTGGTCGAGCGCGGCTCGGTCACGTCGGCGTCTGTCGTCATGTCCACCTCCCTGGCCGGACCGGAGAGCGCATCTTCTCGCCGCGATTCTCCCCTCGGTCACAGTAGTCTTTACGGTCGTGGAACTCATTCCTCCGCGACTCAAGGGACCGGCCTACCGGCTCTATGAGTTGCGGTTGCGACAGGAGCTCTCGCACTCCAAATCCACACTTCCGCGCCACATCGCCGTGCTCTGCGATGGTAACCGCCGCTGGGCCCGTGATGCTGGCTACTGTGACGTGAGCTACGGCTACCGGATGGGTGCGGCCAAGATCGCGGAGATGCTGCGCTGGTGTGCCCGCGAGGGCATCGAGATGGCCACGGTGTACCTGCTCTCCACTGAGAACCTGCAGCGTGATCCCGAGGAACTGGCGGCGCTGATCGAAATCATCACCGACGTGGTGGAGGAGATCTGCGCCCCGGAGAACCGGTGGAGCGTCCGGACCGTGGGAGATCTGGAATTGCTGGGCGAGGAGCCGGCGCGGCGGGTCCGCGACGCGGTGGACAACGCCACCTCGCACGCGCCCACCGGGTCGTTCCACGTCAATGTTGCTGTGGCTTACGGCGGCCGGCAGGAAATCGTCAACGCCGTCCGCTCGCTGTTGGGTAAGCAGGTGGCCAACGGCGCCACCCCGGAGCAGATGATCGATGCGGTCACCGTCGAGGGCATCTCGGAGAATCTGTACACCTCGGGTCAGCCGGACCCGGACCTGGTGATCCGCACCTCCGGGGAGCAGCGGCTGTCCGGCTTTCTGCTCTGGCAGAGCGCCTATTCGGAGATGTGGTTCACCGAGGCGCACTGGCCGGACTTTCGCCGAGTGGACTTCCTGCGCGCGCTGCGCGACTTCAGTCGCCGGCACCGTCGCTTCGGAGCCTAGCCGTGGTGGCGCTGTCGGCGTTGGTCTTTGCGCTGGCGTGGTGGATGGGGCTGTACCTGGTTTCGCGCGATCCGCGCAAGCCGGTGCTCGTGCTGGCTGCCGTAGGTTTGTGCGGATTCGCAGTGGTGGTGGCCCTCGACGCGGTACGCAGCATCGGCACCAGCTATTCGGAAGTGTTGAGCCGCATGGAGATTTATCTCGTCGCGGTGCCCGCTGTCGCCTGGTTCGCCGTCTTGCTCGAGCTTGCCCGCCCCTCGGACACCGACCGCGGGCACGCTCGGGAGGTGATCCTGACCGGCCTGGTCGCTGTGGGCGTCCTGCTGGGGGCTTTGTTGGGAGGAAGCATCAACGGTCCACTGCGGCTTGGGCATTGGGTGATGTTCGCGGTCATCTCGACGTCGACCCTCGGCGCGATGGTGTTCGCTGTGCGAAAGCAGGTGAAGCCTGCCCGGGTGGCCGGTGTCGTCGCCGTAGCCACCCTGTTCTTCGCGCTCAGCAACGCCATCCTGATCATTCCGCTCGGTCTGGTTCCGAGTTGGCTGGCGCTCGCCGCGACAGGGTTCGATGTCCTGCTGCTGGGCATCGCGGTGGCGCTGTGGGACGCCTTCGACGAAGGACAAGCGCTGCGGGCGGCGATGTTCCGGTCATTCATTGCCGCCTGTCTGGCGGTTGCTCTGCTCGACGGTCAATTGCTCATCGGGACGATCGCGTACAAGACCGATGCCGGCGGCACCGCGGTGATCACCACGGCCGCGCTGGTCACCATGGCGCTCGCGATCGCCGCGACGGTGTTCGCGGGTCCCCTCGCGGGGCTTCTCGACCGCGTCGCCTTCTTCGGGTCGCCGCGGCTGAGGGCTGACCGCAACGCATTGCGTACCACCGAGGCTGCCTTGCCGCTGTGCTCGTCGAGTCCGCTGGACGACATCGATGACGAGACCTTCACCCGGTTGACCCGACGGGCCCTCGGCCACTACGGCGACCTGGCCAAACTGGTCGCCAGCCCGTTGACCCAGCTGCCGGAGATCGACGCCCGACTGGCCCAGGGGGGGCACCGGATCAGCCCATGGAGCGGGCAGCCGAATTGCGTTCCGTGCTCGCCGAGGGGATCGCCCGACTCAAGCCCCGCGACAGTGGTGATTTCGGAACCACCGAGCAGTGGCGCTACTACAACTCGCTGTACTTCCCCTACGTCGCCGGGGTGCGGGCCTACGCGCAGAACGCCACCGCCGCCGGACTCGACCCGGTGGCTCGCCAGGCCTGGCAGTGGTTCGTCACCGAGGTGCCGCAACGGTCGTTGCACAACTGGCAGAACGCCGCGGCCCGGCTGGTCGCCGCGGATCTGCGGGCCCCGAATCCGGCGATCAGATCTTGCGCAGCCGCAACCGATTGATCGAGTGGTCGGCGTCCTTGCGCAACACCGCCGTTGCCCGCGGCCGGGTGGGCAGGATGTTCTCGATCAGGTTGGGCCGGTTGATGGTTGCCCAGATGTCGCGGGCCGCGGCGATGGCCTGTTCGTCACTGAGGCTGGAGTAATGATGGAAGTGCGACGCCGGGTCGGCGAACGCGCCGGCCCGCATCGCCAGGAACCGCTCGACATACCACTGCTCGATGTCCTCGATGCGGGCGTCGACGTAGACCGAGAAGTCGAAAAGGTCGGAGACCATCAGGCGCGGTCCGGTCTGCAACACGTTGAGGCCTTCCACGATCAGGATGTCCGGGTGGGTGACGACATGCTTGTCGCCCGGGACGATGTCGTAGATCAGATGCGAATACACCGGTGCACATACCTGGTCCGCGCCGGACTTCACCGAGGTGACGAACCTCATCAGGGCGCGCCGATCATAGCTCTCCGGAAATCCTTTGCGGTGCATCAGGTTTCGCCGGGTCAACTCGGCATTGGGGTATAGGAAGCCGTCGGTGGTGACCAGATCGACCCGCGGATGGTCGTCCCAGCGGGACAGCAGTGCCTGCAGCACGCGGGCGGTTGTCGACTTCCCGACCGCCACACTGCCGGCCACGCCGAGGATGAACGGCACAGGGCGATCCGGGTTTTGCCGCGGCTCCCCGAGGAATTCGTCGGTGGCGGCAAATAACCCCTGGCGGGCCGCGACCTGCAGGTGAATCAGCCGGGCCAGTGGCAGGTAGACCTCTTCGACCTCAAGCAGGTCGATCTGCTCGCCCAAACCCCGTAGGCCGACCAGTTCCTCTTCGGTGAGCTTGAGTGGGGTCGACATCCGCAGACCGCGCCAGTCGCTTCGGTCGAACTCCACATAGGGGCTGGGTTCATTCAGCCGAGCCATGACACAAGTCTTGCAGCTAGCGTTAATGGCATGGAGTCCGACCACCTCATTGACGAATACCTGCTGCTCGGCTTGCGGTTCGACCGCATCGAGGAAGGCTACGTCGACTCCTTCACCGGAGACCAACGGCTGCGCCGCAAGGTTGCCGACGAGCCCGCGCCCGATCCGGCCGACCTTGCCACGCAGGCGCAACGGCTGTTGGCGGCGCTACCGGACGTGCCGCGCAGCGCGGCCTTCACCGAGCAGCGGGCCGAGTTCCTCGCCGCCCATCTGCGCGCACTCCGTTGCGCGGCAGACAAGTTCGCCGGACGGCCGGTCGGTTTCGTCGAGGAAGTCCGCGACTACTTCGACGTCGAGATCAGCCGGGGGGATCCGGAGGTGTATCGCGCTGCGCATGCCCGCATCGACGAGGTCCTGGGCGGCACCGGCCCGCTTGCCGAGCGGATGGCCGCCGAACGCCGCGCCGATGAGTTGCCTCCCGAGCGGCTCGCAGATGCGATCAACGCCTTCTCCAGTGCGCTGCGGGACATCGTTCGGGCCACCTTCCCGCTGCCGGACCGAGAGACCGTCGGCTACGAGGTCGTGACTGACAAACCGTGGTCGGGCTTCAACTACTACGAGGGCGATTACCGCTCCCGGGTGGCGGTCAACGCCGATCTCAAACAGCCGATGTCGCACCTGCCGGTGCTGATCGCCCATGAGTCCTACCCTGGCCACCACACCGAACACTGCCGCAAAGAAGCCGGATTGGTCAGCCTCCAGGGTCAGCGGGAGCACACCATCTTTCTGGTGAACACACCGCAGTGCCTGATGGCCGAGGGGCTGGCCGACCTGGCGCTGCACGCCGCGGTGGGGCCCGGCTGGGGGCGCTGGGCGCAGGAGATCTACGCCGACCTCGGTTTGCGCTTCGACGGCGAGCGCGCCGAGGCGCTGGCGCTGGCACGGGCAGGGCTGGCCGGGGTGCGCCAGGACGCCGCGCTGATGCTGCACGACGAGCACCGCGACGCCGATGAGGTGTCGGCCTACCTGCAGCGTTGGCTGCTGGTCGACGACACCCGGGCCCGGCAGATGCTGAAGTTCCTGTGTTCACCGCTGTGGCGGGCCTACACCAGCACCTACGTCGAGGGCTACCGCTTGCTGCGGGGCTGGCTCGACGACCGCCCGGCCGGAGTCGGGCTGACCGAGCGGTTCGGTCGGCTGCTCGACGAGCCGCTGATCCCCTCAGCACTGCGTGCAGAGTTGCCGACCTAGATCCCCGACCGGGGGTGTGCAGGTACGCGACCGGATTCCCGGCGCAGGCCGCAGGTCAGGCGGCGGTGCGCCCGGCAGCCCGCGGCGACTAGGCTTTGCCCCATGACGACCGACGCCATCTTGTCCGCCGCGACCGCACCGGGTGCAGACTACGCCGCCACCGCCAGCGAGGCCTACCGGTCGGCGCTGACGGTCATCGAGTCCGTCGAGCCGCGCATCGCCGCCGCCACCCGCCAGGAGTTGGCCGACCAGCGGAACTCGCTGAAGCTGATCGCCAGCGAGAACTACGCCTCACCCGCGGTGCTGCTGACCATGAGCACCTGGCTGTCCGACAAGTACGCCGAGGGCACCGTCGGTCACCGCTTCTACGCCGGCTGCCAGAACGTCGACGAGATCGAGTCGATCGCCACCGAGCATGCCCGCGAATTGTTCGGCGCCCCTTATGCATACGTACAGCCGCACTCCGGCATCGACGCCAACCTGGTTGCGTTCTGGGCGATCCTGGCGACCCGCGTCGAAGCCCCCGCGCTGGGCGAGGCCGGGGTGAAAAACGTCAACGACCTCTCCGACGCCGAGTGGGAGCGTTTGCGCGCCAAGCTGGGCAGCCAGCGTCTGATGGGGATGTCGCTGGACGCCGGTGGGCACCTCACCCACGGATTCCGGCCGAACATCTCCGGCAAGATGTTCCAGCAGCGCAGTTACGGCACCAACCCCGAGACCGGTCTGCTGGACTACGACGCCATCGCCGCGGCGGCCCGCGAGTTCAAGCCGCTGATCCTGGTGGCCGGTTATTCGGCCTACCCGCGGCGGGTGAACTTCGCCAAGATGCGCGAGATCGCCGACGAGGTCGGCGCCACCTTCATGGTCGACATGGCCCACTTCGCGGGCCTGGTCGCCGGGAAGGTCTTCGCCGGCGACGAGGACCCGGTGCCCCACGCCCACGTCGTCACCACCACGACCCACAAGTCGCTGCGCGGACCGCGCGGCGGGTTGGTGCTGGCCACCAAGGAGTACTCCGACGCCGTCGACAAGGGTTGCCCGATGGTGCTCGGCGGCCCGCTGTCCCATGTGATGGCCGCCAAGGCGGTGGCCTTCGCCGAGGCCCGGCAGCCGTCGTTCCGGGCCTACGCCCAGCGGGTGGCCGACAACGCCCAGGCCTTCGCCGACGGCCTGATGCGTCGCGGGGCCAAACTGGTCACCGACGGCACCGACAACCACATCGTGCTGCTCGACGTGCAGAGCTTCGGGCTGACCGGCCGGCAGGCCGAGTCCGCGCTGCTGGAGTCCGGAATCGTCACCAACCGCAACTCGATCCCGGCCGATCCCAACGGCGCCTGGTACACCAGCGGCATCCGGTTCGGCACCCCGGCGCTGACCACCCGTGGCTTCGGGCCCGCCGAATTCGACCGGGTGGCCGAGTTGGTGGTGGACGTGCTGTCCAACACCAAGCCAGCGGACGGCACGGCTGGGCCCTCGAAGGCCAAGTACACCCTCGTCGATCAGACATCGGACTGGGCGCGCGCGGCCGCCGCGGAGTTGCTCGACGCCAACCCGCTCTACCCCGGCCTGACCCTCTGACGGGTTCCGCCACCCCGCGAGCAGACACAAAATCCCCGCGACACGCCGGTGTTCGGGGGATTTTGTGTCTGTTCGCGGGAGGGGGCGGGGGAGGGGCGCCGTGATTTCGGAACACCCGTTAACTTCGGTTA
>CAYXBN010000025.1:0-42354 GCA_964463215.1 uncultured Mycobacterium sp. | reverse complement strand
TCCTCGTCGGCGCCTTTGAGCCAGAACGCCGGCCACAAGCCCTGCCCCTTGGGAACTTTGATCCGCGCAGTGGTGGTGCCGTATCCCAGACTGAGGGTGTTCTTCGACTCCACCCATCCGGAGGTGTAGGTGCCCCTGCTCGTGGTCGCTTGTAGGACCAACCGGCCCTGGCCGTCGAGGGTGGCGTTCTTGGTGCTGTAGGTCTCGGTGCCGATGGTCCAACCGCGGCCCGTCTTGACCGTCCAAAGCGGCCCCGGCGCTGCGCCGCGGGAACCGCTGAAATTCTCGACGAACGGGCCCGTCCGGGTGGTGACCTTGTCCAGGTAGAGACTCTTCAAGGCGGTCGCACTGGTCGAGGAGATGCTCAGCACGTGTGATCCAGCGGCTATCGGGCCGGTGATGGTGTAGTCCGTCCATTTCGTCGACTTAACCACGACCGTGGTGATCGGGACGCCGTCGATGGACAGGGTCATGTTGGGCGTCCCGGCACTCGCTCTGGCGCGGATCGTCACACCGGTGGAAGCGGGCAAAGTGATTGCAGTCGAAGCGGTTCCGCTTCCGGTGAGGGCAAGGGCATACCCGGACGATGAGGTCCGGTCGCGAACGGTCTTCCCGACGCCCGACGGCGAGACGGTGAGTCGCTCCGCCTCGACGGTGGTGGTAGTCGCCGTGGAGGTCGTTGTGGTAACTGCTGCTGCGGTCCCATTCACGGTGGGCCACCCCCGCAAGTCAGGTGCGCGGTCGACCCGCCGGGCCGCGCCCAGCAGCAACGCCAAAGCGGCGTCGGCAGGCGTTGTGGGCAGACCTCCCGACAGCGCCTGGGACTGTGAGAATGAAGCCGGCCTCCTGACGGCCTGACTCTTGCGTATGACTGACCCCGAGGTTTGGGTGTCCTGGCTGTTGATCTATCGTCCGTCAGGTGGCCGCACCACATGGTGCTGGCCGGGCGGGCAGTGACCTCATAGGAGCCTGACCTCACCAGGTCCCATCACAGTCCCGTCCACCCGACCGGCCAGCGTCACAACCCCGTTGGAAGGTCGCAATGACAAGCATGAACCAAGACCGGCGCCGAGGTCGAGTCGTGATCGGTGTCGACACGCACAAGTACATTCACGTCGCGGTTGCTCTCGACGACTTCGGCGCCATCGTCGGCGCCGAGAAGTTCACTGCCGACACTGTCGGTTATGAGCAGCTGGTCGACTGGTCGATGTCCCACGGCCATCTGCTGACCTTCGCGATCGAAGGGACCGGCTCCTACGGCGCCGGACTCACCGCGGCGGTCCGCCGCCGCGACATCGGTGTCGTGGAGGTGATGCGCACCGATCGCCGCGATCGCCGACTGCGCGGCAAATCTGACTTCATCGACGCCGAGAACGCCGCACGCACCGTGCTGGCCGGCAACGCCACGGCCGTCCCGAAATCTGCTGACGGTGTGGTGGAGATGATCCGCACCATCAAGGTCGCCAAAGATGTTGCGGTCAAGGCACGTACGTCAGCGATGATCTCGCTCAAGACGGTACTAGTCAACGCGCCAACAACACTGCGTGAGCAATTACAGCCCCTAACGAAGATGGCGCTGATCCACCGCTGCGCAGCATTGCGACCCGGACCCATCACCTCCATCGAGGCGGCCACTAAACACACGCTGCGCTCGATCGCACGGCGCTGGCAAGAACTCCACAACGAGATCAACGCCCACGAGAAACTGCTCGCCGAGTTGACCGCCACGGTCGCACCCGGGCTCAGTGCCGCGTTCGGTGTCGGTGCCGACACCGCCGCGGAGATGCTCATCGTCGCTGGCGATAACCCCGAGCGAGTCCGCTCCGAACCGGCCTGGGCCCGACTGTGCGGCGTAGCGCCCATTCCCGCCTCGTCGGGCATCACCAACCGCCACCGCCTCAACCGCGGCGGTCACCGGCAAGCCAACGCCGCGCTATACCGGACCGTCATCGTGCGCATGCAGCACCACGCGCCGACCAAGGCCTACGTCGCCCGCCGCACTGCCGAGGGCAAGACAAAGGCCGAGATCATCCGCTGTCTCAAACGGCTTCTCGCCCGAGAAATCTGGGCTCTCATGCGCCCACTGCGCGAAACCCAGAACGCGCCGAAAACAGCCGCTTGACCGATATAGGAGCATCAACGCGGCGATCGCACTGCTGACCGTCGTGAGCAGCGACGTGCTTGCCGCCGGCGGCGAGGCGACGGTCACCACCGGTTGGGCGAGCGGTTGCGGAATGACGAGTGGTTGCGGAATGAATCGGGTGAACAACGTCGCCGCCGGCGCCGAGACAACCGCGGGGACTGAGGGAGCGACCGGCATTGGGTCGAGCGGGCTTGGGTCAAGCGCACCTAGGTCGAGCGGGCCTGCGTCGCCCGGCCCCGGGTCCGGCACTGTCGCAGGCGGTGCCATCACCGCATCGGGCAGGTTGACGCGTACCGGCGCATTGTCTCGTACCGGCGCACTGTCCGGGGAAGCCGTGAAAACCACCGTGTCCGTGGACCCCACGTCGACGCCGAGATCGGCGAGTTCTGCGGGGTCGGTCTGGCTCGGGTCCGAGACACCCGCAGTCACGCCTGAACCGGCGTCGGCCAAGCCCCGCCGCGGCGATGTCGGACCGCGACGGGCCCCGGTCTGCGGGGATTCCGCTGAGCCCGGCCGTTCGACACCGGGGTCGGCCGACTGCGAGGTCGAGGTGTTCGCTGGTCCGGCTGAGAAGGTTCCCGACTCGTCGGCGTCGGCATAGGCGCAGGCCGCGCACATTCCGCTGGACACCGCCGTTCCGATGCCCAGAGCCACGGCGAGGACGCCCACCCTGCCCACATGTGCCGAGTCGGGAAAGCCGTGGTGAGCGCCCCGATGCGGGTGATGGGAGCCCCAAGTGCGGGAGATGGGAACCCCAATGCAGGTGATGCCCCCAGTTCCCGATGTGGCGATTCCACTGCATCAGCGCACTCCTCCTAAAAACGCTCAGCACGTAACACCGGGTTTGCCGACACCCCTCCGCGCGCCTCCCCACATCCTGTCACTGTCGTGGCGGGCCGCTCAATGCAGCACACCCTCAGCCCGCCTGTAGCGTGAAGGTCGTGAATCTCGCTCGCATGTCTTCTGTAGCGGTCTATGCCGCGTGTGGCGCTTCGCTGGTCGTGGGCCTGAGCGCCTGCGGCTCCGCAACGAAGTCGTCAACCGGCGGTACTGTCACTCAAGTGACCTCCTCCCCTGTTACCCCAGCCGCCGCCGGCGCCTGCCCCACCACGGCCCCCGCCGGCGACGTCGCCCCGGAGTGGACGTTGTCGGGGAGCAGCGGCAGCGTCGCCGTCACCGGGTCCACCGACACCGCAGCACCGAAAGTCGACGTCACCACACCCTTCGCCGTGGCCCAGACCCAGGTGCAGACGCTGAGTCCCGGTGACGGCCCGGTGGTCGCCGACACTGCCACGGTGTCGGTCTGTTACATGGGAGTCAACGGCCGTGACGGTTCGGTGTTCGACAGCAGTTACGAACGCGGCGAACCGGTCGACTTCCCCCTCGACCAGGTGGTCCCGGGCTTCCAGAAGGCCATCGCCGGCCAGAACGTCGGTTCGACGGTCGCGGTGGCGATGACCTCCGCCGACGGCTACCCCAACGGGGAGCCTCGCGCCGGGATCGAACCGGGCGACACGCTGGTCTTCGCGATCAAGATTCTGGATGCCAATTGATCTGACCGGAAAGGGCCTAACCTCCCCATCGGCAACAACGTGTTGAGCTTCATCGCCAACCCCCGAGCCGATCCGATGCCCGCCACTTGGGAGGCTCTGCTCAAGCCGCAGTTCAAGGCCAAGCTGCAGTACTCCACTCCCGGTGAGGCCAGCGACGGCACGGCGATGCTGCTGCTGCTGCAACACCTGATGGGCGAGTCGGCCGCGCTGGAGTACCTGACCAAGTTGCAGACCAACAATGTGGGTCCGTCGGCATCGACCAGCGCGCTCCAACCCAAGGTCAACAGCGGCGAGTTGCTGGTCGCCAACGGCGACGTGCAGATGAATCTCACCTCGATCAACAACGACGGATCGAAATTCGAGATCTTCTTCCCAGCCATGCCCGACGGCACCCGGACGACGATCGCGGTCCCCTACGTCGGGGGGTGACTTCCGCCTCGCGCCATCCGGAGGAGGCCAAGAAGTTGCTGGCCTTCCTGCTCTCGGAAACCGTGCAGAAGTCGGTCTATACCGAAGCATTCGGGCTTCCGGTGCGGGATGCCGTCGCCGACGAAATCGCCGGAGACAATGGCGAACTCACCCCCTCCGGACTCCTCAACGGAGTCCGGATCTGGGAGCCGGAGTGGACTGAAGTGCTCGGTGCGCTGGACTACGACCTTGCCGCCTACCGGAAGGCCGTCGGGGCTTAATCCCTTTCGCCCCAGGGTCAGAGCAAACTTTCGGTAAAAAGACGGTTTCGTAGTACCCTGTGAGGTTGATTGGACTGACCAAGCGCGCACCGCCGCAAGGGGCAATGATGGGCAGATCGGCAGCCGCCGAATGAGATTCGATATCGGCAGCTTCCGCCTGGACGGCAAGATCGCCGTCGTGACCGGGGCCGGGGCGGGAATCGGAAAAGCCATCGCTGAGCTTTTCGCCGACGCCGGTGCCGCGGTGGCGGTCAGTGATCTCGACGCCGTGGACGCGGCGGCAACGGCTCAGGCAATCACGGCCGGTGGCGGCCAGGCAGTGGCAACCGCCTGTGATGTGACCCGGGAACGCGATCTGCTCGATCTGGTTAACCTGACTCTCGAACGCTTCGGTGGGGTCGACGTCCTGGTCAACAATGCCGGCGGGGGTGGGCCGAAGCCGTTCGAGATGCCGATGGCGGATTTCGAGTGGGCCTATCGGCTCAATGTCTTCTCGACGTTCCGGCTCACCCAACTGTGCGCCACACCTATGCGACAGCGCGGCGGCGGGGCTGTCCTCAACATCAGTTCCATGGCCGGTGAGAACACCAACTCCGACATGGCCTCCTACGCGTCATCCAAAGCCGCGGTCAACCACCTCACCCGCAACATCGCTTATGACCTGGGTCCCATGGGTATCCGGGTAAACGCGATCGCACCCGGAGCCATCAAGACCCATGCGCTATCCACCGTTCTGACTCCGCAGATCGAACAGAGGATGCTGGCGAAAACGCCACTGGCCCGACTGGGCCAACCCGACGACATCGCCTATGCCGCGCTCTTCCTCTGCTCCCCTGCGGCTTCATGGGTCAGCGGCCAGGTGCTGACCGTCAGCGGTGGCGGCGTTCAGGAGCTCGACTAGGTGACAGCGAAACCGCATGCGCAGCAATGACATTCGATCCCTTTGCGGACTTCCGGATGCACGGGCATGTCGCTATCGTGACCGGCGGTGCGCAGAACATCGGTGAGGCCATCGCCCGAACCTTCTCCGGCGCGGGTGCCAAAGTGGTGATCGCCGACCGTAACGGCGACAAAGCCGCTCAGACGGCCAGTCGGATCTCCGCCGAGACCGGTGGGGAGGTCCTGGGGATGGGCTGTGATGTCACCAAGGACTCCGACATCAACAACGTCGTCGGTGAGACGGCAGCAGCCTTCGGCGGGGTCTCGACCTTGGTGAACAACGTCGGCTGGGGCCGCGCCTATGAGGATCCACTGGGGATCCCGGTCGAGGAAATGGTCGAGAGCTACAAACTGAACTGCCTTGCAGCGGTGCAGATGACCGCCGCGTGCAGGCCTCTGCTGCTCGCAGCGCAGAATGCCACCGTCACCAACTCCGGTTCGATGGTTGCAGTGACGCCCGCCTTCGACTTTCTGGCCTACTCGTCAGCGAAGGCCGCACTGAACCACACCATGGTGAGTCTGGCGCACTACTTCGCCCGGAAGGTTCGGATCAACTCCGTCCTGATCGGCACCGTGCTGACCGCCGGCTACGCCGACGCAGGCCTGGACGCCGCGACCCAGGAGCGGATGGCTCACCCCAATAACCTCACCGGCCGATCCGGGACGCCGCAGGATGTGGCGAACGCCTTCCTCTGGCTGGCCTCCCCCGCCGGAGGCTGGGTCAGCGGCCAGACTTTCCAGGTCGCCGGGGGCGGACCGCGGATCCGGTTGATACCGGAGTGATCGCCCGCTCACGCTCTCCCGATGCGCGGAGCTCTGCGGCTACAGTTGAGGCCGTGGTTCAGCGACAGGCTCGCGCGGAAGTCACCCGCCAGTCGATCATCGCCGCCGCAGTCGAGCTGTTCGCCGCGGTTGGATACGGCGACACCGACATGATCGACGTGATCGAACGAGCCGGCATCGCCAAGGGCACCTGCTACTACTACTTCCCCACCAAGAACACGCTGGCCGCGGCCATCATTGAGCAGTCCAACGCGGGCATCGCGGCAGCGATGGGTCCCATCTGGGAGTGCCACGCACCGGCGATGCACCGACTCATCATGGCCACCTTCCGCTTCGTCGCGATCACCGAATCGGATCCGGTGGTGCGGGTCGGATACCAGCTTCGGCAGGCCATGAACCAGATCAGTGATGTCGGCGCCAAGAGTTACGCCAACACCGAGTCGGTGTTCACCTCCTCCCTCAAGCGAGCGGTCACCGATGGTCACGTGCGGGCGGATGTCAATCTGCGTGAGGCCGCCTACAGCCTGTTCGCCGGGCTGGTCGGGTGTCGTCTGCTGTGTGATGCCTTTGCGGAGAATCCGTTCGACCGTCTGGCACAGGTATGGCGGGCATTTCTCCGGTCGGTCGCGCCGGAGGAGGCCCTGCCCGAACTGAACCGGCTGGTTCGCGCCGAGGCCCGCAAACGTTAGCTCCTGCTTGATTCACCCGGGTCGGGTGCCGACCTCCAGGGCGGCCAGTTCGGATGTCCCGTCGAATAACACCCGTCCCGATTCACGGACGATGCATCGCAGCCGCGCTCCGAGGTGTTCGAAGTCGGTGTCGATGTTGCGCCGCTCCGCCGGCAGCGGCACCGGCAGGACATGCGGCGGCAGATGTGTTCCGTCACCGTCGAGTTCGATCTCGTAACGCCGGGAGCGGCCGCGGATTCGCCAGCGGTTGTCCCCCACCTCCGATCGCACCAGCACAGGCGGTGTCATCCGGATCACCTTGGTCCCCAGCCGCACCACCACGCCGTTGACCTCGCGTGCGATCGGGCCCAGCGACAGCAGCCCGCCGGAGAACGCAACGCAGACATCGGCGTCACCGAAGTCGTGTGCCTGGCCCCACCACCAGCGCAGCGGAAACCCCTTGCCCCAGTTGCGTTCCGCGTACAGCTTGGCGTTCTCGAAGGTCCACCTTTCCCCGGCGTACTCCACCGTCCCGCTGGCGCGTCCACCGAGGTAGTAGGGATGCCAGTACTGATTGAGGAACGGGATGGCCGAGAAAATCCCGCCGCCCCCAAAAGCTTTGGGCCACAGAACCCGGTCGCCGAAATCCATGTTCAGCGTGAGATCGCCGAGTTCGAAGCGCACCCGGTCGGCGCCGACGGTGAAACTGCCGGCTTCGTCGCCGGCGGTGACAGCGAACGGAGCGCGGTGGGCACGGGCGCCGCCGAGGGCGGCTGATCGCACCACCTGTCCCGGATGGACGCCGACTGCGGTGGTCGACCAGTCGCCGTCCGGATGACGGTTGACGCTGCACAGTGCGATCAGAACGCGGCCGGTTGCCTCGTCGGACACCCGCCAGAACCAGCCCTCCATCTCGGTGCCGTGCGAGGGCAGCGGATTGCCGAACGGAACGTCGGCACCGGTGCGACGGTACAACTCGATGAAGTCGGGAGCCATCGTCAACATCCTTTCAGGGATCTGTCCAGGTAGGCCGTCCGGCAAGCCCGGCGCGCCAACTTGCCGCTGGTTGTTCGGGGGATCGCGCCGGCCGGCAGCAGACAGATGTCGAAGACCTCGATCCGATGGCGTTGCAGAACCGCCGATCGGATCGCCTCGATTGCCGGCGCCGGGTCGGACCGGCTTGTGCCGGTGGCCCTTTCGGCGATGACCACGAGTCGCTCCTGACCGTCAGCCGGTGCACTCACCGCGGCGACATAGCCGCGACGGACAAGAGCCGAAGCGTCAGCGACGCTGGCCTCGATCTCCTGGGGGTAGAGGCTGCGGCCGTCGAGGGTGAGGAGGTCGACGATCCGCCCGGTCACGTACAACTCGCCGTCGACGAACATCCCCAGATCGCCGGTCCGCAGCCAGTCGGCGTCGGTGTCGACGCCCGAGGCCCGGCTTCCGGTCGGCAACCGGGCGGACAGTTTGGCACCGAAGGTCAGCCGGGTCTGCTCCGGACGGCGCCAGTAGCCGCGCGCGACGTTGTCCCCGTGCAACCAGAACTCCCCCACCGCCCCGTCGGGCAGTTCAGCGCAGGTGTCGGGGTCGACGACGACGGCACGCAGGCTGCGGGCGACGACGCCGCAGGAGACGTGCGCCACGGCGTTGGGGGCGTCGGCCGCGACGACGACGGCCTGCCCGGCGGCGAGCAGATCGCCGTCGAAGTAGGTCGCCCGAGCCTGGGCATCGGGGGCGATGTTGGCGATGAACAACGTCGCCTCGGCGATGCCGTAGGAGGGCTTCATCGCGGTGGGCAGCAACCCGTGCGGGCCGAAGGCCGTGTTGAAGGCGTCGATCGCCGCCATGCTCACCGGTTCGGAACCGATGATTGCCACCACGTTGGCCAGGTCGATGGCCGGACCGCTGTCCCCCGGGCCTGGCGCCCCGCGCTGGGCGGCCCACTCGTAGGCGAAATTCGGGGCGGCGGTGACCACCCGGCCCTCCCGGGAGGCGTCGGACAGAGCGCGGATCCAGCGCTGCGGGCGGCGGACGAACGCGGTCGGCGCCATCAGGGTGGAGTGGCCGCCGTAAGTCGCCGGGAAGCCGATCATCGACAGCCCCATGTCGTGGTAGAGCGGTAACCAACTGACTCCGTGGGTGTTTCGGTTCAACAAGTCGATGGACAGGATCATCTGGGTGAGGTTCGTGCAGAACGCGCGATGGGTGATCTCGATGCCCACCGGAGGCCGGGTCGTCCCGGAGGTGTACTGCAGGTGGGACACGTCGTCCATGGCAATGGCGAACGGGGCGAATTCCGTCGCACGGGAGTCGCCGAGATCGTCGACGACGATCATCGGGGGTGCGGTCCCACCCACCCTGTCCAGGAAACTCGCAACCGCTGCGGTCGCCGCGCGGGTGGTCAGCAGTGCCGCTGGTTGGGCATCACCGAGGGCGACCTCGAGGCGTTCGGCGTGCCCCGGTAATTCCGGGGCGAACAACGGCACCGCGACACAACCCGCTTTCAGGACTGCGAAAAACGCGGCCACGTAGTCCAGACCCTGCGGCGCGAGGATCGCCACCCGTTCGCCCGGGCCGACGGACCGCTGGACCGCGGCCGCAACGGCACGCATCCGGGCATCCAGTTGTGCCCACGTCAGTTCGACCGCATCGCCCCCCGATGGAGCCGACGCGCGGGAGAAGTCGAGAAACCGGTAGGCCACCGTGTCGCCGACGTTGGCGACGTTGCGGTCGATCAGCGATACCAATGTCGTCCCGGGAGGCAGCACGATCTCCCCAGCCGAGTCCACGCAGTCCTCGATGTCGAGTAGGCCCTCCGGCGCCTGAAACGATTGCTGCGGGCCCCGTTCCATGCCGGTGAGTCTAGATTCCACCGTTAGGGTGAGCCCCATGTCGCCGAGCTGGATCGCCCGCCTGGTGCGCCTCGAGGGCGGCGACGGTGTGTACCGGACCGCGACGGCCCTGGGTGCCGGACCCCGGCTGTTCGGAGGTTTGATCGCAGCCCAGGCGCTGGCGGCGGCAGCGGCGACGGTGGCCGCCGACCGGTTACCGCAGTCCCTGCACGCCTACTTCATCAAAGGCGGGCGGGTGGGCGTCGACGTCGAGTACGCCGTGGAGACCACCCGGGATGGACGGTCGTTCGCCACCCGGAGGGTGACGGCCAGCCAGGAGGGGGTGCCGATCTTCGAGATGCTGGCATCGTTCCACCGGCCCGAACAGACCCTGGACTGGCAGCGAAGCACCGAATCGCGCCTGCCGCTGACCGAGGCCACCACCCCGGTCAACCCGCCGGAGCGGTGGGCGGAGTATTTCGAGGCCCGGGTGGCCACCGGTGAGCCCCCCGAGTGGCCCAGTCAGCCGTTCTGGTTCCGGTCCCGCAACCCCATCGAGAACGATCCGGTGCTACGGGCATGTGCGCTGACCTTCATCTCCGACCTGGGATTGGTCTCGACCGCCCGGCCACCGGGCCATCAGGATCCCGGCCCGGGCGGGGCGGCCAGCCTCGATCACGCGCTGTGGTTGCACCGTCCGATCGACCCGCACCAGTGGCATTGCTACGACGCCGTCGGGATCAGCCACCGCGATGCCCGGGGCCTGGCCTTCGGGTCGATCCGTGACCGTGCCGGCACGCTGGTCGCGAGCGTGGCCCAGGAATCGCTGTGGCGAATTTGACCCCCTCGCAGAACAGTTGTTTAGCCGGGTCGCAGTTCGGGGAATAAGCCAGTTCATTCGTCGCACTCGGCACCGGGGCCAGCACCGACGGCCAGTCGGGCGAGTGCGAACACACCGAAAGGCAGGCAGCCATGACTGTGGACTACGACGCACCCCGTCGCACACAGGTCGACGTCGAGGAACCGCTGGACGAGCTTGCGGTCCGCCGCAACGACCCCGCCACGGCGGTCCTAGACGTCGACGACACCGATGCGGTGGACTCCTATGATCTGCCCGGGGCGGATCTGTCCGGGGAGGAATTCACGGTTCGGGTGGTGCCTAAGCAGGCCGACGAATTCACCTGCAGCAGTTGCTTTCTGGTTCATCATCGAAGCAGGCTGGCCCGCGGCAACAACGGCACGTCGATCTGTACCGACTGCGCGTAGCTGCCCCGGGCCAGCCAGCGGCTAGGCGATGACCCGGATCAGATGGGGCGCCATCCGCTCGGTGCGGACCGGCGACACCGTGACACCGGCGTCGGTGACTTCGAGCATCTGGTTGTTGCCGAGGAACATCGTCACACTCTCGGAGCCCTCCGGGCCGAAGAAGATCAGGTCCGCCGGAAGGGCCTGGGCCGGGGTCACCTTCTGGCCCACGTTGTACATCGCCCCTGATGAGCGGGGCAGTTTGGCGCCGACACCGGCGTAGACGTATTGGATCAGGCCCGAGGCGTCGAAGCCGACGGTGGACGCACCGTCGCCGGTGCCCAGGGTGGGTCCGGTGATTCCCCCGCCGCCCCAGGAGTAGGGCACCCCGCGCTGCGCGAGGCCGCGGGCCAGAACCAGGTTGACGGCTTGGTCCCGGGTGACCGGGGCCGCCGATCCCGTGGCGGATCCACCCACCAGCATCAGCAGCACCAAGCCGACCGTTGCCAGCACTTTCCAGGCCGCACCGATGCGCGTCATCTCATTCCACCTCTCCGGGTCGCTGACCGGAATCTCCGGAACATTTGACCCATCAGTAACTAGAACCACTTGTACAACAACCGATTCCGGGCCTCTACCGCCTCGGCGAATCCGTGCAGGGCGCGTTGTCGAACCGTGACTCAACGGTGTCGTTGAGGCACCCAAACGTCGCCGAACGGTTGCCTGCCGGGCTGCCTGCGCGATGCTGCGAGCGCCCGGTCGAAGTGGCCGCTTCGGGATGCTTGCGCGGGTCGGGCAGGCCGCTCCCGGCCGGTAAACTCCGCCCATGACCACTACCGAGACGGCCCTTCCGAACGGACAGGACATCGATACCGCGATCGCGGAGGGCCGACGCGCCTACGAACTCGACCGCCGCCACGTGTTCCACTCCTGGTCGGCGCAGGCGCAGATCACCCCGATGACGATCATCGCCGCCGAGGGCGCCTACGTCTGGGACGGCGACGGCACCAGACTGCTGGACTTCTCCGGGCAACTGGTCTTCACCAACATCGGCCATCAGCACCCGAAGGTGGTCGCCGCGATCACCGAGCAGGCGGCCAAGTTGTGCACTATCGCCCCGCAGCACGTCAACGCGGCCCGGTCCGATGCCGCCCGCCTCATCGCCGAGCGCACCCCCGGTGACCTCAACCACGTGTTCTTCACCAACGGCGGCGCCGATGCCGTCGAACACGCCGTCCGGATGGCCCGGTTGCACACCGGCCGGCGCAAGGTGTTGTCCCGGTATCGCTCCTATCACGGCGGCACCGATACCGCCATCAACCTCACCGGCGACCCGCGGCGATACCCCAACGACTACGGCGCCGCCGGCGTCGTGCACTTCAACGGCCCCTTCCTGTACCGGTCGTCGTTCTACTCCGACACCGACGAGCAGGAAGCGCAGCGGGCGCTGGTGTACCTCGACCGTCTCATCGCTCACGAGGGCCCGGCGACGATCGCCGCGATCATCCTGGAGTCCGTGCCTGGCACCGCCGGAATCATGGTCCCGCCGCCGGGCTACCTGGCCGGGGTGCGGGAGATCTGCGACCGGCACGGCATCGTCATGATCGCCGACGAGGTGATGGCGGGCTTCGGCCGGACCGGAAAGTGGTTCGCCATCCAGAATTTCGATGTGGTGCCCGATCTGATGACCTTCGCCAAGGGAGTGACATCGGGCTACGTTCCCCTCGGCGGTGTGGCTATCAACGACGCCATCTACGCCACCTTCGCCGACCGCGCCTACCCTGGCGGACTGACCTACTCGGGTCATCCCCTGGCGTGCGCGGCGGCGGTGGCGACGATCTCCGTCATGGAAGACGAGGACATGGTGGCCAACGCCGCGCGCATCGGCGAGCAGGTGCTCGGCCCGGGTCTACGCGAGTTGGCATCCCGGCATCCGTCGGTGGGCGAGGTCCGCGGCCTGGGGGTGTTCTGGGCGATCGAATTGGTGGCCGATCCGGTGACCCGGGAACCGCTGGCGCCCTACGGCGGATCAAGCCCGGCGATGAACGCGGTGGTGGCGGCCTGCAAATCCGGCGGAATGTTGCCGTTCGTCAACTTCAATCGCATCCACGTCTGTCCACCGTGCAACGTCACCGACGCCGAGATCGCCGAGGGGCTGGCCATCCTCGATGCGGCGCTGAGCGTGGCCGATCAGCACATGGGCGGCTGACGCCTCGTCCGGGATGTCGTCAGAGCGGAAGGCCGTGCTGGGTCAGCACGAAGAACAACAGACCCAGGCACAGCAGCACGTTGAGCGCCACCACAACCGCCCCGGCGACGATGCCCCAGTGCGTCAGGCGCCGCCGGGTGCGGGTCCGCCGGGTCCGACGTTGATCGGTCAACAGGTTGGTCGCCACCAACGCGAAGCTGACGTCGACCCACTCTCGTTCGCTGGCCGGTGCGCCGGCTGCGATCTCGCGGAGCCGCTCGGGCGCGATCTCGACCCCGACGGTACTGAACCGGCGACTGAGCCGACGCAACTCACCGCCCGAGCGCACCGAGTTCGGCCACGCTGTCATAGCTGCAGAACTGTAGTTGGCATCATCCGGAGCCATACCCAAAAACCGGATTTATGCTGAAGTTTGAGACCGCGCCAAGCGTTGAAATCCAAGGACCGGACCCTGAGGAGCACCGTCATGACCCGGATCATCGAACACGGCAACCGCACCGGATACGCCACCCTCGGCGCGGGTGGGCTCAACCGGGACTCCTTCCCGATGCGCCTGTTCCTCAAGGGCAACGCCAAGCAGTGGAACCCGGCCGACATCGACTTCAGTCAGGACGCCAAGGACTTCGCGGCGATGACCGACGAGGAACGCCGATACACCACACGGCTGGCCGCCCAGTTCCTCGCCGGGGAGGAATCGGTGACCCAGGATCTGCAACCCTTCGTCGCCGCAATGGCCGCCGAGGGCCGCTTCGCCGACGAGATGTATCTGACCCAGTTCGTCTATGAGGAAGCCAAGCACGCGTTGGCATTTCGGCTGTGGTTCGACGCGGTAGGCGTCACCGAGGATCTGCACGAACACGTCGAATACAACGAGCCCTACACCCAGATCTTCACCCGCGAACTACCCGACAGCCTTTACGCGCTGCAGAACGATCCCGGGCCGGCCAATCAGATCCGCGCCTCGGTCACCTACAACCACGTCGTCGAAGGGTGTCTGGCGCTGACCGGGTACTACGGCTGGGGCAAAGTCTGCAGCAGTCGCGGGATCCTGCCGGGGATGCAGAAGGTGATCAAACACATCGGCGACGACGAGCGCCGCCATATGGCCTGGGGTACCTTCACCTGCCGCCGCCACGTCGCCGCCGACGATGCGATGTGGCAGGTCGTCACCGACCGGATGGCGGAGTTGATGCCGCTGGCCATGGGCACGGTGCAGGCCGGTTCGGAGGACTTCGGAGGCGATCCGCCGTTCAACATCGACCCCGCGGAGATGGCGGCCTACGCCGCGGACAAGCTGACCCGCCGGCTCGGCGCGATTGAGAGCGCCCGCGGCGCCGATCTCCGGTTGATCGACCGTGACGCCTCACCGGAGACCCTCGAAGAGACCTTCCACGCCGAGGATCAGCTGGTGCTCAGCGGCGCCGCCGGTTAGGGCTGAAGCACCACTTTGATCGCTCCACTGGCCCGGTCGGCCGCGACCCGGAACGCCTCGGCCGCCTCGGAGAGTGGGAAACGATGGGTGATGACAGTCGCGGCGATCTCCGGGTCCGCGGCCAATGCCGCTGCGGCCTCGGCGAATTCGTGGGAGTCGGGCCCCTTGGCGTAGCAGTTGCATCCCACCATCGTCAGTTCGTTCATCACGAACGGGATGCCGGGCACGCGGCGGTCCCCGGTGGCCATGCCCACCAGCGCGATCCGGCCGCCGGGCCTGGTCTTGGCAACGCAGGTGGCCAGCGCGGAGTCCGTACCGCCGGCTTCCACGGTGATGTCGTACTGGCCAGTGGGTGGATGCGCGCCCAGACGCTCCCCTGCCACCCGTTGGTGATCATGGCGGGCCTCCAGGCCGACCTCTAGCCCCATCGCCGCGGCCGCGGCGACCGCCAGCAGGCCCACACTGCCCCCACCGACCACCAGCACCCGCTCCCCCGGTTGCGCTGACACCATCCGCAACGCATGCCAGCCGACGGCCAGCGGTTCGACCAGTGAGCCGTCTTCGACACCCAGTCCCGTCGGAAGGGGCACCAGGCATTCCGGCGGCACGGCCACCCGGTCGGCCAGTCCTCCGTCGAAGGCCACCCCAAGGATCCCGTGCGGGGCCCCGCCCCGGCACCGCTGCGGCGAACCGGCCCGGCACTGGTCACAGTCTCCGCAGCGCACCGTGGGCTCCACGCAGAAGGCGGACCCGTGCAGAGTGCCGGCGATCTCGTGGCCGAGGGTGATCGGCAGGTTCCAGCCCACCAAGGTCAGATCGCTGCCGCAGATGCTGGCCGAGCCCACTTCAAGCACCGGCCAGTCCCCGGCCGGGTCGAGCACCTCGACGAGGGTCGGCTTGCCGTCGACGGCCCGCACAGCACGCATGAGGACTCATTCTGCGCCATCGGCGCCGCGCCCTAGACAGGCACTTCAGATCGTGTTATCAAGTTCGTATGTCGGTGTGCGGCAATCGCCCGGCCGGCGCCCTTCCCGAAAGGCGGCATCCATGACGACGTTCGACATCCCCGGCGCGGTCCATATCGGTGCCGATGACCTGCCCTTCGTTGAGATCGGCGACGGCTCAACACTCAAGGTGATCATGGTCGACGCCGCCCGCGAACTATGGATCATCGAGAACGTCTTCGCCGCCGGCTATCAGGTCCAGAAGCACAAGCACACCGGGCCGGTGTACTGCTACACCACCTCCGGCGCCTGGCGGTACAAGGAGTACGACTACGTCAACCGGGCTGGGTCGTTCCTCTACGAACCGGCGAACTCGGTGCACACCCTGCAGATCGTCGAGGACGACACCCACGTGTGGTTCCAGATCTACGGGGCCAACCTCAACCTCGACGCCGACGGCGAGGTGGAGAGCATCTCCGACGGGCCTGGCACCCTGGCGGTGTACCTGAACCTGTGCGAGCAGGCCGGCCTGCCGCGGCCGAACGTCCTCGTGCACTGAGGTGACCAGTACGCTGGCCGGTCCGGTCGACCTGGCCGACCCGGAGACCTTCGCCGAGGGCGTCCCGCACGAGGCGTTGGCGGCCTTGCGCCGCTCCGACCCGGTGCACTGGCAGCCGATGGGCGGCCAACCCGGTTTTTGGGCGGTGCTGCGGCATGCCGATGTGGTGCAGGTGGCCCGGCACCCGGAGATCTTCTCCTCCCACGTCGGCGGGATCACGATCGAGGATGCCGACGAGGCGACCCTGGCGCGGGTCCGGACCATGTTGCTGGCGATGGATCCGCCGCGCCACGGCATCCACCGGCGGCCGGTATCGGTGCACTTCCGGCCGCAGATGATCGCGGAACTGACCGATCGGGTCCGCTCCGTCTGCCGCGAGATCATGGCCGAGGTGCGTGAGCGCGGCGAGGTGGAGTTCGTCGGTGATGTCGCCGCCCAACTGCCCAACCGGGTCATCGGCGAACTGTTCGGACTGCCGCGGGCCGACTGGGAGTACCTGCGCAAACTGGCTGAACGGATCACCGGCGGGCAGGACCCCGACGTTGCCGGCACGGAGACCCCAGGTCAGGGTGCCGGCGCCGAAATGGCCTCCTACGCGGTCAATCTCGCGGCGGACCGGCGCCGCGGCGGCCTCGGCTCCGCCAGTGATCTGACCAACGCCATTCTGGCCGCTCAGTTCGGCGACCGCCCCATGTCCGACCTGGACTTCGGCGGGTTCTTCGTCCAACTGGTCACCGCCGGCAACGACACCACCCGCGGCCTGCTGTCGTCGGGTCTGCTGACCCTGCTGCGCCACCCCGACCAGCTCGCCGAACTGCGGGCAGACCCCACCCTGCTGCCGGCGGCCGTCGAGGAGATCGTGCGCTACGACAACCCTCTGCACTACTTCCGCCGTACCGCCGTCGTCGACACCGAACTGTCCGGCACCCGCATCCGCGCCGGGGACAAGGTGGCGATGTACTACACCTCGGCCAACCGGGACGAGGACGTCTTCGACGACCCGCAGCGATTCGACATCCACCGCACCCGCAACCCGCACCTGAGCTTCGGCATGGGGGTGCACTTCTGCCTCGGGGCGCACCTTGCCCGGTTGGAGGGCCGGTTGTTCTTCGCCGAACTGCTGGGCACCTTCGCCCGCATCGACCTGGCCGGCGAACCGGTGCGGATCCGCTCCAACCTGAACAACTCCCTCAAGGCGCTACCGGTGCGCCTTACGGTCTGAGCGGCTTTCCTATAATTCGCCGATGCAAACCGATTACGTGGTCGTGGGTACCGGTTCGGCCGGCTCGGTGGTTGCCAGCCGGCTCAGCGCCGACCCGAAGAAGAACGTCGTCGTGCTCGAGGCCGGCCCGATGGACACCGACAAGTTCGTCCACATCCCGGCCGCCTTCTCCAAACTGTTCCGCAGCAAGATGGACTGGGATTACCAGACCGAACCGCAAAAAGAGGTCGGCGGACGCGAAATCTATTGGCCGCGAGGCAAAGTCCTCGGCGGATCGTCCTCGATGAACGCCATGATGTGGGTGCCCGGCTTCCCAGCCGACTACGACGAATGGGGCCAGCACGCCGGCGACCAGTGGGACTACGCCCATCTGCGGCCCTACTTCGACCGCGCCGAGAACGGCAGCCTGATCATCTCCGAACAACGCAGCCCCCGAGCGTCGACCTCGGCCTGGCTGCGGGCCGCCGAGCAGGCCGGTTACCGGATCACCACCCCCGACGCCCCGATCGCCGACGGGTTCTGCCAGACCGCGGTGAATCAGAACCGCGGCGCCCGGTGGAGTTGCGCCGACGCCTATCTCAAACCGGTGCTCTACCGGCGCAACCTGCGCCTGCTTACCAACGCCACGGTGCGCAAGGTGCTGATCGGCGACGGCCGCGCGGTCGGGGTGGAGTTCGACGACGCCGACGGGCGCCGGCAGACGGTATGGGCCAACCGCGAGGTGGTGCTGTGCGCCGGCGCGGTGAACACCCCGCAACTGCTGATGCTGTCGGGGATCGGCGATGAGAAGGAGCTCGCCGAATTCGGCATCGAGGTGGTCCAGCACGCCCCCGAGGTGGGCAAGAACATGCTCGACCACCTGATCACCCCGTTGGGCTTCGAAGTCCGCGGCGACAGCCTCTTCGACGCCGAGAAGCCCCGCGAACTGGTCAACTACCTCACCCGCCGGCGCGGCATGCTGACCTCCAACGTCGGCGAGGCCTACGGGTTCGTACGCAGCCGTCCGGAACTGCAATGGCCCGACATCGAACTGATCTGGGCGCCGGCGCCGTTCTACGACGAGGGCATCGGCGAAGTCGACGGCCACGGCATCGCCACCGGGCCGGTGCTGCTCAAACCCCTCAGCACCGGAACGGTCACGCTGCGCTCCCCCGACCCGGCCGCCAAGCCGATCATCGACCCGAAGTACCTCTCCGACCCCGGCGGGGTCGACCGCGCCGCGATGCTGAGCGGCCTGTGGGCCGCGGCCACCATCGCCCAGTCCCCCGCACTCAAGGACGTGGTCGGCCGAATCCTGCGGCCGTTGCACGCCAGCACCCTCGACGACGAGACCCTCGAACGCGCTTTGGAGAGTTGCTCGCACACCCTCTACCACCCGGTGGGCACCTGCCGGATGGGCCGCGACGACGCCAGCGTGGTCGACCCCGAACTTCGGGTGCGCGGCGTGGCGGGCCTGCGGGTCGCCGACGCCTCGGTGATGCCCAGCATCGTCCGCGGCCACACCCACGCCCCGGCTGTCATCATCGGCGAGAAGGCTTCCGATTTGATCTCAGCCGCGGTCTGATCCAGACCATGGATCTGCTGCAGGAGGCGAACGCTCAGTAGTGGTAGGTGTCCGACGGCGCAGTGACGTGAACGGCCTGATCGTCGAACTCCGACACCTGAATTCCGTAGGCGCGCGCCAGGTTCAGGATCTTGGTGGCACGCGCGATACGCGGTAGGTCAGAGCCGTTGCGGATCTCCCCGCCGTCGCGCTCGTACTCGGCGAAGAACTCCTGGGCCCAGCTGATCTCCTCCTGCGACGGCGCCAGACCCTCGTTGACCGTCGGGCACTGATCCGGGGTCAGGCAGATCTTGCCGGTCATCCCGAACTCGGCAGACACCGCGGTGGCCTCGCTGAGTTTGAGCGCGCTGGAGCCCACCGTCGGCCCGTCGATCGCGCCGGGCAGGTGTGCGGCCTTGGCGGCGATGGTGAACCGGGAGCGCGCGTAGGCCAGCGTGGTGGGGTTCTCCCCGAACCCGGTGTCGCGGCGGAAGTCGCCGATGCCGAACGCCAGCCGGAAGGTGCCCTTGGCGGCGGCGATTTCGGTGATGCGCTCCAGCCCGCGGGCGGTCTCCACCAGCGCGACGATCGGGATGTCCGGTAACCGCTTGGCGGTCTCGGTGACGTGGTCGACGGACTCCACCATGGCCAGCATCACCCCGCCGGCCGAGGTCTTGGCCAGCATGGTCAGGTCGTCCTCCCAGAACTGGGTGCCGAACCCGTTGACCCGCACCCAGTCGTGATGGCCCTCGGCCAGCCAGCGCACCACGTTCTCCCGGGCCGCGGCCTTGCCCTTGGGCGCCACCGCGTCCTCGATGTCGAGCACGACGATGTCGGCGCGGGACCGGGCGGCCGGGGCGAACTTGTCGTACTGCGCACCGTTGACCAGCAGCCAACTGCGGGCCAGTACCGGGTCGATCCGCCGGCCGGTCTCGTGGCCGTTGTTGTCCCATCCGGTGGCTTGGTCGTACATCGTGGGAGCCCTGGTGCCTTCCGCTGCGCTGAAAAGTTGCCGCTCCATAGTCGCACAGCTCGGTCCCCTGCCCTTGGCTGCGCAGTAGGCTTCGAATCATGCGCGACGCCGGCCGGGTCACCCAGATCTGGCGCTACCCGGTGAAATCCATGGCGGGCGAACGGCTCTCCGCCGCAAAGATCGGCGCCTTCGGGCTGCACGCCGACCGCACCTGGGCGGTGCGCGACCTCGAATCCAACGCCACCACCAGCGCCAAGAAACTACCCGGACTGCTGCTGTGCACCGCCCGTTACGCCGCGGTACCCCCACCGGACGCCGGGCCCGGCACCGCCCCGGAGGTGATCGTCGGCCTGCCCGACGGCCGGGAGTTCTCCAGCGCCGACCCGGCCGTGCACCGGGAGTTGTCGGCCTACGTCGGCCGCGACGTGCAATTGTGCCCGCTTCCGGCACTCTCCGACCGCGGCAAGTACCGCGCGCCGATGGCCACCAAGGCCGACCTGCGCACCATCTTCGGCCTGGGGCCCGATGAGCCGCTGCCGGACCTGTCGATGTTCCCGGTGAAGAAACTCGCTGAGATCACCCGCTACGCCACCCCGATCGGCAGTTACGTCGACGCCTACCCGGTGCATCTGATGACCGAGCAGTCGATGGCCGCCATGGCGGCGCTGACGCCCGGGTCGGACTTCGACGTACGCCGGTTCCGACCGACCATCCTGATCGACGCCCCCGAATCCGGCCAGCCTGAAATGGGTTGGTGCGGAACGATTGTGCGCGGACCGCAGATCGCCCTGGCCCCGATGATCCCCACCGTCCGGTGCGTGATGCCGTCCCACGAACAACCCGACCTGCCCCGGGACCTGGGCGTCACCCGCACCATCGCGGCGAACTCCCGACGCTGCCTGGGGGTGTACGGCGACGTGGTGAGCCCGGGCCGGATCGCCGAGGGTGACGTACTGAGCCTTGACGAGGATCCTGGCCGCCGACCGCCGGCGGTGGTGTCGGCGGCGACATCGATGGTCAAGAGCGCGGTGATGCGAGCGGTCTCGGCGGTGATCCCGCCGGGCCGGACTCGCTGAACAGCTGTTAACCGGACCGGCGGCGGACAAGTTCACGCACCGAGATGTCAACAGTTGATTGACGCGCTTCTAGCGTCAACGTAACAGTGACATGTGGATTTTACGCGGAGCATCGTATTTCCGACCCCGACCGCTCTGCACGTCATCCGCAACCCCATCCGGCTGATCGAGCAGGAAGGCGACTATGAAGGCCATCTGCTGATTATCGGCGTCGACCAAGGTGCGCGCCTTCTGGAGGTCGTCGTCGTCACCGCCGACGATCCCCAACGGATCATCCATGTCAACCTGCTCCAACCCAAGAACTACGACTATCTATGAGGTGATGACCATGGCAACCAAGACCAACGAGACCTCCGCTGCCGAGCAGTGGATCGACCAACTCGATCCCAACGACCCATCCGTCAAGGTGCGTGACGGCCGCTACCTGCGGCATGTCCGCGAGTACGCCGATGCTGCAGATGCGGCCGCCGAACGCCTGCGCAACGCCGTGGCCGAGGCCAGGGCCAACGGCGAAAGCTGGGGCAGTATCGGGATGGTCCTGGGTGTGTCCCGCCAGGCCGCCCAACAGCGCTTCCGCGACGCCTGAGCTCGGAGAATTGTCAGCATCCGTTCCGATACGTGCACGGGGTGTAATGCCCGTCGGTCCCCCACTTGCCGGGCGTCCCAGGCGGATACGCGCAGAGCGACCGCCAGCACGACTGGCCGTAGCCGGTGCAGATGCTCAGCGGCGAATCCGGGTAGGGCTGTTGGTTGGTGCATTCCAGCGCGGCATTGGTCGGCGGCGCGAGGGCAGCCGTCATCCCGGCGGCGAACACCACTGCCGCTGCCGCACGGGCGATCCTGGCGCCCAACCGCATACTCGGCATCGTCATCCCCCTTTGGTGGTCAGGCGTCTGGTGAAGATGACGGTGCCGACGGCCCCGGCGCATCCGTCATTGGAGTCCTTGCTTGCCATGACAGTCCCCCCGCTGTGTTCCTCGCCCTGCTGTGTTCCTCGCCCCGCTGGGTGCCTCGCCCCGCTGGTGCCGGGTGAGCGGAAATGCTAAGCGGGACCACCGACAGTCGGCTCGAGACGCAGATATCCGCCGAGCTAAACCGGCTCGAACTCCATCCGGTTCGATGTAGGCGTTGACTGCCTACAGATACCGCTGCACCGCCCCCAACAACCCCCGCCACCGCGCCACCATCCCCGCATCCCTGGCCGCGAACTCCTCCAGCCGGCAGGCATCCGGTCCGGCCGGCATCGGTGCCACCGGCAGATATCCATCAGCCGGCGCCAGATGCCGGGCCTCGCTGACCACGTCTCCGTCAAGCAGCAGCGCTCCGCCCAGCGAATGGGCGTAGCCGGCGTCGGGCAGCACCCCGGCCAGGGCCAGCCCCCCGGCGATGGCAATGCTGGCCTGCACGTCGCATGACACCACGCACGGCAGGTCAAAGGTCTCCGCGACCCGCAGGGCCCGGCGCACCCCGCCCAGCCCGCCGACGTTGAGCACGGCGACATCCACGGCGTCGTCCAATGACAGCGCAAGCGGCTCAGCAGACTCCCAGATCGACTGATCCACCGCCAGAGGAACATCCACCCGCCGCCGCAACACGGCCACATCCGACAAAGACCAGCAGGGTTGTTCGACGAACTCCAATCCCCCTGCCGCCCGGTCCAATTCGGGTACCGCCGCAGCGGCGGCGTCGATATCCCAGGCGCCGTTGGCGTCAACCCGAACAGACCCGGAGGGACCCAGGGCCGCCCGCACCGCCGACACCCGGGCGAGATCCTCCTCCAACGAGGTCTCCCCCACTAGCACCGCCGCCGTCGCACACCCGGAACCGGCGACGATCTCAGCGGCCCGGGAAGCAGACACCGAGGGCACCGTCACCGCCGCATGCACCCGCCCGCGCAGAGGGTCCGGCCACCCCACGGTTCCGACCTCGATTGCCGCGGTCAGCCACCGCGCGGCCTGCTCCTCGCTGACGCCGCAGGGGGGTGAGAATTCGCCCCACCCCTGCGGGCCCTCGATCAGCATGCCCTCGCACATGCTCACCCCGCCGACGGGATCAATCAACGGCACGCAGAAGACCGGCGCGGAGTCGAAGTCGATCCAGGTTTTCATCCGGCCGCAGACACCGGCGACCAGTAGTCCAGCATCTCGGCGAAGGTCTCGAACGCCGGGGCGGAGGCCCCGTAGGTGGCCTCAAGGTGGATGCTCAACGGGAAGCCGAGGTCGGCAACCCCGTCGATGACCCTCTTGTAGAGGTCGAGCATCTTCTGACGCTTGTCGTCGACGTCGCTGGCCGCCAGGGTCCTGACGAACTCCTGCTCGGCGGCTACCGCGGCGTTGCCGGGGTCCTGGATCAGCCAATTGAGCAGCCCCACACGGCTTTCCAGCTTCGGGACGAACCCGAAGGAAAGCAGGATCTCGGGCCGGTGGTCAGTGCCTCGGGCGAAGTCGCGCAGGAAGCCGACGATGGCGTCTGAGTACAGCAGTTGGGTCAGCGCGTAGGTCGCGCCCTTGTCGCATTTGAAGGCGAATCGGCCGGCTTCGCTGTCTCGGGTGGGGATCAGGATCGCGCCCCGATTCGGCACCAGGTCGCGGTAGAGCGTCAGCGCGTCGGTTGGTGGAACGCCGGTGCCCTCGCCGTCGCTCATGGTGCGGGGCACCCCGACGAAGGCGATGCCCTCGATCCCGGCCGCCAGCAGGTTCTCCAGACGTCGCCGCAGCGTGGGTTCGTCGGAGAAGGACGTCACCTGGGTGCACAAGCCGCGCACGCCCGGCATCTCCGGGGAGACGAGTTTCCAGTACTCCAGAACGTCGAGTTTGGGTTTCATCTCAACCGGGCGGCCGGCGTCCTCGTCGATCATCCCGGGGATCATCACGTGGCTGAACGTCACTCCGGTCTGGGCCGACAACGTCATGGCCTTGCGGGCCTCCTCGATCCGCTGGTCGTGGGAGCGTTCGACGTTGGCGGGCACCAGTTCGTAAGCCACCGTGTTCAACGGGGACGACGTGTTGAGGGACACGAAGGAGCACGATACCCACCCCAACCCCGATAACATTCTTGACTCAATCCAGAAAGGCGCTAGGTTTATCAGTGTGGCCGAGATTTCCGATGCACGGACTGAGTTGCGGGCCGCTGATCTGCGGGTTACCCGCCCCCGCGTGGCCGTGCTGGAGGCCGTGCAAGCCAATCCGCACGCCGACACCGACACCGTCCTGAGCGCCGTTCGCTCGGCCCATCCGGAGGTGTCCCGGCAAGCGGTGTACGACGTACTTGCCGCACTGACCGCGGCCGGCCTGCTGCGGCGCATCCGGCCGTCCGGTTCGGTGGCCCGCTATGAGGCACGGGTCGGCGACAACCACCACCACGTGGTCTGCCGGCTGTGTGGAAACATCGGGGACGTGGACTGTGCCGTGGGCGATGCGCCCTGTCTGACGGCCGGCGACGACCGCGGATTCTCCGTCGATGAGGCCGAAGTCATCTTCTGGGGCCTCTGCCCGGACTGTGCCGCCGAACCTGCTTCACCCAAACATCGGGATCACGACCTGTGATCACCGCTTTTTCACCCCATCCCACTCCTGGAAGGAATACACGTGGCTGACCAGAATCCGCCCATCGGCGAGGCTCAGACGGAAGCGGCGGCGGGCGGTTGTCCGATGCGCATCAGGCCCCCCGTGGAGGGCGGCAGCAACCGTGATTGGTGGCCCAACGCCGTCAATCTGAAAGTCCTGCAGAAGAACCCGGACATCATCGATCCGATGGATGCCGGCTACGACTACCGGGCGGCGGTTCAGAAACTTGACGTGGACGCGCTGACCCGCGACGTCGACGCGGTGATGACAGATTCGCAGGACTGGTGGCCCGCCGACTTCGGCCACTACGGACCGTTCTTCGTCCGGATGACCTGGCACGCCGCGGGCACCTACCGGGTCCAGGACGGTCGCGGTGGCGGCGGTCGGGGTATGCAGCGGTTCGCCCCCCTGAACAGCTGGCCGGACAACGCCAGCCTGGATAAGGCGCGCCGGCTGCTGTGGCCGGTCAAGAAGAAGTACGGCAAGAATCTGTCCTGGTCGGACCTGATCATCTTCGCCGGCAACCGCGCCATGGAGACCATGGGCTTCCAGACCGCCGGTTTCGCGTTCGGCCGCCCGGACTACTGGGAGCCCGAGGAGGATATCTACTGGGGTGCCGAGAGCGAGTGGCTGGGTTCGCAGGACCGCTACTCCGGTAGCGACCGCACCAAACTGGAGAACCCGCTCGGCGCTACCCACATGGGCCTGATCTACGTCAATCCCGAAGGGCCCGAGGGCAAGCCGGATCCGGTTGCCGCGGCCATCGACATCCGCGAGACCTTCGGCCGGATGGCGATGAACGACGTCGAGACCGCGGCCCTCATCGTCGGCGGCCACACCTTCGGCAAATGCCACGGCAACGGCAACCCCGATCTGATGGGCCCCGAACCCGAGGCCGCTCCGCTGGACGAGATGGGCCTGGGCTGGGCCAACAACAACAAGGGCAGCGGGGTGGGCAACGACGCGTTCACCAGCGGCCTGGAGGTGACCTGGACCCCCACCCCGACCAAGTGGGACAACAGCTACCTGGAGGTCCTCTACGGCTGCGAGTGGGAACTGACCCAAAGCCCCGCCGGTGCCTACCAGTGGAAGCCCAAAGACGGTGCCATGGCCGACACCGTGCCGATGGCCCAGGGTGACGGCAAGACCCACCCGTCGATGCTGACCACCGATCTGTCGATGCGGATGGACCCGATCTACGAGAAGATCACCCGCCGCTGGCTGGACCACCCGGAGGAACTGGCCGACGAGTACGCCAAGGCCTGGTTCAAGCTGATCCACCGCGATATGGGCCCGGTTACCCGGTACCTCGGGCCGCTGGTGCCCAAGCAGACCTGGGTGTGGCAGGACATCATCCCGGCCGGAAAGACCCTGTCCGCCGGTGATGTCGCGAAGCTCAAGAGTGCGATCGCCGAGTCGGGTCTGACTGTGCAGCAACTGGTTTCCACCGCCTGGAAGGCAGCGTCGTCTTACCGCGGCAGCGATATGCGTGGCGGTGCCAACGGTGGTCGCATCCGGCTGCAGCCGCAGTTGGGCTGGGAGGTCAACGAGCCCGACGAACTGGCTCAGGTGATCCGGGTGCTGGAGGGTATCCAGAGTTCCTCGGGCGTCGACGCATCCTTCGCCGACATCGTGGTGCTGGCCGGCAACGTCGGCGTGGAGAAGGCAGCCAAGGCCGCCGGATTCGACATCGAGGTGCCGTTCAGTTCGGGCCGGGGCGATGCCACCCAGGAGCAGACCGATGTCGATTCGTTCTCCTACCTGGAGCCCAAGGCCGACGGCTTCCGCAACTACGCCGGCAAGGGGCTCACCCTGCCGGCGGAGTACCAGCTCATCGACCGGGCCAACCTGCTGGGAGTCTCCGCTCCGGAGATGACCGTGCTCGTCGGCGGTCTACGGGTGCTCGACACCAATTTCGGCGGGACCAAGCTCGGCGTATTGACCGATCGGCCCGGCGCCCTGACGACGGACTTCTTCGTCAACCTGCTGGACATGGGCACCAAGTGGGGCCCGTCACCGGCCGATGACGGTACCTACGTCGGCACGGACCGCACCACCGGTGCGGAGAAGTACACGGCTAGCAGGGTCGATCTGCTGTTCGGGTCGAACTCCCAGTTGCGGGCGGTCGCCGAGGTGTACGCCGAGGACGATGCCAAGGAGAAGTTCGTGAAGGACTTCGTCGCGGCCTGGGTCAAGGTGATGGACAACGACCGGTTCGACCTGCACGGGTAACCTGCCGGAAACGGAAAACCCCCGCCTCGGCGGGGGTTTTTCGTTTCGGGGGTCGCTCAGGTGCAGCTGTTGGCGCTGATCCAACGCCCGTTCCACCCCACGCAGGCACTGGCGTTCGGGGTGACCGGCGCATAGGCATCCGGTGGAACCACATACGGCGCCATCACGTCGGACAGGTTCGCGCATCCGCTGACCGAGATACGCCGACCAGCGCTGGCGCAGACGTCGGCGTAGGCGGTGGCCGAAGGTGCGATGGTGGCCAGTGCGGCTGGGCCGCCGGCCAGTGCCAGGACGGCGGCCGCGCCACCGGCAAGACGGCGAATGCTGCTCCTCATGGCGCGGAGTCTACCGTCGACACCTGCCGGAAGGCCGGATGGCCTCGGTCGCGCCGCCGCCGGAACAGCGTCCAGACCAGGACCGGAACCACCGTCAGCGACAACGCCAACAACCACGGCCAGGCGCCGTGCTCGTACACCCAACCGGCCAACGTGCGCTGGATGCGGCCGGCGGCGCCGATCACCGGATCCTCGGCTGCGCCGGACCCGCTGAACAGCCGGACCTCATACCAGCCGTAGTAGGCCACGTAGATGCCGACCGCCACCAGCACCGCCCCGCTGACCAGGTTCACATAGGGCAGCATCCGGCGCATCCGGCCGATGGCCGTCGCGCTGGCCATCGCGACGGCGACCGCAAGCACCCCCACGACCAGCGCGAAACCTGCCGTGTAGGCGGCGTAGACACCGATCGCGGCCAGCGGCGAACCGCTCCGCAGACCACTGCCGGTGACCGCCAGGAAAGGTCCCACCGTGCAGGACAGCGAGGCCAGCGCATAGCCGATCCCGTAGCCGAACATCGACCCGAGCCTGGCCGTCGGTGCCCACCGCGAACCGAGGCCGGTAGGCAGTCCCGGGATGTGACGTCCGGCCAGCAGCCACGACCCGAGCACCACCAGACCCACACCGATCACCACCGTTCCGTAGGGAAGGTAGCGCTGCACGGTGGAGGCCACCGAGACGGTCAGCAGTCCGAACAACCCGAAGAATGCGAGGAGCCCCAACGACATCGCCGCGGTCGCCAGCAAGGCCCGGCCCACTGCCGAGAACCGCCCGTCTCCCCCCCGCTCGATAACCAGCGCGAGGTAGGCGGGCAGCATCGCGAAACCGCACGGGTTGAACGCCGCGACCATCCCGGCGGCGAAGGCCAGGCCGAGTAGGTCGGTGTTCACCGCTAGGACGTCAGTGCGTTCACCCGGTCGCTGAGTTCCTGCTGCGACATGGCCGAAGTGGGGTTGTTCACGAACGTCGATGATCCGTCCGGGCGCAGGAAAACGTAGGCCGGCTGCCACGGAACGTTGAACTTCGCCCAGATCGATCCGTCGGCGTCATTGATGTTGGTGAAATTCAGACCGTATTTGCTCACGAACCCCTGCAGCGCTGCGACGTCGGCGCGGGTCGCCACCCCGACGAAGGTCACTTGGGGGTTGGCCGCGGCGACGGCAGCCACACTCGGGGCCTCCTGGTTGCAGAACGGGCACCACGGCGTCCAGAACCACAACACCGCCGGTTTGCCTTGCAGGGAGCTGCCGTTGAAGGTTCCCCCGCTCAGAGTGGTGCCGGTGAAGTTCAGATCCGCCGCCGAGGCGGTCGCCGGCTTACTCACCCCCATGGTCAGCGCCGCGGCGGCCAGCACCACGACCAACGATCTGAGCAGACCGCCCATCAGTGTCTTCATCCTTGGTTCCTCTCGGTTGGACGAAAGCCATTCCCGCTTAGGCTATGGACCGCGGCGGGGCCCGCGCCACGACAGCAGACCGGGGGTCAGAATTGCGTAAGACCAGACATCGTCAACCCGTCGGGATTTGCTCGAATTGCCGATCAGTCGGCGAAAGTGTTTTCTCACCAGAGATTTAAAGACTGCTCCCAGGTGCCTTAACTTTGCGCCATAGCGTTCAAATCGAGGCGGCCGTTGAACCTCGGCCGACGCCATCGCCGCAAGGGGGTCACGATGACCAGTTTCACTTCCCGGTACGGCAATCCGGCCGTGGATCACAAAGGCGCCCACTTGTGGGCTTTCCGGCGACACGGCATGACGGTGGTGGCGGTCCGAGGCCGCATCGACGCCGCCAACGTCGCGCGGGTGAGCGACTACGCCGTTCGCTTCGTCGCCACCGACAGCCGACTGGTCCTGGATCTCAGCGAGGTCTCCACCTGCACCCCCCGCGGTTTGCGGGTGCTCGATGCCGTCGAGGAGCGCTGCGCCGCCGCCGGAGTGGACTGGGTCCTGGTGCCCAGTGCGGCGGTGGCCCGCAGGCTGCACACTCGGGCCGAATACGCCGGACTGCCCGTGATCGAATCGGTGGCCGCCGCCGAGCATCAGTTCGACGAGGCGATCCTGCGCCGCCGCCGGTTCCTGCTGCCCCTGCTGCGCCGCACGGCCTGAGGGTGTTTCCCGCGCCCAGGTAATCTCAGTTCCTGTGAGCGGCAAGTCGGCATTACTGGCGGTGATGGTTGCCCTGGGCGTCGCGGGTGCGGCAACAGCCGCGGCGGATCCCGCCCCACCCGCCCCCCCTGCTCCTCCCGCCCCGGGGCCCATGCCGTCGGCCGATCACGGCACGACCGGGGTACCCGGGCCGGTCGCGATGGATCAGGACGGCACTTTCGCCGTCGGCAGCCAGATCATGCCCGGCGTCTACACCTCGGCCGGCCCTCTTTCCGGGGACACCTGCTTTTGGCGGCGGATCGGCGCCGATGACCAGACCGTGGACAACGCGCTGTCCAAGCAGCCCCAGGTGGTCCGGATCGATCCCGCCGATGTGGCGTTTCGCACCAGTGGCTGCCAACCGTGGCAGTTGACCCCCGGTGCTGCCCCGCCTAATCAGAACCCGCCGTGGCTGTCCCAACTGCAGTTCCGCCACAATCTCGACATTCTCAACGGACTTGCCGGGCAGTCCGGTAACGGCGTACTCCCCCCGTACTGACGGTTGATGCGCGTCACCGGGGCGGCAGTGGCCGTAGCCGTCCTGACTCTCACCTCGACGGGTTGTCAGTCCAGCGCCCCGAACACCGTGGTGGTGTTCGCCGCGGCCTCGCTGGCGAAACCCTTCAGCGCGCTCAGCGACGCCTTCGCCGAGACCGGCACCGTCGACCTGACGGTCGGCGGATCCGCCGACCTGCTGACCCAACTGACCCACGGCGCCGATGCCGACGTGTTCGCCGCCGCCGATACCGCCACTATGGACAAGGCCATCGCTGCCGGACTGCTCGACGGCCCACCCCGACCCTTTGCCACCAACACTCTGACCATCGTGGTACGGCCCGGAAACCCCAACGGTGTCAGAGCATTTCGTGACCTCACCCGAGTCAGCACGGTGGTGTGCGCACCCCAGGTGCCGTGCGGCGCCGCACTTCCCGGGCTGCAATCCCGAGTCGGCGTCCGACTGGCTCCGGTCAGTGAGGAGTCCTCGGTCAGCGGCGTGTTGAACAAGGTGATCACCGGACAGGCCGAAGCGGGACTGGTCTACCTGACCGATGCGCGTGCGGCCGGCGACACCGTCACCGCCGTGGATTTCCCGGAAGCGGAATCCGCACCCAACACCTACCAGATCGCAGTGCTCAGCACCGCTCGCGACGCGGCGCTGGCCCGTGGCTTCGTCGACCTGGTCACCGGCGCTCGGGGACGTCAGGTGCTGGCCGCGGCGGGTTTCGGAGCGCCCTGACATCGGCCGCGCCGCACCCACTGAATTAGCCTCAGCGACGTGATCGTGCTGCTGCCCCCCTCGGAGACCAAACGCTCCGGAGGCGACGGCCCACCGCTGGCGCTGGATCAGCTGAGTTGGCCGGAACTGCAGCCCCTCCGGACCCAACTGGTGACCGAGCTGGTGGATCTGGCCGCCGATCCGACGGAATGTCGCCGGGCACTGGGCATCTCGCAGGCCCAGGACGCCGAGATCGAACGCAACGCACAGCTGCGCGATGCGCCCACGCTGCCGGCGTTGCGGCGTTACACCGGCGTGCTCTACGACGCGCTGGACGTCGAGTCCCTGCGCGGGGCGGCCGCCACCCGGGCTCGCACCCGCCTGGCCGTGGGATCGGCGCTGTTCGGCCTGCTCCGGGGTGACGACCCCATCCCGGCCTACCGCCTGTCGGCGGGATCGAAGTTGCCGGGCCGGCCCGGTCTGCCGGCCCGCTGGCGTCCCGTGCTGGAACCGGTGCTGGCCGAGGTGTCCAGCCGCGAACTTGTCGTCGACCTCAGATCGGGGGCCTATGTGGGTTTGGGCCGCCTGCCTGCAGCGGTGCGGGTCGATGTGCTCGCCGAACATCCGGACGGCCGACGCAGCACGGTCAGCCATTTCAACAAAGCGCACAAGGGACGGTTGGCCCGCGCCTTGGCCACGGCGACCGCCGACCCCGACGACGCCGCCGGGGTGGCTGCGGTCGCCCGCCGGGCCGGCATGCGGGTGGAACGGGATGGCAATCAACTGACCCTCGTGGTAACGCACTGATGGGAGGATGCTCAAGTGAGCACTCTGTGGCAGTCCACCGACGCCGCCCGCGGCGCCGAATACGACGCCCGGTGGGCGGAGCTGGTGGAGAGCGGACAGAACATCCACGGTGAAGCAGACCTCGTCGAGTGGCTGTTGACCGAGGCCGGTGGCCGGACTGTGCTGGATGCGGGATGTGGGACCGGCCGGGTGGCGATCGAATTGGCCCGGCGGGGATTCACGGTGACTGGTGTCGACGCCGATCCGGAGATGCTCGACGCCGCCCGCGCCAAGGCACCCGAATTGTCCTGGCACGAAGCCGATCTGGCGGCTGAACCCGCTGCTGGGCTACCTGAGAACGTTGACGCCGTTCTGCTGGCGGGCAACGTGATGATTTTTCTGGACCCCGGAACCGAAGCTCGCGTGCTGGCCAATCTTGCCGCGCGCCTTCGACCGGGCGGCCTGATGGTGGCCGGGTTCGCGGTTCGACCCGACCGGCTGTCGCTGGCCCGCCATGACGCACTTGCCGCCGCGACCGGTCTGGCGCCGGTGGCGCGCTGGGCGACCTGGGACCGGCAGCCCTTCGAGGGCGGCGACTACGCCGTGACAGTGCATCGGGCGACATGAAACTGTTGACCGGCGCTGACCAGTACTACGCGTTTACGGCACGGTTGACCGCACGCGGAAACCAACCGACCGCGATGCGGGTGGTGGCTGGCTGCATCGTGCTTCTCAGCCTGCCCGCCCTGCTCGCGCTGACCAACCCGACCTCCACCCTGATCCCGGTGGGCCGGCCGGCGCTGGTTGTGATTGCGGCCGCCTGTCTCGGCATGGCCTTCCTGTGGCTGCGGCACCGATGGCCCACCCGCAACCAGTCCATCGCCGTTGTCGTCGTCGGTTCGCTGGCGCTGGCGACCGGCTGCGTCCTGGCGACCGATCCGCTGGCCGGACTCCTGATCGCCACTGCCTTCGCCTTCCCGTCGGGGTATTCGGCGCTGTTCCACGGCGGCGGAGTCCAGCCGTTCACCGCCGCGGTGGCCGCGCTGACCCTGCTGTGGCTGGCGGTTCGGATTGCCATGGTCGACATCCCCACGGCGGTGGCGGTGTCGGTGCCGGTGGTCTTGGTCAACGTCGTGGTGGCCTACGCGGGCCGGACCATTGCCGAACTGATCACTCAGGGTGACCCGACCGACGTCGAACCCCTGACCGGTCTGTTGACCCGGAGTTCTTTCGACGAGGCCGCCGGCACCCTGTTGGGCGCCCGCAATCGCGATGACGACCGGTACCTGGTGCTGGTGGTGGTCGCCGTCGACAGCTTCAACGCGCTGCTGAGCATCAAAGGCGGCCGAGGTGCCGACGCCGCCCTGGTGGCCGTCGGTCGGGCCCTGCGCGACACCGTCCGCCACGATGCGGTGATCGGCCACGTCGGCGAGAACGAGTTCCTCGTCGCCGACACCTTCACCGCGGCCGATCCCACCCCGCTGGCCGAGCGGATCCGCAGCGCGATCGCCGCCGCGCCGGGGGGACTGACCGCAAGTATCGGGGTGGTCAGCACCCCGCTGGGTCCGCTGACCGCCCGTCCGCCCGACGAAGTCCTCGAGGAGGGGATCACGCTGGCGACCGCCGCGATGCACCGGGCCCGCCGCCGTGGTGGCAACGCGGTGGACTATGTCCCGGCAACCGATTTGGGCGCCGGCGAGTCCGACCAACTTTGACCGCCGGGGATGACGGCGGGCCGGTAGGCTCAGTGCGATGAGTGGCGACCACCATCATCGTCCCGCGCGTGAGCTTCCACCCGGCATGGCTGAGCAACTCGAATTGGCCTACGCCGGGATGGTGTCGTTCGGCCAGCGCCCGTTTCTGACCGAACCCGAGCAACTCGACTCCTGGCGGCCCGACGTCGCGATCGTCGGGGCGCCGTTCGACGTGTCGACCACGAATCGGCCAGGTGCCCGGTTCGGGCCGCGGGCGATCCGGTCTACCGCCTACGAACCCGGCACCTACCACCTCGACCTGGGACTGGAGATCTTCGACTGGCTGGAAGTCGTCGACTTCGGTGACGCCTACTGCCCGCACGGGCTGACCGAGCAGTCGCACGCCAACATCAGGGAACGGGTGCACACGATCGCCTCCCGCGGGATCGTCCCGGTGATCCTCGGCGGCGATCACTCCATCACCTGGCCCGCCGCAACCGCCGTGGCAGACGTCCACGGCTACGGGAACGTCGGAATCGTGCACTTCGACGCCCACGCCGACACCGCCGACATCATCGAGGGCAACCTGGCCAGCCACGGCACCCCGATGCGGAGGCTGATCGAGTCCGGTGCGGTCCCGGGCACCCACTTCGTCCAAGTCGGTCTGCGTGGCTACTGGCCGCCGCAGGACACCTTTGAGTGGATGCAGCAGCAGGGCATGACCTGGCACACCATGCAGGAGATCTGGGACCGCGGCTTCAAGGAAGTGATGCGCCGGGCGGTCAGCGAGGCTCTCGCCAAGGCCGAAAAGCTCTACGTGTCAGTCGATATCGACGTTCTCGACCCTGCCCATGCTCCAGGCACCGGAACCCCGGAACCGGGTGGCATCACCAGCGCCGACCTGCTCCGGATGGTTCGCCAACTGTGCTACGAACACGATGTCGCCGGTGTCGACGTGGTGGAGGTGGCCCCGGCCTATGACCACGCCGAACTGACGGTCAACGCCGCCCACCGGGTGGTGTTCGAGGCGCTGGCCGGCATGGCCGCCCGCCGCAGGGATGCCGCGCAGGCCAAACCCGGGCCGCCCTCGCCGCTGGCTGACTGATGCGCCGACTCGCCGCGGTCCTCGCCGTCGCACTGGGCGCACCGGTGTCGGTGCCGGGAGCCCTCCCGCCCGCCGGCGCCCAACCCGCGACGGCGGCGCCGGCCGACTTCGTCGCCCTGCACGACATCGACCCCACGATCGTGCAGGAGATCCGCTACTTCACCCCGCAGAACTTCACCGGCGACCCGGTGGACGGCTACCAGGCGCCCCTGTGCATCCTCACCCGACCGGCGGCCGAGGCGTTGGCCCGGGCGCAACGCGACTTCGTCGAGGACGGGTACACCCTGAAGGTCTATGACTGCTACCGGCCGCAACGCGCCGTCGATGATTTCGTCGGCTGGGCAGCCAACCTGGCCGATCAACGGATGAAACCCGAGTTCTATCCCCGGGTGGACAAGTCGGTGCTTTTCGCCGAGGGCTACATCGCCGAGCGCTCCGGACACAGCCGCGGCAGTACCGTCGACCTCACCCTGGTTCCCGTCGACGCCCCGCCCACACCGCCTTACCTGCCTGGTCAGCCACTCGTGGATTGCGCAGCGCCACAGGCGATCCGGACACCGGACAACTCCATCGACATGGGCACCGGATTCGATTGCTTCGACAGCCTCGCCAATACCGCCGATCCGAGAATCAACGGGGATCAGGCCAAGAACCGGCTGCTGCTCGCCGAAGGTCTGCAACGACAGGGCTTCGTCAACTACTCCAAGGAGTGGTGGCACTTCATCTACCAGCCAGAACCCTACCCGGACACGATCTTTGATTTCCCGGTCGATCCGCGTTCCGTCGCCGCATCGGAGCGGCCCACTCGGTGAACCACGCCGGTTCTCTCCGGGATCAGTCGGCGGCGCCGAGCAGGGCGCGACGCAGCAGATGCATCGCCACCGTCGTGGAGCGCTCGCGGACGTCGGCGCGCTCCCCCGGCACCCGTACACACCGGGTCACGGTCGGCCCGCCGACGCACCGGACGCAAAACCACACGGTGCCAACCGGTTTGTCCTCCGTACCGCCGCCGGGTCCGGCGATCCCGGTGATGGCGACGGCGGTGTCCGCGCCGAATCGATCCAGCGCGCCGCCGGCCATCGCCTCGGCAACCTCGGCGGACACCGCGCCGTGGTCGGCGATCAGCGCGCGATCGACACCGAGAAGATCCGCCTTGGCCTCGTTGGCGTAGGCCACCACGCCGCCGGCCACGTAGTCGGAGGACCCGGGTCGGTCGGTGAGCCTGGCGGCGAGCATGCCGGCGGTGCACGATTCGGCCGTGGCGATCCGCCGACCGGAAAGCAGCGTTGCCACCTGCTCGTCGACGGTCGTGCCGTCCTCGGAGAAAATGGCCGCCCCGTGGCGCTGGCGAACCAGATCCAGCAGATCCCGGTAGTCCGACTCGCTGCCGGGCTCATAGCGGGTGACCACTTCCAGTTCCCCGCGTCGCAGGCAAGTGGTGATCTCCAGATCAGCGAAGCCTGTTAGCTGCCGTTCGGCGGTACGCAGGGTGTCAGCCAGTCCGGCTTCGGCCACCCCGAACATCCGGACGGTCTGCTGTCGGTAGGCGGTGCGGCCGGCGATCGCCTGCTGCACCTCGGCGGTCGCCACCGCAGCCGGCCACATACCCTGCAACTCTTTCGGCGGTCCGGGTAACACCAGCACGGTCGGGCGCCCGGCCACCACCACGCCCGGCGCGGTCCCGACCGGATCCAGGACCGCCGCACCGGCGGGCACCATCGCCTGCTTGCGGTTGGCCGCCTGCACCGCCTCCAGATCGGTGTCCGGGAAGCGCGCCATCCACCGGGCGACGATCCCGGCGATCTTGGTCTCCATACCCTCATCGAGGACGAGGTCCCGGCCGCAGAACCGGGCCACCGTCGCCACTGTCAAATCGTCGGCGGTCGGCCCCAAGCCGCCAGTGGTCACGATCAGATCGACGCCCTCGGATCGCAGGAACCGCAGTTGGGCCCCGATGTCGGCCGGGCGGTCGCCGCAGATGGTGATGTGCGCCAACTCCACGCCCAACTCCAGCAACCGGTCGGCCACCCACGGGCCGTTGCGGTCGGCCACCCGACCGGTCAGCACCTCGGTTCCGGTGACCAGGATTCCTGCGCGTGCGCTCATGCCGTGACTCTCTTGTCTCCCCGAGATAGGAGCCTACGGCGGCACCGCCGCCTAGCGGCGCAACGGGGTAGCGGCCTGGAACTGCGCGGTCCGACCACCCGACTGCCAGCGATACCAGCGCTCCCAGCGCCCCAACTGGAACCGCTGCCAACGCGCATCCAGTCCCGGAATGATCCGGCGCGCAACCTCGACACCGGCGATCAACGGAGCGCGGCCCAGCAACACGGCCATACCCGGTGCCGGCGAGGGCAAGTCGTAGCGGCGGCGATTCCACGGCAGCATGAACAGACCCGAGAAACCCGCCTGGATTCGGTAGTGGTAGCCGGCCCGCACCCGGTCCAGGCCGCGGTCGGTGCTGGCGGGCGCAAACGCCGGAACGAAGGATTCGACCAATTCGGTTCCGATGGCGGCGGAGTCGTGACTGCGGGCGGCATCAGCCATGAACAGGATCCGCCAGGCATCCAGCACCGACTCGGGAAAATAGCCGTCGCAGCGCACCCCGACCAGGTGGCCGCAGTAGCGGTTGAAATGCAGCACAGCCCGCATTTCCCGTGGGGAGGTAAGGAAGCCGAGTGCGGTAAGGCCCACCGCCGGCGCCACACTGCCGCCGAGCAGGGTCAGCAACATCGCCGACTGACTGATCGGCAGGCCCAGGCGGTGGGCATCCCACTCGGGGTGCCCGGCGACCCGGGCCCGCACGCTCACGTGCATGATCCGCACATGCAATGAGATGGCGCGGGCGGCCGAACCGGGTCGGAGTACCGCCCCGGGTCGGCTGACCTCCAGCCACCACCGGGAAGTCTCCAGGTAACGGTGCAGAGCCCGATCCCCGGCGTAGCCGCCGGACAGCGAAAGGGGAAGTGCCAGCCAGCTTTCGGTGTAGGTGTCCATCGTTCCGGCGTTGCCCACTGCGCCCAGCGCGTAAGCCCAGCGCCGCCAGACCGCGGCACCCTCCTCGACCAACGCGGGGTCGACCCAATCGGGAAGCCGCTCGAAGTCCTCGATCAGCGCCCGCAGCGAGTCCGGGGCGTCGGGCACGCTCGCCAGTCCGTCTCGCAGCATCCGTTCGACCATGTCGCGCGCCGCCCGCGCCCCGATTTCGCCGTGGTAGGTCTCGGCGACGAACCGCTCCGCGATCGGATCGCCCTCGTGCAGACCGGCTTTGAACGCCGCAGCGATTCCGTCGGACGGGAACAGGTCGACGCCGGTCAGTCGCAACACCCGGTTGCGCAACCGTGCGTGCGGGGTCGCGGACTTGGCCGCCGGATACCGGAACGCCGTCGGAGGGGTCGCAGACACCTCAGCGGGCGGCGCCGGGGGTACGAACCACCAGTGGGACCGCCGGGAAGCAGGCGGCCAGTTCGGAGCGTGACCGACGCAGCGCAGCGGTGCCGTACCCCTTCTGTCGATGTTCCGGATGGATCCAGACCCGCACGTTCACCTCGCCCCCGGCCAGTTCACCGAACACCATGCCCACCTTCTGATCGCCGTCGACGGCGATAAACCAGGCGGCTTCCTCCGCCCTCAGACGCTGACGCGCCGAACGGATCTCATCTTCGAGGCTTCCGGCCGGGGAACCGGAACCGTCTCCGGCGGCACCGATCTCCTCCGTGCGGACCGCGAAGATGTCCCGGTCATCCTCATCGGAGAACGGCCGCAGCCTCAGCGAGTCGTCGGTGCTGGCCGGTCGCTCGGCCGCGGTGAAGCTCAACTGGCTGTTGAGGTCGTCGAGTTCGGCGGCGATCTGGCGGCGGGACTCCTTGGTGAACTGGTCCAGTCGCATGCCCATCAGCGCCTCGCTACCCACCCGCGACGTGCCCAGAACCTGGCTGACCGCGTCGATCGCCGCGGCCCGGTCGGCGGAACCCACGATCGCCTCGACCAACTCGTTTCGGCGTTCCAGCGCAGTGAGCAGGGCATCGGCGATTGCACGGCGAGTGACGGTGCGGTCTTGGTCGGTCATGACCTCCAGCCTAGTCAGCCGGCGGCCCGAAGGTGACCCCAGGAAGTCCGCACCCGACCGACCGGATAACCCCGGGCAGCCCCGGGCACCGTCCGGGTGGCCTAGATTCGGTGGGGCAACACTGGACGCGGAAGGAACACCCTTGCTGGAGCGCAGCCTTGTGGTGGCCGCGGCTCTGGCCAGCGCGGTGTTCATCGCCATCGGAATCGTTGTGCGGCAGCGCGCCACCATGGATGTCCCCGCCGATCAGGGTGTCAGCACGGTGATGCTGGCGACGCTGCTGCGCCGGCCGCTGTGGTGGGCCGGGACCGGGGCGGCGATCACCGGTTATGTCTTCCAGGCGGTGGCGCTGGCGTTCGGGTCCCTGACGCTCGTTGCTCCCCTGCTGGTGTCGGCGCTGTTGTTTGCGCTGCCACTGAGTGCCCGACTTGCTGGGCGGAGCGTGACACGGGTGGAATGGGGTTGGGCGCTGGTCCTGACGATGGCGCTCGCGGTGTTCGTCGCCCTGGCCCGCACCGCCCCCGGCGACTACGCCGGGTCGCAAGGACCCGCGGTGCTGGTCGCGGCCATTGCCCTGGTGAGCACCCTGGCCACCCTTCCGGTCGCGGTCCGGCTGTCCGGGTGGCGGCGGGCACTGCTGTTGGCGACAGCGGTGGGGATCCTGTTCGGGGTGTTGGCGGTGCTCACCAAGATCGTCATGAACAGCGTCACCGAGGGCCAGGCCGCCCGACTGCTGGTCTCACCGGTCGCGTATCTGCTGGTGCTGGTCGGCATCGTCGCCACTCTGCTGCAGCAGTCGGCCTTCCATGCCGGGTCGCTGCGCGCATCGGTGCCGGCCATGCTGGTGCTCGAACCGGTCGTCGCTGTGCTGCTCGGTCAGGTGATCCTCGGCGAACACCTGACGGTCAATCCGCCGACCGCACTCGTTCTCGGTATCGCACTGGCGGCGATGGCAGCCGCCACCATCGCCCTGGGCCGCGACGAAGGCGCCTACGAGGAGGAACTGGAAGCCGCTCGGAAAGCGCAGGCGGCGCGGCGGTCGGTCCCGTGAGCGATCCCCTGGCGCAGATCGAGGCCAACCCGCCCGGTCCGGCGGTCGGCGCCTTTTTCGACTGCGACGGGACGCTGGTGGACGGCTTCACCGCGGTCGCCCACGCCCGCGACCGGATCCGCCGCGGACAGGCTCAGGTCGGCGAGGTGCTCGGGGTGGTGGAAGCCTCCCTGCGGTACAAACTGGGCCGGATGCAGTTCGAGCGCCTGCTGTCGCGGGCCGCCGGTTACCTGCGCGGAGAATCCCTGGACGAACTCGATGAGATCGGTGAGCGACTGTTCGCCGAACAGGTGGTGCACAAGGTGTACCCCCTGATGCGCCAGATCGTCGAGGCGCACCGGGAACGCGGACACACCCTCGTTCTGTGTTCTTCGGCCCTGACGATCCACGCGGCGCCGGTGGCCCGCGCGCTGGGCATCACCCACATCCTCTGCAACACCTTCGAATTGGACGGCGACGGATTGCTGACCGGCAGGATCAACCGGCCGATCGTTTGGGGACCGAAGAAAGCCGCTGCCGCTGAACGGTTTTGCACTGAGCACGGGGTCATACTGCGGCAGAGCTACTTCTACGCCGACGGCGACGAGGACGCCGCGCTGATGAGGTTGGTCGGGCATCCGCGCCCGGTCAACCCCAGGCCGGGGCTGACGGCTCTGGCCGAAGCCCAACGGTGGCCGGTGCTGCGGACCGGCGCGCCGGGCCAGCGCGGGACGGCAGACGCTCTGGCGCATCTGCCCGGACTGGGCCGGGCGGTGCTGGGGACCGCGTTCAGCGCCGTGACACAGCGCGGTCGCCGTCGGCCTCCGCGGGCCTGAGCTGGAGAAAGAAGGCCCCTGCCCCGATCATCGAGCTTACGACGAAGACCGTCGCGCGGACCGGTCCGAGCAGCTCCTTGGCGGGCCTCAAATGGCGCGGTGCGGGACGTCGGTGATCAAGCCGCCGTCCATCACGTACTCCGAACCGGTGGAGAACGACGACTCGTCGCTGGCCAGGAACACCACGAAGGTGGCGACCTCCTCGGGGGTGCCCGAGCGACCCATCGGGGCCGAGACGATGTCGTCAGGCAGGTGTTTGGTCATCGGAGTGCGGATGAACCCGGGGTGGATGGAGTTGACCCGGATGTTCTCCGGCGCCAGTTCCAGCGCCGCCGACTTGGTCAGGCCGCGCAGCCCCCATTTGGACGCCACGTAGCTGTGCGCCCACACCGCCCCGCGCATGCCCTCGATAGAGGAGACGTTGATGATCGACCCGCCGCCAGCGGCGATCATCGGGTCGATGACGGCCTGGATGCCGCGCATCGGCCCGGTCAGGTTGACGTCGAGTACCTTCTGCCAGCGGGTCAGATCCGCGGTCTTCAGCGGCGCAGCCTGCACGATGCCGGCGTTGTTGACCAGTACGTTGAGCTTGCCGAAGGCCTCCACCGCGGTGTCGACAGCGGCCTTCCAGTCCTCGGCGCTGGTGACGTCGAGGTGGACGTAGCGGGCCGCGTCGCCGAGTTCCTCGACAAGTTTGACGCCCTCCTCGTCGAGGATGTCTCCGATCACCACCTTGGCGCCCTCGGCCACCAGCATCCTGGCGTCGGCGGCGCCCATGCCGCGGGCACCCCCGGTGATCAGAGCGACCTTGCCGTCAACGCGTCCCATGGCCCGTCACGCTACCGGCACCGGCTCGGATCGCGGCGGGCGCTACGCCGGCAAGGCCTTGCGTTGAGCGCCGCGGTGGCATAGGAGAGACGGATGGCCATTCGTGTCGTGCACATCGGAACCGGGAACGTCGGTCGGCTGGCGCTGGCCGAGCTCATCGAGAACCCTGCCTTCGAGCTGACCGGCCTGGTGGTGTCCACCCCGGCCAAGGTCGGCAAGGACGCCGGCGAACTGGCCGGGCTGGACGTGCGCACGGGAGTCCTCGCTTCTGACGACCTCGAGGCCGCGCTGGCCGCGCAACCCGAGTGCGCGGTGTACTGCGCCATGGGCGACACCCGGATGCCGGCGGCCATGGATGACGTTCGGCGGATCCTGGCGGCCGGGGTCAACGTGGTCGGATCAGCGCCAGGGGTATTGCAATTCCCCTGGCAGGTCATCGGCGACAAGTTTATCGAGCCGGTGGAAGAGGCTGCGCGGCTGGGTGATTCAAGCATCTACGTCAACGGCGTCGACCCGGGTTTCGTCACCGACCTGATCCCGCTGGCGTTCGCCAGCACCTGTCGACGCATCGAGCAGGTGCGCTGCATGGAGATCGCCGACTACGCCACCTACGACGGCGCGATCGTGATGTTTGACGTGATGGGCTTCGGCAAGCCGCTGGATGAGATACCGATCCTGTTCCAGCCGGGGGTGCTCTCGGTGGCGTGGGGTTCGGCGCTACGCCAACTTGCCGCAGGGTTGAACATCTCCTTGGACGCGATCACCGAGAGCTACGAACGCGAGCCGGCGCCGGAGGCCTTCGACATCGCCGCCGGGCACATTCCGCAGGGCGGTGTGGCCGCGGTTCGCTTCCAGATCCACGGGATGGTGGCCGGCAACTCGGCCATCGTCGTCGAACATGTCACCCGACTTCGTGGCGACCTGCGGCCGGACTGGGCCCAGCCGGCCCAGCCGGGCGGCTCCTACCGGGTGGAGATCACCGGGGAGCCCTCGTACGCGGTCGACATCTGTCCGACCAGTGGCCTCGGTGACCACAACCACGCGGCCATCGCCGGGGCCGCGGCGCGCATCGTCAATGCCATCCCGGCGGTGATCGCCGCGCCACCGGGCATCCGCACCACCCTTGACCTGCCGTTGGTGTCGCCGGTTCGGTTGTTCGGGCAACCCTGACCGCTAGGGCCGGTAGCCAGGTGCCAGCACCGCCCCGGGATAGAGCCCGTAACCGCCGTTGACGTAGAGCGACAAGCACTGCGCCCGGAACACCTCACTGCCGATGCTGCAGTTGAGCAGCGCTGTCTGATCGGGTGCAGACCCCAGCACCCGCGGTGGCCGCGGCTGCACGGCGCAGTTGTCCACGTAGGGGTTCAACGGGAAAATGCCGTTGTAACAGGGCACCAGTGGAATCTGGTCCGCCGCACTCGCCGGGGCGAAGATCAGCGAGCCGACCACTGCCAATAGTGCTGCCAGAACCATGCGGTGGAGAGTGGTCATATCCCGACCTCCTCATCGGCGCGCGCTCCGTTGGGCGCGCCTCCAACGATACTCGCGGTGTGACCGGGGGAAAGCGGCCCCACTCGACGTTCCCGGCGTCCCTCGTGCTCGGACCGCCGGCGGGCTAAACTAGAACACGTTCCAGTTTATCGGCCGAGGAGTCCCCATGCACACCCCACTCTGCGACGAACTCGGCATCGAGTTCCCGATCTTC
>CAYXBN010000024.1:0-51658 GCA_964463215.1 uncultured Mycobacterium sp. | reverse complement strand
CCCGGGGCGGGCTGGCTGCACCCGGCCATGCCGAGCATCACCAGAGCGGCCGAACATACTTCGACCGCGCCGCGCTTCAACCGAGACATGCCGTACCTCAAATCGTTTGCCGCCGAACAGTTCAATGCGGAGTCTGAGGGGACCCGGTGTTCGGCCCGCACCATGACCTTTGGGTGTCTTCATCTTCCACCCGGGCGCGGATCCACTCGAGGTTGGCGGCCATGCCCTGCCGCCACTGCGCCAACCGCCGTTCGATGATCTGGGCCTCCTTGTCGGGTTGGGCGGCGATCGGGACCCGCAGCCCCGACGGTCCCGGACCCAGCCGTCCCCACTGCCGGATCAGAACGCCGTCGGTGGTCGGTTCGACCTCGAAACCCCAACTGGTGGAAATCTGACCGTCCACCACGACGTTCCACACCCATCGGCGCTGATCCTCGACCTCGGCGACTTCCGAGACGGTCTCCCACTCCCCCATCACCTCATTGCGGTTGCGGCCACGGAAGCGCGCCCCGACCGCCAAACCCTCGGCGCCGTCGAGCCACTCGACTGATTGCAGTTCAGCCGAGCAGTGCACCGGAAGGGCGATGTCGCTGACGAAACCCCACGCGGTGGACACGTCACACCGCACCCGTTGGGTGACTTCGACCGTGGGCTGATCCCGATAACGCATGCCGTCAGCATGCCCGTGCCGGGGCAGCAGCCGCGAAGCAGCCGATGTGTCCAGTTTTTTGACACCCGTCAAGGCAATCCGTAGGTTCTTTGCTGCAACTGGCAACTTATAGTCGTGTCGTGACTACCGAGGGGGCTCCATGTCTACAGCCGTGAGGCCCTACCTGGCGACCGGTGTCGCCGCCCTGAGCGTCGCGGCGGTCTCGTTGACGCCAATGGAGGCGGATGGCGCCTCCGACCGGAGTTCCGTCCAGTCCTACCGTCTGACCGCCGCCAGCGAGCCGTCACTGGCCAACGTCCCAGCCAATCTGCTCACCCTGATCCTGAGCATTCCGGCGTGGGAGATCCAGGCGATGGACCGCTTCGCCGACGCCATGATCGCCACCGGAAGTTGGCAAGTGTGGGGGCCGACCAACGTCTTCGGATTCGACGAACAGGATCCGCCGAAGCTAAAAGCCTTCATCGACATGATGATGCCGGTCGCGCCGTTCTCGGCGGCGTTGGGCGATGAACTCAGCTGGTGGGCCAAAGCCAACTTGCCGATGAACGCCGGTTGCGCGGCGCGCCCGGGTGCCTGCCCGGACTTGAATGCGTTGCTGGACAGCATGTTCAAGGTGCCGATGTCCCAGCTGCATGAGGGCTACCAGTTCCCGGTGGTCACCAACCCGTTCACCGGTCAGCCGACCTCATGGTCGGGCCAGTATGTCAAGGTCGATCGCTGGGGCGCCTTCACCGCATTGGGCGCCTACCTGACCGGTCCCCGTCAGAGTGTCGCGTCGGTGACGTTGGCCGAGGCCTCTGCTGTGGTGTCCAAGACCGCGAAAGCGATCGCCGATGCCTACAACCCGTTCGTGCCCAACAGCGAGTGGTTCAACTCCGAACAGACCGGCCTGGCGCCGGCGCTACGGGCCCTCGCGCCGAACTTCTGCCGGTCCTGCGACCCGGACAACCTGTATGACAACCCGTGGCTCTACGAGAACTACCGATCGCCGTCGGTGCCGCCCGCATCGGCCGCTGTCGTTGCAGCCGACCTGGGCGACGTCGCCGCCGACGAGGTGCCCGACGCACCGGTGCCGGCGGCCGCGACCGAGAACGACTTTGCTGTGGACGCTCAGCTGCGTACGGCGCAACCCCGGCCGGCTGGCCTCGAACTCGGCCGGGCCCCTCGGGCGACCGCGGCGTCGGAGTCTGCGGACCGCACACCACGGCGGGGGTCTGCGCGGCCGCCGGCCCGGTCCGCCCGGTAGCCGCACCGCCCGGCCAGCGAGGTAGGCGAGCCTAAACGCCCTGCCGCGCGCGCTGTCGGCCAAGATGAGGGGCATGGCAGTCCCGCGTCGTGTCCTCGAAGAAGAAGAACTCAAGCCTTTTCAGGTGGAGTTGCTCAAGATGCAGCACTACCTCGAAGAGGAGAACCGCCGGATGATCGTGCTCTTCGAGGGACGCGACGCCGCCGGCAAGGGCGGCACCATCCGTCGAGTGACCCGGTACATGAACGAGAAGCACTACCGGGTCGTCGCGTTGGGCAAGCCCACCGAGGAGCAGCGCAGCCAGTGGTACTTCCAGCGCTACGTAGCCCAGTTCCCCACCGGCGGGGAGATCGTGCTGTTCGACCGCTCCTGGTACAACCGCGCCATGGTGGAACCGGTGTTCGGTTTCTGCACCGACGAGGAGTACCGCAATTTCCTCAAGGGCGTCGTCGGCTTCGAGAAGGACCTGGTGCGCCAGGGCACCATCCTGGTCAAGCTGTACTTCAGCGTGACCAAGGAGGAGCAGGCCCGCCGGTTCGAGCGGCGCCGGGACGATCCGTTGCGGCAGTGGAAACTCAGCGAGATCGACGTGCAGGCCCAGGAGCACTGGGACGACTTCACCGACGCGAAGTACAAGATGCTGCGCCGCACCAGCACCCCGGACGCCCCGTGGACTATCATCCGCTCGGAGAACAAGCACAAGGCGCGACTCAACGCCATCAAGGTGATCCTGCAGGCCGTCCCGTACGAGGGCCGGGCCATCGACATCGACTTCGTCCCGGATCCCGAGGTCGTCATCCCTGGCGCGCACGAACTGGCGATGATGGAGGCCGAGCGGATCCGCAGCGGCAAGTTCACCGGCTGACCTGCCCCGGCATCCGGCGTAGGGTGGCGCCATGACCGGACGGATGCGACGGCTGCTGGGCGCGATGCTGGCAGCCGCGGGTCTGGCCGCAGCGCCGATCGCCGCCGCGCCACCGGCCGCAGCCTGTCCGGCGGGCATGTACACCGACCCCTACACCGGCCGCTGCTACACCCAGGGTTCGCTGCCCACCGTCAGCGGCATCCCGTGCATCCCGGGCAGGTCGATGGGCACATGTCTGAGCATTCTGCAGAACCAACCACTTCCTGGTGGCGGCGCTCCCCCGGGCTGGCCCTGGCCCTAGGCCCCAGGGTCGCGCCGGGATGGTCTAATCGCGCTGTGAGTCTTGGCGGGATTCCGGCTTCGCCGGGTGAGGTCAGTGCCGAGTGGCTCACCGCTGTGCTCGCCGAGCAGGGCCATCCGGTTGACGTCGATGCCGTCGAGGTCGCTCCCATCGGAACCGGACAGACTGGAGCCACCTACCGGATCGGTGTGCGCTACCGGTCGCTCGCGGCGGATCTGCCGGACTCCTACGTCATCAAATTGCCGGCCCAGGAGCAGGCTGTTCGCGAGCGCGTTGCCCTCAGCTACCGATCCGAGCACGCGTTCTACACCCGGGTGGCCGACACCGTCGCGGTGCCACTGCCCCGCTGCTTCTACTGCGCCTACCAGGAGCCCGGCGACTTCGCCCTGCTGCTCGCCGACATGACGCCGGCGCTGCAGGGCGACCAGCTCCAGGGCTGCACGACGGCCGAGGCACACCTGGCGGTGACCGCCCTGGCCGGACTGCACGGGCCGCGGTGGTGCGACCCGGCGTGGCTGTCGTTTGACGGCACCGTCATGCCCAAGCCGGACGAGGCCACCGCCCGAGGTCTGGGTGACATCACCCGGCTGGCGGCCACGACGATGATCGACAAGGTCGGGGCGCGGCTGAGTCCGGCTGACCGCGCGACGGTGCTCGAGGCGGCCGACCTGATCGCCGACTGGCTGCTGGGCGCCGGTGAACGGTTCAGCATCCTGCACGGCGACTATCGGGCCGACAACCTGCTCTTCGACCCACAGCGCAGCCAGGTGACCGTGGTGGACTGGCAGACCCTGGCCGTCGGACTACCGGCACGTGACCTCGCCTACTTCATCGGGACCAGCGTGCAACCCACCGAGCGCGCCCGCCATGAACGCGCGCTGGTGGAGTCCTACCACCAGGCACTGCAGGGCTACGGGGTCAGCGACTACGACAGCGAAACCTGTTGGCAGGATTACCGTTTCGGAATGCTGCAGATTCCGTTGATCACGACGCTGGGGTTCGCGTTCTCGGCGGCCACCGAGCGTGGCGATGACATGATGGTCACCATGCTGGAGCGCGGCAGCCAGGCCATCCGGGACCTGGGCACGCTGGAGTTGGTGCGCACCGGCCGGTGAACTAACCCTGGTCGGCCCGAGCGTCCGAGGAGGGACCGTTGGGGTCGGTGGAGATGTCCGGGCTGAAGTCGTCGGGGGTCAGCGCCGCAGCGGACTCCCTCGGGGTGTGGGCGGACGGCGTTGCCGGATGCTGCCGGGTGGGCGCCGCGGTGCGGTCATGGCGCCAGTCCCGGACCAACTGCACGATGCCGGCGGCCGCCAACGCGACCACCACCACCGCAAGCGGCGTGCTGCCGGTCAGTGCGGCGACCACCAGCGCGATCAGACCCCCAATGGCCAATCCCAGCACAGCACACACACATCCAGTCTGCCTGCGCACAGCCCGTCCGCCGGTATGTCGCACGGGCGGCGTGTTCCCTCTCAGGCTGCCGGACGCTGTCCCAGCGCCACGTGGACGACGGCTGCGGCCGGCCCGTCGGTTTCGCTGCGGGACAGCAACTCCGCGCTCTCGGGCAGTTCGCGCGGATTGATCTCACCGTCGGCGATCTGGCGGAGCACGGCGTGGGCGTGCGCCAACTGGTGGCGCTTGCGGTACTGCCCACCGGGGAGCTTGATGGCGGCCCACACGCCGTACTCCTCCCCGCCCTCGACGGCCCGCCGCGCGCAGAGTCGCTGCTGGGCCAGCGGGCAGCGGCGCAGACAAATGGTGCGGGCCTTCGCCGCCGACTGCTCATAGACGCGGGCCTTGGCGGCCCCGTCGCTGGCGTCGTCGTCGGCGTAACCGAACCACAGGTCGGGGTCGGCTGAGCAGGGGCGGATGTCCATCAGAGCCTCCTCGGGAGCATTTCGATGACAGAAGCGTATACGCTTTTGCTTCGGCCTGCAATCGAAACATAAACAGAAACGTATATACCAAGATGGCTGTGTACGCTTTGGCCATGCGCGGAGACCAACGGTGAGCCGGGAGGCCGCCGGTGCCGCCATCCGGGCACTACGGGAGTCCCGCGACTGGTCGCTGGCCGATCTCGCCGCTGCCACCGGAGTCAGCACGATGGGCCTGAGCTATCTGGAGCGCGGCGTCCGCAAACCGCACAAAAGCACAGTTCAAAAGGTTGAAAATGGTCTGGGTCTGCCGCCGGGAACCTTCTCGCGGCTGGTGGCGGCCGACGATCCCGATGCCGCACTCGCGCAGCTTTTGACCACTCCGGGCACACAGCCGGGACCGCCGCGCGCACCGGAACCGGTGGTGGTCAGCCGGCACAACGACGCCGCCGTGCTGGAGGCCCACGCCGAGGCGCACCTGGAATCGCTTAATTCGTTGATTGCCCGCCTGCCAGCGGAGACATCAAACGAATACGAGACGTATATTCTGAACGTGATCGCTCAGTGCGTGAAGGCCGAGATGCTGGCCGCGAACTCCTGGCGGGTGGCCGTCAATGCCGGTGCGCCGTCGTCGGACCGTCTGATGGCACACCTTCAGACCCTGGAGAGTATTCGCGGGGCCCTGCTGGCTCGGATGCCGGGCAGCATCAGCGCCCGCTTCGATCGGGCGTGCCGGCGCAGTGCCCTGCCCGAGGCGGTGATCGCGTCGCTGCTCGGGGTGAGCGTTGAGGAGATGTGGGACCTCCGTAACACCGGCGTGATCCCGCCCGGTGCCCTGCCGCGGGTGCGGGCATTCGTCGAGGCGCATCCATGACGGCCGGCGCCGCTGATGAAGTCGCGGCCCTTCGTCGCGCGCACGCCCTGTTCGCCGGGGCCGCCGATCCGCGGCCGTTCGACATCCGGTCGGGCGGAAGTCCGCACGCCCCCGGACACACCGGTGTGACCTCGGCCGCCGTCCGGCAGGCTGCGGTGGCGCGGTTGGCCGAGCTGGCCGCTGCCCGTGGCGTCGACGACGAGTTCGCCCGGATCGTGGCCGCAGCACTCGGTGCGCACCGCGCCGCCCATCGCGACACCGCCGCGGTGCTAGCCGCCGCCAGGGCCGAGGCGAACCTGCCCGACAGTCCGATCGCGGCACGAGAGTTGTTGCGCCGCCGAATCGCCCGGCTACGATCCCAACGGTCCCATGTGCTGGCAGCGCGACGCCGCGCACAGCGCCGTCGCGCCGAACTGCGCGGTCTGCGGTATCGGCGCACCGGGACCTCGGGCCCGCGGGATCGGCGGGCGCAGGTCGCCGTGCGGGCCGCGCTGAGTCGGCTGGGTCGGCCCTACGTCTGGGGGGCGACCGGCCCGGACCGCTTCGACTGCTCCGGCCTGGTGCAATGGGCCTACGCGCGCGCCGGTGTCGCACTGCCCCGGACCACCTACCAGCAGATCCTTGCGGGGGCACCGGTGGCACCCTCGCAGGTCCGACCCGGGGACTTGGTGTTCCCGCACTCCGGCCACGTCCAGATGGCGATCGGCAACAACCTCGTGGTGGAAGCTCCCCAACCCGGCGCGACGGTCCAGATCAGCAGGCTGGGGCCCAGCGCCGCGATACGGCGCCCCGGTTAGCGTCCGGCAGGAACGGTGAGTTGTTCGCCGTCTCGGCCCTGGGTACGGTCTGGGGCCATGGTTCAGGAAGGTGACTCAGCCGACGCTCTGGCGGCGGCCCGACAGGCGTTGGCGGCCCGCGACGCCGACCTGGCTGACGCCGACCGGATGCTGGCCGCGTCAGTCGCCGCCGCCCACGCGCTCGCCGTGGACTCGATCGGCCGGATCGACGCGATTACCGCCGAGGTCGAGGCTGCGGCGGCCGAACAGCCCAAGGACAGCCCCGCCGAGGCGCGTGAGGTCAGCCGGCAGCTGCTGGCCAGGAACCGGCAGATCGTCGAGGTGGTGCAAGCCGCTAAGGCTGATGTTGACGCCAAAACCACTGCGCTGAAACAACTTATCGAACGCTACCGGACCTGACCGGTCATGCACAGCACTGAATTGTCCGCTGCCGCGCCGCTACCTAGAGTCACCGGCATGAAAGGCATCCGGTGGCAACCCATCAAGATCTGCTCGACGCGATAAACCGGGTCCGGGCGGCGACCGGCAGCAAGGACGCCTGGCGCAATGGCCTCACCGGCGAGGACATCGCGGCGGCGTGTAACCCGTTCAGTTCACCGGCCGCCCTCGGGGCGGTCCTGACCAGGATCGTCGCCGCCCATCCGAACGCCTTTCTGCCCGGTGCCGCGACGACCGCAGCGCAGGCCAACCAAGGTCAGGCCGCCGAAGCCATTCGGGACGCCGAATCCGCTCTGGCACATCAGAATTCCACCGCCGCTCAGGTGGACCTGCAGGTTGTCACCGCGGTCCTCAACGCTCACGCGGCCAACGCCGCCGGGGCGGCCGGACTGGACCGGTTGCAGCGCGAGATCGAGGCGGCGGTGTTGTCCCGCACCGATCTGGACACCCCGGCCGGGGCGCGGGAATTCCAGCGCTTTCTGATCGGAAAACTGCGGGAGATCCGCACCGTGGTCGACACCGCTGGTCTGGATGCCACGTCCAAAGCCGCCCTCGCCGCGGCGCTGGCCTCGCTCTACGCCTCCGCGACCCCCGGCGCATCAGCGGACACGGGTCGCAAGCCTGAACCTGAAGCGCCGCAGGGCGGTTCGGCCGACGGCGACAGCCCCGCACCGGCGGCGCAGGCCAGCGGGCCGCTGAGTGCGGCCGGCCTGGCCGAACTTGCTGACCTGCCCGAGTTCGCCGGTGGGCCGGACTTCGGTGCCGTGACGGATCTTGCCGAGGAACCGGCCCTCGCTGCGCCGTGGGACGTGGGCGCTGCTCCTCTGGACGTGCCACCGGAACCGCCGATGTATCCGGTCCCGCCGATGACACCGGCCATGGCCGGGCCTGCTTCTGCCCCACCCGCCCCCGCCTGGGGTGCGGGGGCGCCGTTCGGCGGCGGCCCGCCCGCCTTCCCGGATCTGGGTCAGTCGGGTCTGGGTCAATCGGGATTGGGCCGATCCGATTTGGGTCAATCCGGTTGGGGCCGCGACTTCGGCCTGGGTTCCGGGATCGGTGATCTGCTGCGGGACCTGGATACCGACCTGCGCACCGAGGCGCAGGCGGCAGGGCATCGCGACCCCGGTGAGGGCCCCGACGAGGAACCAGAAGAGGAACCAGAGGAGATCGGGGGCGACGATGCCCGGGACCCGGCCGAGGAGGCCGACGCCAGCGCCGCCGGCCAGGACGACGCAGTGCCATCGGGGACACACACCGTTCAACTGCCTGACGGACAGACCGTCATCGCCCCGACCCCGGTCATCGCGGCCGCCATCACCGCCGCGGTGGCGGGAACTCCGATCCCGGAGGCCTTCCGGCAGCAGGGCATCACCCTTCCGCCACCCGGTTCACCGGTCACCGCGCCGATCGATGGCAGCACCGTGGCCCTCGGTGACATCGGCGTCTTCGCCGACCGGCACGCCCTGGCGCTGGGTAACGGCACAGCACTGCTGGACAACCAGATCCAGCCTGTCGCCACCGTGACCGGACCCGGTTTCCTAGGCTGGCAGCATCCGCCCGCCCCGACCGTCACCAATCCCCCACCGCCGGCAGTTCCGGCATCAACCCGGCCGGCGGAGACGGCCCCGTCCTGACAGGAGTGAGCGATGACAGAGCACCTCAACGTGGTGCCCGGGGAACTGCGGCAGGCCGCCGCGGAGCATCGGCGGACCGCCGAGCAGCTCGGCTCGGCCTCAGGCAGCCACACCGAGGTGTTGGCCACCTTGGAGTCACTGGGCCCGATCTTCGCCGAATTCCGTGATGCCGGAGCCGAACTCCTCGATCAGCGCCGGGTGTGCTACGAGCAGCAGGCCGCCGCGCACGCCGAAATGGCCGACCGGCTCCACCACGCCGCCGACATCTGGGAAAGCCAGGACGCCGAGGCTGCGCAGCGACTGGGCAGCGTGCCGCAGGAGGGCACATGAGTGAACCGGATCCGGCCTTCGATGCCGTGCACCCCAGCGGCAGCGTGCTGTTCCGGTCCAGCCGCGGCGGCTATCTGCACAGCGTCGTGCTCTCCGAGGCGGTGCTCGACACCGACGCACAGGCCTTGGCCGAGGCGGTGTTGCGGGCGGCCGACGTTTCGCACCTGAAGGCCGTCATGCAGATCCGCACAGAGATCCTCGACGCCGGGTTCACCCCGTCTGCGGAACTGGCCACCGCCGCCGACCTCAGCCGCGCTGAAGGGGCACTAGCCGCGCACCGACTCACCGAGGGTGAACCCTGACCTAGCCGGCTCTGCCGCCATCGGTCGACGGACGGATGTCCCGCGGCGGCGACACTGGATTCGAGCCGAACAGGTCACGGGCCCTTCGGAGCAGCACCCGAACCTCGTGGAGTTGTTGCTGCAGCATCGACTCAGCCATGCGGGCAACGCTAACCGGGGGTGCGGACACCGGCAATTCAGTGTTGTGGATTGCGATGAGCTCAGGACCGCGGGATCTCGGCGTTGATGCGGTCCAGGACCGCGGTGTAGCGCCCGGCCTCGGGATGTCGACCTGGTTTACCGCTGCTGACCAATCCGACGGAGAGGCGACGGGTGGGATCGGCCCACACTGCGATATTCGTCAGCCCCGTGTGGCCGAACGCCTCGGGTGCGTTGCGGCCGAAGGGTCCGAAGCGGGCGGAGCCCAGCATGTATCCGGTCCCCCACCGGATCGGCATCAGTCCGGTCGCCACATCCGGACGCAGCCGCCGGCACTCCCGGGTGGCCGCCCGCAAGGTCTCCGGACGCAGCACCCGGATACCGTCGAGTTCACCACCGCGGCAGAGGATCTCAGCGAAGCGGGACAGTTCCTCGGCGGTGGACACCGTGCTCGACGACGGCACCACGCTGGTCAGGAACATCGGCGAGTTGGAGAACGGCACGATCTTCTGCATCGACCCGCCCAACGCGGCCTTCATCGCCGCGGCGAGCGGGGCCGGAAGCGGCTTGCCGGTCGCATGGCTGGGCGCGACCAACGGCACGTCGGCCTCAGCAACCCCATAGTTCGTCCACCGGAAGCCCAGCGGTTGCAGGATCTCGGTGGCCAGGATCTCCCGGATGTTGCGGCCGGTGGCCGCCGAGACGATCTCCCGGACCAGCGGTCCCCACGTCACACCGTGGTAGATGTGCACCAGTCCGGGACGGTGGATCGGCTTGAGTTCGCCGAGTTTCTCCCGGGCGTAGTCACTGTCGTTCATCCGCCGCAGGTCCGGCCTCGGTCCGGTCGCCAACGGGACACCGGCGCTGTGGGTCATCACATGCCGGATCGTGGTCCGTTCCTTACCGTGGCCGGTGTAGTTCGGCAGGTAGTCGCACACCCGGTCGTCGAGGGAGAACGCGCCCCGTTCGACGAGCATGTGCACCACCGTGGTGGTGATCGCCTTGGCCGCCGAGTACACGCAGTAGGGCGTAGCGACGGTGACCGGAATGGGCTCGGCGTCCGGGGAATCGGTGGGGCCGTTGCCCCAGGCGTGGCCGATGGCCCGATTCAGCACGACCCGTCCGTCGTGGCGCAGACACACTTGGACGGCCGGTTGAAGCCCGGCGGCGTACCAGTGCCGGATGGCATCCCAGATCCGTTCCACCGCGGCGGGGGAGAGCCCGCCGTGGTCCTCGGTCCCGCGGTCGGTGATCGCCTCCAGGTCAGCTGGGACCCGGATCCGCCCGTCGACCGGCGCCGTCACGGTTGCCGCAGCAACGTCGCGCTGAGATGGTGCTGCAACGGCTCGCCCACCGCCGCCATCCGCAGCGTGTAGTGCAGCTCAGAGCCGGAAACCCGGATCGAACGCTCCAGGGCGACAACCTCTTTGGCGGATGCGGAGCGTCCGATCGAGGTGGAGCGGAGTTCGATGGCCAACACATCGTCGGTTATGGAGACCGTTCCCTCGTCGATCTCGGCGATCCCGGTCGGATGAGCCACCACGAGTTCGACGCGGCCGTCCGCCGACATCCGCAGGTAGCCGGTTTCGGCGTGCATGGGTGGGCCGTCGGGGGAGCGGGTGCGCTGGGTGTAGGTCAGAAACGGCTTGCCGGTGTGCGCGATCGCGACCTCCTCGAGGTACTCGAACGCGGTGATCGTCGGATAGTCGCCGGCGCCGCGGCCGGACCAGGTGCCGATCAGCGGAGCCAACGCTGCGATCCCGGGATGCAACTCGGGCACGGCGGCCTACACCGGCCCGACGAGTTCGACCCAGTTGCCGTCGGGATCGGCGACGAAGCACCATCCCATCCCGGGCACCGCCGGGAAAGCGGTGGGTTCCTCGACGACGGGGTGGCCGGCCTCGGCGGCCTGCCGGGCGGCGTCGCGAACGTCGGCGACGACCAGGGTGATGTATCGGATCCCGCCCTGGGCGCGTCCCCCGCCCGGGACCGGCGGGTCGGTCGGGGGTTCGTCATAACTCACCAGTTTTAGAACGACGTTGGGGCCGACCGCGTAGCGCTTCATCGACCCGCCGGGGAAATCCAGATCGGCCTGGTGGGTCAACCCCAGAAATCCCGCATAGAAGCCGGCCAGCGCGTCGCGGTTGGTGGTCACCAGGCCGACTTCGATACTGGGGGCGAGCAATTGGACAGCCACGGTCGTCCTCTCAGGCCTTCGTGCCGATGGTGATCAGGTCACCGACCATCCGGGTCCAGACCGGCCGGTCGACGCGACGCTGGTCGGTGATCTCGAAACCGGCGTCGGTGAACAGTCTGCGCAGCTCGGCCGGCCGTGGGCTGTGCAGGACGCCGGCATCCTCGGGGACGAACCGGTCCAGGGCGCGGGGTAGCGGTGGGGTGATGGTGGCGACGGCCACCAATCCGCCAGGGGCCAGCACCCGGTGGAACTCCTTCATCGCCGCGGGCTGGTCGAAGAAGTGAAACGCCGAGGTGGTGACCACCGCGTCGAGGGCGGCGTCCTCGAACGGCAGTCGCTCGGCGGGGCCCTTCATCCAGCGGACCCGCGACGAGCGGGCTTTGGCCTGTTCGAGCATGCCGTCGGACATGTCCACGCCATAGATCTCTTCGGGGCGAAGCTCGTTGCAGAGGCGGGCGGTCAGAATTCCTGTGCCGCAGGCGATATCGGCGACACGTCGGGATCGGGCCGCCCGCAACGTGGCGACGACCTCGTCCTGTGCCGGTCGGTAGACCCACCGCTGCAGGACGGGCAGGTCATAGAGCGGCGCGGCGATGCTCCAGAAGCGTGTTACAGCGGCGTTGAACCGCCGACCCGGCGTCGTCATGTCACGGACCTTCTTCCCCAGGTTGTCCCAGGGGCAGTATGTCAGCCGGGCGGAGTCAGCCGGCGCGGCTGGTGTGGCTGCGGGCCAGGGCCGCCACCGCCGAGACGATGTTGGACGCCGTGGGCAGCAGCCCTTCGGGATCGCAGACCCGCAACAGCCGCCGGACCTCTGCGCCCGGCACCAGCACCCAATCCACCCCGGCTCGGGCGCAGCGGGAGTGCACCCGATGCAGCATGGCGAAGCCGGCGGTGCCGAAGAACTCCAACCGGGAGAGGTCGAGAACCAGTTGCCGGTATCCGGTCAGGTGCTGCTCGATGCGCTCCGTCAGGCCGGTTGCGCTGGCCGCGTCGACCTCACCAAAGGCTGCGATGAGGACGGTGGTGGCGCTGAGTTCGCGGATCCGGACCGGTTCGGGGGGGACCGCGGAGGGGGTCACGCGGGGGATGGTGAGCGGAGTCCCAGTAGTGGCGACAGAATTGGCGACGAGCATGGGGGGCCTCCATCGGTCGTAATCCGCAAAATAATCGGCAGCGAAGGCGGGGGAGCGCTCCGGAGAGAGCAGTCTGAAAAGAGTCGGACCGGTACGTCCTGCGCCTGGTGATCGGCTGTGGACTCAGCCTCAATTGGAAGTTACTCCGGAATCCGTGGATGGGCCAGAGTTCGGTCCAAAGTCGCATCCAAACAGTTCAGCAGGGCAAAAAAGGAGCGGTCAGAAGGTTCTCAGCGACGTAATCGGCACAGAGACCGCGCCCACACAACCGATTCCGTTGTAGCGAAGCCCGACGGTTGGTCACGGAGCTTCCTGACGTGGTAGTACTGCCGGGCACAGTCGGTCGCAGCGACCCCCGACGACGTTATTCGCGACGCGGCCCCGGTCAGCAGGTGTCGGTGTTGCGGTGCAGGCCAGTATCGTCGCGGGCACGATGACCATGCCGTACCCAGCTCAGAGCCCCGCCGGGGCGCCGTCGTGCTACCGCCACCCCGACCGCCCGACGTACGTCAGCTGCACCCGATGTGGGCGGCCGGTGTGCCCGGACTGCATGCGCAGCGCCGCGGTCGGCCACCAGTGCGTGGACTGTGTGCAGGCCGCGGCCCAGAGCGTCCCGCAGGCGACTACGGTGGCGGGCGCCACGATCCGCACCGGGAAGCCCATCGTCACCTACGGTCTGATCGCCGCCAACATCGCCGTCTTCGTGTTGCAGATCGCCATGCCGGCCCTGACTCCGCGTTTTGCGCTGCGGCCCAACGCGATCGCGCAGGCGGACCAGTACTACCGTTTGTTCAGTTCGGCGTTCATGCATGACGGCATCGTGCACATCCTGTTCAACATGTATGCGCTCTACGTGCTGGGTCCGCCGTTGGAGCAGCACTTGGGGAGGCTGCGCTTCGCAGGTCTGTACCTGATGAGCGCCCTTGGCGGTTCGGTCGCGGTGTATCTACTCTCCGATCCCCGTTCGGCCACCCTCGGCGCGTCCGGCGCGATCTTCGGCCTCTTCGGGGCGACTGCGGTGGCCTATAAGCGCTTCAACCTCGACATGCGCTGGCTGGTCGGTCTGATCGCCATCAACCTGGTGCTGACGTTCTCGATACCCAACATCAGTTGGCAGGGCCATCTCGGCGGCCTGATCACCGGCGCGTTGGTGGCGGCGGCGTACATCTACGCCCCGCGAGATAAGCGAACCCTGGTGCAGGGCGGGGCGACGCTGGGACTGCTTGTGTTGTTCGCGTGCCTGATCCTGATGCGCACCGGCGCCCTGCTGGGCTGAGTCCAGCCCGGCTCAACTCACAGCCGCGTCAGCCGGAACGGGTAGGTGAAGGTGCCGCCGGGGGCGTTGTCGCAACCCACCGCGAACGACGACTGCAAGGTGCCGGTCAACGTCACCGCATCCCAGGTGTAGACGTCGCGGGTCGGGATCACCGGCCCGTAGTAGACGTTGCCGCAGCGCAGGCCGTCGGGGACATCGACGGTCATGGTGTAGGTGCCGTCGGCCTGATAAGCCTTGGCGTACCACTGGAAGGCCTTGGCGATCGGCATCGGGTTGGCCGAGACATTGGCGCAGAATTCCACGCTGTCGGGGGGGTTGCAGGAGGTGAAGGTGAAGATCCAGGTGTGGAAGTCATAGCGGCCGTCGATCCAGGCGTTGTAGTGGCCGGCCATCAGGCCGGCGTGGGCGGTCGGCGCGCAGACCACCGCGGCGGCGGTGAGCGCCACTGCGGCCACGGGGGCAAACACACGTCGCACCAGAGAGTCCTTTCTCCCGTCGGTGAAGGGAAATCCCGTCGGTGAAGGGAAATCTAGGCCCATCGGCCCCGGTGTTCCAAGGGTTAGGATCCGCCGATGCCGACGCACACCGCCCAACCGTTGCGGGCCGGGCTGGTGCTCGCCGCACTCGGGGTGGTGTTCGGGGACATCGGAACCAGCCCCATCTACACCGTCCAGACGTTGTTCAATCCTGCCGATCCCCACCCCGTCCCGATCACCACCGCCAACGTTTACGGCGTGGTGTCGCTGATCTTTTGGTCGGTGATGTTGATCGTCACGTTGACGTACGTGACGCTGGTGATGCGCGCCGACAACGACGGTGAGGGCGGGGTGATGGCGTTGATCACCTTGGTGCGCCGATTCGGTACCCGCTCCGATCCACGAGTGGTTGCCGCGTTGTCAACCCTCGGAATCCTGGGTGCTGCATTGTTTTTCGGCGATAGCATGATCACCCCCGCAATCTCGGTGTTGTCCGCGGTGGAGGGATTGAAGGTCGTCGACCCGGATCTGGACGACTTCGTGGTCCCGATCACCGCGGGCATCATCATCGGACTGTTCGCGGTGCAACGGCGCGGCACGGCGACGGTCGGCAGGTTCTTCGGTCCGGTGATGATGGTGTGGTTCGTCGTGATCGGCGTTCTCGGGGTGCGGGGGATCGTCGGCCATCCGCAGATTCTGCGAGCGCTTTCGCCGGTTTACGCGTTGGAGTTCATGCTCGGCCACTTTCATATCGCGTTCTTCGCGTTGGCGGCGGTGGTCCTCGCCGTCACCGGCGCCGAGGCGCTTTACGCCGACATGGGGCACTTCAGCCGGGCGCAGATCACGCTGGCCTGGTTTGGTCTGGTGCTGCCCGCGCTGGTGCTCAACTACTTCGGGCAGGGCGCGCTGTTGATCGGCGACCAGGGCATGGTCAGTGCGCCGTTCTTCATGCTGGTCCCGGATTGGGCGCAGATCCCGATGGTCGTGTTGTCCACCGCGGCCACCGTCATCGCCTCCCAGGCGGTGATCACCGGCGCCTATTCGGTCACCTCCCAGGCCATCCGGTTGGGTTACCTGCCTCGGCTGCGAATCGCGCACACCTCAGAGTCCGCCATCGGCCAAATCTACGTGCCGTGGATCAACGGCATGCTCCTGGTGGCGGTGCTGATCCTGGTCTTCGCCTTCCGCAGTTCGACGGCGCTGGGCTACGCCTACGGCATGGCGGTGACCGGGACGATCACGATCACCACGCTGCTGTTCCTGTATGTCGCCAGGGTTCGCTGGCACGCGCCGCTGTGGCTGGTGATCGGCGGAGGCGGGGCGCTTATGACGGTCGATCTGCTTTTCCTGGCAGCCAACCTCACGAAATTGATGCACGGCGCCTGGCTGCCGCTAGTGATCGGTCTGCTGGCGTTCACCGTGCTCACCACCTGGCAACACGGTCAGCGGATCGTCAACGAGGCGCGGGATCGGGCGGCGGGTTCATTGCGCGGCTTCGTCTCCGGTCTGGCCGAGCGCACGCCGCCGCTGCCCCGATTGCCGGGCAGCGCCGTGTTCCTCAACCGTGGCAGCGCCAGCACACCGATGGCCCTGCGGGCCAACGTCGACCACGTCCATGCGCTGCATCGCACCGTGCTCATCGTGTCGGTGGAGACCGCGCCCGTGCCCCGGGTACCGGAGGCGGACCGGATCACGGTCGACAACCTTGGGCGCGTCGGGGACGGCATCGTCCTCGTGTCACTGCGATTCGGCTACATGGAACGCCCCGACGTCCCCGCCGCGCTGCGCCTGCTTGACCCTGCTGTGACTGAAGGGACGCTTGACCTCGACAACGCGTCCTACTTCCTGTCCAGGGTCGAGGTGGTGGCCGGGTCCGAGCCGACGATGGCGCCGTTTCGGAAGCGGCTTTACATCGCGATCACGCACATGAAGGCCGACGCAGCAGGGTATTTCAAGCTGCCGCCCGACCAGACGGTGATCATCGGCTCGCAGTTCGCGGTGTAGCCGACAAAAGTAGGGTGGACCGGTGTCGGAGACCCGCCGATGACCGCCACCCAACCCCGGCTGGGGCTGCGGGCCAACCTTTATCAGTTCAGCCTGCTGGTGGCGGTCAACGCTCTGGTGGGGGGCATGGTCGGCCAGCAGCAGACGGTGCTGCCGTTGCTGGCCACGTCGGTGTTCGGCCTGTCCGGCTATACGTTCCTGCTGACCTATGTGCTGGCCTTCGGAATCACCAAGGCGCTGACGAATTATCTTGCCGGCACGTGGTCGGACCGCTTCGGCCGCAAACCTGTCCTGGTGGTCGGCTGGCTGCTGGCCATCCCGGTTCCGCTGATGCTGATCTGGGCGCCGTCCTGGGGTTGGGTCGTGGCGGCCAACGTTCTGCTGGGTGTCAACCAGGGCCTGACCTGGTCGACGACGGTGGTGATGAAGATCGACCTCGTCGGCCCGCGACAGCGCGGATTGGCGATGGGTCTCAACGAAGCGGCCGGCTACGGCGCGGTGGCGGTCACTGCGTGGCTTGCCGGGTACTTGGCCGCCAACCACGGATTGCGGCCGGCGCCATTCCTGTTGGGGCTGAGCTATGCGCTGATCGGTGTGGCGCTGTCGGTGGTCCTGGTTCGGGACACCCGCGACTACGCGCGTCTGGAAGCCGGCGCCCACCCCACCGCGGCCGAGACCGGGCTGTCCAACCGGGACATCTTCGTGCGCACCAGTTTCACCGAACCGGCGCTGTCCTCGGCGAGCCAGGCCGGTCTGGTGAACAACCTCAACTTCGGGTTGTCCTGGGGGCTGTTCCCGTTGCTGTTTGCCACCGCCGGTCTGGGTCTCGACCGGATCGGTTTACTCATCGCGGTGTATCCCGCGGTGTGGGGGATCACGCAGGTCCTCACCGGCGCGCTGTCGGACCGGTGGGGCCGCAAGCATCTGATCACCGCCGGGATGCTGACTCAGGCCGTGGGTTTGGCGTTCATCGCCACGGGCGAGAGTTTCCGGTCTTGGCTGGCGGCCGGGGCGCTGCTGGGAGTCGGCACGGCGATGGTCTATCCGACGCTGCTGGCCGTCATCGGCGATGTGGCGCATCCGTCGTGGCGGGCCCGGTCGGTCGGGGTGTACCGGCTGTGGCGGGACGGCGGGTATGCGGTGGGGGCGGTCATCGGGGGAGTGGCGGCCGACCTGTGGGGGTTACGCGCAGCGGTGTGGACCGCCGCGGCGATCACCGCGGTGTCTGCTGTCGCGGTGGTGGTCCGGATGTACGAGACCCATCCCCGGACGGAGTGAGCTGAAGAGTTCGCAAGAGCCAGGTTCGAGCGCGGCGAATTGGCGGTTTAGCTCGCGGCGGTGTAACTCGCGAGACCCGCGCTCGAAGCCGGTGAAGCGACCGAGCCCGTCGAGCGTAGGAGCGCAGGGCGGCCCCGTTGAACCCGGCCGGGCCATGCTGCGCCAAGAGGGCCACAGCCGCCAGCGTTGTGTCTCCGCGGTGCTGGCTTTGCCAGAGCGGTGAGGTGTGGGTGCTGCCCGGGTATCGCCGCTTCCAGGTTGTCGCTCGGTCGTCGTACACCAGACCAGACCGAAGCGCGACGCTGAAGACCCATTCGGAGTCGATGGCCGTATGGCAGGCTGCCGGGTCCATCCGGAGTCCGGCCGCCAGTACCTCCCGGCGACGGAATAGTCCGCGAAATGGAACCCACGACAAGCCCTCCACCATCATCCGGACAGCCGTCCGACCGGCGATCAATCCGGGCCGAAACGTAAAGGGGAGAACCGCAATCGGGGTGACACCGTCGACTTCCACATCGTGTAACTGCCCGAACGCCAGCCATGCCTCCGGGTGGGCGTCTAGGGCACTGGCCAGGATCGGCACCCAATCGAGTGCGAATACATCATCGTGGGGCATCCACATGAACAGGTCGCCGATTCCCGTCTCGAGCAGCAACTGGTAGTGGTCGGCGAATCCCAGGCCCCCGGGTTCGGCGCGTACGACGACCCGCGGGTCGTCCGCCAAGCGGACCCGCAACTGATCGGCCGCGTCATCGAGGCAGGTCTGATCCGAGATGACGATCTCGGTCACCATCTTCGGCAATGCCCGGACGTTAGCCGCGATGTTGTCGACCCAGCGTGCTGAGCCGTGTAGTGGGATGGCCACTGTGATGGTCGGCGCCATCAGAAGGACCGGCGCTTCGGTGATCCCAGCACGCCGACAACCTTTGCAGCGAACAACGGGGCTGTGGTTAGTTTGCCGGTGTCGACCGACAGGTATCCGTCGTGATCGTGGACTCCGATGGCGTGCCGAGCGTGTAAGTCACTGCCCGGTTCGTCGATGTCGCTGTCACCCCAGGCAACGACCACTCCTGCGGTCACTGAGTCAATGCGTACGTCTCGCAGGGCCTCGATGCGCTCGGCGAGCGCAGCCACCGTCTGCACGGCGATCTCCCGGGCCGCCGCCGTGGTGTCGGTACCGCCGAGTGCGGCCTGCCAGGAAACCGGGGGTTGCAGGCCTGAGTCGAGTCCGGCACGGCACACCGGGTACCAGGACAGGTAGACCCGGCCGTCGCCCCAACAGACCACGTCGCCATAGGGCCCGAGCGCAAACGTTGTCGTCAGACCCTGGGTGGGCGGGCGACTGATCGTGGCGTTGACCGCGTATTTCAGCCGGTACAAACAGGTTCGGGGCGCAGGGATTCCCATAGCGGCGTCGACAGCGAGTCTGCCCTCCCACAGACAGTTGACCACCACATCGGCGTTCCGGGTGACCACAGCTCCGTCCGGGTCGGTCGCCGTGACGGACAAACCCTGCGACGTCCGCTCGACGCTGCGGACCATGTGGCTCGTCAGACAGGGGATCCCGCGTGACCGCAACCCGGCTATGAGAGTTCGGCGCAGAGCCGCGGGGTCGACGGCAACCTCGCTAGTTCGGTACGCGGCCACCACATCTCCGGAGTAACCGGCCACCTTGGGCGATGCGAGTTGCTCGGAGCGAGAGAAGGTCTGTGCCCCGGCGTAGGTCGCCCCGCTCCCAAGCTGTTCCGCGACCGCCTCGTCGACCCAGCGGTAGTGCTCCCCGAGACGGTCGGGGGGCACCATGGAATCGGCCAGAACGGCGTAAACGAACGGCTCTGACCGGATGGCCAACCAGTCCACGGGTCCAGGCAGCCATCGATCGAGCAGATCGGAGAAACTGAGCGCCCCCTGAACCATCAGGGCCGCTGTTGATCGCCCGGGTTCGTTGCCGTAGACGTATCCCAGGTGAAGCTTCCCCTCGCCCCGCAGGCTGGTCCGCAACATCGGGCCTGGGGCTTGGTCGATCAACTCGATATTCCAGCCAGCGCGACCAAGAGCGAGAGCTGTTGTTATACCCTGGATTCCAGCGCCGAGGACCAACGCCACCGGCTGCGACGCCGGCCTCACAGCGGTGAGTTCGCGGTCACGGTGAACCCGGCCAGCCAGTCCTCGTGCATCTCGCCGTCAATGGTGACCCGCCACTGGTAGCGCTGGCCGACGGTGAGGTTCAACGGCGGGATGGTGGCGATGAACGGGATCGTGACCGGCGTGCCGATCGGATGCACGGGATCGCGGCGCGCGTTGATGACGCTCTGCTCGGTCTGTGCGACCCGGTTGCCGTCGCCGTCCACGAGTTCGGCGCGGATCGGAAACGATGCTCCGATCTCCGACCAGGCCACCTCCACGAACACGATGAGCGCGTGCTGCGCGGTCGGGGTGGTGCAGGTGGTCCAGCCCAAGCCGAGCGCGTGCAGTGTGCCGTTCTTGTCCAGATGCCCACTGTGCGCCAGTAAGACGATGGCTCTCAACGGGATTCCCGTGCCCGGAACTGTGCGTGCAGGCTCTTCTTGTCGATCTTTTCGGTGCCGATGGTCGGCAGCGGTTCGGTGCGGATCTGCCACTGGGTCGGGACGGCGAAGTAGGCCACTTCTCCGGCCATGTGTGTGACGAGTTCGGCCTCGGTCGGTGCCCGGCCTCCCGACCGATAGACCACCACCGCGGCGAGTTCCTCGCCCAGATCGGGGTGCGGCAACCCGAGGGCGGCGGCCTCCACCACGTCGGGATGACGCATCAGCGCCGCCTCGACATGCGGGCAGGCGATGTTCTCACCACCCCGGATCACCATGTCCTTGCTGCGGCCGTCGATGAACAGGTACCCGTCGGCGTCGAGATGCCCGATGTCGCCGCTATGCAGCCAACCGTCGGAATCCATTGTCTCGCTCAGGTTATCCTGGCTGACGCCGACGTAGCCGAGCATCGTGGTGGGGCTGCGAACCAGGATCTCGCCCTTCCCGTCGAGGTCGGGGGCGCCGATTCGCACCTCCACAGTGGGCAGGGCGCGGCCAACCGTCTTCGGATGGCGCTCCAGATCAGTGCCGGTGGCGACGGTGAAGAACCCCCCACCCTCGGTCATGCCCCACATGTTGACCATGCCGCGGCCCTGCAACTGCGGCAGCCGTCGGGCCAGGCGCTCCAGCAGGACCGGCGGGACCGGTGCCCCGCCCAACGGAAAGGACCGCAAGCTGGACAGGTCGTGGGACTCGAAGTCGGGGTGTTCCAACAGCCGAGCGGCCATCGTCGGCACCGCACCCCAGCGCTGCACCCGTTCGGACTCGATCAGGGCGAGCACCTGTCCCGGGTCGAATCGCCCGGTGTTGAACACGATCCGCCCGCCGGTGATGGTCTGGGTGATCAGGGTGGCGAACGCACCGATGTGGAACAGCGGGGTGGAGATGAGGGTGACCGGTTGTGGGCCGTCGGCGGGGATCTGGTGCGGCAACTGGCGGGATCGGGCGAGCACGTTCTGCTGGTTGGCGACGATCGAACGGAACGGCAGCTCAACGGCTTTGGGCATCCCGGTGCTTCCGGAGGTGAACAGGATGACCGCCGGGTCCTCCTCGCCGCTGGGTCCGGGGACAGCGGGGGATCGGGCACCGGGTGGGCCGGCCTCGGTGAAACAGATACCCAACTCGGCGATGTCGAGTGCGATCTCGAGTGCTACGCGGGGGGTTTCGGGCGTCTGGGCCGGCGCGTCGGTGATGACGGCGCGCGGGGCGACCAGTGCGATGGAGTGGTCGGACTCCGGGGTACTCCACCACCGGTTGCCGAGCACCGGGACCGCGCCAACCGACCAGATGGCCCACAGCGCAAGCACCCAGTCGGGGCTGTTGTAGGCCAGCAGGACGACACGGTCGCCGGGCCGAATCCCGTTGAGCTGCAGACGTTCGTGCGCAACGGCGACCGCAGAGAAGAATTGTCTGAAGGTGATCCGCCGGTCGCCGTGAACCAGAAACAGCCGGTCCGCCCAGCGGTCGACACCGGTCAGCAACTCGGCGAAGGTGCGGGGCCGCCTGGTGTACTGCAACCCCGGGTGGCCGCCGTAACTCTCTGCGGCGACCTGATCTCCCCAGGGTGACTCCACAAGCGTCGATCCTGAAGCGGGGTCAGGCCTCGCCGGTGGCGACGGACTTGGCCCAGCGGTAGTCGGCCTTGCCGGATGGGGAGCGCATCACCTTGTCCACCCGGACGAAGGCCTTGGGGATCTTGTACTGGGCGATATGGGGTTTGCACGCCTCGGCCAGTTCGTCGTCGGTGGCGGACTTGCCGTCGGCGAACTGCACGATGGCGACCACCTCATTGCCCCACCGCTCCGAGGGCCGGCCCGCCACGGTGACGTCGTAGACGGCGGGATGGCTGGCCACGGCGCGTTCGACTTCCTCGGCGAAGATCTTTTCTCCACCGGAGTTGATGGTCACCGAATCCCGGCCCAGTAACTCGATGCGTCCGTCGGCCAGTAACCGGGCCTTGTCGCCGGGGATCGACCAGCGCACGCCGTCGATGGTGGGGAAGGTGCGGGCGGTCTTCTCCGCATCGCCCAGGTAGCCGAGCGGTACCAGTTCGCGGCGCGCCAGCCAGCCGTCGCCCTCACCGGGTTGCAGCACTCGGCTGAAGTCGGCCGAGACCACCGTAGTGTCGTCCAACGGGGTGAAGGTAGCGGTCTGCACGTCGGCGCCCTTGGTGGCCACGGTGGTCATCTGCGCGCCCGACTCCGAGGCGCCGACGGCGTCCATGATCATCAGATTCGGCAGCGCGGCCAGGAGCCGGTCGCGGACCGTCGGGGACAGGGTTGCGCCGCCGTTGGTCAGCGCCATCAGTCCGGACAGGTCGTAATCGCCCTTCTCGATCGCATCCACCAGCGGACGGGCCATCGCGTCGCCGACCACCGGGATACCCAGTACCCGTTCCCGTTCGACCAGGCGCAGCACCGCGTCGGCGTCCAGGTGGCGGACGTCGTCGGGCATCGCGATCCAACCGCCGGTGCTGATGGTGTTGAAGACACCCCACTGCGCGGCGCCGTGCATCAGCGGCGGGATGAGCAGCATGGAGCGGAAACCGCCCTGGGCGCGGACCTGCGCGACCAGATCGTCATAGGACCTCAGCGGTTCGCCGCCGGCCAGGAACGGCCGCCCGCCCATCGCCGACATGAAGATGTCGTGCTGGCGCCACAGCACACCTTTGGGCATCCCGGTGGTGCCGCCGGTGTAGAGGATGTACAGGTCCTCGCCAGTGGGTGTGGGCATGCCGCCGGCCGGCGCCGGTGTGCTGACGATGGACTCGTAGTCCACCGCGTCCGGCAGCAGTTCGTTGCCGGAGTCGTCGGCCACCTGGATGAGCACTTGAAGCTCGGGAAGCCGGCCGCGGATGGACTGCACGTGCGGGGCGAACTCCGCGGCGTACACCAGCGCGCGAGCGCGCGCGTCGGCGAGCAGGTAGAGGAGTTCCTCCTCGACGTAGCGGAAATTGACGTTGAACGGTGCCACCCGCGCGCGGTACCCCGCCACCATCGCCTCGAGGTACTCGTTGCCGTTGCGCAGGTACAGACCGACGTGGTCCTGGCCGGACTGGTGGTTGGCCAACTGGTCGCGTTCGGTGTGGCAGCCCAGCCCTCGGCTGGTGAGGTAGTGCGCGATCCCGTCTATGCGGGCGTCGACCTCGCCGTAGGTCAACCGCTTGTCCCGCCACACCAGGACCTGCTTGTCGGGGATCGTGCGGGCGACGGTACCGAAGACGGTGGACAGGTCGAAGGTCGCGGCGCTGCTACTCATGGCGACATTCTGCCAAAACGGGTTTGGTTGAATCGGGGGCATGACTGCAGCAGGGCCTGACCCAGGATCTACCACCCAGAGCGCCCGGATCGACTTCCCGTCCCGGATCGGGGTGTGGTGGGCCAGTGACACCTGGCCGATGCCGGCCGCCCAGGCGGCGGCTCGCGACATCGAGGCGATGGGCTACGGGTCGCTGTTCCTTCCGGAGATCGGCTTCAAAGATGCCCTGGTGGAGTCCGCGGCCTTCCTGGACGCCACCGATCGGTTGGTGATCGGAACAGGGATCGCCAATATCCACGCCCGCATCCCGGAGACCGCCGAGGGCGCCGGACGGACGCTGACGGCGCTGTACCCGGGCCGCTTCGTGCTTGGCCTCGGTGTCAGCCACGGCCCGCTGGTGCAGCGGTTCGGCGTCAACTACGACAAGCCGTTGGCAACCATGCGGGACTACCTGGGCCGGATGGCGGCGCTGCCGGAGATCATCGAGCCGGGCTCAGGGCGCCCGACGCGTCTGCTGGCGGCGTTGGGCCCCAAGATGATTGAGCTGTCCGGCAGTGACGCCGACGGCGCCCACCCGTATCTGACGACGCCGGCACACACCGCCACCGCCCGCGACCTCCTCGGTCCGGGAAAGTGGGTCATCCCCGAGCAGGGTGTGGTGGTCGGGGAGTCCGGCGATCTGGATGAGGCCGAGCAGATGCGTCGCGCCCATCTGTATCTGCAGATCTACTCGGGTCTGCCGAATTACCGCAATTCGTGGAAACGCCTGGGATTCGACGAGTCCGACTTCATTCCGGGCGGTTCGGAGAACCTGGCCCGCGGTGTCGTGGGCATGGGATCAGTCCAGCAGGCGGCCGCGACCGTGACCGCACATCTGGACGCCGGCGCCGATCATGTACTCGTACAGGTGCTCGGCGACGGTAACCCGGCCTGGGACCCGCGGCCGTCGCTGCGGCGACTGGCCGACGTGCTCGGGCTGAGTTCTAGCGCCTGAACCAGGCCCGCAGCGTGTTGGCGTCGCGGGTGTAGGACTCGTAGATCTCGTCGTGGAACAGCGTTGCGCCGCTGAGGTTGGTGTCGCCCTCCCAGACCACCCGGATGCGCACCGTGCCGCGGTAGTAGTTGTCGTGCCGTCCGTCGCCGCTCACCCGTCGCTGCCAATCCCGCTCGCCAGCCAGTTCGGCCACGGACTGCCGTTCATCAGTCGCAGTGGTCATACCTGGGAGGGTACTAGGTTCACCAGCATGGCCGTTCCACGCGTCGACGGGCCGACTGCCTGCACGGGTTAGGCGGAGCCTCCCGACAGGACCGCGTCGATCACCGGCAGCGCGTACTCATGTTTGGCCAGCAGCACCACCAGGTCGCCAGGGCGGGCCCTCTCGAGGGTCGCCCGAATCGCCGGGGCGGCATCTGGTGCGGTCCTGATGGATGCTGCCGGGACCCCCGCCTCCAGCAGATGGCCGCGGTTGGTGGTCAACGCGGTGGCGACCGGGTCGTCGCCGCCGTAGCTGCGGGCGCGGGCGATCTCGGTTGGGGAACAGGACACCATGAACTCGTCGAAGCCGCGGGCGAGGTCCGACGCGACGTCGGCGAACTGTTGGGGCAAGCGGTTGCCCACCGTGGTGATACACACCAGGCGCCGCTCGCTCACCGGGAGGGCCCGGGCCAGTTCGCAGACCTCCCGCACCCCGTCGGGGTTGTGCCCGAAGTCGAGCAGCACCTGGAAGCCGGCCCCGTCGATAAAGTTGTAACGGCCGGGGTTGTGCTCGACCGAGTTCTCGAATACGCCCAGGCCGCGCCTTATGGTGTCCGTCTCGAGGCCCTGCGCCCAGGCCAGCGCGGCGGCGAACATCGCATTGGTTACGTTGAACCGCAGCAGGCCCGCCCTGGTGGCGGGAATGTCGTCGACGGCGATCAGCACGTCCTCCCGCCCGCCGATGGCCAGCACGATTGACGGGCGGCCTTCGACGGTGCGGCAGTAGACCGCCTCGCCGCCCGATCGGCAGTGCCCGGCCACGGTCTCAGGGCGCTCAGCGACCAGGATGTGCCGGTCGGTGCCGGCCCGGTGCCGCATGGCCATACAGCGGGGGTCATCAGCGTTGACCGCCACGGCGACTCGCGCGCGCTCGAGAACTTCGGCCTTCAGTTCGGCCATCTGATCGATCGTCTCGATGCCGTCGAGACCGATGTGGTCGTCCTGCACGTTGGTGAGCGCCGCCACGTCGTAGCGGTCGCACGGGTGGCCGAAGATCAGCAGCCCCTTGCGCGGCATCTCCAGCACTGCGGCCTCCACGCCGGGGTCGTTGAGAATCATCCGGCCGCCGGGATGGCCGGACAGGTTGTCGACACTGACCACCTCCTCACCGATCAGCAGCTGTGCGGTGGTGACAACGCCGGTCCGCTTGCCGGCCGTCATCCAGATCCGGTGCAGCATCATCGCGGTGGTGGTCTTGCCGTTGGTGCCGGTGATCGCCGCGGTCGGGATCCGCGCCGGGCGCCTGGCGAAGAGGATGTCGAGCACCTCGCCGTTGATATCGCGGTCGGGATTGCCCAGCCAGTGCGGCCGGAAACCGGGCTGGCCGTTGACTTCCAGCACCCCGCCGCCCACCTCGCGCCAGGACCGGCTGAGGTCGGTGGTGATGAAGTCGATGCCGGCGATGTCGAGTCCGACCGTGCGGGCCACCCGCTCGGCCAGCGCCCGGTTGTCCGGGTGCACCGAGGCGGTGACGTCCTGCGCGCTGGCCCCGCTGCTGACGTTGGCGGTGCGCCGCAACGTCACCGTACGCCCGGTCTGCAGCACCGATGCCGGTGAGAGACCTTCGACGGCAAGGCATTCCAGCACCTCGTCGTCCAGGTGGATGCGGCGCAACAAGCTGTAGCGCTGGATGCCGCGGAGCGGGTCGGCGTTGATCCGGTCGATCAGTTGGCTGACGGTCTGGGTGCCGTCGCCGGTCACCCGGGCGGGAATCCGCCGTGCGGCTGCCAGGAACTGGCCGCCCACCACCAACAGTCGGTGGTCCTCGCCGGGCAGGTGCTGTTCGAGGATCACCGCGCCGTGCTGGGCGGCGGCGGAGAACGCCCGCCGTAGGGTGTCGGGATCGTGGATGCCGGTGACCACCCCGCGGCCGAGATCCTGGCTGACCGGTTTGACTACAACAGGCCAGCCGAGCACCTCGGTGGCGATCCGTACCGCCTCGTCGACGTCGGTGAGCAGCCATCCGCGCGGGGTGGGGATTCCCTGACCGGACAGGGTGCGCTTGGACTTCCACTTGTTGCGGGCCAGTGCGCTGCCCATCCACGAGGTGTGGCCGGTGAAGGCCATGTCGAAGCGTTCGGCGTTCGCGCCCCACCCGATCTGGGCGAAACTCGGCAGGATGTCGAACGGCATTCCACGCGCCTGCCCGGCCGCAAGGAAGCGCAGCGTGTTCGGCGCCAACCCGTTGCCGAGGATGCCCTCCCACCGGTCGCCGAAGTAGGTGGCCAAGCGCAGTGGTGGCTCCTCGGCCCCTTTGACGGCCCGACCGACCACCGTCAGTGCGAGGGCGAGCGCCTCATCGAAGAACTGTTGGCGGTACCACGGCACGGCCAGTGTCAGCCTGTCCGGTCCGGCGGCGATCACCCGGCCGCGCCCGGCCGGGTCGCGGGCCCAGCGCTGGATGGCCACGCTCAGCGCGACCACCCACTGCCCGATCCGATAGGGGTCGCCGCCACCCGGCGCGCCGTCGATGAGCAAGCCGGTGGGCCAGTCTGGTCCGGCGACACCGAACAGCGGCTGCTCGGGACTCAACGCCGAGGCCGCAGCCCGCAACCGCCGCTCGGTCGCGTCGTCGATCCGGAGGGCGCCGCCGACCGCGACGTCGACGAGCGCGGTCTTCTCCGCTAGCCCTGCCGAGCAGCCCACCAGGAACCGCCGTTTGGTCACCGTGAGGTTGTCCGCGGCCGCCGCCGTGTCTGCCTGCACCCCTAGCCGCCTCCGCCGCGGGCCTGGCGAACCAACTCGACGGTGGCCGCGCGCAATTCCGCGGCTGAGGTCAACGCCCCGCCGAAGCCGACCCGGGTGTAGGCCGGCCCGCGCGGGGTGCCGACCTTCAGGTCCAGGCCGTAGCGGTCCACCCCGGTGCACACCGCGGACTCGGCGTCCGGGAAGCCGCCCAGCGCGCGGGCCATTTCGGCCAGGGCGTCGGCGTGGTCGGCGTTGAGGTGCTCGATCGCCCCGGCGGCGATCGCGTGCAGCGGATCCGGCGTGGCTGCGGCGTACTCATCGGCGGTCGCCGAATCCATCCGGCCGTACCCGCCCACCCAACGGACGCGGCGCACCCGCAGCACCCACGTCGAGAAGTCGCTGTAGTCGATGTAGTACTTGGCCGCCTCCACCGCGGCGACGTGGGCGTCGCGGGCCGCGGCGAGTTCGTCGCCAACCGGTTTCTCGACCACCCCGGCCAGCGTGATCCGGGGACTGGCCAACGGGTCGGCCTCGGCGCCGGGGGCGACGACGGCCAGGCTGGCCCGCGGGTCGGCGGCCAGATTTCGACCGTGCTCGGCCAGATGCGAGACGCACAGCACCGGCGCGCCGTCGAGCAGGCCGTAGGTGACGAACGACGCCCACGGGTCGCCGGACTTGGTCAGGCTGGCCAGGGTGCCGGCGTTGGTGGCGGCCGCGATGGTTCGGGCCTCCTCAGCCGCCGACGGCCGTGTGGCATCGGCGATCTCGGTCAGCGGCGGCGCCATGGTGGGGGCGTCACCCGGGTCACCATGATCTTTGGGCCCGCTCTGATCTTGAGGCACACGGTGACGATACCCGCTACCTGAGCAGCATCCATCCGACGAGGATGCCGACGGCCAGGGCCACGATTGTCACCGGAATCCCGAACTTGACGAAGGTTTTGGTGGAGTAGCCGCCCGGGCCCATCACCATCAGGTTGGTCTGATGGGCGATCGGGTTGAGGAACGTCAGGGAGATGCAGGTCCCGATCAGGGTCAGCAGGATCACCGGGTTCAGGCCGGCACTGGTGGCCACGGTGATCGCCACGGGGGTGAGGATGGCCGCCGCGGCGGCGTTGGTCACCACGTTGGTGATCACCGTGGTCACGACGGCGAACACCAGCGCGACCAGCAACGCCTCGCCGCCGCAGAAACCGACGATCGCATCCGAAATCGTCTCGCCCAGGCCGCTTTTCACCACGATGGTGCCCAGTCCGATGGAGCCGGCGATAACGGCCAGGATGTTCCAGTTTAGCGCCCGGGCCGCCGACCGGGGGGTCAGTACACCGGTGACCACCATCAGGGTGGCGCCGGTCACGGCGATCAATTCCACCGGGGCGATCCCGAATGAGCTGGCCAGGATGACGGCCAGCAGGATGGCAAGGCCGACCCAGGTCTTGCCGGTCTGCGGAGCCTTGCCGGCAACCTTCTGCCACACACCCACGAGCGGATGTTCGGCCAGGGCGTCGGCCGACGGTGCGGACACCAGACACATCTCGCCGGGTTTGGCGTCGGTCTTGCGCAGCGATTTGGTGGTTTCGGCGGCGACCACCATGACGTCCTCCTCCTCTTCGAGGGCCTGGATCGTCGTCGCCTCCTCCCCGGAGATCGACACCAGGAACAGATCCTGCCGGGTCAAGCCGAACCGGGGACTTCCCCACAGCATCCGGACGCCGGCCTCGGTCGCCTGATAGACCATCACGTCGCCGGCCTCCAGTTTGGAGTCCAGCGGGATCTTCTTGCCCACCCGTCTGATCTGAATCAGGCTGAACTCCGGGGTGTTCCGGATGCCGAGTTCGGTGGCGGTGCGCCCGAGGCTGTTGGCGGTCGGTGACAGCGGGATCTCGGCACGCCAGTTCAAGCGGATCTCCGGCGCTTCGGGCCGTTCGCGCACCAGCAGGGGCGCGGTGATCAGCAGCACCACCCAACCGGCCAATGCCACCGGAACGGCAACTGGCACAAAGGAGAACATGCTCAGGTTCACACCATAGGTCTTGGCGATTCCGGCGATCAGCAGGTTGGAACTGGTGCCGATGAGGGTGGCCGAACCGGCCAGGGTGGTGGCGTGGGCGATCGGCAGCAGCACGCCACGGGCCGGCACCCCGGACTGCTGCTCGAGTTCCTTGGTGGCCGGGATGAGCATGGCCATGATCGGGGTGGTGTTGATCAAGGCGGACATCACCCCGACGGGCGGGATCAGCCGCACCAGAGTCTCCCGGACCGAGTCCACGCCGGCCAGCAACCGGTACATCACCCGGGACACCACACCGGTGTAGAACACGCCTTTGGCGATCACCAGCATGGCGGCGATGGTGATGACGCCGCCGTTGCTCAGGCCGGCGAACAACTCCGACGGTTTGGCAATACCGGCGAAGCCCGCCACGATGAGCGCGCAGATCAGGCACAGCACCGCGGGCACCCGGCCGCTGACGATGACGGCCAGCGTGACGATGACGATGACTGCCGCCAGCACTTGCATGGCCGTCATTATCAGTGACGTTGCTTGTTGTTCACCGGTGATTCAGCGTTCGTTCACCTCCGGTGCGGGGACCGGTTGACGGCGGCGGTACCTTGTCGGACATGAGTCAGGACACATCCGCGAAGGACTTTGCCCAGCAGGAGCGCGAGCGTCTGGAGGCCGAACTGGTCGACCTGCGACGCCGCCGCGACCAGTTGCGTGCCGACCTGCAGGGTGACGCCGAGACCGTTGGCGACCGCGGCGATGCGGCCGAAGCGCTGCAGCGCGCCGAAGATCTCGCCGGGGTGGAGGAACAGATCAGCCGGGTGACCTGGTTGCTGGCCGGCGGCAACGCCGAGGTGCCGGGGCAACTGCCCAACGGCACCAAGGTGACGCTGCGGTTCCCCGACGACAACGCCGACATCGAGATGCGGGTGGTCAACTTCATTGAGGAGACCCCGGCCGGCGAGGAGGACACGACGCTGACCGCCGACAGCCCGTTGGGGCTGGCGCTGTTCGGGCGCAAGGCCGGCGAGACCATCACCTACCGCACCCCGCGAGGTGAACTTCAGGTCAAGCTGCTGGCCATCGAGCAGCCCTGATGCGGGCGGTCAGGGTCACCACGCTGGGCGGCCCGGAGTCGGTGGAAGTCACCGAGATCGACGAACCCGCCGGTGACGGTGTGGTGGTTGAGGTGCACGCGGCGGGGGTGGCCTTTCCGGATGCGCTGCTGACCCGGGGGCTCTACCAGTACCGGCCGGAACTGCCGTTCACCCTCGGTGCCGAACTGGCCGGGGTGGTCCGCTCGGCACCGGCGCAGGCGCACGTCAAGCCCGGCGACCGGGTGGTGGGGCTGACCATGATCGGCGGGGCGATGGCCGAGACCGCCGTGTTGGGCGCTGACCGGGTGTTCCCGCTGCCGGACAACATTAGCTTCGAAGCCGGGGCGGGGCTGCTGTTCAACGACCTGACGGTGTACTTCGCGCTCACCGAGCGGGGCCGGCTCACCGCCGGGGAGTCGGTGCTGGTGCACGGCGCCGCCGGGGGTATTGGCACCTCCACCCTGCGGTTGGCGCCCGCGCTGGGCGCCGGCCGGGTGATCGCCGTCGTCAGCACCGAGCAGAAGGCCGAGGTGGCCCGGGCGGCCGGGGCCACCGACGTCGTGCTGGCCGACGGCTTCAAGGACGCCGTCGCCGAACTCACCGGCGGCCGGGGGGTGGACATCGTGATGGACCCGGTCGGCGGGGACCGCTTCACCGATTCGCTGCGCTCGCTGGCCCCGGCCGGGCGGCTGCTGGTGGTCGGGTTCACCGGCGGGGAGATCCCCACCGTGAAGGTCAACCGGCTGCTGCTGAACAACATCGACGTGGTCGGCGTCGGCTGGGGGGCCTGGGCGCTGACCCATCCCGATGCGTTGGCGCAGCAGTGGCGCGGTCTGTCGGATCTGCTGACCTCGGGCACGCTGGCCCCGCCGCAGCCGCAGGTGTTTCCGCTGGCTGAGGCCGCCGCGGCCGTCGCCGCCCTGGAGAACCGGACCGCCAAGGGCAAAGTGGTCCTCAGGGTCCGCTGATCGCCGCCGAACTTGTGGCCGATTCGAGCCGGCGCGGGCGGGGTAGGAAAGGCGAGTGGACGTGACCAGTGACCCCGCCGGGGGCAGCCACGTCGAGGTCGGTCCGGGTGGCCGGACCGTCGAGCATCCCAGCGCCGACGACTTCGGCCACGCCCGCGCACTGCCCGCCGACCGGACCTGGTTCAAGCGGGCGGTGTTCTACGAGGTGCTGGTCCGGGCGTTCTACGACTCCAACGCCGACGGTGCGGGGGATCTGCGCGGCCTGATCGACCGGTTGGACTACCTGCAGTGGCTCGGGGTGGACTGCCTGTGGCTGCCGCCGTTCTACGACTCCCCGTTACGCGACGGCGGCTACGACATCCGGGACTTCTACAAGGTGCTGCCGGAGTTCGGCACCGTCGAGGACTTCGTGGCCTTGCTCGACGCCGCGCACCGCCGCGGCATCCGGATCATTACCGACCTGGTGATGAACCACACCTCCGACACCCACCCGTGGTTCATCGAATCCCGGCGCGACCCCGACGGACCGTACGGGGACTTCTACGTCTGGAGCGACACCAGCGACCGCTACGGCGAGGCCCGGGTGATCTTCGTCGACACCGAAGAATCCAACTGGACCTTCGACCCGGTGCGCCGGCAGTTCTACTGGCACCGGTTCTTCTCCCACCAGCCCGACCTCAACTACGACAACGCGTGCGTTCAGGAGGCCATGATCGACGTGCTGAGGTTCTGGTTGGACCTGGGCATCGACGGCTTCCGCCTCGACGCGGTGCCGTACCTGTTCGAGCGCGACGGCACCAACTGCGAGAACCTGCCGGAGACGCACGCCTTTCTGAAGAAGTGCCGCAAGGTGATTGACGACGAGTTCCCGGGCCGTGTGCTGCTTGCCGAGGCCAACCAGTGGCCGGCCGACGTCGTCGAGTACTTCGGGGACCCGGCCACCGGCGGCGACGAATGCCATATGGCGTTCCACTTTCCCTTGATGCCAAGGATTTTCATGGCGGTGCGCCGCGAGTCCCGGTTCCCCATCTCGGAGGTCCTGGCCAACACCCCGGAGATTCCGGAGTTGGCGCAGTGGGGAATCTTCCTGCGCAACCATGACGAGTTGACGCTGGAGATGGTCACCGACGACGAACGTGACTACATGTACGCCGAGTACGCCAAGGATCCCCGGATGAAGGCCAACGTCGGGATCCGCCGACGCTTGGCGCCACTGCTGGAGAACGACCGCAACCAGATCGAGTTGTTCACCGCACTGCTGCTGTCGCTGCCCGGGTCTCCGGTGATCTACTACGGCGACGAGATCGGGATGGGCGACATCATCTGGCTCGGCGACCGCGACGGGGTGCGCACCCCGATGCAGTGGACACCGGACCGCAACGCCGGGTTCTCCACCGCCAACCCGGGCCGACTGTATCTGCCGCCGAACCAGGATCCGGTGTACGGCTATCCGGCGGTCAATGTCGAAGCGCAACGGGACTCCTCGGCGTCGCTGCTGAACTGGACCCGCACGATGCTGGCGGTACGCCGTCGCCACGAGGCCTTCGCCGTCGGCACGTTCCGGGAACTCGGCGGGTCCAACCCGTCGGTGCTGACCTACGTACGGGAGGTCGCTACCCCCGACGGGGTGGAGGTGGTGCTGTGTGTCAACAACCTGTCCCGGTTCCCGCAACCCATCGAACTGCAACTGCAGCAGTGGAATTCGTGGACCCCGGTGGAACTGACCGGCCACGTTCCCTTCCCCCGGATCGGTCAGCTTCCCTATCTGCTCACCCTGCCGGGGCACGGATTCTATTGGTTCAAGCTGCATCCGGAGGAAAGCCCATGAGCGCGGAATCCGCACCCGGCGTGGCGGCCTTGCCGTGGAGCGAGTGGCTCGTCGGGCAACGGTGGTACGCCGGCCGCAGTCGCATGCTGACCGTGGCGGTCCCTCACCGGGTGGCCCAGTTGCGCGACGGTCTGGACGTGACGCTGATCGACGTGACCTACAGCGACCGATCTTCTGAGTGCTATCAGGTTGTGGTGCAGTGGGATTGCGCTCCGCTGTCGGAGTACGGGTCAGTGGCGACGATCGGCGCGGTCGGCGAGCACACAGGGTATGACGCCCTCTACGAACCGGATGCGACCCGGTTCCTGCTGCGGCTGGTCGACTCCTCGGCCGCTATCGGCCGGGTGCGGTTCGCCCGGGAGCCGGACGCGCAGTTGCCCGTCGACGCCGAGGCGCGCGTCAGCGAAGCCGAACAGAGCAACACCAGTGTGGTGTTCGAGGAGCGGGCGATCCTCAAACTGTTCCGCCGGGTGTCCCCGGGGATCAACCCCGACATCGAATTGAACCGGGTGTTGGCGCGGGCGGACAACCCACACGTGGCGCGACTGCTGGGGGCGTTCGAGCTGGCGCCGTCCGGGCCGGCCGAGGTTGAACAACCTTGGCCGCTGGGAATGGTCGCCGCCTACGCCGCGAACTCGGCACAGGGCTGGGATATGGCCACCGCCAGCACCCGCGACCTCTACGCCGAAGGCGACCTGTACGCCTACGAGGTGGGCGGAGACTTCGCCGGGGAGTCCTTCCGGCTCGGGGAGGCGGTGGCCTCGGTGCACACCGACCTGGCCCGTGCGCTGGGGACCTCGACGGCGACGTTGCCGGTGCCCCTGTTGCGTGAGCGGCTGGCCGCCGCGGCAGCCGACGTCGCCGAGTTGACGCCATACCTGCCCGCCATCGAGCAGCGCTACGCCCGCCTGGCCGATGAACCGATCACCGTGCAGCGCATCCACGGGGATCTGCACCTGGGGCAGGTCCTGCGCACCCCGGAGGCGTGGCTGCTGATCGACTTCGAAGGCGAACCCGGTCAGCCGCTGGAGGTTCGGCGCCAACCGGATTCCCCGCTGCGCGATGTCGCCGGGATGCTGCGGTCGTTCGCGTATGCGGCCTATCACCCGTTGGACTCCAACACCGATCGGCAACTCGCGGCGCGGGCCCGGGAGTGGTCGCAACGTAACAGTGCGGCGTTCTGCGACGGCTATGCCGCCGCGGCGGGTGTCGACCCGCGGCAGCACGCCGACGTGCTGGCGGTCTACGAGTTGGACAAGGCCGTCTACGAGGCGGCCTACGAGGCCCGGCACCGGCCGGGGTGGCTGCACATCCCGATGGGGGCCATCGCCCGGTTGGTGGGCTGACCTCGAGCAGACGACGCGACCAGACGCGCCTCGCTGTCGGTGGTCGGGTTTACGGTGTTGCCACGATGGCCTTCCATATTCACCGCGCGGAACGTACCGACGTCCTCGCGGACGGGCTGGGGGAACTGCTGGCCACGCCGCCTGCCGACCCGTTCGCCGAGGATCTCGTGGTGGTGCCCGCCCGCGGGGTGGAGCGCTGGCTGTCCCAGCGGTTGTCGCACCGGCTGGGCCGCGGGGCCGGTGCCGACGGGGTGTGCGCCGGGGTGGCGTTCCGGTCGCCGGGGTCGCTGATCTCAGAGATCGCCGGTACCCGCGAGGACGACCCGTGGTCACCGGAGGCCATCACCTGGCCGCTGCTGGAGGTGATCGACGCCAGCCTCGACGAATCCTGGTGCCAGACTTTGGCCACCCATCTGGGCCACTTCGCCACCGGCGAGGAACGGGAGCTTCGGCAGGGTCGCCGCTACGCCGTCGCGCGCCGGCTTGCCGGGTTGTTCACCTCCTACGCCCGGCAGCGCCCGCAGGTGCTGGCCGGCTGGCTTGCCGGTGACACCGCCGGTCTCGACGAGGACCTTGTCTGGCAACCCGAACTGTGGCGGCGGCTGGTCGCCTCGATGGGGATCGACCCGCCGCACGTCCGGCACGCGAAAACCCTTGCTCAGCTCCGCCAGTCCGGCTGCGAGCTGCCGGAGCGGGTCTCACTGTTCGGCTACACCAGGCTGGCCGCCACCGACATCGAACTGCTCGAGGCGCTCGCGCTTCACCACGACCTGCATCTGTGGCTGCCGCACCCGAGCGCGAAATTGTGGAATGCGCTCGCCGATGTCCGGGGGGTCATTCCCCGCCGCGACGACACCACCCACCGGGGGATCGGCCATCCGCTGCTGGCCACCTTGGGGCGGGATCTGCGGGAACTGCAGCGCAGCCTGCCCCGGGACGTCGGCGTCGATGAGTTCATCAGCGCCGACGGCACCCGCCCGGACACCTTGCTGGGCTGGCTGCAGTCCGACATTGCCGCCGCCGCCGTCCGCCCGCAGGGTCGGGTGCTCACGCTGGGTGACCGTTCGATCCAGGTGCACAGCTGCCACGGTCCGGTCCGGCAGGTCGATGTCCTGCGTGAGGTGCTGCTCGGCCTGCTCGCCGACGACGAGACCCTGGAACCCCGCGACATCCTGGTGATGTGCCCGGACATCGAGACCTACGCCCCGCTGATCGCGGCGGACTTCGGTCTGGGTGAGGTCGTCCCGGAGGGCCACCCCGCCCACCAACTTCGCGTCCGGTTGGCGGACCGTTCGCTGGTGCAGACCAATCCGCTGCTGGCGGTGGCGTCCCAACTGCTCGCCCTGGCCGGTAGTCGGGGGACCGCCTCGGAGGTGCTCAACCTGATTCAGAGCGAGCCGGTCCGGGCCCGGTTCGCCTTCAGCGACGACGACCTCGACGACATCACCGCCTGGGTGCGCGAGGCCAACATCCGGTGGGGTTTCGACAAGGAGCATCGCCAGCCCTACGGATTGAGTTTCATCCACAACACCTGGCGATTCGGGATAGACCGGATTCTGGCCGGGGTCGCACTGTCCGACGACTCCCAGGCCTGGATCGACGCCACGCTGCCTCTCGATGACGTCGGCAGCAACCGGGTCGAACTGGCCGGCCGGCTCGCCGAGTTCGTCGACCGCCTCCACCAGGTCGTGCAGGCGATGACCGGAACCCGCACCCTCGCAGAGTGGCTGACCGGCCTGGTGGAGGGCATCACCCTGCTCACCCGGGTCGTCGACGCCGACGCCTGGCAGGTCAGCCAACTGGAGCGGGAGTTCAATGACGTTCTGGCCCAGGCAGGTCCGCGGGCCGAAAACCCGCTGCGGCTGCCGGATGTGGTGCAGTTGCTGCAGCGGCACCTCGCCGGGCGGCCCACCCGGGCGAACTTCCGCACCGGCACTCTGACGGTGTGCACCATGGTGCCGATGCGCTCGGTGCCGCACCGGGTGGTGTGCCTGGTCGGGTTGGACGACATCGTGTTCCCGCGGATCGGCTCGGTCGACGGCGACGACGCGTTGGCCCGCGAACCGAGGACCGGTGAACGCGACGTGCGTTCCGAGGACCGCCAACTGCTGCTCGACGCGGTCTGTGCGGCGACGGAGACCCTCGTCATCACTTACACCGGGGCCAACGAGTACACCGGCCAGGAACGCCCACCGGCGGTGCCGTTGGCCGAACTGATCGACGCCCTCGACGTCACGGCGGTGGCTCCTGACCCGTCGGGCAAGATCCGCGACATCGTCGTCACACGGCATCCGTTGCAGCCCTTCGATATTCGTAACGTGCAGCCCGGCGGGGTGGTGACCGGGGTGCCGGACAGCCCGTTCACCTTCGATGCCACGGTGCTGCGCGCGGCCCGGGCGGCTCAGGGGCACCGGGAGGACCGACCTCCGTTCGTCAACGGTCCGCTGCCGGCCCCGGCGACCGCCGACGTCTCGCTGGCCGATCTGGTCGGGTTCTTCAAGGATCCGGTGAAGGGCTTTTTCCGGGCGCTGGACTACACCCTGCCCACCGACGTCGACGGTGTCGACGACTCGATTCCCGTCGATATCAACGCCCTCGAGGAGTGGACGGTCGGGGACCGCATGCTCGCCGACATGCTGCGCGGCCTGAGCCCGGAACGGGCGCTGAACGCCGAATGGTGCCGCGGCACCCTGCCGCCCGGCCAGATCGGATGGCGCACCGCGCGGGCCATCCGGGACCGGGCGGCGACGTTGGCGGCCGAGGCCGCCGCGTTGCGGACCGCCCAGGCACGTGCCGTCGACATCGACGTCGATCTGGGATCGGGTCGGCGACTGACCGGCACCGTCGCACCGCTCTACGACGACCGGCTGATCTCGGTCACCTACTCCAAACTGGACGGCAAGCACATGCTGGCTGCCTGGATTCCGCTGCTGGCCTTGATGAGTGGCATCCCCGGCCGCAGTTGGGCGGCCGTCTGCATCGGCCGTCGCCCCCGGGGTGAGGGCGCACGCCGGGAGACGCTGGGCGCACCGGACACCCCGCCGGTGGATCTGCTGCGGGATCTGGTCGCCATCTATGACGCCGGCCGCCGGGAGCCGATTCCGTTGCCGCTCAAAACGTCCTACGCCTGGGCGCAGGCCCGTTACAGCGCCGGCGATCCGTTTCGGGATGCGTTGTACAAGTGGAAGTCCAACGACAGCTTCCCCGGTGAGGACAAACATCCGCCGCACGCCCGGGTGTGGAAGTCCGGCGCTCCGCTGTCGGCCCTGCTGGACCCGGTTCGCCCCGGTGAGGAGTACCCCGGCGAGAACACCCGCCTCGGGGCCTACGCCGCCCGGCTGTGGCTGCCGATGCTGCAGTCGCTGAACACCGGATCGTCGAGGGCACGGCGATGACGATCTTCGACCTGCTCGGTCGGCTGCCGGAGCCGGGGTCCACCACCGTGTTGGAGGCAAGCGCGGGCACCGGCAAGACCTTCGCGTTGGCGGGTCTGGTCACCCGCTACATCGCCGAAGGCGTTGCCAGCCTGGACCAGATGCTGCTCATCACGTTCAGCCGGGCGGCAACCCAGGAGCTGCGCGACCGGGTCCGTCGCCAGATCGCCCAGGCGTGGGCGGCCTTCGACGACCCGGATGTGGTCGGCGACAACCAGGTGGTGGCCCATCTGCTGGTCGGCACACCGGCGGAACTGGCCGACCGTAAGCAGCGTCTCGGCGATGCGCTGGCCGGGTTTGACGCCGCCACCATCGCGACCATCCACCAGTTCTGCCACCTGGTGCTGAAGTCACTGGGCGTGGCCGGTGACAGCGACGCCGGAGTCGAGTTGGTGGAGAGCCTCGACGACCTGGTCGTCGAGATCGTCGACGACCTCTACCTGGCCCGCTTCGGCCGGGACCGCGACGAGCCGGCGCTGCCCTACAAGCGGGCCCTGAAGATCGCCCGCGAGGTGGTCAACAACCCAGCGACCGAACTGCGCCCGCGCGACCCCGAGCCGGACAGTTACGCCGCGGCCTGCGTAGAGTTCGCCGTGGCCGTCAGGGCAGAGATCGAGATCCGCAAGCGCCGCCGGGGAGTGCTGGGGTACGACGACCTGCTCAGCCGACTGGCCGACGCCCTGGCCACCGACGGTTCCCCGGCCGGGGCGCGGATGAGCCGCCGTTGGCCGATCGTGATGGTCGACGAGTTCCAGGACACCGACCCGGTGCAGTGGCGGGTGATCGACCGGGCCTTCACCGGCGCGTCCACCCTGGTGCTCATCGGTGACCCCAAGCAGGCGATCTATGCCTTCCGGGGTGGAGACATCCACACCTATCTCGCCGCCGCGGACAGCGCCGGGGAGAAGCAGACCATGGGCACCAACTGGCGCAGCGACGCCGCGCTCGTCGACCGACTGCAGGTCGTGCTGCGCGACACCGCACTGGGCGACCCGCGCATCGTCGTGCGCGACGTCACCGCCCACCACCCGGGCACCCGCCTGGCGGGTGCCCCGCGCAACGACCCGTTCCGGCTGCGGGTGGTGCCCCGCGCCACGTTCGGCAAAACCGGGGACAAGCTGATCGCCATCGACGACCTGCGGTCCCACATCGGCGCGGATCTGGCCGCCGACATCGCCGCACTGATCAACAGCCCGGCCACCTTCGACGGCAAGCCGGTCAAGGCCGGTGACATCGCGGTCATCGTCGAGAAACGCAAGGACGCCCGGGTGTGCTTCGCGGCGCTGACCGAGGCGGGAATCCCGGTGGTCTACACCGGCGACTCCGACGTCTTCAACTCCGAGGCCTGCGACGACTGGCTGGCGTTGCTGGATGCCTTCGACCAGCCGCACCGATCCGGGGTGGTGCGCGCGGCGGCGGCCACCGCGTTCCTGGGTCACACCGCCGAAGATCTTGCCGCCCAGGGTGACTCGCTGACCGACAGCGTCGCCGAGACCATCCGCGAGTGGGCCGACCATGCCCGCGCGTGCGGGGTGGCGGCCGTCTTCGAGGCCGCCCGGCTGGGCGGGATGGCCGACCGGGCGCTGTCCTACCGCGACGGCGAGCGGTACATGACCGACATGGCGCACGTCACCCAGTTGCTGCAGGAGGCCGCGCACCGGGAGCACCTCACTCTGCCCGCCCTGCGGGACTGGCTGCGGGACCGCCGCGACGAACCCGGCCGGGACACCGAGTACAGCAAACGGCTCGACCGCGACGCCGCCGCGGTCCAGGTGATGACCGTGCACGGCAGCAAGGGTCTGCAGTTCCCGATCGTCTACCTGCCCTTCGCGTTCAACCGCAACATCCAGCAGTTCGACGAGATCCTGTTCCACGACAGCACAACCCGCTGCCTGCACATCGGCGGAAAGGGCAGCGAGGACTACGCCGAGGTCCAGATCCTGGGCCGCCGGGAGTCGGCCGGTGACGACAGCCGCCTGATGTACGTCGCGCTGACCCGCGCGCAGTCACAGGTGGTGGCGTGGTGGGCCCCGTCGCGGGACGAGCCGAACGGCGGACTGTCCCGGCTGCTGCGCGACCGTCGTCCCGGCCAGACGGAGATTCCGGACAACTGCCAGACCAAGACGGTCACCGACGAGGAGGCCCTCGACCGGTTCCGGGAATGGCAGGACGCCGGCGGCCCCGTGGTCGAGGTGTCCGACATCGCCCCGGTCGCCGGGGTCGCCGACGAGCCGATCGCCAAGAACCTTGCGGTGCGGCACTTCCACCGCAGCATCGACACCGCGTGGCGGCGCACGTCCTATTCCGGGCTGGTGCGCTCGGCGCAGGAGTCGGTCGGGGTGAGCAGTGAGCCGGAAGTGATCCAACTCGACGACGAGGTGCCCGACATCCCGTTGAGTACCCCGGCTGCCGGGGCTGACGTGGCCTCGCCGATGGCCGAGCTGCCCAGCGGCGCCAAGTTCGGCACCCTGGTCCACGCCGTGCTCGAGCACGCCGACCCGCTGGCACCGGATCTGGCCGCCGAACTGTGCGCCCAGGTGCAGAAGCACTCGCTGTGGTGGCCGGTCGACGTGCCCGCCGCCGACCTGGCCACCGCGCTGGTCCCGATGCACGACACCCCGCTGGGTCCGCTGGCGGACAACCGCACACTGCGCCAGATCGGTCACACCGACCGGCTGTGCGAACTGGATTTCGAGTTCCCGCTGGCCGGGGGAGACCGGCGGGCCGACGTCCCCGACATCCGGCTGGCCGACGTCGGCGGACTGCTGGCGCGGCACCTGCCGGCACAGGACCCGTTGGCCTGCTACGTCGACCGGCTCACCGACGCCGCCCTGGGCCGTCAGCCGTTGCGCGGCTACCTCAGTGGTTCGCTGGACGTGGTGTTGCGGATCCCCGACAGCGCCGACATCCCCGACCAGATCGGCGGGAAGGCTCACCGCTATCTGGTGGCCGACTACAAGACCAACTGGCTCGGCGAGGCCGACCGGCCGCTGACGGCGGCCGATTACAGCCCGGCTCGGATGGCGGAGGCCATGCTGCACTCGGACTACCCGCTGCAGGCGTTGCTGTACAGCGTGGTGCTGCACCGGTTTCTGCGCTGGCGGGTGCCCGGCTACCACCCGGCCAGCCACCTCGGTGGGGTGCTGTACCTGTTCATCCGGGGCATGTGCGGGCCGCAGACCCCGGTCACCGACGGACAACCCGCCGGGGTGTTCGGCTGGCGGCCACCGGCGGAGTTGGTGGTCGAGTTGTCGGACCTGCTCGACGGCGGCGTCTCCGGCGGGGGTGCGGCGGCATGACCGATCGGCAACGGGATTCAACGCGGGATTCCACGCCTCTCCCCGACCCCGCGGACTGGCGGCGCAGTACCGCCGCCACTGCGCTGCTGCGGGCTTTCAACGACGCCGGTGTGATCGAGGCACCCGATGTTCTTGTCGCACAACGGCTCAGCCAACTCGCCAACGAGCCTGACGAGCAGGTGGCACTGGCGGTGGCCTTCGCCGTGCGGGCGGTGCGCGGCGGTTCGGTGTGCCTGGACCTGGCCGCGTTGCCGCAGCAGGTCGGCAACCCCGATCTGCCGTGGCCCGAGCCAGTTTCGTGGGCGGCGGCCGTGGCGGCCAGTCCGCTGTCCCGCGAGCCGACGGTGCTGCACCTCGACAGTGCCGGTGGGGCCGGACTGCTCTACCTGGACCGCTACTGGATCGAGGAGTGCCGGGTCGCCGACGACGTGCTGATGCTGGCGGCCGCGCAGCGCTCCGGTCCCGCGGTGGACATCCCGCGGTTGTTCCCGGACAGCTACGCCGAACAACGAGTGGCCGCCGAGGTGGCGCTGTCCCGGGCGTTGACCGTTCTCACCGGCGGCCCGGGCACCGGCAAGACCACCACGGTAGCGCGGTTGTTGGCGCTGCTGGCCGAACAGGCCGAGCTGTCCGGGAAGTCGTTCGGGCAGCGTGGATTACGGATCGCGCTGGCGGCTCCCACCGGTAAGGCCGCCGCCCGACTGCTGGAAGCCGTCCGCGAAGAGGTCAGCGCACTCGACGCCGCCGACCGGGCCCGGTTGCCCGAACTGCAGGCCACCACCCTGCACCGGTTGCTGGGCAGCCGGCCGGACACCTCGTCGCGGTTCCGGCACAACCGCGACAACCGGTTGCCCCACGATGTGATCGTCGTCGACGAGACGTCGATGGTGTCGCTGACCATGATGGCCCGCCTGCTCGAAGCGGTTCGGCCGGAGTCCCGGCTGGTCCTGGTCGGTGACCCGGACCAGTTGGCGTCGGTGGAAGCCGGCGCCGTGCTGGCCGACCTCGTCGAGGGACTCAGCGCCGCCGGCGCCGGCCAGACCGGGGGTTCGATCGCCCGGCTGGCCACCTCACACCGGTTCGGCGCCGCCATCGGTGCGCTGGCCGAAGCGGTCCGCGACGGCGACGCCGACACCGTGTGCGAGGTGCTGGCCGCCGGCGACCCCCATATCGAATGGGTCGATACCGAACAGCCGGCCGGAATCCTGCGGAAAGTCCTTGTGCCGCAGGCGCTTGCGTTACGCGAGGCGGCGATCCTGGGCAATGACGCCGAGGCGCTGCGCACCCTGGACCGGCACCGGATGCTGTGCGCGCACCGCCGCGGACCCTACGGGGTGGACCACTGGAACCGCCAGACCGAGCGGTGGCTGGCCGAACAGACCGATATGCCGCTGTGGGCCGCCTGGTATCCGGGCCGGCCTGTTCTGGTGACCGCCAACGACTACGGCCTGGGCCTGTACAACGGCGACACCGGGGTGGCGGTGCAGCGCGACGGTGCGCTGCGCGCGGTCATGAGCGGTGCCGCCGGGCCGGTGGAGTTGGCCACCAGCCGGCTGGCCGACATCGAAACCATGCACGCCATGACCATCCACAAGAGCCAGGGCAGCCAGGCCGTGGAGGTCACCGTGTTGCTGCCGCCGGCCGACTCCCGGCTGCTGACCCGGGAACTGCTCTACACCGCCGTCACCCGGGCGCGGGAGAAGGTGCGGGTGATCGGCACCGCCGAGCAGGTGCGCGCCGCGGTCGAGCGCAGGGCGCTGCGCGCCAGTGGGCTTGCCCGGCGGTTGCGGGACCGGGCCGCGGTCACAGCCGGTGCAGGGTGAGGTCGGTGAGGGTGCCGTCATCGACCACCGCCGTCATGTAGCTATGGAACGGCTGGCGCCGACGGTCGGTGGGCGAACCCGGGTTGAGCAGCCGCAGACCCGAGTCGGTGGTGGTGTCCCACGGAATGTGGCTGTGCCCGAACACCAGCACGTCGGTGTCCGGGTAGGCCGCCGCCATCCGCGCCTCCCGGCCCTTGGCGGCGCCGGTCTCGTGGACCACGGTGAACCGCACCCCGGCCAGCGTCGCCTCGGCGCGTTCGGGCAGCCGGGACCGCAACTCCGCGCCGTCGTTGTTGCCCCAACACCCCACCAGGCGGGTGGCGCGCGCGGAGAGTTCGTCGAGCAGGTCGGCATGCACCCAGTCCCCGGCGTGAATCACCACGTCGGCGGACTCCACCTCGGCCCACACCGGGTCCGGCAGACTGCGGGCCCGGGCCGGGATGTGGGTGTCGGAGATCAGCAGGATGCGCATGTGCGTCACCGTACGCAGGAGTCCTACGCTGGAGCTATGACCGACGGCAACACCAACGACGCCGAGAAGCGCTGGCGTGACCCCGCCATGTTGCGCTCGGCGGTGACCTATGTGTTCGTCGTGATCGCACTGGCGGCCGCGGCGTTCGCCGCCACGGCGTTGTCGCGTTCGTTCCTGGCCGGGGTGTTGGTCCCGGGCATCCTGTTCGCCGGCGGGATCGGGGCATTCGTGCGGACCTATCAGGTCTGGCGCGGCGAAGGGGTGTGGGTTATCTGGCAGGCCGCGGGCTGGGTCCTGTTGGCGCTGTTCTTCATGTTCCTCGGCGTGCCCTTCGCGGTCAGGTGAGCGCCCGGCCCCTCGCCGGTGTCCGGATCGTCGAGATCTCCAGTTTCGTCGCGGTGCCACTGGCCGGGATGACGCTGGCCCAACTCGGCGCCGAGGTGGTCCGGATCGACCCGGTCGGGGGGGCGGCCGATTACCACCGCTGGCCGCTGGCACCCGACGGGGACTCCATCTACTGGACCGGGCTCAACAAGGGCAAGCGGTCGATGGAGGTCGACATGCGCTCGCCCGAGGGCCAGCAGTTGATCGCGCGACTGATCGCCGCGGCGGGGGTGTTCATCACCAATGTCTCTGGGCGGCAGTGGCATTCCGATGCGGCACTGCGTGCGCTGCGGCCGGACCTGATCCACCTGGAGGTGGTGGGCCGAGCCGACGGGTCGACCGGAGTGGATTACACCGTCAACGCGGCCACCGGTTTCCCGTTGATCACCGGACCGATCGACCACGTCGGGCCGGTCAATCACGTGATGCCAGCCTGGGACGTCAGTTGCGGGCTGTACGCCGCCCTGGCAATCCTGGCCGCCCTGCGCCGCCGGGATGCCACCGGCGAAGGCAGCAGCATCCGGTTGCCGTTGGACGATGTGGCGTTGGCGACCGCCGCCAATCTCGGGTTCCTCACCGAGGCGATGGTCACCGGCCAACAGCGGCCCCGGTTGGGCAACGTCATCTTCGGTCAGTACGGCCGGGACTTCACCAGCAGCGACGGCGTCTCGTTCATGGTGGTGGCGCTGACCGCCCGGCACTTCCGGGACCTAACCGAACTGACCGGCACCACCGACGCCGTTGCCGCCCTGGCGCACACGCTCGGCGCGGACTTCGCCGACGAAGGCCAACGGTTCGAGCACCGGGAGGTGCTCAACGACCTCATCGCGCAGTGGTTCGGTAGGCACACCGCCGCGCAGATCAGCGCGGCCCTGGCGGCCAGTTCGGTGCTCTGGGAGCGCTACCAGAGTTTCACCGAGGTGGCCAACAGCCCGCGGGTGACGGCCAACCCGCTGTTCGCCCCAATCGACCAGGACGGGATCGGCCGCTATCCGGCGCCGGGATTGCCGATGTCGGTGGACGGGCAGCACACCCCCGCCGCACCGGCCCCGGCCCTCGGTCAGGACACCGCCGCGGTGCCGGCCGAATGGCTGGGGCAGTGATCACCGCGCTGTTCGACCTGACCGACACCGACGGTGACACGTTCACCGGCCCGGCCAACGGCCCGGTCGGGAAGCGGGCCTACGGCGGGCATCTGGTGGCCCAGGCGTTGGCCGCCGCCTGCCGGACGGTGCCGGCCGACCGGGTGCCCACCGCGGTGCACGCGCAGTTCCTGCGCGGCGGCGACGCCGGGGAACCGGTCACCTATCGGGTCGAGCGAACCCACGACGGGCGGTCTGCGTCGTCGCGGCGGATCCTCGGCCGCCAGGGTGATCGGTTGCTGGTCAGCGTCACCGTGCTGTTCGCCGTCCCGGCGGACGGACCGCAGCACAGCGATCACGCGACCGGTGACCTTGACACGGCGCCGGATGCGTTGCCGAGAACCGGGCCGATCGGACCCGCGCCGTCGCTCCCGTTGGACGAGATCGACATCCGGATCAGCGATCAGCGCGACGGCGACGCGTTCGTCCGCCGGCTGTGGTGGCGGGTCACCTCCGAGTTGCCCGACGACCCGGTTCTGCACGCCTGCATCGCGGTCTATGTCACCGACATCTACGGCGTGGATCCAGTGCTCGCGGTGCACGGCCACTCTATGACCGATCGCAGCCACCACGCCGCGACCACCGACTCCGCGACGTGGTTTCACCGCCGCATCACCGCCGACCGGTGGAACCTTCTGGAGTCCCGGTCACCGGCGGCCGCGGGTGGACGCGGCGTGATGACCGCCGCCCTGTTCGGCGCCGACGGTCGGCGGGCCGCCACCCTGGTGCATGAGGGCCAGGCCGTCCGAAGGGTCTGACGACCCGCGGGAGGGCCTGCCTCAGGCGGCCCGGCGCCAGCGCTGGTTGTACGCCTCGATCTCGTGCGGCTCGTCCATCGCTTCGTTGATCATGGCCTTCTCGCGCCGAATGATCGAGCGCATGGTCAGGGCGGCCAGGACGATGAAGACGATCCCGGAGGCGATGATGAACAGCGGTGTGGTGTAGACGTAATCCTGCATGGCAGACCCCGATTTTCTTGCGGCGGTGGCGCTGCGAGCGCGCCCTATGTCCCCATGGTGGGAGCCGTTCGGGGGTTTGAACAGGACTAAGAACTTACCGAATTGTGACGGCGCTCACAGCCGGGTACAGCGGGTGGGAATCACAGTTCGGCGACTTCGTGTTCCAGCAACTCTGCCAGGCGCGCTTTCGCGGCCGCCTTGCGGGTCGGAAGATGTTGCGAGGGAAACACACTGTCGACCGGTTGGTACTCCTTGAGGGTGCGTCGCGCAACGGTGAGCTTGTGCACCTCGGTCGGCCCGTCGGCGATCGCCAGTGACTGCGCGGCCACCATCATCTTGACGAACGGCATCTCGTCGGACACCCCGAGCGAGCCGTGTAACTGCATGGCGCGTTGCACCACATCGTGGAGCACCTTGGGCATGGCGACCTTGACCGCGGCGATGTCGCGGCGCACCTTCTGGTAGTCGTGGTAGCGGTCGATCTTCCAGGCGGTGCGCAGCACCAGTAGCCGGAACTGCTCGATCTGAATCCAACTGTCGGCGATCTTCTCCTGGGTCATCTGGAAGTCGCCCAGCGGACCCTGCCTGGTCTGGCGGGACACCGCCCGCTCGCACATCATGTCGAAGGCTTTGCGCGCCAACGCGATCGTGCGCATCGCGTGATGCACTCGGCCGCCACCCAGCCGGGTCTGGGCGATCGCGAACGCCTGACCCTCCCCGCCGAGCACGTGATCGGCCGGCACCCGGACGTCGGTATAGCGAACGTAGCCGTGGGAGGCGTGGGCCGAGGATTCCCCGCCGACCCCGACATTGCGGACGATCTCGATGCCCGGCGTCTCGGCGGGGACGATGAACAGCGACATCTTCTGATGGGTGCGGGCCTCCGGGTTGGTGACCGCCATGACGATGTAGAACGAGGCGTAGCGGGCGTTGGAGGAGAACCATTTCTCGCCGTTGATCACCCAGTCCCCGGAACCGTCGCGCACCGCCGAGGTGGTGAACAGGCCCGGGTCCGAACCACCCTGCGGTTCGGTCATCGAGTAGCACGACGAGATCTCCCCGTCGAGCAACGGTTGCAGGTACCGCTTCTTCTGCTCCTCGGTGCCGAACAGGGCCAGGATCTCTGCGTTGCCGGAGTCGGGGGCCTGGGATCCGAAAACCGCAGGCGCCCAACGGGACCGGCCGACGATCTCGTTGAGCAGCGCCAGCTTCACCTGGCCGTACCCCTGCCCGCCGAGTTCGGGGCTCAGGTGCGCCGCCCACAGACCCTGGTCCTTAACCTTCTGCTGCAGTGGCCGCAGCACCCGCATCAGTTCCGGGTTCTTCTTGTCGTAGGGATCCAGGGGTGCGAGGTCGAGCGGTTCGAGGTCCTCCCGCATGAACTCCTCGACCCAGTCGAGCTTGCACTGGTATTCGGGGTCGGTTTCGAAATCCCACATGTACTTCAGTCTCCACGGTCTTCAGGGGACGACGACCGCTCGGCCCGTCACCGTCCCGTCGCGCAGGTCACAGTAGGCCCGCGCCGCGTCGTCGAGCGAATAGACGGTGCGTTCGGTGGACACCTGACCGCTGGCGGCCAGGGCCAGCAGTTCAGCCAGTTCCGGCCGGCTGCCCCAGTAGGTGGTGGCGATGCTGACCTCGTAGGGCTGGGAGAAGAAGCCCAGCGGGATCTCCCCGCCGCCGATGCCGACGATGGTCACGTCGCCCATGACCCGGGCTGCGGCGCGGGCCAGGTTCATCGTCGGGGTGGTCCCGACGAAGTCGAGGACGACGTCAGCACCACGGCCGCCGGTGAGGTCCCAGATCGCCGCCGCGGCAGAGTCATTGGACAACACCGCGTGGTGGGCACCGACCTTGCGGGCCAGTTCGAGGGCTTCGGGTTTGACGTCGACGGCGATCACCTGCGCGGCGGTGGTGGCCCGGGCTATCTGCACCCCGACGTGGCCGAGGCCGCCGACACCGATCAGTACACAGGTGGCATCCGGGGTCAGCTTGGGCCAGGACCGCCGGATCGCGTGGTAGGGCGTCAGGCCGGCATCGGTCAGCGGTGCGGCGACCACCGGGTCCAGCCCATCGGGCAGTGCCACCAGATGCCGCTGATGCGGCACCAGCAGATAGTCGGCCATGCCGCCGTCCAGGCCCAGGCCGCCCCCGCCGACCACCGAGGGACGCTCGCAGTAGTTCTCCACCCCGACGGCGCAGCGCGCACACACACCGCAGCCCCACGCCCCGTACACCGCGACGGCGTCGCCCTCGCTGACGCCGTCGACCCCGGCGCCCAGCGCGTGCACCCAGCCCGCGGTCTCGTGGCCCAGCGTCATCGGCATCGGCCACACCGATGACGCGTCGAGTTCGTAGAGCACATGCAGATCCGAGTGGCAGGCCCCGGCACCGCCGACCTTGATGACGACCTCACCCGGCCCAGGTGTCGGGTCGGCAACTTCCATCAACTCGGGCTCCCGCCCGAAACCCACCATCCGCAGTGCGCGCACGCCGGACTCCTCTCGTCATCTTCGATTAGATCGGGTTGACCCGGGGCCCGGCAGCGAATGCGGCATGCTGAGTCCCGTGTTGCTGCTCAGCCGCCTGACCGGTGCGCGGGTGCGGACACCGGACGGGCAGGTGCTGGGCCGGCTGGCGGACCTGACCGTGCGACTCGACGGCAACGGCACCGGGCGGCTGGTCTCCCGGCTGGCGGTTCGGTTACCCGGCGGTCGCACCGCACTGCTGGACTGGACGTGCGTGCAGGACGTCCGGCCCGGCCGGGTGGTCGTCGCCGCCGCGCCCGCCGGCATTGCCGACACGGACGGTGTGCTGGCGCCCGACGAGATTCGGCTCAAACGCGATGTGCTCGACACCCAGATCATCGACGTGGTTGGTCAGCGCATGGCCCGGGTCGCCGACGTGTTCCTGGCCCGGGTGAGCGGCGGGGGGCTGGAACTGCTCGGCGTGGAGGTCGGCTTCAGTGGCGTTCTGCGACGCCTGGGCCTCCCGGGGGTGGGCCTGCCGGGGGTGGGCCGGCAGGGCGTGGGCGCCGGGGAGGACATCGTCGCCTGGTCGGATCTGCACCTGACCTCCGAACGGGGCCACGCGGTGCAGTTGTCGACGCCGCGCGCGGCGGTGCACCGGTTGGACGCCCGCGGGTTGGCCGCCCTGGTCAGCCGGGTGCATACCGGCGCGGCCACCGAGATCCTCGCGGCCAAGGCCCCCGCGGTGGCCGCCGACGCGGTGCGCGTCGCTCATCCGGAGGTGGGCGAACGGGTATTGCGGGCGATGCCCGAACCGCAGGCCATCCGGATCGTCGCCTCGATGCCGCCCGAGCATGCCCGGCGGTGGCGGGATCGGCTCGCGCACCGGCCGGCCTGGCGGGGCCGCAGGTTCTTGCGGTCGGGGGTGTGGCCGCACCGGCGCCACCTGATCCGCCGGCCGCGCCCGTGAGGCGGCTGCGCACCCGCTGGGCGGCGCTGCTGGTCGTGCTCGGTCCCGGTCTGCTGGCCGGCCTGGCCGACGACGATCCGGCCGGCATCACCACCTACTCGGTGCTCGGCGCCGACTACGGCTACCAGTTGTTGTGGGTGCTGGGGCTGTCGACGGCGGCGCTGGTGGTGTTCCACAGCCTGGCCGCGCGGATGGGGGTGGTCACCGGTCAGGGGCTGATCGGGCTGGTGCGGCAGCGCTATGGCGTCCGGGTCGGCGGGGCGGTACTGGCCGCCTTGGTGGTGGCTAACATCGGGACTACGTGCGCTGAATTCGCCGGAATTGCAGCGGGTTTCGAGTTGTTCGGGGTGAGCCGCTACATCAGCGTCCCGGTAGCGGCGCTGGCGGTGTCGCTGCTGGTGCTGCGCGGCAGCTTCCATCGGGTGGAGCGGGTGCTGCTGCTGCTGTCCACGGTGTTCCTGGCCTACATCGCGTCGGGGTTCATGGCTGGGCCGGACTGGGGGGCGGCCGCGCGCGGCACCGTCGTGCCGAGCATGCCGATGACCGGTGAGGCGATCGCGATCGTCACCGCGACCCTCGGGACCACGCTGGCGCCATGGGGGCTGGCGTTCATGCAGTCCTATGCGGTGGACAAGAAATTGCGCACCGAGGATCTGCCGGCCGAACGGGTCGATGTGGTGACCGGGGCGGTGCTGACCGGGGTGATCGGCTTCTTCGTCGTGGTCGCCTGCGCGGCCACCCTGCACCGCGACGGCCGCAGCATCACTGACGCGGCCGACGCCGCGGTGGCGTTGGAACCGCTGGCCGGGGAGGCCGCGGCGACCCTGTTCGGCGTCGGTCTGATCGGGGCGTCGCTGCTGGCGGCATCGATTCTGCCGCTGTCCACGGCCTACTCGGTGTGTGAATACGCCGGGGTGGAGGCCGCCCTGGACGATCCGTATCAGCAGGCCCGGACCTTCTACCTGACCTACGCAGTCATCACCGTGATCGGGACGGCGTTGGTGCTGACCCCGGATGCGCCACTGGTGACGATCCTGGTCGGCACCCAGGTGCTCAACGCGGTGCTGCTGATCCCTTTGCTCATCGCGATGGTCGGCCTGGGACGAGACCGGGATCTGATGGGGGACTTCGCGACCGGCCGGGTGGGCACGATCGTCTACGGGGTGACGACCGCCGCGGTGGTGCTGTGCGTGCTGACCCTCGGAGTCACGGTGCTGCTCGATTAACCTGGCGGCTGTGGCTTTGACTGTGCGACCGGCGCACCGGACCGACGTTGCGGTACTGGCCAAGACGTTGGCCCGAGCCTTCCACGACGACCCGGTGTTCTGCTGGTTGCAACCCAGTTCCGCCCGGCGCATCGCGGCCCTTCCGGGCTTCTTCGGCGCCATGGCCCGCCACCACTTCCTGCCCGGGGGTGGGGTGGAGGTGGCGGTGAGCGTCGACGGCGTCGGCGCTGCGGCGATGTGGGATCCACCGGGCCGCCAAGCCGGGCAGGCCCGTGAACTGATCGGCCTGCTGCCGGCGGTGGTTCGGCTTTTCCGCGGCCGGATCCCGGTGGCGCGGGCGCTCAGTGAGCAGATGAAGGCCCACCATCCCGAGGAACCGCACTGGTATCTGGGGATGATCGGCAGCGATCCGCGGGTGCGCGGCGGCGGCTACGGGTCGGCGCTGATGCGGTCCCGGTTGGACCGCTGCGACGCGGAGGCCGCGCCGGCGTATCTGGAGTCCAGCAATCCCGACAACATCCCGTACTACATGCGGTTCGGGTTCGATGTCACCGGGGAGATCGCGATGCCGGACGGTGGGCCCTCGCTGTGGCCCATGTGGCGGCAGCCACGATGAGGGTGGTGTGGCGGCAGC
>CAYXBN010000023.1:0-52123 GCA_964463215.1 uncultured Mycobacterium sp. | reverse complement strand
CCGGTAAAGGCCGGGGTCAATCATGAGTGTGGCGCGGTCAAAAATGGCCGCTGAAATGCGTTTTTAGTCGAATTTCAATGGCGGCTCGAAATTAGCCGCAGGAAACCGGCAATTTCCAAAACCCCAGGTAAGACCATTTCAAAACCCGTGCAGTGTGAGTTCGAATCTCACCGAGGGCACCACGAAACGCCGCGAAACGACGCGAACCACCACAAGACTTTTGGTCGGTGCTTGCTTATGCAATATCCTTCCGAAGGGCAGGGTGCTCTACATCCCCCCGTATCGAGCACCCTGCCCCCGGGGATCGGCGTTCGGCGACCGCCGACACCTTTACCCCCCACGTGAAATGTGCCGGCGGCCGCCTACCCGAATTGTGGCAGAAACTGACATCACTGACGGCAGCTTTCCGTAAGAAACCTAGGGAACCGATCGCCGACGCCGAAGATCAGGGAGGAGCGGCCACCGGAGCCGCGCGGGGGGGTAGCGAAGCTCGACGGTGGCCGCCCAGCGGAAGTGTCGCACACGCACGTGGAAAACATTCCCTTACTGATCGGTAATCCCCCACAAGGGGGACGCGAACCCACCGTTGTGGGTCAACGCCAGCCATCAGCGGCCTTGGCCGCGCGCAGCAACTCCTGGCACAGCTGCTGCACCTCGGCGGCCGGCGCTCCCTCAGCCACGGCGGTGGCGACGTCCTCGGCTGCGCAGCGCACCTGATAGACCCGATCGGACAGTTCGGCGGCCTCCTCAGCGGTGAGAACCACCGCATCGGCCGGTACGGCAGTGCCTTTGACCAGCGCGCGCTGTTCATAGGCCCGCTGCCGGCAGGACTGCCGACAGTACTGCCGACGTCGACCGAGCCTGGCATCGGCGACCTCGCGGCCGCACCAGCGACAGGGCTGCGGGCGGGTCCGGCGCGTCACGCAGGTGAGCGTAGACCCAGGTGGGCCTCCACGCTGGTGAGCTCAGCCCCTGCTGCCCGGTATCATGGAGGTCCACGTCGGGAACCGCGATACCCCTGTCTCGCGTTGTTGGGGACGTACCACGCAAGGAGAATCGACCATGGCTGATCGTGTGCTGAGAGGCAGCCGCCTCGGCGCCGTGAGCTACGAGACCGACCGCAACCACGACCTCGCGCCCCGGCAGGTGGCCCGTTACCGCACCGACAATGGTGAAGAGTTCGAAGTTCCGTTCGCCGACGACGCCGAGATTCCGGGTACCTGGTTGTGCCGCAACGGCCTTGAGGGCACCCTGATCGAGGGCGAGATTCCCGAACCGAAGAAGGTCAAACCACCCCGGACGCACTGGGACATGCTGCTGGAGCGCCGCTCGGTCGAGGAGCTCGAGGAGCTACTCAAAGAACGCCTGGAACTGATCAAGACCAAGCGCCGCGGCTGATCCCGCTCAGCGCGGGACCCGCCGGCGCTTGATCCGGCCGCCGAGTCCCCACTGGGCGACCTTGACCATCGCCTCGCGGATGTTGGACCCGCTCATCTTCGACACGCCCAATTCGCGCTCGGTGAACGTGATGGGCACCTCCACGACGGTGAAGCCGTTGTTGATGGCCCGCCAGGTGAGGTCGACCTGGAAGCAATACCCCTTCGACTCGACGGTGGACAGGTCCAGTTTCTCCAGCACCTCGCGCCGGTAGGCCCGATACCCGGCGGTGATGTCGTGGATCCCCACCCCCAGGAGCAGCCGGGCGTAGGTGTTGGCGGTCTTGGACAGCACCAACCGTCGATGCGGCCAGTTGCGCACCGTTCCCCCCTCGACATAGCGGGATCCGATCGCCAGATCCGCGCCGGCGTCGATGGCGTCCAGCAGCCGGTAGAGCTGCTCGGGTGCATGACTGCCGTCGGCGTCCATTTCCACCAGGACGTGGTACCCGTGGTCAAGACCCCAGGCGAAGGCCGCGAGATAGGCAGCCCCGAGCCCGTCCTTGGCGGTGCGGTGCATGACCCGAACCCGGTCGGGCTCGGCGGCCGCGAACTGGTCGGCGAGGTCCCCGGTTCCGTCCGGACTGCCGTCGTCGACGATCAGGATGTGGACGTCAGGGCGGGCTTTGCGGACCCGACCGACGATCAGCGGCAGGTTCTCCACCTCGTTGTACGTCGGAATGATGACCAGCGCCCGCCGGCTGGGAAGCTCCGCGCCGTCGTCGGCACCCTTGCCGGGGCGAGCCTTGGCGGGCCTACTGCTGCGGTTGCTCATGCGACTCCTTCGCCTTGTTTAGGACGCCGGCTGCGCAGCGGCCGCACGAATCCACCATTGTGCAATATCGCTGCCCCGATTGCGGTGATCGCGGCCGCCACCAGTACCCACTGCACCGCAACCGACCAACGGGTGGCCGGCGTCACGGCCGTCCGCAACCGCACTTCGACATCGATGTAGGCCGGGGTGAAAAACGCAGTCCGGGCGATCTCGCTGCCGTCGGGAGCGATCGCGGCGCTGATGCCCGTCGTCCCGGCGACGATGACATACCGGCCGTGTTCAACGGCCCGCAGCTTGGCGAAGGCCAGTTGCTGTTCGCTCATGGCCTCGTCGAAGGTCGCGTTGTTGGTGGGCACCGCCAGCACCTGCGCCCCGTTGCGCACCGACTGGCGCAACGCGCGGTCGAAGATGACCTCCCAGCAGGTCGCCACCCCGACCGGCACCCCCGCTGCAAACACCACGCCACTGCCGCTGCCCGGGACGAAGTAGCCGGCCCGGTCGGCGTAGGAGGACAGTTTGGCGAAGAACGACCGCCACGGCAGGTACTCCCCGAACGGCTGGACGATCTGTTTGTCGTGACGCTCCCCCGGTCCGTCGACCGGGTCCCACACGATGACGGTGTTCGAGGCGGCTGGATTGTCCGGTGTCGCCTCCGGTCGGTCGACGACGGCGCCGACCAGTATCGGCGCTCCGATCGCTTGTGCGGCGGCGTCGATCTGCGCGGCCGCGTCGGCGTTGGCCAGCGGGTCGATGTCGGAGGAGTTCTCCGGCCAGATGACGAATCGTGGCCGCGGCGCCCGGCCAGCCTCGACGTCAGCAGCGAGTTGACGGGTCTGGTTGACATGGTTGTCGAGCACGGCGCGGCGTTGGCTGTTGAAGTCCAGTCCGAGCCGCGGCACGTTGCCCTGCACCGCGGCGATGGCGACGGTGGTCTCGTCGGCTGCCGGAGTCGCCGCGCGTCGCAGGCCGGGGGCCGCGGCGGCGGTGCCGAGCAGCACCGCGCCGACGCACGCCGCGGACACCACCAACGTGGGCAGATCCCCGACCACTCCGTCGGCCCGCCTGGCCCGAGTTCCAACCGCCAGCGCGCACAGCGAGGTTCCCAGCACGGCGACCGCAAAGGACACCAACGGAACCCCGCCCCACTGGGCGAGAGCCACCAAGGGCCCGTCAGCCTGACCGAAAGCCGTTACTCCCCAGGGGAATCCGCCGAAGGGGATGCTGGACTTGAGCAACTCCTGCAGAGACCAGAGGCAGGCCAGCCACAGCGGCCAACCCGGCAGTCGGGCCACGAGCACCGCGAACATGCCATACACCGCGGGAAACAACGCCTCCATCGCCGACAACGCCAACCATGGCAGCGCGCCGACCAGACCGCTGATCCAGGGCAACAGCGGCAGATAGAACGCCAAGCCGAACAGCAAGCCGTATCCGAACCCGCCGGCCAGCGTGGTGCGGGCCGCCACCAGCACCCAGGTGAGCAATGCCGTCGCCAGCACCGCCGACCACCACCATCCGACCGGCGGGAAGCTGGCAGTGAACAGCAGGCCCGCCAGCACGCTCATGCAGATCCGGGTCAGCCGGGTGAGAAAGTCGGCACGCTCAGCCATACCGCACGCCGTAAATGACACTGCCCCGGTGCACGGTCTGCAGGCAGCGCGGCAGCGGCCCGGCGCCGTCTAGCACCGGCAGTGCCGGAACACGCGACCGGGGGTCGGTGGACCAACGCTGCACGGAATCAGCGGGAACACTGACGTCGAGATCGCCGGTTTCCCACACCGCATAGCAGGCCGGGGCACCGGGCACCAATGTGCCGGTGATGCCGTCCCGGACCCCACCGGCCCGCCACGCCCCGCGAGTGGCGGCGACGAACGCCGCCCGCGCCGAGATCGCGCTGCCGGGGCTGTGGTGGGTGCTGGCCGCGCGGACCCAGGACCACGGGTCCATCCTGGTCACAGGGGTATCCGAACCGAACGCCAGGGGCACGCCTGCCGATGCTAACAGCGCAAACGGGTTGAGCCGGGCGGCCCGGGCGGGACCCAGCCGCCGGGCGTACATGCCGTCGGAGCCACCCCAGCGGGCGTCGAAGCCCGGCTGCATGGAGGCGATGACACCCCACTCGCCGAGCTTGGTGGCCTGCTCGCCCGACACCATCTCCAGGTGCTCCAGTCGGTGTCCGCACCGGGCGATCGCGGGGGTGCCGAGCCGTCCGGCGACCTCGTCGAAGGCATCGACCACGGCGGTCACCGCGGCGTCGCCGATAACGTGGAAACCGGCGGTGATTCCGGCCTCGGTGCAGGCGGTCAGGTGTTCGGTGAGCGCGGGACGGTCCAGATGGCAGGTGCCGACGCAGGAACCGTCGTCGGCATACGGCTCGCAGAGCCAGGCGGTGCGCGAGCCCAGCGCGCCGTCGACGAACAGGTCACCGGCCAGACCGCGGGCGCCGATCGTGTCGATCAGCGCCCGCGCCTGCGCCGCACTCGAGACCGCCTCGCCCCAGTAGCCGACGATCTCGACGCCATGGTCGAGTTGCCGCAACTCCTGCCAGTCCTCGGCACCGCCGATCTGCGGGCCGGCACATTCATGCACCGCGACGATCCCCGCTGCCGCAGCCGCATCCAGCGCGGCGCGGCGGGCGTCGTCGCGCTGCTGCCAGGTCAGCAGCCGACGGGCTTCGGCGCGCACCAGGTGGTGGGCCTGCGCGGTCAGCGGCCGCTGCGGGTCGTATCCGCCGACGGCGGACAGACCCGACACCCGTTGGCGCAGAGCGGTCGACGCCACCGTCGAATGCACGTCCACCCGGGCGAGATAGGCCGGGACCGTGCCGACGACGTTGTCGACCTCCGCGGTGGTCGGGGTTCGCGACCACCGGGTGTCATCCCAGCCGTGACCCCATACCGGCGACCCGGGATGGGCGGCCGCATACTCCCCGACTAGCCGCAGGAAGTCTTCGGGGCCCTCAGCGCTGGTGAGATCCAGTCCGGTGATCCGCAGACCCGTCGCGGTGAGATGGACGTGGCTGTCGACGAAGGCCGGGGCGACGAATGCCCCTGCCAGGTCGATGATTTCGGCGTCCGGGAATCGCTCCCGGCCAACCTCGTCACTGCCGAGCCAGGCGACCACACCGTCAGCCACCGCCATGGCGGTGGCGTCCGGGTGGGAGGGGCTGTGCACGCGCCCGTTGAGCAGCAGTGTGGTCACCGGGTCATCACGCCGATCAGTGTGCCGTGCCGCAGGATGAATCGGTGCTGCAGGTCACCCGTCAGAGGTCGGCGCGGCGGGCAATCGCGGTCGGGTCGGCACCCTCCCCGACGACCTCGCCGTCGATGTAGTCACCGCGACCGTACGGACCCGAGAACCGGGTCGGACCGAGGAACTGGTCGATGTTGACCGCACCCACCCGGCGGGTGACACCGCGGGTAAGCATGCTCGCGGCAATCGGACGCATCGCACTGCGGGTGGGCGGCGCCAGCATCAGGGCGCCCGCGGCGGTGCTGACGATTCCCGGCAGCAACACCAGGGCCGACCCGAATCCGACGAGGACTCCGTCGGTGACCGCGCCCTGTGGGGTGCGCCGGGCCTGGCGCACCGCGGCGATCTGGCCTTTCAGCTGGGAAGCAGCCAATAGCACCCCCACCACGAAGGTGGCAGCCACCACCAGCAGCGCCCAACCGAACCCGACCCCCCACACCAGAAGGGCGAAGGCGGCCAGTTCGACCATGACATATAGGGCCGCGTAGCGCAGGAGCGGTCGCTTCATGACAGTGCAACGATTGGGCACACCGACACGTTCCTTCCGTGGTCGGGGTCAGGCAGGCCGGATCTCCAGGCCGACGGTCCGACCGGCCCCGCCCCGCAGCTTGGAGAAGAAGGTGAACACCCGGCCGACGATCCCGTAGCGCTTGGTGATCGCCCGGTAGACATGGTCGGTCTCAGAGTCGTCGAGGACTGTCGCGACCGCCTCGATCGTCTCGCCCTTGACCTTGCCCTTCATATCGCAGACGGCCAGGGTGACGCGCGGGGTGTTGCGGATCCGCTTGACCTTCCACGAGTTCTTCTCGGTGATGACCAGCGCACGCTCCCCGTCGCGGGCGATCCAGATCGGCGTCGGCTTGGGCCGGCCGTCTTTGGTGAAGGTGGTCAGCAGCACGTACTGGGCTTTGGAAACTTCATCGAAAGTGACAGCCATGGCATGAAACCTACCTGGCCTCCAGGTCGCCCTCGGTTTCCAGCAGCACCTGACGCAGGCCGTCGAGGGTTGCCGGTTCGGGTTTGCGCCACATCCCGCGGCCCGCGGCCTCCAGCAGTCGCTCGGCCATGCCGTGCAGCGCCCACGGATTGGACTCCTCCAGGAATTTGCGGTTCTCCGGTTCCAGCACGTACTGGGCGGTGAGTTCCTCATACATCCAGTCCGCCATCACCTGCGCGGTGGCGTCGTAGCCGAACAGATAGTCCACCGTGGCGGCCATCTCGAAGGCGCCCTTGTACCCGTGCCGCCGCATCGCCGCCATCCAGCGGGGGTTGACCACGCGGGACCGGAAGACCCGGTTGGTCTCCTCGTTGAGGGTGCGGGTGCGGACCGCGTCGGGTCGGGTGTTGTCGCCGATGTAGGCCGCCGGCGCCTGCCCGGTGAGCGCCCGCACCGTGGCCACCATTCCCCCGTGGTACTGGAAGTAGTCGTCGGAGTCGGCGATGTCGTGTTCACGGCAGTCGGTGTTCTTGGCGGCAACCATGATTCGCCGGTACTGGCTGCGCATATCGTCGGCGGCCGGCCGGCCGTCCAAGCCGCGCCCGTAGGCGAAGCCGCCCCAGGCGGTGTAGACCTCGGCGAGGTCGGCGTCGTCGCGCCAATTCCGGCTGTCGATCAGCTGCAGCAAACCGGCACCGTAGGTTCCCGGCTTTGAACCGAAAATCCTTGTTGTGGAGCGTCGTTCGTCGCCAGTCTCGGCAAGATCGGCCCGCACGTGGGCGCGAACGTAGTTCTGTTCGTCGGGTTCGTCCAGTGCCGCCACCTTCCGGACGGCGTCATCGAGCATGGTGACGACGTGCGGGAACGCGTCGCGGAAGAATCCGGAGATCCGAACGGTGACGTCGATCCGGGGCCGGCCGAGTTCGTCCATTGGGATCACCGCGAGGTCGACCACCCGCCTGGAGGCGTCGTCCCACACCGGCCGCACACCCAGCAGGGCCAGCACCTCGGCGATGTCGTCGCCGGAGGTCCGCATCGCCGAAGTGCCCCACGCCGACAGTCCCACCGACCGCGGCCACTGCCCGTAGTCGGCGCGGTAGCGCGCCAGCAGCGAATCGGCCATCGCCACACCGGTTTCCCACGCCAGCCGCGACGGCATCGCCTTCGGGTCCACCGAGTAGAAGTTGCGGCCGGTCGGCAACACGTTGACCAGCCCGCGCAGCGGTGACCCGGACGGCCCGGCGGCGATGTACCGGCCGTCGAGGGCGGCGAGTATCTGGTCGATCTCCCGGGCGGTTCCGGCCAGTCGTGGCACCACCTCGGCGGCGGCGAAGCGCAGGATCTTCGCGATTGCGGGGTCGTCGGTGAGGTCTGCGACCCGGCCGGGGTCCCAGCCGGTGGCCTGCAGCGCGGCCAGCAGGTCGCGGGCGCGCTGTTCGGCGGCGTCGACGACGGTCCGCTCGTCGCTGCCGTCCTCGGCCAACCCGATGGCCTGCCGCAGCCCGGGCAGGTGCTGCTCCCCGGCGAACAGTTGGCGGGCCCGCAGAATCGCCAGCACCAGATCCAATTCGGACTCCCCGACCGGGGCGGCGCCCAGAATGTGCAGGCCGTCGCGGATCTGTACGTCCTTGATCTCGCACAGCCAGCCGTCGACTCCCATCAACATGTCGTCGAAGTGGTCGTCTTCGGGGCGTTGGGCCAGGCCGAGATCGTGATCCATCTTGGCCGCGCGCATCAGGGTCCAGATCTGCTGACGAACGGCGGGCAGCTTCGCGGGGTCCAGCGTCGCCACGTTGGCGTGTTCGTCGAGCAACTGCTCCAGACGGGCGATGTCCCCGTAGGTCTCGGCCCGCGCCATCGGCGGGATCAGGTGGTCGACCAGGGTGGCGTGCGCCCGGCGTTTGGCCTGGGTGCCCTCGCCGGGGTCGTTGACCAGGAACGGGTAGATCAGCGGCAGGTCGCCAAGGGCGGCGTCGGGTGCGCAGTCAGGCGACATCCCGAGGGTCTTGCCCGGCAGCCATTCCAGGTTGCCATGCTTGCCCAGATGGACGGCGGCGTGTGCGCCGAACTCGTGGCGCAGCCACAGATAGGTGGCCAGATAGTGGTGGCTGGGTGGCAAGTCGGGGTCATGGTAGATCGCGACCGGGTTCGCCCCGAACCCGCGCGGCGGCTGGACGACGATCACCAGGTTGCCCGATTGCAGTGCCGCGACGACGATCTCGCCGTCCGGATCGCTACTGCGGTCGACGTACAACTCCCCCGGCGGCGGGCCCCAGTGCTCCACCATGGCCTGCGCCAGGTCGGCGGGCAGTTCGGCGAACCATTGCCGGTAGCGCGCGGCCGGAATCCGGATCGGGTTACCGGCCAAGTGGCCGTCGGTGAGCCAGTCGGGGTCCTGGCCGCCGCGTTCGATCAGGGCGTGCATCAGTGCATCGCCGTCGCCGGAGGCGACAATTCGGCCCACGTCGGAAGCCTCCGGGCCGGGCCCGTCCCCGATGTCATAGCCGTTGTCGCGCAATGCTTTCAGCAACGCGATAGCGCTGGCCGGGGTGTCCAGGCCGACGGCGTTGCCGATGCGGGAGTGTTTGGTGGGATACGCCGAGAAGATCAGCGCGAGACGTTTCTGGGCAGGTGCAACCCGTCGCAGCCGGGCGTGGTTGACCGCGAGGCCGGCCACCCGGGCGCAGCGCTCCGGGTCGGGCACGTAGGAGATCAGGCCGTCGGAGTCGATCTCCTTGAACGAGAACGGGACGGTGATGATGCGGCCGTCGAACTCCGGCACAGCCACCTGGGTGGCGACGTCGAGCGGGCTGAGACCATCGTCGTTGTCCGACCACCGGTCCCGGGAGCTGGTCAGGCACAGGCCCTGCAGGATCGGAATATCCAGGGCGGCAAGGTGTGTGACGTCCCAGCCGTTATCATCGCCGCCGGCGCCCACCACGGCTGGCGTGGCCCCGCCCGCTGCCAGCACCGTGACGACCATGGCGTCGGCACTGCCGAGGAGGTCGATGAGTTCAGCCGGCGGGTTGCGCAGCGAGGTGCAGAACACCGGCAACGGACGGCCGCCGGCCCGTTCGATGGCACAGCACAACGCCTCGATGTACGCGGTGTTGCCGGCCAGCTGCTGCGCTCGGTAGTACAGCACGGCGATGGTGGAACCATCCGACTGTGGGTGACCCCTGACGGCCTGCGCGGCTGCCGGGACACAGGGGGCGGCGCATGGGCAGCCGGCCCCTCCCGGCCCTAGGGTGGCGCAGGCCCGGTCGAGCACCCCCCAGGTCGGCGTCGCGGCCGGCGGGGCGAAACCGAACCCGCTCATCAGCACGGTGTCGCACAGGAAGGCATACATCTGCCGCAGGTTCTCCACACCGCCCTGGGCGAGGTAGGTGTGGGCCTGCACGGCGATCCCGGCGGGCACTGTGGAGCGCCGCATCAACTCCGCATCGGGCGCCTGTTCTCCGCTGACGACGATAAGGGGCAACCCCGTCCCGGCGATCGTGTCGAGCCCGTCCGGCCAGGCCCGATATCCGCCAAGCAGGCGCACCACCACCAGGTCGACACCACTGAGCAGGTCGGGCAGTTCCCTGTCGACCAGTCGGGCCGGATTGGCCAACCGAAAGCCCGCAGCACTGGCACGTGCGGTGATCAGGTCGGTGTCGGAGGTGGACAGCAGCAGGATGACGGGGCGCGGCGGGTCGGCGGGCACCTGTTATTCGTACCTAATCCGGTGGCTCATGGTCGGCGGCGGGTGCCGGTGAACGTTCGGCGAACAGAGGGGCCGCCACCGCGATCAGGATTCCGGCCATGATCGCCGGCGCGAGCAGCGGCGCCCAGGTCAGTTCTAGCCCGATTGCGGTGCCGACCACACCGGCCGCGGTGAACCCCAGCATCCCCAGAACCGTCGGGACCGTCAGCGTCACCGCGTCATCGGCGTACCGGAGCACCAGATAGGCCGCCGCCGCCAACCCGGACACCGCCGCCAGCAGGGGCGCCGGATTGCCCAGCGCCAGTCCGGCGATCGTCACCAGGACCGCCACGACCGACGCCGGGCGGTAGAACAGACCCACCAGCAACGCCGCAGCGGCCAGCGCCGCGACCACCAGTCCCCAGGGCGGGGTGGGCCGCACCCCGGCGCCCACCATCAGCACCCCGAATGCGAAGCCCACCAGCGCTGGGAGCCCGATGGACCGGCGGTTCACCGCCGCCGCCTCGAGGAGCCGACTCTGGCTTTGGGCAGCAGGCGCATGGCGGCATCCAGCGTCACCCCCGAGGGCCAGGACAGCACCTCCACGCCGACCATCCGCATGTCGCGGTACATCGCCGAGCGTTGCAGCGCCCACATCCGCTCCAGGATGGGTTCCTGATCCTGGCCCAGCGGACAACCCTCCAGCACATCGACGACCACCACGACGTGGCCGCGCTCGGTCAGATCCATCATCGCCAGGCCGAAGTCCGCTTCCAGGAGGGTGGAGAACGCGATGACCACCGCGCCCGGTGGCAACGCGGCCCGCGGCGCCAGCGTGCCGGACATGCCGTGGAATCCCCCACCGGCGCCCAGCACGGTGTCGAGAACGCGGTAGAACTGCCGTTGGCCGATGTCGGGGCCCAGCCAACGGGGCCGCTGCCCGCCCAGGCCGACCACCCCGACTCGGTCACCGCTGCGCAACGCCGACTGCACCACCTGCAGCGCGCCTTCGACGGCCCGTTGGGTGGCGACGGTGGCCGGGCCGGGTGGCTGGGCGCTCATGTCCACCAGGACGACGACGTCGACGGATCGGTCGGTGAGGCGCTGGGTGACGTGCAGGGTGCCGCGCCGGGCACTGACCGACCAGTTCACCGTGCGCAGTTGGTCGCCGGGGACGTAGGCGCGGATGTCGGCGTACTCCACACCCGGGCCGACGTGGCGGGTCAAATGGGTGCCGATCCGGTCCAGCATCTCGGTGCGAGGCAGCGCCGTCGACGGCGGCGGAACCATCGGGAAGACGAATACCTCCCCGATCTCAGTGGACCCCGATGCCGCCAGCAGACCTCCCGGGGCGACGACGTCCACCTGCGCGCGCAACGGAAAGCGTCCCCACCGCTCGGCGCAGACCGCGACGGTGCGCCGGTCGCGGTCCGCGGATTCCAGCGTCTCGACGGCCATGCCGTCCGGGGCGAGAACCGCCAGTGCCGCCGACCCGACATCGTCGGCAGCGAGGAGTTCGACGTCGAGGTGTTCCCGCTCACCTTCAAAGCAGCGCACCACATCCGGCGCGGCTCGCACCGACACCCGCGACGTCGGCCGCTGCCAGGCCGCCGACGACAGCACTCCCAGCAACGGAGCGGCGAAGACGATCAACGTCCAGTGGCCGGAGATCAGCGCTGCGGCCAGCGCCGCCGCCGCGCAGAGCAACAGCAGTCGCGTCAACTGGGTTGTGCACGAACGCAACTCGACGTCCACCTGCCGGAACTCCGCCATCTCGGTCGACTAGGTGCGACCGGGCGCCCGGGGCACCGGGAGCCGTTGGAGTAGCTGATCGACCACATCGGTGCCGTGCATGCTGCGGACCCACATCTCCGGTCGCAGCGTGATCCGATGCCCGAACGCCGGCACGGCGAGGCCTTTGACGTCCTCGGGCAGCACGTAGTCGCGCCCGTTGAGAACCGCGCGCGCCCGGGCCAGTTGAACCAGGTCCAATTCCGCGCGGGGACTGGCGCCCACCACTACCTGCGGGTGACTTCGGGTAGCGGCCGCCAGGGAGACCACATAGCGCAGGACGTCGTCGTGCACGGTGACCTGTTCGACCGCTGCCTGCATCGCCAGCAGTTGGTCGGCGTCGACGACTTCCCCGATGGTCAGCTCGGCGGTGCCGCGCTCCAGTCGGCGCCGCAGCATCGACGTCTCCTCCTGCTCGGAGAGGTATTTCAACGCCACCTTGACCGCGAACCGGTCCAGTTGGGCCTCCGGTAGCGGGTAGGTGCCCTCGAACTCGATCGGGTTGTCGGTGGCGATGACGATGAACGGCTCTGGCAGCCGGTGGGTTTCGCCGTCGATGGAGACCTGGCCTTCGGCCATCGCCTCCAGCAGGGCGGCCTGCGTCTTGGGCGGGGTCCGGTTGATCTCGTCGGCCATCAGCATGTTGGTGAAGATGGGGCCGCGGCGGAAGTCGAACTGCGCTGTGCGCATGTCGTAGATGGTGGAGCCGAGCAGGTCGGCGGGCAGCAGATCGGGTGTGAACTGAACCCGGGTGAACCGCAGGCCCAGCGCTGCGGCGAAGGATCGGGCGATCAGGGTCTTGCCCATGCCGGGCAGATCCTCGATGAGCACATGGCCCCCGGCGAGCACGGTGGTGAGGATCAGGGTGAGCGCTGCCCGCTTGCCGACGACCGCCCGTTCGACTTCGTTGAGGACGGCGTCGCACAGCACGGTGGTCTCGGTGGCCGATGTCATGCCTGCTCCAGTCGCCGGAGGATCTCGTCGAGCGCGTCGCGGCCCGGTCCGGGGTCGCCGCGGCGGGCCGACGAGACGTTTTGCGGATCGACCCACTGCCACAGGTCGCCGAAGACCAGACGCCCGGCTGCCGACAGCGCGGCCGGTTCCTTCTGTTTGGTGGCAATCAGGAAGTCACGAGCCAGCTTAGGCCGCAGATGACGATCCCACTCGCCCCTGGTGCCGTCGGCCCACCGGATCAGTTCCTCGGTCTGGGACTTCCAGCGCTGCAACGACTCGAGGGCCGCACTGGGCGGCGCTGCCTCGGCGCCGTCGCCGCTGCGCGCCAACCAGCGGATCACCTGCCACGCGAACACCGCCAGGGCCAGCCCGGCGACCGGCAACGCCCACCGCCAGCCCAGCAGCAGGCCGACGATCTGGGCCAGCAACACCGCCAGGAACCCCCCGGCGAGCAGCCTGCTCATGGGCTGGCCCGCAGGCCTTGCAGCTGGTTGAGAACCGAGCGCAGGGCCTGCTCGGCCTCCTCGCGGTGAACCTCGGTCATGGTGTGCCGACTGAATCGGGCCTCGGCGAACAGGTCCACCAGGGTGTTGGCGCTGCCGGTGCTGATCGCCCGGTTCCCCACTGCCCGGGCCAACACCTCCGTCGGGGTGTCGGAGGCCTGTGGGGCCGCCCCCGGGGCGGCGGCGAGGGCCTGTTCCATCGCCGCGTAACACGCGATGATCGCCTCCCGCGGTGGCAGCGCCGGGTTGGCCACCTCGGCCAGTCCACGTTCGGCGGCCAACGCCAACGGTCCGGGCTCGACAGGTTGGTCACCCTCGGGGCGGCCGACCAGCGCCACGGGCGGCAACGTGGATCGGTTTCGGACCGCGGTGATCACGGTGGCCGCCACCGTCATCACCAGCAGGACCCCGGTCGCGCCGACCAGCAGGCGGTAGGTGTCGCTGCGCGGCTGGGCGGGCTGTGACGGCGGGGTCGGTTGAGGCTGACCGTCGGGCGCCGCGGTCGGCGTCGGCGGCGGCGCCGTCAGGGGCGCGTCGGCCTCCAGGCGGATCTGGCTGGCCGCCACGAAGATTCCCAGCCACAGGATCACCACCGCGAACACGATCAGCAGCAGCCGCCGATTCATCCGGCCGGGCCCGCCGCCACCGAAGTCGGCCATCTCGAAGGGAACGGATTTCGGCGCCGCAGGCCGACGCGCGAACATCGCGAAGGCCATCACCACGAACGACACCCCGAGCATCGCGATCACCGCGACCAGGGAACCGGAATCGTCGGCCGTAGCAGGATCGGTGGCGGTGCGTGGACCGGGCATCCGACCCTGCAGTGCGACGGCGCCGGCAACGAGCAGCACGATCACCAGCGCCACCCGCACCGCCGGCCGGGTACCGCCCTCGATGGTCGTCCTGGTCGTCCTGGTCGTTGTAGCCTCCCCCGCCGCACCTGCCGGTGACCCCGTGCTGGTGATTCCATGGTGGCACGCGCGCGGCCGGGGCATGGCGGAGTCGTACCGTGGGAGGGTGACCCGGACCCGTGACCACGACGCCTGCCCGGGGGCATTGCAGGTGCACCCGGCCGCGGACGGTTTGCTGGCCAGGATCCGCCTGCCCGGCGGGAAAATCACACCCGCGCAACTGGCGGCCCTGGCCGCGGTGGCCGAGGAATCAGGTGGCGGCACGCTGGACCTCACCGCCCGGGGCAATCTGCAGATACGCGGCATCAGCGACCCGGCGGCGGTGGCCGAGGCGGTGGCCGCCGCCGGCCTGCTGCCCGCACCGACCCACGAACGGGTCCGCAACATCGTCGCCTCCCCGCTGTCGGGCAGACGTGGCGGCCACGCCGACGTGCGGCCCTGGGTGGATGAACTCGACGGCGCCATCCGGGCCGCCCCGGAACTGGCCGACCTGCCGGGCCGGTTCTTCTTCAGCCTTGACGACGGAAGCGCGGATGTCTCCGGGCTGTGCGCCGACGCCGGGACCCATGTCCTGCCCGACGGGGCGGCCGTGCTGCTCGCCGGACGCGACACCGGTGTCCGGGTGAAGCAGGCCGAGGCCGTGCCGGCCCTGGTGTCGATCGCGAAGCGGTTCCTGGCGGAGCGTGGAAAAGCCTGGCGGGTGGCCGAATTGGCCGATCCCCGGATTCTGCTGGAACTTCCCATGACGGGCCGCGCCGCTGAACTCCCGCCCGCCCCGACGTTCCCGCCGACCCAGCCGCCGGTCGGATGGATCCCGCAGACCGGCGGTGCCGCAGACCGGGTGGCGCTGGGCGCGGCCGTGCCACTGGGGGTGCTGAGCGCACGCCAAGCCCAGTTCGTGGCGGCGATCGACGCCCCGGTGGTGGTGACGCCGTGGCGTTCGCTGCTGATCTGCGATCTTCCCGAAGGGGTTGCCGACGCCGCGTTACGGGTGTTGGCACCGCTGGGCCTGATCTTCGACGAGAGTTCCCCTTGGCTGCAGATCAGTGCGTGCGTGGGCAGTCCGGGATGCGCCCAGTCCGCCGCTGACGTGCGGGCTGAGGCCACCCGGGTGGCCGAGTCGGGCGCCGCGACTGCTCCGGTGCATTACGTGGGCTGCCCACGTGCCTGCGGAAAACCGGTCGGCGCCACGGTGCTGGTGGCCGGCCTTGACGCCTCCGATGGCGGCTATTCGCCGCTGGGAACCCCAAATCCGGGAAACGTAAGGTAGGGCGGTGCTCGACTACATCCGCGATGCCGCCGAGATCTACCGGCAGTCCTTCGCGACGATCCGCGCCGAGGCGAACCTGGACGGGCTGCCCGCGGATGTGGCCCGTGTCGTGGTCCGACTCATTCACACCTGCGGACAGGTCGACCTCCCCGAGCAGGTGGCCTACACCGACGGCGTGGTCGCCGCCGCCCACGCCGCCCTGGCCGCGGGAGCCCCGATCCTGTGTGACTCCTCGATGGTCGCCGCCGGGATCACCGCAGCCCGCCTGCCGGCCGGCAACGAGGTCGTGTCCCTGGTGGCCGACCCGCGTGCGGCGGAGTTGGCCCAGCAGTTGGGCACCACCAGGTCAGCGGCCGGAGTGCAGTTGTGGTCCGACCGGATGCCCGGCGCGGTGCTGGCGATCGGCAACGCCCCGACCGCGCTTTTCCGGCTGCTGGAACTGATCGACGAGGGGATGGAAGCCCCCGCGGCGGTGCTGGGCGGCCCGGTGGGATTCGTGGGGTCGGCGCAGTCCAAGGATGAGCTGATCAACAACCCTCGAGGGATGGAGTACCTGGTGGTGCGCGGCAGGCGCGGCGGCAGTGCCATCGCGGCTGCCGCCGTCAATGCGATCGCAAGTGAGCGGGAATGACGGCAGGATCACCACCGCGGGGCACCCTGTACGGCGTCGGACTGGGCCCGGGCGATCCGGAACTGGTCACCGTCAAGGCCGCCCGGGTGATCGGCGCGGCGGACGTGGTGGCCTACCACAGCGCCCGGCACGGCCGCAGCATCGCGCGCAGTATCGCCGAACCGTATCTGCGGCCCGGCCAGATCGAGGAGCACCTGGTCTATCCGGTGACGACCGAGACCACCGACCACCCCGGCGGTTACGACGGCGCCATGGAGGACTTCTACACCCGTGCCGCCGACCGGATCGCCGCGCACCTCGACGCGGGCCGCGACGTCGCCCTGCTCGCCGAGGGCGACCCGTTGTTCTACAGCTCCTATATGCACATGCACACCCGGTTGACGCAGCGTTTCGAGGCGGTGATCGTGCCGGGAGTGACGTCGGTCAGTGCCGCGGCAGCGGCAACGTCCACACCGCTGGTCACCGGCGACGAGGTGCTCTCCATCCTGCCCGGGACACTGCCGACCGCTGAGCTGGCCCGCCGGTTGGCCGACACCGACGCCGCGGTGATCATGAAGCTGGGCCGAACGTTTCCGCAAGTGCGGGAGGCGCTTTCGCTATCCGGTCGGCTCGATGCCGCGCTGTATGTGGAGCGCGCCAGCACCGGCGGTGAGCGGGTGCTGCCGGTTGACGAGGTCGATGCGACGACGGTGCCCTATTTCTCGCTGGCCGTGCTGCCGGGCGACGGGACCCGCCGGACTTCCGGACGCTGCGGCACCGTGGCGGTGGTCGGCCTCGGCCCGGGTGACACCGACTGGATGACACCGCAGAGCCGCCGGGAGCTTGTCGAGGCCACCGATCTGATCGGGTACGGACCCTATCTGGACCGGGTGCCGGCTCGCCCGGGGCAGCGCCGGCACCCCTCCGACAACACCGACGAACCGCAGCGTGCCCGGTTGGCGTGCGAGCTGGCCGAGCAGGGCCGGGCGGTCGCGGTGGTGTCCTCGGGCGACCCCGGGGTGTTCGCGATGGCCAGTGCGGTCCTCGAGGAGGCCAAGCAGTGGCCCGGCGTGCAGGTTCGGGTGATTCCGGCGATGACGGCGGCGCAGGCGGTGGCAAGCCGGGTGGGCGCCCCCCTGGGCCATGACTACGCGGTGATTTCGCTGTCGGATCGGCTCAAACCGTGGGAGGTGATCGCCGGGCGGCTGTCGGCGGCCGCGGCCAGTGATCTGGTGCTGGCTGTCTACAACCCCGCATCGAAGACCCGGACCTGGCAGGTGGCCGCGATGCGGGACCTGCTGCTGGAACATCGCGACGCCGGTACGCCGGTGGTCATCGGCCGGGACGTGTCCGGGCCGGAAGAATCGGTGACGGTGGTCAGGCTGGCCGACCTGGACCCCGCGGCGGTGGACATGCGATGTCTGCTCATCGTCGGCTCGTCGCAGACCCAGTGGTACGGCGAGACGGTCTTCACCCCGCGCCGCTATCCCGGTTGAGCACCTCCCACACCCAGGCCTGGGCGTCCTCGACGGTGCCGACGGCGCGCACCCCGTTCGGCAGGGCGGGGCGCCGGACCATCACGACGTCGACGCCGAGGTCCTGCGCCGCCAGGATCTTGGCTCGGGTCATCGCCCCGCCGCTGTTCTTGGTGACCAGGGCCTCGATGCCATGCCGGACCATCAGGGAACGTTCCTCGTCGTACCGATAGGGCCCGCGGGAGAGCAGGATCTCATGATTGCGTGGCAAATCGGCGGCCTCCGGTGCGGTGACGACGCGGATGAGAAACCAGGCGGCGCTGGGCCGAAACGGTGCGATTCCGGACCGGCCCGTGGTGAGGAAAACCCGGGAATACCTTTGTTCGGCAACGAGTTCCGCAGCCGCACCCTCGGAATCCGCCTCCCGGCAGCCCGCCGGGTCCCACGCCGGGCGATGCAGCACCAGGTGCGCAACGCCCAGTTCGGCGCAGGCCGCGGCGGCATTGGCGGTGATGCCGGCGGCGAACGGATGGGTGGCATCGACGACCGCGGCGATGCCGTTGTCCGCCAACCAGTTTCGTAGGCCTCCCACTCCCCCGAAGCCGCCGATCCGAACCGGGCCGACCGGCAGTGCCGGATCGGGCACCCGGCCGGCCAGTGAGCTGATCACCGGCACCCTCGGGTGCAGGCGGGCCGCCAGAGCACGGGCCTCGCCGGTGCCGCCGAGCAGCAGCACCGGCATCAGTGCCGGTCCCCCCTGCTGCGACCGGTCGAGTACAGGTAGCTGTCGCTGAATCCGTGCGCGGCCAGCGCTTCTCCAACGATGATCACCGCGGTGCGGGTGATCTCGGCCTCGGCGATCTGCGCGGCGATGTCGTCCAACGTGCCGCGCAGCACCGCCTGCTGTGGCCAACTCGCGAAGGCCACAACCCCTACCGGGGTGTCCGGCCGGTAGCCGGCCGCCCGCAGTTCGGCAACGATCCCCTCGATGCGGTGCGCGGCCAGGTGGATCACCAGGGTGCCGCCCACTCCGGCCAGGGCCGTCAGGTCTTCCCCCGGCGGCATCGCGGTGGAGAGGGTGGCCACCCGGGTCAGCACAACCGTTTGGGCAACCCCGGGCACGGTCAGTTCCCGGCCCAGTGCGGCGGCCGCCGCGGCGTACGCCGGGACGCCGGGCACGATCTCGTAGTCGATCCCGAGGGCGTCGAGACGTCGGCACTGTTCGGCCACCGCGCTGTACAGCGATGGGTCACCGGAATGCAGTCGCGCCACATCCTGTCCGGCGGCGTGGGCCTGCCCGAACTCCGCGACGATCGCATCCAGGGCCAGCGGTCCGGTGTCGACGATCCGGGCGCCGGGTGGACAGAACTGCAGCAGGTCCGCCGGCATGATCGACCCCGCGTACAGGCACACCGGACACCGCTGCAGCAGGCGTTGCCCGCGTACGGTGATCAGATCGGCCGCACCCGGCCCGGCACCGATGAAGTAGACGGTCACAGGGCGCCGATCACAGCAGCTTCACCGACCACTGGGTGATCGGCATCTGGGGCCGCCAACCGGTGAAACCGCCCAGCGGTTCGCCCAGGTAGTGCTGAAAACGGCGCAGCTCGCCACCGAGTCGCGAATACCACTGCACCAGAAGTGCTTCGGACTCGGCGGTGACCGCGTTGGCCACCAGCAGTCCGCCGCCGGCGAGGTGACCGAGACACTCCTCGAGGAGGCGGTCGGCAGTAAGTCCGCCGCCGATGAAGACGACATCAGGCCGGGGCGCCCCGGCGAAGGAGTCGGGGGCCTCGCCGCGCACCTCCACCGCGGCGCCGAACGCGCGGGCGTTGGCCTCGATGCGCTGCCGGCGGTGCGGATCGGACTCGAAGGCCACCGCCCGGCAGCGCGGTGCGGTGCGGCACCACTGCACCGCGATGCTGCCCGATCCGGAGCCGACGTCCCAGAGCACCTGATCGGGCCGCGCCGCCAGGGCAGCGAGGGTCACCGCGCGGATGGTCTGTTTGGTGATCTGCCCGTCGTGGCGGAACGCGGCGTCAGGCAGGAGGATCGGGTCGTTCTCGTCGGGCAGGTACTGCACGGCCACCACGTTGAGGTCGTCGATGTCGGCCGGCGGTGCGGCCGCCCACGCATCGGCCGGTCCGGTGCGGATCCGCTCCGCGGGCCCGCCGAGCTGTTCCAGCACGGTGAACTCCGAGTCTCCGCGCCCGGTCTCGACCAGCACGGCTGCCAGCGCCGCCGGGGTCGCCGCGTCCCGGCACAGCACCACGGCCCGGCCGCCGCGGCGCACCGCGGTGTGGACCGGCTCGCTGACCACGCTGATCACCTCGGTGTCCTGGCTCGGCCAGCCCAACCGCGCACAGGCCAACGTCACCGACGACACCTGCGGCAGCACCCGAACCCGGTCGGAGCCGTACAACCGGATCAGCGTCGCCCCGATCCCGTGCAGGAGCGGATCGCCGCTGGCCACCACATGGATGTCGCCGGCCTCGCCGTCCTCGCCGTCCTCGCCGTCGTGGGTGTCGAGGAGTTGTTCCACGGCGGGCATCATCGGGCTGGGCCACTGCCGCCGCGGTGCGACGACGGTGTCGTCGAGCAGGTCGAGTTGGCGTGCGGAGCCGTAGATGACCGAGGCGCCCCGCAATTCGGCGCGGGAGTTGGCCGACAGGCCCGCCATCCCGTCCGCGCCGATGCCCACCACGACGATCTGTCTCACCGACCCCCTCCTCTCATCTGGGCATCCTGCGCCACACCGGCTGCGGCAGTAGACGCAACCCGAAGAACACCGGCCGCAGCGCCCACGGCACCCAGACCGTGCGGCGGCCCGCGCGCAGGGCCCGCACCGTCGCCGTGGCGACCTGTGCCGGTGTACTGGCCAGCGGTGCGGGGTCCATACCCGCGGTCATCCGGCCGATCACGAAACCGGGCCGAACGATCAGCACCCGCACCCCGGTGCCGTGCAGGGCGTCGGACAGTCCGTTGGCGAAGCCGTCCAGACCCGCCTTCGCCGATCCGTAGACGTAGTTGGCCCGGCGCACGCGGACCCCGGCCACCGAGGAGAACACCACCAGCGTTCCCCTGCCGGCGTCGCGCATCCGGGCCGCGAGGTGAGTCAGCAGGCTGACCTGCGCGACATAGTCGGTGTGCACGATCGCAGCGGCGTGCGCGGCGTCGGTCTGCGCCCGGGCCTGATCCCCGAGCACGCCGAACGCCAGCACGGCGAGGTCGATGTCCCCGAATTCGCGGCCCAGGCGCTCCATCAGCGGTCCGTGCGAAGCCAAGTCGTCGGCATCGAACTCGACCGCGTGGACGGCCGCGGCGCCGGCCGCCTGCACAGCCGCCAGCTGCTCGTCGAGTCGATCGGCACCGCGTGCGGCGAGCAGCACCGTTGCCCCGGGCGCCAACCGGGTGGCCAGTTCTAGGCCGATCTCACTGCGACCCCCGAAGATCACCACCACCTGTGGGTGAGTGTCCGCTGTGTCCTGCACGGCTGGGATTATTCCCTGCGCTAGCGTGAGGTCTGATGCCGAACACCACCGCGAGACTGACCAGCGACGGCCTGGAGTTCCTCACCGAACGCCACCTTGCGATGCTCACCACGTTGCGGGCCGACGGCTCCCCGCACGTGGTGGCGGTGGGGTTCACCTTCGACCCCGACACCCACATCGCCCGGGTGATCACCAGCGACGGATCGCAGAAGGCTGTCAACGCCGACCGCAGCAACGTCGGGGTGCTGTCCCAGGTGGACGGCGCGCGGTGGCTGTCGTTGGAGGGGATCGCCGGGGTGAACCGTGATCCGGAGGCCATCCGTGACGCCGAGTTGCGCTACGCCCAGCGGTACCGCACCCCCAGGCCCAATCCGCAGCGGGTGGTGATCGAGGTGCTGGTCAAGCGGGTGCTGGGCTCCTCCACCCTGCTCGACCGGACCTGATCAGTCCACGACGATCAGGTCGTGCGGCCGGTTGTTGACCGGTAGGGCGCCGTCGGCGGTGACGACCACGATGTCCTCGATGCGCGCCCCCCAGCGGCCCGGCAGATAGATCCCCGGCTCGACGCTGAACGCCATTCCCTCGGCCAAGACCTGCTCGTTGCCGGCGACGATGTAGGGCTCCTCGTGCACCGACAGCCCGATGCCGTGTCCGGTGCGGTGCACGAAGTACTCCCCCAGACCGGCCTCGGTCAGAAGATCGCGGGCGGTCGCGTCGACCTGTTCGGCACTGACCCCGGGGCGGACCGCCGCGACCGCCGCGGCCTGGGCGCGCTGCAGCACCGCGTACTGCTCGGCAACCTCGGCGGCCGGTGCTCCGAGACTGTAGGTGCGGGTGCAGTCGGAGTGGTAGCCCGGTTCTATCGGACCGCCGATGTCGACGACGACGATGTCGCCGCGCTGCAGTTCGCGGTCCGAGCATTCGTGGTGCGGATCGGCGCCGTGCGGACCGGAGCCGACGATGACGAAGGCGGCCTGCGAATGCCCTTCGGCGACAATCGCTTCGGTGATGTCCGCAGCAACCTGGGCTTCGGTGCGCCCTGGTTTGAGGAACTCCGGGACGCGGGCGTGCACCCGGTCGATCGCCGCACCCGCCCGGCGCAGTACCTCGATCTCGGCGGGGTCCTTGATCATCCGCAGCGCTGAGATCACCGGGGTGGCCAGCACCGGGGTGACCCCGAGTCGCTGCGCCAGGGGCAGCAGGTGCAGGGCGGGCATGGAGTCGGTCACCCCCACCCGGGCGTGCCCGCCGGGCCGATCGGCCAGTAGTCCCGCCACCAGGCTGTAGGGGTCCTCGCCGTCCACCCAGTCCTGCACGGCCAGCCCCAACTCGGCCGCGGCGGACTCCTTGAGGGCGGCCAACTCCAGTCGCGGCAGCACCACGGTCGGACGCCCCGTCGCGGAAACGACGAGCGCGGTCAGCCGCTCGAAAGTCTCTGCCCGCGAACCGATCAGATAGCGCAGGTCATAGCCGGGCGTGATGATCAGGCCGGCCAGCCCAGACCGTGCTGCACCGTGCGCCGCGGCCTCGAGCCGCTGCGCGTACACCTCGTGGGGGAACCGGGACGTCACAACCAGTCAGGCTAGCGTGATCGGTTATGTCCGGACCGGTTCTGCTGCTCGACGGCGCCAGTATGTGGTTTCGCTCCTACTTCGGGGTGCCGTCGTCGATCACCGGGCCCGACGGCCGGCCGGTCAACGCCGTGCGGGGCTTCCTGGACAGCGTCGCGACCCTGATCGCCCGGCAGCGGCCGGACCGGCTGGTGGTCTGTCTTGACCTCGACTGGCGTCCGGCGTGGCGGGTGGAGTTGATTCCGTCCTACAAGGCGCACCGGGTCCTCGAGGAGGGCAGCCCGCTCGGCGGCGGGGCCGACGCGGGGGCCGATCTTGAGGAGGTCCCCGACGATCTGAGTCCCCAGGTCGAGATGATCCTCGAGGTTCTGGACGCGTTCGGGATCGCGACGGCGGGAGCGGAGGGATTCGAGGCCGACGATGTGCTCGGCACCCTGGCCGCGGCCGAGAGGAGGGATCCGGTCGTCGTGGTCAGCGGGGATCGGGACCTGCTGCAACTGGTCGCCGATGAGCCGGTCGCGGTGCGGGTGCTGTATCTGGGCCGCGGGTTGAGCAAAGCCACGCTGTTCGGGCCCGCCGAGGTCGCCGAGCGGTATGGGCTGCCACCGGACCGCGCAGGGGCGGCCTACGCCGAGCTCGCACTGCTGCGCGGTGACCCCTCCGACGGGTTGCCCGGGGTCGCCGGGATCGGCGAGAAGACCGCCGCCACCATGCTGACCCGATACGGGTCGTTGGAGGCGCTGCTCGTCGCCGCCGCCGACCCGAAGTCCGCACTTCCCAAAGCGGTCCGGACCAAGATCCTGGCCGCGGGCGATTACATCGAGGCGGCTCAGCCGGTGGTCCGGGTCGCCTGCGACGCCCCGGTGGCGCTGTCCCGCGCCGACGACCGGCTGCCCCTGCACGCCGCCGACCCCGCACGGGTTGCCGAGCTTGCCGAGCGGCACGGGATCGTCTCACCGGTGGCGCGGCTGCAGAAGGCCCTGGACGGGTATTCGTAGCTCACCGGGTCCTCATCTCACCGGTTCCCTCTGGTCTCAGATGTAACACCGGTCACAGGTTCGCCGACATCACGGTCAGGTAGCGATTTGGCATCCCCGCCGAGACCATGATCGAAAGGCCGTCCCGGAAATGGCACGTCTCATTGACCTGACGTCATGGACGGCGGTGGCGCTGGCGGCCACCGCGGCAGTCGCGCTGGCCCCCGCCCATCCCTCGACTCCGGTGCCCTGGGAACCCGTGCCGGCCGGTTTCGCCGCGCCGGCCCCGGCCCGGGCCGCCGGGGCGATCGCGGTGAAGGCGGCGCTGACCAGGCTGGGCGATCCCTATGTCTGGGCCGCCGCGGGTCCGGATGCGTTCGACTGCTCCGGTCTGGTGGTGTGGTCATTCCGGCAGGCCGGGTTGCGCCTGCCGCACTCCAGTCAGGCGCTGGCGGCCGGCGGGCAGCCGGTGCCGCTGGACCAGATGCAGCCCGGCGACGTGATCACCTACTACTCCGACGCATCGCACGTCGGTCTGTATGTGGGCGGCGACCGGATGGTGCACGCCTCCACCTACGGGGTGCCGGTCGCCGTGGTCCCGGTCGACAACGCGCCGATCTACAACGTCCGCCGGTACCGGTAACCCCTACTTGGGTCGGCCGACCTCGTAGGTGCCCTTGTCGTCCTGGAAGGTCACCGTGACCTGACGCTTGGTGCCGTCGATGCTGACCTCGCAGTTGAAGGTGTCGCCCTTCTTGACCGTCGGGTTCTGGCCGTTGTTGCACCTGACGTCATTGACGTTCTTGGCGCCGTAGCCGTTGGCCTCGTCGGTGAGGATCTGCTGGACGCCCTGCTGGGCTTTGTTCACATCCAGTTTGGTGCTGACGAAGAAGCCGGGCTTCCAGAAGCCGAGCACCAGAACCGCCAGCAAGGCCAGCGCACCCAGTCCAGCCATGATCGTGCCGACCAGCCGTGAGGACGCCTTGCCCGCCTCCTCGGCGCCCGGCGGCACGTAGGGCGGGTACCCACCGGGAGGCGGCGGGTACTGACCCGGGGGCGGCGGGTACTGACCGTACTGCGGCGGGGGCCCGTAGGGACCCGGCTGACCGTACTGGCCTGGAACGGGTTGACCGTAGGCGGCCGGGTTGTACTCGGCTGGCGCACCGTAGGGCGGCGGCGGATAACCCGGGGGCGCCGCCGGCTGGCCGTACTGCGGGTATGGCTGTGGAGGATAAGCGGGCGGCTGCCAGGCCGGGGCCTCGCTGCCCGCGGGCTGCCAGGGGCCGGCACCTTCGGCGCCGGGCTGTTCCGGCGGCTGCCAGGACGGGGCGGCGGGCCGATCGCCGACCGGGTTGTCGGGGCCGGAGACCTGCCACGGGTTGGGCTCAGATCCCTGCGGTCCGCTCATCGTCTCTCCTCGGATGTCGGGGGTTCGCACCCTCAAAACGTCCCCAACAGTAGCGTTCGCATCACCCTACCCGCTGTCAACAGCCACGACGCCGCGCCGAATGTCGTCGATCGCACGTTTGGCAGCCCGCCGCACCGCCGCCTCCGGTGCGGCGTTGCGGACCTGATCGAGCAGGTCGAGCACCTGCCGACACCACCGGACGAAATCACCGGCCGGCAACGGCGCACCGTTTCCGGCGACATCGGAGGCGGCCAGTGCGGCGGCGAGGTTTCCGGTGGTGGCCCACCGGTGGATCGCCGGCACGAATCCCTCGTCGGGATCGCGGGCCGGGTTGAGTCGGTGCCGGTGCTCGTCGGCGCGCAGCGCATCCGACAGTCGCCGGGTCTCGGCCAGCGCCCGGCGCACCGCAGGAGTCGGCATGTCGATCGCATGCACCGGGGTCGGACCGTCCCCGCCGCGGGACTCGAACACCATCGCCGACAACACCGCGGCCAGTTCAGCGGGCTGCAGTCCCTGCCAGACCCCGCTGCGCAGGCACTCGGCCACCAACAGATCGCTCTCGCTGTAGATCCGGGCCAGCAACCGGCCGTCCTCGGAGACGCGGGGACCCCCGGCACCCTCTCCGGGCGCGATGTAGCCGCGCTCGGTCAACAGGCCGACGATCCGGTCGAAGGTCCGAGCCAACGAGTTCGTGGCGGCGCTGACTTTCGAACGGATCTGCTCGTTGTCCCGTTCCACCCGCAAGTACCGCTCGGCCACCCGCACCTTGGTCTCCCGATCGGCCTCCCGATGCGCCCGGTGGCGGCGCATCGACTCCCGCAGGGCGATCAGTTCGGGGTCGACGTCGGGCTCGCCGGGTTCGCCGCGCCGTTTGGCCACCGACGGCAACTCCAAGCCGTCGGCGGCCGATCGCAGCGCCGAGGCCAGATCCCGACGGACTTTGGGTTGCCGGTGCTCGACCCGCTTGGGCAGGGTCATGGAGCCGACCGGCGCGGCGGCACCGGGATAGTCCGCCGAGGAAATCCTTCCCGCCCAACGATTTTCGGTCAAGACCAGCGGCCTGGGGTCATCGGAGTCGCGGGCCGGCTCCAGAACCACGGCCAGCCCACCGCGACGGCCGTGGGTGATGCTGATGATGTCGCCGCGGCGCAGCGCGGCCAGTGCTTCGGTGGAGGCCCGGCGGCGATGCAGCCGCGAGATCCGCGACTGTGCGCGTTCCCGTTCGCTGATTTTGGCCCGCAGTCGGGCGTAGTCCAGGACGGCCGGTTCCGCGCCGTCGGCGCGGCGGTCCCAACCCAACTCGGCGGCGATCTCGTCGAGCATCTTCTCGCCCCGTTGCACACCGCGCACCAGGCCGACCACCGAGCGGTCGGCCTGATACTGGGCGAAGGACCGTTCCAGCAGTCGGTGTGCGGCCTCCGGACTGAGTTGGCTGACGAGGTTGATCGTCATGTTGTACGACGGGGCGAAGGAACTGCGCAGCGGGAAGGTGCGTGTCGAGGCCAGACCGGCGATCTCGGTCGGCTCGGCGGTGGAATCGTGCGGGCTCCAGATCACCACCGCGTGACCCTCGACGTCGATACCGCGGCGGCCGGCCCGGCCGGTCAACTGGGTGTACTCCCCCGGCGTCAGCGGCAGATGCTGTTCACCGTTGAACTTGACCAGTTTCTCCAGGACCACGGTACGGGCCGGCATATTGATGCCCAACGCCAGTGTCTCGGTGGCGAATACAGCTTTGATCAACCCCGCGGTGAACAACTCCTCAACGGTGTGGCGGAAGATCGGTAGCATCCCGGCATGGTGAGCGGCCAGGCCCCGCAGCAGACCTTCGCGCCACTCGTAGTAGTCCAGTACGGCCAAGTCCGCCTCGGCCAGATCCTCGCAACGCCGGTCGATGACTTCGGCGATGCGCGCACGGTCGGACTCGGTGGTCAACCGCAGGGGGCTGCGCAGACACTGCTTGACCGCGGCGTCGCAACCGGCCCGGGAGAAGATGAACGTGATCGCCGGCAGCAGACCTTCGCGGTCCAGGGTGGCGATGACGTCGGGTCGGGCCGGCGGCCGGTACAGGCCGGGACCACCCGGTCGGCCACCATGTCGGCCACCACGGCCCCGGGGCTGCCAGTCGGTCAGCCGTTCGGCTTCCCGGCGATGGGCGATGTGCCGCAACAACTCTGGGTCGACTCGACCGGTTGGTTGGGGCTTACCGGCCGTCGCGGAGTAGTCGAACAGGTCGAAAAGTCGCTTGCCGACCAGCATGTGCTGCCACAGTGGCACCGGCCGGTGCTCGTCGACCACCACGGTGGTGTCGCCGCGCACGGTCTTGATCCAGCCGCCGAACTCCTCGGCGTTGCTGACCGTCGCGGACAGACTGACCAACCGAACCTCCTCGGGCAGGTGCAGGATCACTTCCTCCCACACCGCACCCCGCATCCGATCGGCCAGGAAGTGCACCTCATCCATGACCACGTAGGAAAGTCCCTGCAGGGCTTCGGAACCCGCGTACAGCATGTTGCGAAGCACCTCGGTGGTCATCACCACGACCGGCGCATCGCCGTTGACCGACTGGTCCCCGGTCAGCAGGCCGATGCGGTCCGGGCCATAACGACCTACCAAATCGGCGTGCTTCTGGTTGCTGAGCGCCTTGATCGGCGTGGTGTAGAAGCACTTCTGCCCGGCCTGCAGTGCCAGGTGTACGGCGAACTCACCGACCACCGTCTTGCCGGCGCCGGTCGGCGCGCACACCAGCACCCCGTGCCCGCGTTCGAGCGCTTCGCAGGCCCGCTCCTGGAACGGATCCAGCCGGAAGGTCAGTTGCCCGGCGAACTCGGCAAGCTGGGTGTCCTCAGGTGACGTCGTCATGGTCCGGGCCGATACGTGCCGGGGCGGCGACCGGCGAAGGCGGCTCGATCGGCGCAGCCCGGTCGTCGGGAATGTCGATCTGGGCCTCCCGCTTGGCTTTTCGGCGGTCGTGCAGGCGGGCGATCTGGATGGCGAATTCCAGGAGCACGGTCAGCGCAATGCCGAGCGCCAGCATGGAGAAGGGATCCGATCCAGGGGTGGCCACTGCGGCGAAGGCGAACACGGCGAAGATGAGCCCACGCCGCCACGCTTTGAGCTTCTCATAGCTGAGCACCCCGACGACATTGAGCATGACCAGCAGTAGCGGGAATTCGAAACCGACTCCGAACACGAGCAGCAGGTTGATCAGGAACCCGAAGTAGCGATCACCGGACAGTGCGGTGACTTGGACGTCACTGCCCACGGTGAGAAGGAACCCCAATGCCTTCGACAGCACCACATAGGCCAACAGGGCGCCGCCGATGAACAGGGCGGCTGCCGAGACCACGAAGACCCCGGCGAAACGCCGTTCGTTCTTGTACAGACCCGGCGTGATGAAGGCCCACAACTGGTGGAACCACACCGGGCAGGCCAGCACGATGCCCGCGGTCAGCCCGACCTTGAGCCGCAGCATGAACTGGTCGAACGGGGCGGTGGCCAGCAGGCGGCAACTGCCGTCGGCACTGATGTCGGCACGCGCGGAGGGCGGTAGCGCGCAGTAGGGCTGGCGGAGCAGTTCGCCGAGGCTCTCGGTGCCGAACAGTCCATGGCTGTACCAGAAGAAGCCGAAGACCGTGGTCAGCGCGACCGCGGCCAGCGAGATCAGCAGCCGGGTTCGCAGTTCCCGGACGTGCTCGACCAGCGACATGGTGCCGTCCGGATTGGTCCGGCGGCGCCGTCGCGGGTTGAGGTTGGACAGGAATTTCGGTGTACGCACGACTGATGCCTCGCGGCGCCGGGAAGCGCCGGGGTGTTGGACCGGGGCTTAGGCCGGGCGGATGTCGGTCGGGTTCGGCGCCGGTGCCTCGACCCGCTCGGAGTGCACCTGCCCGGGCTGCTGCGGGGTGACCGTCGCGTCATTCTTGGCGTCGGCCTGCAGTTCCTTGACCTCGGACTTGAAGATCCGCATCGACTTGCCGAGCGATCGCGCGGCGTCCGGCAGCCGCTTGGACCCGAACAGCAGAACGGCCACCAGGAGCAGGATCACCCAGTGCCACGGTTGTAGAGCACCCAATTCGGTCACCTCCAGACGTCGTCTTGATGCTACCCGGCCACCGCAACGGCCCGGGACTCAACTCTCCAGCGCGCGGTAGGCGGCGACCGCCTCGGCGGCGCTGGCACGCAACCGCTCGACCAACGACGGCGGTCCCAGAACTTCCACGTCGGCCCCGAACCCGAGAATCTGCCGAACCAGCCAGTCCTCCGCCGCGTAGGTCATGGCCACCTCGCGGTACCCGTCGGGCAGTTCGGCCACCACCCGCATCGGGAAGTACTCCAGCATCCAGGCGGTCCGCGGGGAGATCCGCAGCGCGGCGGCGGGCAGGGACGGGTCGGCGTCGAACAGCGCGGTGTTGGGCGGACCGGCGACAGCGGTCTGCGGCGGATCGGCCGGCTCGTCGAGCACCGTGGCGTCCAGAATCCGGTCGAATCGGAACAGCCGAACCCCCTCGGCCTCTCGCGACCAGGCCTCCAGGTAGCTCTGGTCACCCACCAACACCACCCGGATCGGGTCGACGACACGGGTGGACTGAGCGTCGCGGGATGCGGAGAAGTAGTCGATCCGCAGGGCGCGCTGGTCATGGATCGCCTGCCGGACCGCGGCGGCCGCAGCGCTCTCGGCGGCACCGGCGTCGGCAGCGTGGCCGGCGGCGGTCCCGGCAGCGGCCTCGATCTTGGCGATCGCGCTGCGCGCGGCCGCTGGGTCGACCACGCCGGGGATGTCGGCCAGCGCCCGCAACGCCATCAGCAGGCCGGTCGCCTCGGTCGCCGTCAGCCGCAGCGGCCGGTCGATGCCGGCCGAGAAGGTGACGTTGATGGTGTCGTCGGACAATTCGAAGTCGATCAGGTCGCCCGGGGTGTAGCCGGGCATTCCGCAGATCCACAACTGCTTGATGTCGGTCTCGAGTTGTTTGCGGGTGACCCCGAGGTCGGTGGCCGCCTTCTGATAGCTGACCTGAGGGTTCGCCTGGAAATACGGGACCATGTTGAGCAGCCGCACCAGGCGGGTGGACGACGGCGTCATGCGCCGGCCCGGGCGGCGAGTCGGGCCATGACGTTCTGGCGCAGCGGCAGCGGGTCCAGCACCAGCGCGTCGGCCCCGTACCCGGCGATTTCGCGGGCCAACCAGTCCGGTGCGCCGTCGTCGATGTCGAGCACGTCGCCGTCGCGCTGGCCAACGGTGCGACGCTGGGTCACCCGGCCGATCCGGCGCAACGCGACGGCGCGGCCGTCGGCGACCCAGACCCGGACCGTCTCGCCGCCGAGTCCCCGGCCGCTGGCGGCCCCGATCGACTGGTTGACCAGTGCCCGCAGATCGACCCCGTCGGGCCGGCTGACGGCCCCCGGGGGCCCGATTTCGGTGACTTCCGGACCGATCCGGGAGAGCCGGAAGATGCGGGTGGCCTCCCGGTCGCGGTCGTGGCCCACCAGGTACCAGCGGCCCTGGGCGGTGAGGACCCCCCAGGGTTCGACGGTCCGGGTGCTGTAGGGGTCGACCGGGCTGGAGCGGTGTTGGAACTGCACGGCCCGGCCGGATTCGATGGCGGAGAACAGTGCCCCCAGGACGCCCTCGGAACCCCGCAGTCCGGTGGGACCCGCCCCGGTGGTGATCGCGACTTCGGCGACCGGGTCGATGTCCACCCCGGCGGCCCGGAGTTTCAGCAACGCGTTCTGGGTGGCGGTGATCCGCTCGGGTGACTCCCACAGGGTGGTGGCCACCGCAACGGCGGCGGACTCCGCGGGAGTCAGTTCGATGTCGGGCAGCGCGTAGGCGTCGCGCTTGATGCGGTACCCGTCGGAGGTGTCGTGGATCGAGGACCGCCCGGTCTCCAGGGGGATGCCGAGTTCGCGCAGTTCCCGCTTGTCGCGTTCGAAGGTCCGGGCGAAGGCCTCATCCGAGGGACTGTCGGCGTACCCGATGACGATCTGCCGGATCCGCTCGGCGGTGAGGTAGCCGCGGGTGGTCAGCAGCGCGATGAACAGATTCGTCTGCCGCTCAACCTTGCTGATCCTGGTGGGCTCCACGCGCCAACTTTAGGTCACATGCTGGCGATCAGACGTTTCACACGCTCGTCGCTGGAGCGGAATGGATCTTTGCACAGCACCGTGCGCTGCGCCTGGTCATTGAGTTTGAGGTGCACCCAGTCCACGGTGAAGTCACGACCGGCCTCCTGGGCCGCGGCGATGAACTCACCGCGCAGTTTGGCGCGGGTGGTCTGCGGCGGGGTGTCCACCGCGGCCTCGATCTCTTCGTCGGTGGTGACCCGGGCCGCCAGGCCTTTGCGCTGCAGGATGTCGAACACCCCGCGGCCGCGTTTGATGTCGTGGTAAGCCAGGTCGAGTTGGCTGATCTTGGGGTCGGACAACTCGAGGTTGTAGCGATCCTGGTAGCGGGCGAACAGTTTGCGCTTGATCACCCAGTCGATCTCGGTGTCGACCTTGGCGAAGTCCTGCGTCTCCACCGCGTCGAGTTGCCGTCCCCAGAGGTCGACCACCTGGTCGATCTGGGTGTTGGGCTCGCGGGATTGCAGATAGTCGACGGCGCGCGCGTAGTACTCACGCTGGATGTCCAGGGCGCTGGCCTGCCGCCCGCCGGCCAGTCGGACCGGGCGACGCCCGGTCAGATCGTGGCTGACCTCGCGGATGGCGCGGATCGGGTTGTCCAGCGAGAAGTCCCGGAACGGCACACCGGCCTCGATCATCTCCAGCACCAGTGCGCACGTGCCGACCTTGAGCATGGTCGTGGTCTCGCTCATGTTCGAATCGCCCACGATGACGTGCAGCCGGCGATACTTCTCGGCGTCGGCGTGCGGCTCGTCGCGCGTGTTGATGATCGGGCGGCTGCGGGTCGTGGCGCTGGAGACGCCCTCCCAGATGTGCTCGGCACGCTGGGACAGACAAAACGTCGCCGCCTTCGGTGTCTGCAGCACCTTGCCGGCGCCGCAGATCAGCTGGCGGGTCACCAGGAAGGGCAGCAGCACATCGGAGATCCGGGAGAACTCCCCGGCCCGCACGATGAGGTAGTTCTCGTGGCAGCCGTAGGAGTTACCGGCGGAGTCGGTGTTGTTCTTGAACAGGTAGATGTCGCCGCCGATGCCCTCGTCGGCCAGTCGGTGTTCGGCGTCGACGAGCAGGTCTTCGAGCACCCGCTCCCCAGCCCGGTCATGGGTGACGAGTTGGGCGAGGTTGTCGCACTCGGCGGTGGCGTATTCGGGGTGGCTGCCGACGTCGAGGTACAGCCGCGCCCCGTTGCGCAGGAAGACGTTGGAACTGCGGCCCCACGACACCACCCGGCGGAACAGGTAGCGGGCCACCTCGTCCGGACTCAGCCGACGGTGCCCGTGGAATGTGCAGGTGACACCGAACTCGGTCTCGATGCCCATGATTCTTCGCTGCACGCTTCGAGACTACTGGGTGGGCGTTGCGGCGGGAGCTAAGCGAGTCCGGCCCGCGGGGTGCACACCCTCCGGTGCGCGTCGGGCCAGCAACGCTACCGCCCCAGCGAAGGCCAGCGGCGAGCAAAGCCGGACCACTCGGCGTGGTGCATTCCGCACTCTCCGACTTTTTCATTAGGCTGGTGAGTGTGACCCTTGACGCCAGAACAATCGGCCGCAGAATTTGGCTTGCGGTGGCCGCGCTGGCGGCGGTCACCGTGGTGGTCCTGAGCTGGCGTGTTCCCGAACCGGAGACCCACGGCGATCCGCGTCGCCGGGTAGAGCCCGTCTCCTATATGCAATACACGCCGCAGCAGGCCCCGCCGCCCAACTACGGCGGGCGTTAGCCGCCGGGGCTGGAAGCTCCCTCGGCATCGGCCAGCATCGCCTCCAGTGCCGGCCCGGTGATGCGCCGGAAGGCCCGGCGGGGCCGGTTGGCGTCCAGGATCGCGATCTCCAGCGTGGACGGCCCGAGCACCCGCGGCTCCGCCGAAGGGGTGGCGTTGCCCGCTGCACTGTTGATGCCCGCCCGAAGCGCATCGACGGCGATCCGAACGGCCTGGGCCAACTCGGCGTTCTCCGAGTAGGACTCCTTGAGCGCGCCGATGATCGGGTCGGTGGTACCGCCCATGACCACGAAATGCGGCTCGTCGGCGATCGACCCGTCGTAGGTGATCCGATACAGTTCCGGCGCCTTGGATTCGCCGTAGTGGGCGACTTCGGCGACGCAGAGTTCCACTTCGTAGGGTTTGGCCTGCTCGGTGAAGATCGTGCCGAGGGTTTGGGCGTAGACGTTGGCGAGTTGACGGCCGCTGACATCGCGGCGGTCGTAGGCGTAGCCGCGGGTATCGGCGTACTGGATGCCGCCGCGCCGCAGACTGTCGAATTCGTTGAACCGGCCGACCGCGGCGAAGCCGACGCGGTCGTAGATCTCGCTGACCTTCTGCAGTGAGCGGGACGGGTTCTCCGCCACGAAGAGCACTCCGCCGGCGTAGGCCAGCGCTACCACGCTGCGGCCCCGGGCGATTCCCTTCCGGGCGATCTCGGAGCGCTCACGCATCGCCTGTTCGGGCGAGATGAAGTACGGAAAGCTCATGAATCAGCGTCACTCATGAGTCAGCCCGGGGCGCTTCGTTGCTGGGTCGCCCGCCGGGTCCGAATTCATCGGTACGCGAACGCTTTTCGATCACCTCACGAGCCAGCGCCGCGATGCGCTCCTCGGTCACCTCCGCAGCACCCTCGGCACCGATGGTGACCGCGGTCGGATAGATGCCGCGAACCAGGTCCGGTCCGCCGGTCGCGGAGTCGTCGTCGGCGGCGTCGTAGAGCGCCTCCACGGCGACTTTGAGAGCCGAATCGGCGTCGGTGACAGCGGGATACAGCTTCTTCACGGACGCCTTGGCGAACAACGAACCCGAGCCGACAGCCTGGTAGCCCTCCTCTTCGAGGTGCCAACCGCCCGCCGCGTCGAACGACACGATCCGGCCGGCCGCATCGGCGTCGGCGGCGTCGACGTCGTAGCCGACCAGCAGAGGCAGCGCGACGAAGCCCTGAAGCGCGGCACCGAGGTTGCCCCGCACCATGATCGCCAGCCGATTGACCTTGCCGGCGAACGTCATCGGGACACCCTCGAGCTTTTCGTAATGCTCGAGTTCGACGGCGTACAGCCGGGCGAATTCGACGGCCAACGCTGCGGTCCCGGCGATGCCGGTGGCGGTGTAGTCGTCGGTGATGTACACCTTCTGGACGTCACGGCCGGCGATCATGTTGCCCTGGGTGGAGCGGCGGTCACCGGCGATCACCACGCCGCCGCGGTACTTGAGCGCAACGATGGTGGTCCCGTGCGGCAGCGAGGAATAGGACTCCCCCACCGAGACGCCGGCCGGGGGTCGCCCGCCGGAGGGCAGCAACTCCGGGGCCTGCCGACGCAGGAACTCCGAGAACGACGACAGGTCCACGGCGTTGGCGGCGGCGGTCAGGGGCGAATTCAGGGTTGGGCTCAGGGCTGGGTTGGGTTCGAGGCGATCAGGCGACGGCCAGGTCACTGGCCGCCCTTTTGGACGTATGCCCGCACGAAGTCCTCGGCGTTCTCCTCGAGCACGTCGTCGATCTCGTCCAACAGATCGTCGGTCTCCGCGGCAAGCTTCTCGCGACGCTCCTGCCCACCGGCCGCGGCACCGGTGAGGTCGTCATCCTCGCCGCCACCGCCACGTTTGGTCTGTTCCTGAGCCATCGCTGCCTCCTGCTCTCCTCAGCGACCCGTCCACCCCGGCCGCCGTTGACCACACTACCGTCCAGGTCAGTTCGTGAGTTGCTCCACCAATTCCACCGCGCTGTCGACCGAGTCCAGCAGCGCCCCGACGTGGGCTTTGCTGCCCCGCAGCGGCTCGAGGGTCGGGATCCGCACCAGGGCGTCGCCGCCGAGGTCGAAGATCACCGAGTCCCAGCTTGCTGCGGCGATGTCGGCGCCGAACCGGCGCAGGCACTCACCGCGGAAGTACGCCCGGGTGTCGGTGGGCGGATTGTCCACGGCGTCGAGCACCTGCTGCTCGGTGACGAGCCTCTTCATCGATCCCCGCGCGACCAGGCGGTTGTACAGGCCCTTGTCCAGTCGCACGTCGGAGTACTGCAGATCCACCAGTTGCAGCCGGGGGGCCGACCAGGCCAGGTTCTCCCGGTTCCGGAACCCCTCCAGCAGCCGGAGCTTGGCCGGCCAGTCCAGCAACTCCGCACACTCCATCGGGTCCCGCTCCAGCAAATCCAAAACGTGCGCCCAGGTCGCCACGACATCGGCGGCCCGCGGGTCCGGGTCCCGCCTCTCCAGCAACTTCCCGACCCGGTCCAGATAGATACGCTGCAGCGCCAGGCCGGTCAGTTCGCGGCCGTCGGCCAGGGCCACCGTGGCGCGCAGGGTGGGGTCCCGACTGATCACATGGACGGCGTGCACCGGCCGGGCCAGCGCCAGATCGGACAGGTCCAGGCCGTACTCCGGGCCCTCTTCGATCAGGTCGAGGACCAGCGCGGTGGTGCCCACCTTGAGGTAGGTCGACGTTTCGGCGAGGTTGGCGTCACCGATGATGACGTGCAGGCGGCGGTACTTGTCGGCGTCGGCGTGCGGTTCGTCGCGGGTGTTGATGATGCCGCGTTTGAGCGTGGTCTCCAAGCCGACCTCGACCTCGATGTAGTCGGCGCGCTGGGACAGCTGGAAGCCCGGGTCGTCTCCGGAGGGGCCGATCCCGACCCGACCCGACCCGGTGACCACCTGCCGGGACACCATGAACGGGGTGAGCCCGGCGATGACCGCCGAAAAGGGCGTCTGGCGGCTCATCAGGTAGTTCTCGTGGGTGCCGTAGGAGGCGCCCTTGCCGTCGACGTTGTTCTTGTACAGCTGCAGTTTGGCTGCGCCGGGAACGCTGGCGACGTGCCGGGCCGCGGCTTCCATGACCCGCTCGCCGGCCTTGTCCCAGATCACCGCGTCCAAGGGGTCGGTGACCTCGGGCGCGGAGTACTCGGGATGGGCGTGGTCGACGTAGAGCCGCGCTCCGTTGGTCAGGATCATGTTGGCCGCCCCGACCTCGTCGGCGTCGACCACCGGTGCCGGCCCGGAGGCCCGGCTCAGGTCGAAACCCCGGGCGTCGCGCAGCGGGGACTCGACCTCGTAGTCCCACCGGGTCCGCTTGGCTCGCTGGATGCCGGCCGCCGCGGCGTAAGCCAGCACGGCCTGGGTCGAGGTCAGGATGGGGTTGGCGGTCGGATCCGACGGCGACGAGATGCCGTATTCCACCTCGGTGCCGATGATCCGCTGCATGGGCCTAAGACTAACCGTGCGGTCCGACCGGGGATGATGCGCGGCCGCCGGCCCGTCGCCCCGCTAGGGTGAGCCTCACCATGAGCCGACTCCAGGCGGACAGCTACGCCGCCGACCGGTGGTTCCTCAGCCGCGGCCTTCCCGCGGTGGTGCACAAATCGTCGCTGGTCCGGCGACTGTGGAGCCGCTCGGCCCCGGCGTTGGCCGGTCTGGCCCTGATCGCCGCCAACTCGGTGCTGATCGTCGCGATCTCCGGCCAACACACCATCGACATCGCCGGCCGGCCGGATCTGCGGGAGAGCTTCGTGCTCGGCTTGCTCGTGGTCGCCCTGCCGGTGGCCGCGCTCGCCGGATGGCTGGTGTCGCGCATCGAGTCCACGGGTCGGCGGGCGGCGGCGTCGATGATTGCAGTGGCGATCATCGTTGCAGGCGCACTGTTCGGCGGCCCCAGTCAGCGGCCGGTGGCCAACGTGCTGATCTTCGGGATCGCCCTGCTGGCGATCCTGCTGCTCACCGCCACCGGGGTCGGCTCGATCCTGGGCTGGGTCGCGGAGATGACGGTGTCCAACCTGGCGGCCACGGCCGGGATGTTCGTCCGGGCACTGCCGGTGGTGCTCCTCACCTTTCTGGTGTTCTTCAACACCTACGTGTGGCTGATGACGTCACTGATCTCCCGCGGCCGGCTGTGGCTGGGGATGGGCTTCCTGTTCCTGGTGGCCGGCAGTTTCCTGGTGTCGACAACCCTGGACAAAGTGGGGCCGCTGCTGGCGGGCACCGGGATCAGCGCCGAGGGCGAGCCCGGGTTGGCCGAAACCCCGTTCGACCACATCCCCGATCCTCCCCACAGCGATCCGCTGTCGGTCGGTGAACGCGCCAACACGGTCTTCGTCGTGGCGGCGTCGCAGTTGGTGCATGTGCTGACCGTCGCGGCCATGACCGGCGGGGTGTTCTTCGTGCTCGGCATGATCCTGGTGAGCCCGCCGGTACTGGACGCCTGGACCCGCGGCAACGGCAGGCTCGACGGGGAGTTGCTGGGCATGACGTTGCCGATCCCTGACGCATTGATCCAGACCACGATGCTGCTGTCGGCGATCACGTTCATGTATCTGGCGGCCAAGGTGGTCACCGACACCACCTACCGCGCCCAGTTCCTCGACCCGATGCTGGCGGACCTGCGCACCACTTTGGTCGCCCGCAACCGCTACCGGGCCGCACAATGGGGTGATGACGCAGCTGATGACTGATCAATCCGGGGACGTGTTCGGCAAGCGCTACGGCGAAGTGCTCCTGGTGCGGATGGGCCAATCGGGCCCGGAGGCGACCGTGTACAACAGTTTCCCGCTCAACGACTGTCCGACCGAACTGTGGGATGCCCTGGATGCCGAGGCGATCGCCAAGGACAACGGTGCGGTGGCCGCGCTGCTGAACGGCCCGCGATACTGGCTGATGAGCCGGATCGGCAAGAAAGCCGGGGAACCGCAGCCCACCAAGACCTTCGGCGGCATCGAGATGATCGAGCAGGCATGCGTGCAGTTGTCGTCGAACAACCCGGCGCCCTATTCGGTCAACAAGGTCGACCGCCGCGCGGTGTTCACCTTCGACGCCGGCCGGCCGGTGTTCGAACTCGTCGACCCCGACGGTCAGCGCTGGGTGATGCAGACCTACAGCCAGGTCGCGGACAAGAACCTGACCCTCGAGGACCTGCCGGGACTGGCCGCCCGGCTAAACCCGCCGCCGGGTTGGCGCTACGAATCTCGCACGCTGACAGCGCCTTTGGTGGTGGACACCATCACCAGCGTCGCGCACGTCCTGCAGGACGAACTGACCAACAGCTATTCGCTGACCACTACGCCGGCAGGTTAGCCGGCTACAGGTACTGACCCAGGTTCGACTCGGTGTCAATGGCCCTGCTGGCCGACGAACTCTTGCCGGTGACCAGGGTGCGGATGTAGACGATCCGCTCGCCCTTCTTACCCGAGATGCGGGCCCAGTCATCGGGATTGGTGGTGTTGGGCAGGTCCTCGTTCTCGGCGAACTCGTCGACGATGGAGTCCAGCAGGTGCTGGATCCGCAGCCCCCGCTGAGCCGTTTCCAGCACGGCCTTGATGGCGTACTTCTTGGCGCGGTCGACGACGTTCTGGATCATCGCACCGGAGTTGAAGTCCTTGAAGTACATGACCTCCTTGTCGCCGTTGGCGTAGGTCACCTCCAGGAAGCGGTTGTCGTCGATCTCGGCGTACATCCGGTCGACGACCTTGACGATCATCTCCCTGATGCACGCCGCGCGGTCGCCACCGAACTCGCCGAGATCGTCGGCGTGCACGGGCAGGTTCTCGGTGAGGTACTTGCTGAAGATGTCCTGGGCCGCTTCGGCATCGGGGCGTTCGATCTTGATCTTGACGTCGAGGCGACCGGGCCGCAGGATCGCCGGGTCGATCATGTCCTCCCGGTTGGAGGCGCCGATGACGATCACGTTCTCCAGACCCTCGACACCGTCGATCTCGCTGAGCAACTGCGGCACGACGGTGGTCTCCACATCCGAACTCACCCCGGTGCCGCGGGTGCGGAAGATGGAGTCCATCTCGTCGAAGAACACGATCACCGGGGTGCCCTCGGAAGCCTTCTCCCGGGCCCGCTGGAAGATCAGCCGGATGTGGCGTTCGGTCTCCCCGACGAACTTGTTGAGCAGTTCGGGGCCCTTGATGTTGAGGAAGTAGGACTTGGCCTCGCGGGCGTCGTCGCCGCGGACCTCGGCCATCTTCTTGGCCAGCGAGTTGGCCACCGCCTTGGCGATCAGGGTCTTGCCGCAGCCGGGCGGGCCGTAGAGCAGCACCCCTTTGGGCGGCCGCAGCGAGTATTCGCGGTAGAGCTCCTTGTGCAGGAACGGCAGCTCAACGGCGTCGCGGATCTGTTCGATCTGGCGGGTGAGGCCACCGATGTCGCTGTAGGAGACGTCGGGAACCTCCTCGAGGACGAGGTCCTCGACCTCCGCTTTCGGGATGCGCTCGAAGGCATAGCCGGCCTTGGAGTCCACCAGCAGCGAGTCCCCCGGCCGCAGTTTGCGGGGGCGATCGTCCTCAGCGATCGCCGCGGCGACCTCGGGATCCATATCCTCGACGGCGACCAGCGGTTCGGCCAACCAGACGATGCGCTCCTCGTCGGCGTGCCCGACGACCAGGGCGCGGTGACCGTCAGCCAGCACCTCCCGCAGGGTGCTGATCTCGCCCACCGCCTCGAACGTGCCGGCTTCGACCACCGTCAGCGCTTCGTTGAGCCGCAGCGTCTGACCCTTCTTGAGGTCCTTGACGTCGATATTGGGTGAGCAGGTCAGCCGCATCTTGCGGCCTGAGGTGAACACGTCGACGGTGTCGTCGTCGTGCGAGCCAAGCATCACTCCGTAGCCGCTGGGTGGCTGGCCGAGCCGATCGACCTCCTCACGTAGCGCCAGCAGCTGCTGGCGGGCTTCCTTGAGGGTGTCCATCAACTTGGCGTTCCGGGCCGCGAGCGAGTCGATCCTGGCCTCCAGCTGCTGGACCTCCCGGGACCGCTGGCCGCCGCTGACGCTCTTGAGCTGCTCGCGCAGCAATGCGGCCTCGCGTCGCAGGTCCTCCAACTCGGCGGTGTCGCCGTCGTCGTAGGCACCGAAGGATTCAGATCGGTCGGACTCAGTCATAACGGCTCCTTCCCCGCACCGAATCTGGTGCGGCGGACACCCCAACGCTACCGGCGATTGAACCATCCGGGGCGATCACGGAATGTCGACACTCTGACATCGCTGTTAGCCTTCTGAGGAACGTCAGGCCGATCGGAAGGACAGCCGTGACCGCAAAACTCCTCGCGACGTGCACAGCGGCGGCTGCCGTCGCGGCCGCGGCGGTGACCGCGGTGGTCTCCGCCACACCCGCCGTCTCCCCCACCGTGACACAGGTGGTGTCCGGCGCCCCGATGCCGCTGGATCCCGCCGTGGATCCCGCCGTAGCCCTGCCGACCGCCGACCAAGTCACCGGGGTCCTCTACGGTCTGGCCGACCCGAATGTCCCGTTCGCCAACAAGGGCTACCTCGTGGAGGGCGGTATCGGGCGGCTTGAGGCCAGGACCGCCGATGCCCTGATGCGCAACGCGGTGGCGCGGGGTCAGGTGCCGCTGAGCTTCACCGTCGGCCCCATCACGCCCCTGGGTCCGGGCGCGGCGAGCGCCACGGTGACCGCGGCCGGACCGGCGATGGCCCCGACTACACAGACCGTGACGTTCGTCAACCAGGGCTCCTGGAAGCTGTCCCGCGCCTCGGCGACCACGGTGCTGGCCATCTTCGGCGGCTAACGCAGAAACTTGTGGATCGGCTGGCTTGAGTTCGACATCCTGCTCGGTGACATCCGCTCGCTGAAGCAGAAGCGGTCGACGGTGCGCCCGATCGTTGCGGAGTTGCAACGCCGGTTCGCCGTCTCCGCGGCCGAGACCGAGTGGCTGGATCTGCACCGGCGGGCCGGCATCGGAGTGGCCGTGGTGGCCGCCGACCGGGCCCACGTGGTGGATGTACTCGATGCGGCCGAACGGTTGGTGGCCAACCGGCCGGAAATCGAATTGCTCTCGGCGCGAAGGGATCTGCGGCGCAGCGACGATTAGCCGTGATGCTCAGCCAGGCTGACCGCCACGGCCCTTCTTGCGCAACGGCACCGGGGTCACCGTGCCCGGGGCCAGTCGGCGCGCGGAGATCAGAAAGGCGGTGTGGCCGCGCATATTGTGCTGGGGGCGCACCGCCAGGCCGACGACGTTCCAGCCGCGTTGCAGGGTTTCCCAGGATCGTGGCTCGGTCCAGCACTGTTGCTCGCGCAGCGCCTCTACGACCCTGGACAGTTGGGTGACGGTCGCGACGTAGATGACCAGCACACCGCCGGGGATCAGCACCCTGGCTACTGTTTCCAGAACTTCCCAGGGCGCCAGCATGTCCAGCACCACCCGGTCCACCGCAGCCTCCGCGAGATCGCTCTCTGCGAGGTCACCGATGCGCAGGTCCCAGGAGTGCGGGTACCGGCCGAAGAAGGTCTCGACATTGCGCCGGGCGTGCTCGGCGTGGTCGTCGCGGACCTCATAGGAGATCACCCGGCCGTCGGGGCCGACCGCACGCAGCAGCGAGCAGGTCAGCGCACCGGAACCGGCCCCGGCCTCCAGCACCCGGGCGCCGGGGAAGATGTCGCCCTCGTGGATGATCTGGGCGGCGTCCTTGGGATAGATCACCTGCGCGCCTCGGGGCATCGACATGACGTAGTCGATGAGCAGTGGGCGCAACACCAGGAACGCGTCGCCGTTGGTGGCCTTGACGACGCTGCCCTCCGGCGCACCGATCACGCTGTCGTGGGCGACGATCCCGCGGTGGGTGTGGAACTCTCCGCCGGTCTTGAGGATCATCGTGTAGTGCCGGCCCTTGGCGTCGGTCAACTGAACCCGGTCACCGACCGAGAAGGGACCCGTCCTGCGCGGGTCGTCGTCCGGTGCAGCCTGCTCGGTCACAGCCGATCAGCCTGCCATGCTGGGCGGTCAGGCGCCGTTGCAGACCCCCGATGATCGGATCACGTCGGCGTAGACCTTCATGGTTGCGGTGTTGGCGTTGATCACACCCGACGGGAGCTGCCGGGCGATCTTGTCACTGATCTGCGTGAGCTGATACCAGAGGTGGTAGAAGGAGTCGCCGTTGTACAGCGGCGAGTACTTGCTCTGGTCCGGATAGTTGGTGATGTACAGGGTGTGTACCCGCGGATCCAGGAACCCCGCCGACTGGTCGAGGTTGGCGCGCAACACATTCCCGGCGCCTTGCACACCGGACCAGACGTCGAAGTTGTCGCGTAGGGCGCGTTGGAAGCCGAAGGCCTGCGCGCTGAGGGTGTCGTACTGGGCGTTGAACCACTGGCAGGCGTCGCGTTCGGCGACGACCATCTGCGGTGTCACCCGGCTCTGCCAGAGGTTGTAGGGGTGCACGGTGTAATTCGGCGACCAGTTCGACTGGTAGGGCACGAAAACCGGCAGCGATGCGGCCGCGTCGTCGGCGTGGGCGGGTCCGGCCAACGTCACGGCCGTCGCGGCGCAGACCACCCAAGCACCGACCCGCCGGAGCGCATTTCTGAAATCTGCGAACATAGCTGCGATTATCCGAGGCCGGTGGCGCCCCGGCGTCCGAATCGGCCGATTACCCCCAGGCTGCACCGGCACGGCTCACAGCAGCCCGGTCAACGCCGCCACCGCGATCCCGCCGGCGGCGGCGAACACATCCTCGGCCAAGGCCACCGGGCGGTCCCGCCCGCCGTTGGCCGCCACCAGGCGGGTGCGGATCTGGTATCCGCCGATGGTGCCGAGCACCGCGCCGATCAGGCCGGCGCCCAGACTTCCCCACCGGTATCCCCAGGCGGTGCCGAGCACTGCTGCCGCGAAGGCTCCGGTGGCAAGCCGGACCAGGAACTGCGGCGCCGTTTTCCGGCTGGGCATGGTGGGCATCTTGTCGCTGATCAATTCCACCACCGCCAGCACCGTCAGAACAGCGACGGTGGCCCAGTGCCCCATCCAGGACGCCCAGGTGCCGTCCAGGTTGATCCAGTGCAGCATCGCCGCCCAGGCGACCACCGCCGGTGCCGTGAAGGCGCGCAGACCGGCCACCACACCGATCAGCAGAGCCAACAACAAGACGAGCGCGTGGGTCACAGCGTCCTCCAAGGGCTAGGTCAGGGGGCGATGACCGGGACGCTAGCACGGCGCCCGGCCTGCAGCGTCATACCGGCAGCGGGGTCTCTAGAAGCGGCAGAACCGGATGTCGGAGGCCAGGATCGCCTTGGCCCCGATACCGGCCAACTCGTCCATGATGGCGTTGACGTCGCGGCGCGGCACCAGGGCGCGCACCGCCACCCAGGCCGCATCGGCCAGCGGCGCGATGGTCGGGGACTCCAGGCCGGGGGTGATCGCGGTGGCGCGGTCCAGCAGGTCGCGCGGGCAGTCGTAGTCCAGCATCAGGTACTGCTGGCCGAACACGACGCCCTGCACCCGGGCGGTCAACTGGTCGCGGGCGGCTTGAGGTGAGTCAGGACCGCTCCCGGCGCCCTGCCGTTCGATGAGAACCGCTTCGGAATCGCACAGCGGCTCCCCGAATGCGGCCAGGTCGTGCATGGCCAGTGTGCGTCCGGATCCGACGACATCGGCGATGGCATCGGCAACGCCCAGTTGCACCGAAATCTCCACGGCCCCGTCGAGCCGGATCACGGTGGCCTCGATTCCCCTGTCGGACAGGTCTTTCCGGACCAGATTCGGGTAGGCGGTGGCGATGCGCTTACCGGCCAGGTCGGCGACCGTCCAGGACCGTCCGATCGGTGCCGCGTAGCGAAAGCTCGATGAGCCGAACCCCAGCGCAAGCCGCTCACAGACCGGGGCCTGCGACTCGGCGGCCAGGTCCCGTCCGGTGATGCCCAGATCCAGGTCGCCGGATCCGACGTAGATGGCGATGTCCTTGGGCCGCAGGAAGAAGAACTCGACGTTGTTGATCGGGTCGATGACGGTGAGGTCCTTGGGATCGCTGCGACGTCGATAGCCGGCCTCGGCGAGGATCTCGGCGGCGGACTCCGACAGCGCCCCCTTGTTCGGGACGGCGACACGCAACATGGGGCGGCCCTACAGTTTCCGGTAGACGTCGTCGAGGTCCAGGCCGCGGGCGATCATCAGCACCTGGGTCCAGTACAGCAATTGACTGATCTCCTCGGCGAGTGCCTCGTCGGACTCATGTTCGGCGGCCAACCAGACCTCACCAGCCTCTTCGAGGATCTTCTTGCCCAGGGTGTGCACCCCGGCGTCCAGCGCGGCCACGGTGGCGCTGCCCGGCGGGCGGGAGCGGGCCCGTTCGCCCAGTTCGGCGAACAGATCCTCGAAGGTCTTCACGGCCTGGGATTGTCCCACGGCCCCCCTACCGCCGGCTCAGGCGGGCAGACCGCGCTGCAAAACCGTCCGCAACTGTTCGAGCATCCGATCGGCGCGCGCGTCGTCGCAGCGGCCGAGTTGGAACGCCATCCCCCACACCAGTGCCATCAGCATGTCGGCCAACCCATCGGGCGGACGGCCGAGTTCGCACCGGTGCACGGCAGCCCGGACCGCATCTCGGATGAATCCCTCGATGAGGGACGCCGCCTCGTTGTGCGCGGCGGGCAGGTGCTCGACGTCGACGGCGGCCTGGACCAGGAAACGCGCCAGGGAGGGTTCCGCACCGTCCCCGCGGACCGCAGCCCGGATGAAGGTGAGCATCTGTTCGGCCAGTGTCGGGGCCTGCGACGCGGTGTGAATGGCGTCCAGGACCGCATTGCTGACCCGGCACTCCACCGCCGTGTACAACGACGACTTGCTGTCGAAGTAGTTGTTGATCGCCGGGCGGGTGAGGCCGATCTCCCCCGCGATCGCCTGGAATGTGGCCGCCTCATAGCCCGACGTCGCGAAGACCTTCTGCGCCGCCCGCAGAATGCGCTCCCGCGTCGCCGCCGAGTCGCTGGCCCGCGGACGACCCCGCCGACGAGGCGGGGCCCAGGAAATATCGGTCACGGCCGGAGACTTCCCGATCGGCGCCCCGTTGAAACATGCCCGGGCAAACCGGTCTGGGGGGAAAAACTCAGGCCCGCAGTGACTTGCTCTCGTCGAGTTCGCCCTGCATATCCTCCAGGGCCATCCCCTTGGTCTCCCGGACCCTGGTCCAGACGAAGACGAAGGACAGCAGCGCACACATCGCGTAGAAGCCGTAGGCGGCGCCGAGGTGGTTGCGCAGCTCGGGGAAGGTGACCGTGATCAGCCAGTTGGCTGCCCACTGGCCGGCGGCGGCCAGTCCCAGCGCGGCGGCGCGAATCCGGTTGGGGAACATCTCGCCGAGCAGCACCCACACCACCGGGCCCCAGGACATGCCGAACGCGACGACGAACAGGTTCGCCGCGATCAGGGCGATCGGCCCTTCGGCCCCGCTCAGTTGTGGGGTGCCGTCGACCTGCGGGGCGGTGCCGAAGATGAACGCCATCGTCGCCAGGGTGACGGCCATCCCGGCCGATCCGATCAGCAGCAGCGGTTTGCGGCCGATCTTGTCGATCAGCGCGATGGCCACCAGGGTGGTCGCGATGTTGACGATCGAGGTGATGACGGTGATCAGGAAGGACTGGCTCTCGTCGAAGCCGACCGCCTCCCACAGCACATTGGAGTAGTAGAAGATCACGTTGATGCCGACGAACTGCTGGAAGATCGACAGCCCCAGGCCCACCCAGACGATGCCGTAGATGCCGCCGCCGGGCTTGCGCAGATCGCGCCAGGACGGTTTGGTCTCGCCGGCCAGGGTGCTCTGGATCCGGTCGATGGTGATGTCCAGGTTCTTCTCGCCCAGCAGCAGGGTGAGCACCTTGCGCGCCTCCGGAATGCGATGGCGCGCAACGAGATAGCGCGGCGACTCCGGGATCGTATAGGCGAGCAGGCCGTAGACGACGGCGGGGATCGCCATCATCAGGAACATCCACCGCCAGGCCTCCAGGCCCAGCCACAGCTGCTTGCCGGCGCCACCGGCCAGATGCGCCAGCAGGTAGTCGATGGCCAGCGATACGAAGATGCCGGTCACGATCGCCAGCTGCTGCAGCGAGCCGAGCCGGCCGCGGATGCGCGCCGGGGAGGTCTCGGCGATGTAAGCCGGCGCGATCACCGAGGCCACCCCCACCCCGACCCCGCCGACGATGCGGAACAACACGATCATCTCGATGTTGGTCGCCAGCCCGGTTCCCAGGGCGCTGATGAAGAACAGCACCGCGGCGATCTTCATCACCGCCAGACGACCGATCCGGTCAGCCAGGCGCCCGGCGGTCATGGCCCCGGCGGCCGCCCCGAGCAGTGCCGAGGCGACCGCGAACCCCAGCGAGGCGTTGCCGATACCGAAGTAGCTCTGGATCGAGGCGACCGCGCCGTTGATGACCGCGCTGTCGTAGCCGAACAGGAAGCCACCGAGAGCGGCCACCGAGGCGATCCGGACGGCTCCCCGACCGGAGCCGAGGTCGTCGTCGTCGAAGACCGATGGTGCGTCGCTGGTGGGCCCATGGCCGGCCATCTGGCGTCCTTTCCTCGGCGGCTCCTCGGTGCGAGAAAAACTCCCGGCAATCACGATGGCACACCCTGACGAGCAGAACACCGATATCGGCTAACGGGGTCGCGGGTTCGGGGTCAGCCCGCAGCGTGTGGATCAGCGTGCGGATCAGCCAGGGCCTGATAGACCCGGCGAAGTCCCTCGGGATCCATGTCGGTCAGTGATGAGATGTGCTGACGGCGGGGACCGGCCGGCACCTCGACGTCGTTGGGGACCACCAGCACCGCGCAGCCGGCCTCCTCGGCCGAGGCCGCCCCGGTGACCGAATCCTCAATGGCTAGGCACTGCGCGGGGTGCAGTCCCAGTAGCGCGGCGGCGCGCTGATACGGGTCGGGAGCGGGCTTGCCGCGCGCCACCTCGTCCCCGCACACGCTGGCGGTGAAGTAGTGCCGGCCGATGCTATTCAGGGCGCGCTCGGTCAGGCCGCGGCGGGTGTTGGTCACCAGCGCCATCGGCACCGCGGCCTGGGCCAGGGCGTCCAGCAGGTCTTGAGCCCCGTCGCACCAGGGCAGCCCGGCGTCGAACAACTCACCGGTGATCTCGTGCAGCCAGTCGGCGGTCGCGGCCATGTGGTCCGGGTCCAGATCCATCCCGAGGTCGGTGTAGACGATGCGCATCACGCCCTCCGCCGAACCGCCGACGGTCGACTGCCGGACCTCGGGTGTGAGCTCTCCCCCGAACCTGGCGTACAGCTGTTGGATCGCGACGTCCCACAGCTTCTCGGAGTCGACCAGCGTCCCGTCCATATCGAACAGCACGGCTCTCATCCATCGCACAGTACTGGCGGCGCACCCTCGACTAGTTCGGCGATACCCGTTGCGGCTCGAAGGGGTCGTACCACCACCAGTCCGCGCGTTCGCCGGTTGGTCCGGGGCAGGGCGGGACCGCAGGTGGCGGAAAGGTTGGCGGACGTGCCAGTGACCCCGAACTGAGCGACCGACCCGAACAGTCGGCCACGACCAGATCGTCGGCCGTCCCGGAAATGGTGATGCCGCCCCGGTGATGAAGGCGGTGGTGATAGGGACACAGCAGGACCAGGTTGGTCAACTCGGTAGGCCCGCCGTCCTCCCAGTGCCGAATGTGGTGGGCGTGCAGGCCGCGGGTCGCGCCGCACCCGGGAACCACGCAGGCGCGGTGGCGGTGCTCGAGCGCGCGCCGCAGTCGCCGGTTGATCGTGCGGGTCAACCGGCCGGCGCCGACAACCTGGCCGGCGCGTTCAAACCAGACTTCGCAGGTGGCATCACAGGTCAGGTAGCGGCGGTCTGCAGCGGTGAGCAGCGGCCCGAGATGCAATGCCCCGGTGCGCTTCTCGACATCGACGTGCACGATCACCGTGGTGCGCTGCCCATGCGGACGGCGGGCCGCCTCGGCGTCCCAGCCAGCCTCGACCAGTGCCATGAAGGCGTCGGCGGTGTCTGGCATCGGCGGTCGCTGATCGCTGGCGGACCCACCGTCGCTGTAGTCCTTTTTCCACCCCGTGATCAGCGCGTCGAGGTGAGACTGCAGTGCCGCATCGAACGTCGCCGCCTCGTCGTGCGGAAGGGTGATCCGCCAGCTCGTGGATTGCTCCCCGGAGTTCTTGGTGATCGTGCGCTGCGGCGGTTGCGCTGTATCGGGTTCGGGTCGCGGCTCGAGCTTGACGGCGGTGCGCAGTTGGTTGACCGTCGCCACGGCGGCCAGTGCGGCGTAGTGCTGATCCGAGCCCTCGCCCGCTCCCACCGCGATGACGCCGACTTGATCGAGTGAGAGCCGGCCCTCCCTCATGCCTTGGGCGCAGCGCGGGAACTCCTCGAGGCGGCGCGCGATCGCGGTGATCGCGTGGGCGTTGGCCGATGTGGATCCGAGCTTCCAGGCCACCAACGCCGCCACCGAGCGTGCACCGGTAGCGCCGCAGAGTTCGTCGCGATCCATCTCGGCGACGATCTCCACGATGCGTCCGTCGATCGCGTTGCGCTGGCCGGCCAACTCCGACAACTCCTCGAACAACACCTCGAGGCGCTCGGTGGGCGATGCGATTGCGGCCATGACGACATCATCGCAACGCGGTCTGACACTGTGCAGAGTGAGTGCGGATGCTTAGTCCTCGGGGTTGTAGCCGAGGTTCGGGGCCAGCCAGCGCTCGGCCTCCTGCAGCGTCCAGCCCTTGCGCTTGGCGTAGTCGGCGACCTGGTCTTGGGCCAGCCGGCCGACGACGAAGTACTGCGACTGCGGATGGGAGAAGTACCACCCGCTGACGGCGGCGCCAGGCCACATCGCCATCGACTCGGTCAACTCGATACCGGTCCGCGCCGAAACGTCCATCAGTTCCCACAGCGTCGCCTTCTCGGTGTGCTCCGGGCAGGCCGGGTAGCCGGGGGCGGGCCGGATCCCGGAGTACTTCTCGTCGATGAGTGCGGCGTTGTCCAACTCCTCGTCGGGTTGGTATCCCCAAAACTCCATCCGGACCCGTTGATGCATCCGTTCGGCGAACGCCTCGGCCAGTCGGTCGGCGAGGGACTCCAGCAGGATCGCGCTGTAATCGTCGTTGGCGGCCTTGAACTCGGCGACTTTGTCCGCGCTGCCCAGACCCGCGGTGACGGCGAAGGCGCCCACGTAGTCGGCCAGACCGGTGTCCTTGGGGGCGATGAAGTCGCCGAGGCTGCGATTGGGGATGCCGACGCGGTGCTCCCCCTGCTGGCGCAGGTTGCGCAGGGTGACCCGAACCTCGGTGCGGGTCTGGTCGGTGTAGACCTCGATGTCGTCACCGACAGCGTTGGCCGGGAAGAATCCGATCACCCCGGCAGCGGTCAGCCATTTCTCCTTGATCAGGGTGTCGAGCATCCCCTGGGCGTCCTCGTAGAGCTTGCGGGCGGCCTCGCCGGAGACCGGGTTGTTGAGGATGTCGGGGAAGCGGCCCTTCATCTCCCAGGCGTTGAAGAACGGCTGCCAGTCGATGAACTCGCGTAACTCGGCAAGGTCATAGTCGTCGAACTCCCGGATGCCGGTGCCCTGGGCGGGGACCGGCGGGATGTAGGTGTCCCAGTCGATCGGTGTCCGGTTGGCGCGGGCCTTCTCCAACGTGAGCATGGGTCGCTCATTTTTCTCGGCGTGCCGTTCCCGCAGCGACGCGTAGTCCTGATCGGTGGCCGCCAGCAGACCGGGGCGCTGTTTGTCGTCGAGCAGTGCCGCGGCGACCGGGACCGACCGGGAGGCGTCCTTGACCCAGATCACCGGACCGGACCGACGTGGGGCGATCTTGACGGCGGTGTGCGCGCGCGAGGTGGTCGCACCGCCGATCAGCAACGGGATCTCCATTCCCGCGCGTTCCATCTCGACGGCGAAGTTGACCATCTCATCCAGCGACGGGGTGATCAGCCCGGAGAGCCCGATGATGTCGGCGTCGTGTTCCTTGGCGGCGTCGAGGATCTTCTGCGCGGGCACCATCACACCGAGGTCGATCACGGTGTAGTTGTTGCACTGCAGGACGACGCCGACGATGTTCTTCCCGATGTCGTGGACGTCGCCCTTGACCGTCGCCATGATGATCGTGCCGTTGGAGCGCTCGGCGTCCCCCGGCTTCTTCTCGGCCTCGATGTAGGGCAGCAGATACCCGACGGCCTTCTTCATCACCCTGGCTGACTTGACGACCTGAGGCAGGAACATCTTTCCCGCCCCGAACAGGTCGCCGACGACGTTCATCCCGTCCATCAGCGGGCCCTCGATGACCTCGATCGGCCGGCCGCCGGCGGCGGCGATCTCGGCCCGCAGTTCCTCGGTGTCATCATCGACGTGCGCGTCGATGCCCTTGACCAGGGCATGGGTAATCCGTTCGCGGACCGGCAGACTGCGCCACTGCGCGGCGGCCGGGTCCTCGGCTTTCTCGGTGCTGTTGAACCGTTCGGCGATCTCCAGCAGACGTTCGGTCGAGTCCTCGCGCCGGTTCAGCACGACGTCTTCGATGCGCTCCCGCAGTTCGGGGTCGATGGAGTCGTAGGGCACCAGGGCGCCGGCGTTGACGATGCCCATATCCAGGCCGGCCTTGATGGCGTGAAAGAGGAACACCGCGTGGATCGCCTCGCGGACCGGGTTGTTGCCGCGGAACGAGAACGACACGTTGGAGATGCCCCCGGAGATGTGCACACCGGGCAGGTTCTGTTTGATCCAGGCGCAGGACTCGATGAAGTCGGTCCCGTAGGCGGCGTGCTCCTCGATTCCGGTGGCCAGCGCGAAGACGTTCGGGTCGAAGATGATGTCCTCGGCCGGGAAGCCCACCTCGGTGGTCAGGATCCGGTAGGCGCGCTCGGAGATCTCCTTGCGGCGCTGCAGGTTATCGGCTTGCCCCTGCTCGTCGAAGGCCATCACCACGACGGCGGCGCCGTACTTGCGGCACAGTCGCGCCTCCCGGACGAACTTCTCCTCACCCTCCTTCAGGGAGATCGAGTTGACGATCGGCTTGCCCTGCACATTCTTCAAGCCGGTCTCGATGACCTCCCACTTGGACGAGTCGATCATCACCGGGACGCGGCTGATGTCGGGTTCGGCGGCGATCAACTTGGTGAACCGGTCCATCGCAGCGACGCCGTCGAGCATGCCCTCGTCCATGTTGATGTCGATCACCTGCGCCCCGACCTCGACCTGCTGCAGGGCCACCGACAGCGCGGTATCGTAGTCGCCGGCCTTGATGAGGTTGCGGAACCGGGCCGAGCCGGTGACGTTGGTGCGCTCCCCGATGTTGACGAACAGCGAGTCGGCAGTGACGTTGAGCGGCTCCAATCCGGAAAGCCTTGTGGCAACGGCGATCTCCGGCACCTTTCGAGGTGCCTTCCCCTCGACCACGCGCGCGATCTCGGCGATGTGCGGCGGCGCGGTTCCGCAGCACCCACCGACCAGGTTGACCAGACCGGCCTCGGCGAACTCGGCGATGTACCCGGCCTGACGTTCCGGGGACTCGTCATACTCGCCGAACGCGTTGGGCAACCCGGCATTGGGGTAGCAGGAGACGAAGGTGTCTGCGATCCTGGACATCTCGGCGATGTAGGGCCGCATCTCCGGTGCGCCCAGGGCGCAGTTGAGGCCCACCGCGATGGGTTTGGCATGCCGGATCGCGTTCCAGAACGCCTCGGTGGTCTGACCGGACAACGTCCGCCCCGAGGCATCGGTGATGGTGCCCGAGATGATCACCGGCCAGCGTCGCCCGCGCTCCTCGAACAGCGTCTCGATGGCGAAGACCGCGGCCTTGGCGTTGAGCGAGTCGAAGATCGTCTCGATGATCAACAGGTCCGAACCGCCGTCGACCAGTCCGTTGGCGGCCTCGAGATAGGCGGCGACGAGTTCGTCGTAGGAGACGTTGCGGGCACCGGGGTCGTTGACGTCCGGGGAGATCGACGCGGTCCGGGTCGTGGGCCCGATCGCGCCGGCGACGTAGCGGGGTTTGCCCGGGGTGCTGAATTCGTCGCAGACCTTGCGGGCCAGCGCGGCCCCGGCGTAGTTCAACTCGTAGGCAAGCTCGTGCATGTCGTAGTCGGCCAGCGAGACCGCGTTGGAGTTGAACGTGTTCGTCTCCAGGATGTCCGCGCCGGACTGCAGGTACTCGCGGTGGATTCCCTCGATCATCTGCGGCTGGGTCAGGGTGAGCAGGTCGTTGTTGCCCTGCAGGGCGGTCGGCCACTCG
>CAYXBN010000022.1:0-54573 GCA_964463215.1 uncultured Mycobacterium sp. | reverse complement strand
GGCGGTTCTGGTGGGGCCGGCGGTACCGGTGGGGAAGCGGTGGCCCTGGGCCCCAACTCCACCCAGACCGACGGCACCAACGGCACCAACGGCCAGCGGATCACCCCCTGACCCACCCGGATCCCTAACCCACCCCAGACGACACCCGGGGGCCCTCCACACACCGAGAGCCCCCGGGTCGTCGCATCCGACCCTTGCGGTCGACCGCTGGGCCCGTGCCGGGACGGGTTCGGCGTCGTCCTGGCCGGCGGGGAGGACGGCGTCGAATCGGTGACGCGGATGACGGTGACAGCTTGCGTGCCGGAAGGGCTCCACTGGTGATCCACCGGCGCACCGTCCAGTGGCTGACACCCATGAGCGCGGCCGCTACGTCGACGGAAACGTAAGAAGGGGTAATGCCTGCCGAGGGTGGACAGGTCCAGTTTCGACACGGAAACGGCTCCTGGGCATCGGATTCGATGCCGGGCTGGCGCAATCGTCGCGCCAGTGATTGGGCAACAGCAAAAACAGGGTGATACCCGCTCAGCGCGGTAGCGGGTCGATGAGATTGCGGAAAGTCCGGGCCGGCTGCACCAATGCGCCGGCGTCCCGTACCCGCCTGGCCAGTGTGGCATCCGACGTTACGACGGTGATGCGCCCGGGGTGATCGTCGGCCTCGAGCAGCCGCATTATCTCGTCGTCGGCCGAGTTGGTCGTGGCCGTGGGCGCGTGGGCGACGCGGATTACCATGGACTGACACACCGTCGGGTGCTCGAATACCACCGTCACTTGCTGGCGCTGGGTCGCGGCCCAGCGTTCCAGGTGGCGCACCAACGCGACCATCGCAGCCTCACGGTTCCTCCACCAGCCGTCAGGGCGGGCGCCGATCACATTCATGGCGTCCACGATCCATCTCATGTCACTAGTGTGGGCGACGGTGCCGCGTTGGGTCGAGGGTCGACGGCCAAGCCCTCGCCCCACACCATCGTCGCCTATTTCGATCAACCGCCAAGCAGCCGTCGCGGTGTAGGCCTTACTGATCGAGGCGATCTAGAACTGCTGTCGGGGAAGAGCAGCGCCATAGATGTTTCGGAGAGATAGCGACGGTCGCCGGCCTGCCACTCATCGTGCATGTCGGCCAGGACGGCGCCGACAAGGCGGATGCGATAATGCTCTCGTCGCCGCAATCAGCGGCGGCCAGTAGACACCGACGAACTCGACGTCGAAGCCCACCACTCCACGGGACTCTGCCTGGCCGCGTGCGCGCGATTGGCCGGCTAACTCGAGAAGAACAAGCGGCCGAACCCACCCTTGCGGTAGCGGTGGCCTTTATGACTTCCCCAGGTGGGGCCGTAGGCCTGCTGGGGGTAGGGATGCGGTTGCGGCGGAGGAGGAGGTGCGGCGACGAACCGGCTTTCCAGCTGGGTCAGCGCCTCGAGTTCACCGAAATCCAGGAAGATCCCACGGCACTTGTCGCACTGCTCCAGGTGCACCCCGTTGCGCTCGTAGGAGTGTCCGGCTGTCGCCGCCGGAATCCTGGCCGGGGGGCTGGCGTTCAGCGCACCGGCTCAGGCCCAGGTTCCGACCCAGGCCCAGCCGGGGTCGAGCATGACCAGGACGTGCCTGACGGCGCCGGTCCGGGGGATGGCCCCCACCATGTTGAACCCGCTGACCCGGCCGGCACAGCTAGCCACCTATGAGTCCGCGAGCGTGCCGACCCCGACTGCTACCAGCTGCATCGGGCAGTGATCCGGGATCCGTTTGCGCCCACCGCGGTGCCCAGATCAGCGTCATCGGGACCGCCTAGTAACCGCACGCTGTGTAAGTGTGATGTGCAACCGTAGAGACACCGTAGCGACCACGGGAAACCTCGAGCCGGAGAAAACAGGGGGATGACATTGAGACGTCTAGTGATGCCGTTGCTTGCAGCGCTGGTGATCGCAGTCGGCCTGGCCGGGGTCGCGAATGCCATCCCGGAGCAAGGCACGCCCGAGTTCGACAACTACATGCAGGCGTTGCAGCGCAATGGATTCAACCTGAATCCGGACACCGCCTGGCGTGTCGCTCATCAGGCGTGTGTGGGTGGGATACCGGGTTACATAGGCTGGGAACTGGCCGCGCAGGGGGTCATCGGCCCCGGATCCCAGCAGCGGCTGATGAATGTCGCGATGCAGTACGCCTGCCCGGTTCAGTAATTTCCCGGGCGGAAGGTCCCTCGGTTCGGGTCGCATCGGGGTAGACGCGACCCCGGCCGGTCACGCCAACAAGCACAGATTCGCCCGGTCCTGGTGGTGGGGTGTCGCCGGGGGTCCTGACCTGCACCCGGGTTCCGTCGGCCAGTTCCACCCGCACCATCGAGTCATAGCCGTGGTAGGCGACCTCCCGGATCACCCCCGGCGCGCCGTCCTCGCTGGGGCGGGTGGCTCGGCGGAGCACCAACTGTTCGGGCCGCAACATCAGCACGCCACGCACGCCGGTGCTCTCCTGCACCGGTACCCCGCCCAACGCGCAGCGCGCTGTGGCACCGCTCAGGACTGCGGGCAGTTCGACCGCATCGCCGACGAATCGTGCCACCGCAAGGTCGGCGGGGTTACCGTAAACCTCAGCGGGAGAGCCGGACTGGACGATCCGACCGTCGCGTATCACCGCGACCAGATCAGCGGTCGACAGTGCCTCCTCCTGGTCGTGGGTGACCAGGATCGCCGTCGTCCCGACCGACCGCAGCAGTTCCCGCACCTCCGCGCGCAACCGGGCGCGCAGTGCGGCGTCCAGTGAACTGAACGGTTCATCGAGCAGAACGACGTCCGGTTGAGGTGCCAGCGCGCGGGCCAGTGCCACTCGCTGCTGCTGGCCTCCCGAGAGGTCCTGGGGGCGGGCCAGGGCGAAGTCCCGCATACCGACCATGTCCAGCATTTCGTCGATCCGCCCCCGGGATCCGCGGGTCAGGCCGAAGCCCACATTCGCACGGACGTTGAGGTGGCCGAACAACGCACCCTCCTGCGGCACGATCCCGACCCGCCGTCGCTCCGGCGGAACGAAGGTCGGGCCGGCCACCAACCGGTCCCCGAAGCGCACCGTTCCCGACGCCGGCCGCAGGAACCCGGCCAGCACCCGCAACAACGTGGTTTTCCCCGAACCGCTGGCACCCAGGACGGCCGCGAGGGCGCCTGACCCCACGTCGAGGTCGAGACCGTCCAGGACGAGATCGGCCCCGTAGCCGACGCTGAGGCCACTGACGCTGACGGCGGTCACAGGTCCACCGTCTCGGAATCGGCGCGGACGGCCACCGACCGGCTCAGCAGCCAGGCGGGCACGGCGGCGAGCGCCACCAGGGTGATGGCGTAGGGGGCCGCGGCCCCGTAGGCGGCCACCTCGGTGCGGCTCCACAATTCTGTCGCCAGCGTGTCCAGGCCGGTGGGGCGCAGCATCAGGGTCGCGGGCAGTTCCTTCATCGCGGTCAGCAACACGATCAGACCGCCCGCGGCGATGCCGGGCAGGGTCAGCGGGAGAGTGGTCTGCGCCCATGCCCGTAGCGGGCCGCGTCCCAGGGTGCGCGCGGTCTGTTCGAGCACCGGTGAGACCGCCGCCGTTGCGCTGCGGGTCGCGCCAATCGCTTTGGGCCCGAACAGGATCGCGTAGGCGACCGCCAGCACCGCGACGCTTTGGTAGACACCGGGCAGCACCGCGAGGGTGAGGAAGACCAGCGACAGCCCGACCACCACTCCGGGCAGCGCATGCCCGGTGAAGGAGAGCGTCTCCACCCACCGGACCGCCGGCGTGCGGTATCGCCCGGCGAGGATGCCGACCGGAAGGGCCAGCAGGACAGCCAACGCAGCACCGGCCGCGGCGACTCCGAGGGACGTCAGTGCGGCGGAGACCAGTTCGCCGACATCCAGGGGAGTGCGACTGCCCTCCGCCATCCGCAGCAGCAGCGCGATCATCGGCACACCCAACGCCATCCCGGCCACCACGCCCAGCCAGACGGTCGCCCCAACCCGCCCGGCGCGGCCCAGTTGCACCGGAACAGCGCTGCGCTGGCTGCCCGAACCGGTCCGCCAGCGCCGGGTCCGCCCACGCACCCGACGTTCGGCGATCAACAGCAGCACCGCCAAGCAGACCAGCACCAATGCCAGCACGGTGGCTCCGACCCGATCGAAGCTTGCGCGGTAGGAGGCGTAGATGACCCGGGTGAAAGCATCCACCCGCATCAGCGCGACGGCCCCGAAGTCGGACAGCACGTACAGCGCGACCAGCAACCCGCCGCCGGCTGCCGCGGGCCAGGCCTGCGGCAGGGTGGCCCGGATGAAGGCGCGCACCGGCCCGAGTCCCAGTGCGCGGGCGACCTCCTCGCTGGCCGGATCGGCGGCCCGCAGCGCAGCGGTCACGGGCAGCAGGACATACGGAAACGAGACCAGGGTGAGGATCAGTGCGGCCGCCCAGAACCCGCTCATCGCAGGGAACTGCGACAGCCACGCATAGGCGGCCACGTAGGAAGGAACCGCCAACGGCAGAGCCAGCATCGCCAGCCAACCGGCCCGGCCCGGCAGGTCGGTGCGAGCCAGCAGCCACGCCGTCGGGACCCCGATCAGCAGGCACCCCGACACCACGACGACCACCAGCGTGACCGAGATGCCGACCGTCTCGACCGTGCGCGGCCGTACCAGGATCTCGACCCAGCGTCGCCAACCGGCATCTCCGGCGCGGACGACAAGGTAGAGCAGCGGCACCAACGACACCGCGGCCGTGACGGCGCTCGCGGCAAGCAGCATCCGCGGCGGACGGCCGGAACCGGTCCGACTCGGCGGGCGGGCGGGTGTCGCGGTGTTGGTCACAGCAATCCGACGTCCTCCAGCATGGCCAGGGTCGCTGGCAGGCTGTCCAGGTCCGCCAGCGCGACATCCGGCCCGCGCAGCGAGTTCAGTGCCGGAAGCCCCTCAGCAGCAGCAATATTGGGCAGCAGGGGGTATTCGTAGGTGTTGGCGACGAACCACTTCTGGGTTTCCGGTGAGAGCAGCCACTCGATGAACTCGGCAGCCTGCTTGTTCTCAGCGGCCGGCTTGAGGATGCCGGCCCCGGCGACGTTGACCAGGCTGCCCGGGTCGCCGGGGGCGGTGAACGCGATCTTGGACCGCATCTTCGCCTCACCGACCTCTGCGGCCTTCTCGTACCAGTAGTAGTGGTTGATCAAGCCGAGTTTCACCTGGCCGGCGTCCACCGCATCGAGGATCAGACCGTTCTTCTCGAAACGCTGGACATCGTTGTCGGCCATCGCCTCAAGCCACGTGCGGGTGGCGTCGTCGCCGTCGGCGATCCGCATCGCGGTGACGAAGGCCTGAAAGGACGCATTGGTGGGGGCAATCGCCACCTGCGACCGCCACTTCGGGTCGGTCAGGTCCGCGACGGTGCGCGGCACCTGTTCGGCCGGTACCTGCCGGGGGTCGTAGACGATGACCCGGGCCCGCCCGGTGACACCGGTCCAGGTCCCGTCCGGCGCGCGGTAGGACGCCGGCACCGCCGAGGCCGCCGCGGCAGGCAATGTGGCAAACAACCCGGCCGCCTCCACCGCACCCAGTGCACCGGCGTCCTGGGCGAAGAACACCTGCGCCGGACTGCCGTCGCCCTCCTCGAGGAGTTGAGCCGCCAGTTCGGCGCTGTCGCCGTAGCGGGCGTCGACCTTGATGCCGGTCTGCTCGGTGAACTCCGCGAACAGTGGTCCGACCAATTCCTCCGAGCGACCGGAGTAGACCGTCAGCGCGCGCTCGTCATCGCCCGTCCTGGGCGCACCGGTCTCCCCAGTGCTGCCACAACCGGCAATCATGGGTAAGGCGAGCAGGGTTGCGATCAGTGCGATGAGGGTTCGCCGAGCCACACAGATCTCCTTTAGGTAAGCCTAACTGAGGTTAGGCTAACATTTCCAGGGCTGCGGTTCGGCTGTCAAATCTCCGGCCCGCGACCAGTCTCAATGCGCTAGCCTGAAGAAGCCGCGTTCGGCATCTCCGGCGCGCGAATCAGAGCCGGAAGAAATCGGTGGCAACCATCGCAGTGCTTGCGGGTTCAGACGGCAGCCTCGCGTTCCAAGCCCGTGAGCACTGGTGAATCACTTCTGGTGAATCAGTGGGGGAATACGTGAACCAACGACAGCCCAACGGCATCGTCACCGCTCTGACGGGGTGCGAGGTCGACGAAGCTTGGATCGGCCGCACCGCGGTGATCAGCGTGTCGGGAGTGCTCGACATGCTCACCTCGCCGAAGTTGGAGGCGGCGATCGCTGCCGCGGTCGACAAGGCGCCCACCGCCGTCGTGGTGGACCTCAGTGACGTCGACTTCCTCGCCTCGGCCGGTATGGGTGTGCTGGTCTCGGCCCACGACGAGGCCGAGGGCAAGTACGAATTCGCCGTCGTCGCCGACGGTCCTGCGACCAGTCGGCCGCTCAAACTGGTCGGCCTGGCTGAGCTGCTGGGCCTGCGTTCGACGCTTGCCGAGGTTCGCGCGGCATTGGAGGCGTAAAGGCCGTCGCGGAGGGGTATATCTGCCCGCGACATGAGTTCCGCGAATGCCCCCCGCGCCCAGTCCGATGGTCAACGATTCATCCGTCGCGGATTCGCCGCGGACGCCATGACCGTCGCCCAGATCCGCGACGAGTTCGGTCAGTGGCTGCGGTGCGGCGTCGGCCTCGACGACACCGTGGCCCACGACGTGGTTCTCGCGGTCAATGAAGCTCTGGCCAACGCCGCTGAGTTCGCCTACATCCAGGGTGTCGCCGGGACCGTCGACATCGAAGCCGTCCGCGACGTCACCCGCGGCACCCTCACCGTGACGGTGTCCGACCGCGGACGTTGGCGGGAACCTGATCCACTGCGGCGCCGTCGTTCCCGCGGGCGGGGGATCCCGCTGATGCGGATCTTGGCCGACTCCGTGATCATCGACGCCACCGGGCCCGGGACCCGGGTGCGTCTGCGCTTTGCCGACATCGCGACCCGGTGTCGGGACTGGGGCGTGCCGAACCGATCTACCTTCATGCTCCCTATCATCAGCTGATGGGAACCTTTGTGATCGCGGGCGGCAGTCGGGGTATCGGACTGGAACTGGTCCGGCAGTTGGCACCCACGGCCGAGCGCATCGATGTCTGGTCGCGATCGGCCGACGACCTGGCCGCAGACCCCCCCGTGGCACACGTGCGTTGCGACATCACCGCCGACGACCCACTCCCGGAACCGCCGGAGTCGATCCAGGGGGCGGTGTACTGCCCGGGGACGGTCAATCTGAAGAGCTTCCGGGCATTGTCCGAAGAGGACTTCCGCCGCGATTGGGAAGTCAATCTGCTTGGCGCGGTGCGGTTCCTGAAAGCCTGCCAGGCTCGCTTGAAAGGACTCGCCGGCCAGCCCGCCAGCGTGGTTCTGTTCAGCACGGTCGCGGTGGGTCAGGGTATGCCCATGCACGCCTCGGTCGCTGCGGCCAAGGGTGCGGTGGAGGGCCTGATCCGCTCGCTGGCCGCGGAGTGGTCGCCGAAAGTGCGGGTCAATGCGATCGCCCCGGCACTGGTGGACACCCCACTCGTCGAGCGGATGCTCGGCACTCCGGAGAAGCGCGACGCGATGGCGGCGCGCTACCCCCTCAAGAGGGTCGGAACGCCCGGCGACGCAGCGGCATTGGCGCGGTTCCTACTCTCCCCGGAGAGCAGTTGGATCACCGGCCAGGTACTCGGACTCGACGGCGGAATGTCGACGCTGCGGGCCTGAGGCCGCAGGCCTGAACAACGGCTACACCGCACTCAGATAGCGGCGGGTGACCCGGCTCTGGGCCAGCCTCAGCACCGGACTGCCCAAGCTGCTCCACCACGTCGCGGGCTGGGAGAAGGCGGCGACCTCGGCGTAGACCGCGCCGTCGGACGGGTCGTAGCGCACCGCGAACAACTCCTCGCCGCGCACCGCGTGTCCGGGCAGGCTGCCGTAGGCGAAGCCGCGGCGGTTGGCCTCATCGAGCACGTACACCACCCGGCATGGCGCGACGAACGGGCCCAGTCGGCCCAGCACGTCGGTGCCGACCCGGGCTACCTCGGTGGTGGCGTCCACCCGCAACCCGGCCCCGCGCAGCATGCCGTAGCGAAGCACCGACTCGGCGGCCTGCTCGAAGCGGCGCCGACCGTGCCCGATCCGTCGCGCGGCCTGGACGTGCCGGTAGCCGGTCGGCATGTCAGCGGCAGTCGCGCCCACGTCGGAATAGGTCAACGCCCGGCCGGTCAGGTCGCTGAGCTTCACGACTCCACCCTGCCACCACGTAATCTCGTTCGCATGAGCGGTATCAGGCACCGGATCGCCCAAGGGCGCGATCGGCTCCGGGACCGGCCGCTGGTGGACTTCACCTATCGGGTGACGGTGGGCGTCATCGGGTTCATGGTCCTGGCGGTGGGGATCGCGGCCATCCCGTACCCCGGGCCGGGGTGGGCGATCGTATTCCTGGGCCTGGCGATTCTGGCCTCGGAGTTCTACTGGGCCCACCGCACCCTGACCTTCACCCGCCGTCACTATGACAGGGCGATGGGCTGGCTGCGCCAACAACGTTGGTGGGTCCAGGCACTGGGCGCGCTGTTCACCGCCGCCGTGGTGGTCCTGACGCTGTGGTTGCTCGGCGCGCTGGCCTGGTCGGCCAAGCTGGTCGGTCTCTACCATCCCAGCCTCGACAGCCCGATCGGCATCGGAGGCTGACCAGCGCCTCGATAGCATGGTCGTCGCGACCGCGCCGAACCGGCGTGGGGATCGTTGTTGCCCGAGAAAGAGACCGTCGATGAGCGCCCCCGCACACCCCGACCTGCTGCGGATCCCGGCCGGGACCGCCGCGGGCGCCGCCGTCCGCGAGGCGGGCCTGCCCGGGCGCGGTGAACCCGGGGCGATCGTGGTGGTCCGCGACGCCGACGGCACACTCCGCGACCTGAGTTGGACTCCGGAGGTCGACGTCGAGGTCGTCCCGGTGGCGGCCGACACCGACGAGGGCCGCAGCGTCATCCGGCACTCCGCGGCGCACGTGCTGGCCCAGGCGGTTCAGGAATTGTTCCCGACCGCCAAACTGGGTATCGGGCCGCCGATCACCGATGGCTTCTATTACGACTTCGACGTTCCGCAGGCGTTCACCCCGGAGGACCTCGAGGCGCTCGAGAAGCGGATGCGCGCCATCGTCAAGGAGGGCCAACTGTTCTCCCGGCGGGTCTTCGAATCCAAGGATCAGGCGCGCGCGGAACTCGCCGGTGAGCCCTACAAGCTTGAACTGATCGACGACAAGTCCGGGGACGCCGAGATCATGGAGGTCGGCCCCCCTGGTTCCAACGACGAGCTGACCGCGTACGACAACCTCAATCCCCGTACCCGGGAACGGATTTGGGGCGATCTGTGCCGCGGCCCGCACATCCCGACCACCAAGTACATTCCGGCGTTCAAGCTCACCCGCAGTTCGGCGGCGTACTGGCGCGGTGATCAGAACAACGCCAGTCTGCAGCGGATCTACGGCACCGCCTGGGAGTCGCAGGAGGCCTTGGACCGCCACCTGGAACTGCTGGCCGAAGCGCAGCGACGAGACCACCGCAGGCTCGGGGTCGAACTCGACCTGTTCAGCTTCCCCGACGAAATCGGTTCCGGGCTGCCGGTTTTCCACCCCAAGGGCGGCATCGTACGTCGGGAGTTGGAGGAGTACTCCCGCCGCAAACACATCGAAGCCGGCTACGAGTTCGTCAACACCCCGCACATCACCAAAGAACAGCTGTACATCACCTCGGGGCACCTCGAGTGGTACGCCGACGGCATGTTCCCGCCGATGCACATCGACGCGGAATACGCCGAGGACGGCACGCTGCGCAAGCCGGGGCAGGACTACTACCTCAAACCGATGAACTGCCCGATGCACCATCTGATCTACCGGGCTCGGGGGAGGTCCTACCGCGAGCTGCCGTTGCGGCTCTTCGAATTCGGAACCGTCTACCGCTACGAGAAGTCCGGAGTCATCCACGGCCTGACCCGGGTGCGCGGCATGACTCAGGACGACGCGCACATCTATTGCACCCGTGAACAGATGCGCGACGAGTTGGCCTCCCTGCTGCGCTTCGTGCTCGACCTGCTCGGCGACTACGGCTTGGACGACTTCTACCTGGAGCTGTCCACCAAGGATCCGCAGAAGTACGTCGGCTCCGACGAAATGTGGGACGAGGCCACCGAGACTCTGCGTGAGGTCGCCGAATCCAGCGGCCTGCACCTGGTACCCGATCCGGGCGGTGCGGCATTCTACGGGCCCAAGATCTCGGTGCAGGTCCGTGACGCGCTGGGTCGCAGTTGGCAGATGTCGACGATCCAACTGGACTTCAACATGCCCGAACGGTTCGGGCTGGAGTACACCGCCTCGGACGGGTCGCGACGCCAGCCCGTGCTGATCCACCGCGCCCTATTCGGTTCCATCGAAAGGTTTTTCGGCATCCTCACCGAGCACTACGCCGGGGCGTTCCCCGCCTGGCTGGCCCCGGTTCAGGTGGTCGGCATCCCGGTTGCCGACGAACACGTCGGATATCTGCATGACGTCGCAGCCGAGTTGCGGGCGAACGGTCTGCGCGCCGAGGTGGACGCCAGCGACGACAGGATGGCCAAGAAGATCGTCAACCACACCAACCAGAGGGTCCCGTTCATGCTGCTGGCCGGCGACCGGGATGTGGAGGCCGGTGCGGTGAGCTTCCGGTTCGCCGACCGCAGCCAGATCAACGGGGTGCCCCGCCAACAGGCGGTGGCCACCATCCGGACCTGGATCGACAGTCGGCAAAACGGCGCCCCCACCGCGGAATCGGTGCAGGCGTGACGGGGACATCGGGATGACCGGGGAACTCGTCGACTCCGGTGCCGGTGACGCCGACCGGCTACAGCGGTTGTGGACCCCGCACCGGATGAGCTACATCGTCGAGTCGCCCAATCTGGCTGGGTCGGCGGGATCTTCGGTGAAATCCTCACAGCCGTTCACCGACATTCCGAACATGGCCGACGAGGACGGCCTGGTGGTCGCCCGCGGCGATCTGGTCTACGCGGTGCTCAACCTGTACCCCTACAACCCCGGGCACCTCATGGTGGTGCCCTACCGTCAGGTCTCCGAACTGGAGGACCTCACCGACGCCGAGGCGGGGGAACTGATGGCCTTCACGCAGAAGGCGATTCGGGTGATCAAATCGGTGTCGCACCCGGATGCGTTCAACGTCGGCCTGAACCTCGGCCGCTCGGCGGGCGGGTCGCTGGCCGAGCATCTGCACATGCATGTGGTGCCCCGATGGTCGGGGGACGCCAACTTCATCACCATCGTCGGTCAGACCAAAGTGATCCCACAGTTGCTGCGCGACACCCGCAGGCTGCTGGCCGACGAATGGGCCGCGAGGACGTGAGCGACTTCTACCTGATGACGCGGGCGGCCTACAGCAAGCTCAGCGTCCCGATCGCCAGGGCCGCACTGAAGGCCGGGCTGACCCCGGACACCGTCACCATCATCGGCACCGCCGGTTCGGTGCTGGCGGCGCTGACCCTTTACCCGGCCGGGCATCTGTTCGCCGGTTGGCTGGTGATCTGGTTCTTCGTCCTGGCCGACATGCTCGACGGCGCGATGGCCCGGGAGCGCGGCGGCGGCACCCGGTTCGGGGCGGTGCTGGACGCGACGTGTGACCGGATCAGCGACGGCGCGGTGTTCTGCGGGTTGCTGTGGTGGGCCGCTTTCGGGCTGCGCAGCGCCTCGCTGGTGGTGGCCATCATGATCTGCCTGGTGACCTCGCAGGTGATCTCCTACATCAAGGCCCGCGCTGAGGCCACCGGCCTCGACGGCGGCGGTGGGCTGATCGAACGGCCCGAACGTCTGGTGATCGCCCTCGGCGGGGCGGGGGTGTCGGACCTGCCGTTCTTCCCGATGCCGATGGTCTTGCACGTCGCGCTGTGGGTCCTGGCGGTGGCCAGCTTGGTGACGGTCGGACAGCGGGTGCACAGTGTGCGCACCTCGCCCGGCGCGATGGACAAGCTGCCGGGGACCCCGGCACCCGACGGGGACGCCGGAAGCCCCGCATCGTGAGGATGCCGTTCGCCGAACGACTGACCGACTGGGGCTATGCCGCCGGTTGGCTGATGGTGCGTGAGATGCCAGAACCGTTGGCGCGCAGTATCGCCAGCGCTGGGGCACGCTACGCCGCCCGGGGCGGCGGCCCGGAGCAGTTGCGCAAGAACCTGGCCCGGGTGATCGCCAGCGCACCCGCTGATGTGCCCGATTCGCTGATCCGTGCGGCGCTGGCCTCCTACGCCCGGTACTGGCGGGAGGCCTTCCGGTTGCCGTCGATGGATCTGCCCGCGTTGGCTGATCGACTCGACGCGGTGTTCGTCGGTGCGGAACACTTCACCGCCGCGCACGCCGCCGGCCGCGGTGCGGTGATGGCGCTGCCGCACAGCGGCAACTGGGACATGGCCGGGGTCTGGCTGGCCCAGAATTACGGCACCTTCACCACGGTGGCCGAACGGCTCAAACCGGAGTCGCTCTACGACCGCTTCATCGAATTCCGGGAAGGCCTCGGATTTGAGGTGCTGCCCTTGACCGGTGGGGATCGGCCGCCTTCGGAGATCCTCGCCGAACGGTTGCGGCACAACAAGTTCGTCTGCCTGATGGCCGATCGCGACCTGACCCGATCCGGGGTGCCGGTCGAGTTCTTCGGCGAACCCACCCGGATGCCCGCCGGCCCGGCGAAACTGGCCATCGAGACCGGGGCGCCCCTGCACCCGGCACATGTGTACTACGACGGCGAGGACTGCGTCGTCGAAGTCCAGGACGCCGTCGACACCAGTTCCGGCGACGTCGGCGTCATCATCCAGGCCCTCGCCGACCGGTTCGCGATCAACATCGCCAAACACCCACAGGACTGGCACATGCTGCAACCGTTGTGGCTGGCCGACCTCTCCGCGAAGCGGCGCGCCTACCTCGAGGAAGCCTGATGCGGATCGGGATGGTGTGCCCCTACTCCTTCGACGTCCACGGCGGGGTGCAGGCGCACGTGCTTCAACTGGCCGAGGTGTTCACCGCCCGCGGCCACCAGGTCAGCGTGTTGGCGCCGTCCTCCCCGCATGTGAGGTTGCCCGACTACGTCGTCTCCGGCGGCAAGGCGGTGCCGATTCCCTACAACGGATCGGTGGCCCGGTTGCGGTTCGGGCCGGCCACCCACCGGATGGTTAAGAAGTGGATCGCGGGCGGCGACTTCGACGTACTGCACCTGCATGAGCCCAACGCGCCCAGCCTGTCGGTCCTGGCGTTAATGATCGCCGAGGGTCCGATCGTGGCGACCTTCCACACCTCGACAACAAAGTCGTTGGCGCTGAGCTTCTTTCAGGGCATTCTGCGGCCCTGGAACGAGAAAATCGTCGGCCGCATCGCGGTGTCCGACCTGGCCCGGCGCTGGCAGATGGAAGCGCTCGGCTCCGATGCGGTGGAGATCCCCAACGGCGTCGACGTCAACTCCTTCGCTTCCGCGCCGACACTGACCGGCTATCCCCGGCCCGGCAAGACGGTGCTGTTCCTGGGCCGGTTCGACGAACCGCGCAAAGGCATGGCGGTGCTGCTGGGCGCGCTGCCGGCAGTGGTGGAGCGCTTCGGTGACATCGAGATACTCATCGTGGGCCGCGGCGACGAGGACGAATTGCGGGAGCAGGCCGGGGACCTGGCCGGGCACCTGCGTTTCCTCGGGCAGGTCTCCGATGCGGAGAAGGCCTTGGCGCTGCGCAGCGCCGATGTGTACTGCGCCCCCAACACCGGCGGGGAGAGCTTCGGCATCGTCCTGGTCGAGGCGATGGCGGCCGGAACACCGGTGGTAGCCAGCAACCTCGACGCCTTCCGGCGGGTGCTGTGCGACGGCAAGGCCGGCCGGTTGGTGCCGGTCGAGGACTCCGCCGCGCTGGCCGAGGGGCTCATCGCCGTGCTCGGCGACGACACGCTTCGGGAGCAGTACGTCCAGGCCGCCACCGCGGCGGTCGGCCGGTACGACTGGTCGGTGGTGGCCGACGAGATCATGCGGGTCTACGAGACCGTCGCCGGGTCGGGGATGAAGGTGGCGGTGGCCGGCGCACCCGTCCGGGCGGACTGATGGCCCCGGGGTTGTACTGGTCGCTGACCGCGGTGCTGGTGGCCGTCCTGGTGGGCATCGCGGTCTGGGCCTATCAGACCGCCAACCGGCTGAACCGTCTGCACGTCCGCTACGACCTGTCCTGGCAGGCGTTGGACGCGGCGCTGGCCCGCCGTGCCGTGGTCGCACGAGCGATCGCCGCCGATGTCGGGGGTGTGCGGCTGGCCGGCCTGGCCGACGCCGCCGAACGGGCGCCCCGGTCGGCGCGGGAGGGTTGTGAGAACGAACTGTCCACCGAACTGAGCCACCTCGACGAGCAGACCCTGCGGCCGGTCCTGGTCCATGAGCTCGCCGAGGCGGAGTCCCGGGTGCTGCTGGCCCGGCGTTTCCACAACGACGCCGTGCGCGACACCCTGGCACTGCGCGAGCGGCGCCCGGTGCGCTGGCTGCGGTTGGGTGGACACGCCCCGCTGCCAACGTACTTCGAGATCGCCGAGACCGCGCAGCGGTGACCGCCCAGACCCGCACCTCCGCCCGGGTGGTCCTGATCGACGAGGACGGTGCGGTGCTGCTGCTGTGCGGATCGGATCCGGCGATCACCGACGGTTCCGCGCCGCGGTGGTGGTTCACCGTCGGCGGTGCGGTCCGCCGCGGCGAGGCGCTGCTCGGCACCGCCGTCCGGGAGTTGGCCGAGGAGACCGGGTTGCGGGCCGACCCCCGTTCGCTCATCGGCCCGGTGTGGCGCCGGGAGTCGCTGATTCACTTCAACGGCGCGGTGATGGCCAGCTCGGAGTTCTACTTCGTGCACCGGGCCGCCCGCTTCGAACCCTCGCCCGCCGGGCGCACCGCGCTGGAGCGTCGGTACATCCACGGCCACCGCTGGTGTGACGCCGCCGCCATCGGCGAACTGGTGGCGTCGGGCCAACAGGTCTACCCGCGGCAACTCGGCGAACTGCTGGGAGAGGCCGACACGGTGGCCACGACGCTGTCCGGCCCAGGTGACCCGCGTCTCATCCACTGAACGCCCCCGGAACGAACCCGCCGCCGCGCTCTAGACTGAAGACCGATCGAAGGAGCTCACAGTGGACAACGCTGCTGCACAGACCGGCACCGCGCGGGTGAAGCGGGGGATGGCCGAGATGCTCAAGGGCGGGGTGATCATGGACGTGGTCACCCCCGAGCAGGCCCGGATCGCCGAGGCGGCGGGCGCGGTCGCGGTGATGGCCCTGGAGCGGGTGCCGGCCGACATCCGGGCGCAGGGTGGGGTGGCGCGGATGAGTGACCCCGACCTGATCGAGGGGATCATCTCCGCGGTCAGCATTCCGGTGATGGCCAAGGCCCGGATCGGGCACTTCGTGGAGGCCCAGATCCTGCAGAGCCTCGGGGTCGACTACGTCGACGAGTCCGAGGTGCTGACCCCGGCCGATTACACCCATCACATCGACAAGTGGCGTTTCACGGTGCCGTTCGTGTGTGGGGCGACGAATCTCGGTGAGGCGCTGCGGCGGATCACCGAGGGGGCGGCGATGATCCGGTCCAAGGGGGAGGCCGGCACCGGGGATGTGTCGAACGCGACGATGCACATGCGCACCATCGGGGATGAGATCCGGCGGCTGACTTCGCTGAGCTCCGATGAGTTGTATGTGGCGGCCAAGGAGTTGGCGGCGCCGTATGACCTGGTGGTCGAGGTGGCGCGGGCGGGGAAGTTGCCGGTGACGCTGTTCACCGCGGGCGGGATCGCCACCCCGGCGGATGCGGCGATGATGATGCAACTCGGTGCTGACGGGGTTTTCGTCGGGTCGGGGATCTTCAAGTCCGGCGATCCGGCGCAGCGGGCGGCGGCCATCGTCAAGGCCACCACCTTCTATGACGACCCGGATGTGCTGGCCAAGGTCTCCCGCGGCCTGGGTGAGGCGATGGTCGGCATCAACGTCGCCGACATCCCCCAACCGCACCGCCTCGCCGAGCGCGGCTGGTAAGACTTGGCGATCGAACAGATCCTCGACCTCGAACAACTCGAGGTCAACATCTACCGCGGCGGCGTCTACAACCCCGAATCCGGTTACCTGTCAAGGACATTCGGCGGCCATATCGCCGGGCAGGCCCTGGTCTCGGCGGTGCGGACCGTCGACCCGAGATATCAGGTGCATTCCCTGCACGGCTACTTCCTGCGGCCGGGGGATGGGACGAAGCCGGCGGTCTACCTCGTCGATCGGCCGCGCGATGGCAGCTCGTTCTGCACCCGCAGGGTCAACGCCGTGCAGAACGGCGAGGTGATCTTCTCCATGGGCGCCTCCTTCCAGGTGCCCCAGGACGGTATCGAGCATCAGGACGAGATGCCGCCGGCCATCGGGCCCGAAGATGTTGACCCCGACGTCGAGAACGGTCTCGCGCAGTTCGCCGAGTGGGACATCCGCAGGGTGCCCCACGACCGGGTGACCAAGCTGCCCGGGAAGGTCTCCCAGCAGCAGGTGTGGTTTCGACACCGCGACCCCATGCCCGATGACCCGCTGCTGCACATCTGCGCGCTGGCCTACATGAGCGACCTGACCCTGCTCGGTTCGGCACAGGTGAACCACCCCGAGGATCGGCCCCACCTGGGGATCGCTTCCTTAGACCACTCGATGTGGTTCATGCGACCGTTCCGCGCCGACGAATGGCTGCTCTACGACCAGAACTCGCCGTCGGCCTGCGGTGGGCGGGCGCTGACCCAGGGCCAGATCTACAACCGTCGCGGTGACATGGTCGCGGCGGTCGTGCAGGAGGGGCTCACCCGCTACAAGCGCGGGTACACGCCGGGATCCGGATGAGCGGGCCGTCAGTCGGCGTGCTGGCCCTGCAAGGCGACACCCGCGAGCATCTCGCCGCACTGCGCGAGGCCGGGGCGAGGGTGTGCACGGTGCGCCGGGCGGCTGAACTTGAGGCCGTGGACGCGCTGGTGATCCCGGGCGGCGAGTCCACCACGATGAGCCTGCTCTTGCGTGAGTTCGACCTGTTCGATCCGCTGCGGGACCGACTGGCCGCCGGGATGCCCGCCTACGGGTCCTGTGCGGGGATGATCCTGCTGGCCAGCGAGATCCTCGACGCCGGGGAACCGGGGCGGCAGGCCCGGCCGCTCGGTGCCATCGACATGACCGTGCGGCGCAACGCCTTCGGCCGCCAAGTCGACTCCTTCGAGGGGGATGTCGCTTTCGCCGGCGTCGACGGCCCGGTGCACGCAGTGTTCATCCGCGCGCCCTGGGTGGAGCGGGTCGGACCCGACGTAGAGGTACTGGCCCGCGTCCCCGGTGCAGAGGCCGACCACATCGTCGCGGTCCGCCAGGGCCGGGTGCTGGCCACCGCGTTTCATCCCGAGATCACCGGCGATCGTCGGGTTCACAAACTCTTCGTCGACATCGTCGCGGGGCGTGCCTAGAGTCGCGCCTGACGCCGGAGGAACCGGCCCGCGGGCGGGTCACAGTAGACTCATCGGCGCATCAACGGGCAAGGCAGGTAAGGGGCAATAGGGCTATGAGCGGCCACTCCAAGTGGGCTACCACGAAGCACAAGAAGGCCGTCATCGACGCCAAGCGCGGCAAGCTGTTCGCCAAGTTGATCAAGAACATCGAGGTCGCCGCCCGCACCGGCGGCGGCGATCCGGACGGCAACCCCACCCTCTGGGACGCCATCGCCAAGGCGAAGAAGAACTCGGTCCCCAATGACAACATCGAACGTGCCCGCAAGCGCGGCGCCGGCGAGGAAGCCGGCGGGGCGGATTGGCAGAACATCACGTATGAGGGCTACGGCCCCAATGGCGTCGCGGTGCTCATCGAGTGCCTGACTGACAACCGCAACCGTGCCGCCGGTGAGGTCCGGGTTGCGATGACCCGCAACGGCGGCAACATGGCCGACCCCGGGTCGGTGGCCTACCTGTTCTCCCGCAAGGGCGTCATCACCCTGGAGAAGAACGGGCTGTCCGAGGACGACGTTCTGCTGGCCGTCCTCGACGCCGGTGCCGAGGAGGTCAACGACCTCGACGACAGCTGGGAGGTCATCTGCGAGCCGACCGACCTGGTCACGGTGCGCACCGCCCTGCAGGACGCGGGCATCGACTACGACTCCGCCGAGGCCAGTTTCCAGCCCTCGGTGACGGTCCCCGTCGATCTCGACGCCGCCCGCAAGGTCCTCAAACTGGTTGACGTCCTCGAAGACTGCGACGACGTGCAGGACGTCTACACCAACATCGACATCCCCGACGACGTCGCGGCCCTGCTCGACGAGGACTGAAGCTAGCGTCGTGACGTCGTGACGGCGGACAGCACGGCGTCGGTCACCGCGGTCGGCGCCAGACGCACGACGATCTTCTGAACCCGGCTCGCCGGATCCAGCAGATAGCGGCGCTTCGGCCGGCGGGCCGTCAACGCGTGGTCGACGGCCTTGACGACCTTGTCCGGATCGGCCGCGGTCTTCTGCATCCGGCTCAGCAGTGTGCGCATGCCGGTCAGATGCGATCGGTACAACGCCCGGTGCTCCTCGGTCAGTTCCGATTCCATCCGGTCATGGTCGTCGAGGATGCCCGTCCAGATGTCGGTGCGGATAGCGCCGGGCTCGACCAGCGACACCGGAATCTTCCATGGGCGCAGTTCCATTCGAAGGGCATCGGCCAGCGACTCCAGTGCGTACTTCGACGCGCAATAGGCGCCGTTGCCGGGGACCGTGAGCCATCCCGAGATCGAGGAGATGAACACGATCCGGCCTTTGGCCGCGCGGATCTTCGGCAGCACCGCCTGAGTCACCGCGATCTGGGCGATGACGTTGACATCCAGTTGGTGCTCCAACCGATCCAGGGTCAGACCCTCCACCGGCCCGTTGACGACGATGCCCGCATTGTTGACGACACCGTCGAGTTCGGCGGGCAACTGGGCGGCCAGCGCGCTCACCGACGCGCGGTCGGTGACGTCGAGTCGGGTCGGGTGCACGTGCGGAATCGCCGCTAGTTCCCGCAGTGCGTCCTCGGAGCGCGCCGTTGCGTAGACCTCCCAACCGTGCGTACTCAGATGGCGGGTGATCGCCAGTCCGAGCCCACGTCCAGCGCCGGTCACCAATACCGAAGGCATGTGTTCTCCCATCGTCGCCCGCCCCTAACCTAAGCGTGTTGCTGTCCGGTTTAGTCACCGGTCGCCGCTACGATATCGAACAGCTGTTCGTAAGCGGGAGGTGTGCCTGTGCGGGTGATGGGAGTCGACCCCGGCTTGACCCGGTGTGGCCTGTCGGTCATCGAGAGCCGCAGCGCCCGCCAGGTCATCGCCCTGGACGTCGACGTGGTGCGCACCCCGGCGGCGGATCCGCTGTCGGAGCGGCTGATGGCGATCAGCGACACCGTCGAGCACTGGATGGGCACCCACCTGCCCGACGTCATCGCCATCGAGCGGGTGTTCTCCAACGCCAACGCCAACACCGCCATGGGCACCGCCCAGGCCGCCGGGGTGATCGCGCTGGCCGCCGCCCGGCGTGGCATCGATGTGCACTTCCACACCCCTAGCGAGGTCAAAGCGGCCGTCACCGGCAACGGCCGCGCCGACAAGGCCCAGGTCACCGCCATGGTGACCAAAATCCTTCAGCTGCAACAGAAACCGACCCCGGCCGATGCCGCCGACGCCCTTGCGCTGGCGATCTGCCACTGCTGGCGTGCGCCGATGATCGCCCGGATGGCCAAGGCGGAGCAGATTGCCGCCGAGCAACGGCGCGCCTATGCGGCCCGACTCAAGGCGTCCCGATGATCGCCTCGGTGCGCGGCGAAGTGCTCGACATCGCCCTGGACCACGTGGTCATCGAAGCCGCCGGGGTGGGCTACAAGGTGATGGCCACCCCCGCGACGCTGGCCACCCTGCGCCGCGGCACCGAAGCGCGGCTCATCACCGCGATGATCGTCCGGGAGGACTCCCACACGCTGTACGGCTTCGCCGACGGCGAGGCCCGCGATCTGTTTTCGACCTTGCTCGGGGTGTCGGGGGTGGGCCCCAAAATCGCGCTGGCCACCTTGGCGGTGTACGACGCCGCCGCCCTGCGTCAGGCCTTGGCCGACGGTGATGTCGCCGCGCTGACCCGGGTGCCCGGAATCGGCAAGCGCGGCGCCGAGCGCATCGTGTTGGAGCTGCGCGACAAGATCGGCGCGTCGCCCGGCGGGGTGTCAGTCGCGGCCGGTCACGCCGTTCGCGGTCCGGTCATCGAAGCCCTTGTCGGGCTTGGCTTTCCGGCGAAGCAAGCCGAGGAAGCCTGCGACAAGGTGCTGGCCGGCGACCCAGAGGCCAGCACATCGAATGCATTGCGGGCGGCGCTGTCCATGTTGGGGAAGAAGTAAGTGGGCAGGTTCGAAGAAGGCGACGAGACCACCGAACGGGAGGTCTCCGCGGCGCTGACAGTCGGGGAGGGGGACGTCGACGCCAGCCTCCGGCCGCGCTCGCTCGGGGAGTTCATCGGCCAACCGCGGGTGCGCGAACAGTTGCAGTTGGTCATCGAGGGCGCCAAGAACCGCGGCGGCACACCCGATCACATTTTGCTGTCCGGCCCTCCAGGGCTGGGCAAGACCTCGCTGGCGATGATCATCGCCGCCGAACTCGGTACCTCACTGCGGGTCACGTCCGGCCCGGCACTGGAACGGGCTGGGGACCTCGCTGCGATGCTGTCCAACCTCGTCGAGGGCGACGTGCTGTTCATCGACGAGATCCACCGCATCGCCCGGCCCGCCGAAGAGATGCTGTACCTGGCGATGGAGGACTTCCGCGTCGACGTCGTGGTGGGCAAAGGCCCTGGGGCGACGTCGATTCCGCTGGACGTGGCACCGTTCACCCTCGTCGGCGCTACCACCCGGTCGGGGGCGCTGACCGGTCCGCTGCGCGACCGGTTCGGCTTCACCGCCCATATGGACTTCTACGAACCCGGCGAACTGGAGCGGGTCCTGCACCGGTCGGCCGGCATCCTGGGGATCGAACTCGGTGCCGAGGCCGGTGCGGAAATCGCCCGCCGCTCGCGCGGGACGCCGCGGATCGCCAACCGGTTGCTGCGCCGGGTGCGCGACTACGCCGAGGTACGCGCCGACGGCGTGATCACCCGAGATGTGGCCAAGTCCGCGCTGGAGGTCTACGACGTTGACGAACTCGGCCTGGACCGGTTGGACCGCGCCGTGCTCTCGGCGCTGACCCGTAGCTTTGGCGGCGGCCCGGTCGGGGTCTCGACGCTGGCGGTGGCAGTCGGGGAGGAGGCCGCCACCGTCGAGGAGGTGTGTGAGCCGTTCCTGGTCCGCGCCGGCATGATCGCCCGCACCCCCCGCGGGCGGGTGGCCACCCCGCTGGCGTGGACCCATCTGGGCATGACTCCGCCGCCGTCAGCGGGCGCGCTGGGGCAGCCCGTCCTGTTCGACTAGGAAACGGTCCGGATGAGTTTCTTGTTCACGAACTCGTCGATGCCGAACCGTCCCAACTCACGTCCGTAGCCGGAGCGTTTGATCCCACCGAACGGCAATTCGACGCCCTCGGCACCGACGCCGTTGATGAAAACCATTCCGGCGTCGATCTTGTCGGCTACCCGTTTGGCCTGCTCGGGGTCGGTGGTGAAGACGTACGAGCCCAGGCCGAACGGGATGTCGTTGGCGATCTGCACCGCCTCGTCTTCCGTGCCGGCTTTGAACACCATCGCCACCGGGCCGAAAAGTTCCTCGCGGTAGGAGGCCGAGGTGGGGGACACCCCGGTCAGCACCCCGGGTGGGAAGTAGGCGCCATTGCGCTCGCCCCCGGAGGCCAGGTTGGCGCCGTCGGAGACAGCCCGGTCGACCTGCTCGCCGAGTCGGGTCGCCGCGGCGGCCGAGGACAGCGGTGCCAGGCCGTCGGCGGTCTCCAGCACCTTCTTGGTGAACCGCTCGACGAAGTCGTCGTAGAGGTCGGAAGCCACGATGAACCGCTTGGCGGCGTTGCACGCCTGGCCGGTGTTCTCGAACCGGCCGGCTACCGCGGCCTCCACGGTGGCGTCCAGGTCGTTGGTGCTGAGCAGGATGAACGGGTCGGATCCGCCGAGTTCGAGCACCACCTTCTTGAGGTTGCGCCCGGCGATCTCGGCGACCGCCGCGCCGGCCCGTTCCGAGCCGGTCAGTGAGACCCCCTGCACGCGCGGGTCGGCGATGGCGTCGGCGATCTGCTCGTTGGTCGCGTACACGTTGACGTAGGCGCCCGCGGGGAACCCGGCGTCGTCGAAGATCTGCTGGATGGCCTCCGCGGACTCCGGGCACTGCGGGGCGTGCTTGAGCACGATGGTGTTACCCAGCGCCAGGTTGGGGCCGGCGAAACGGGCCACCTGGTAGTAGGGGTAGTTCCACGGCATGATGCCCAGCAGCACCCCGACCGGGCCTCGCCGGATGACCGCACTGCCTTCGCCGTCGAGCAAGTCGATCGGCTCATCGGCGAGGAACTTCTCCGCATTGTCGGCGTAGTAGTCGTAGATCATGGCGCTGAAATCGACCTCGCCCAGGGACTGGTCGACCGGCTTGCCCATCTCGCGGTTGATGATTTCGGCCAGCTTCTCGCGGCGTTCGGTGTGCAACTGGCCGACCTTCTTGATCAGCGCCGCCCGCTGGGCAACGGTCGAATTCTTCGACCAGTCGTGGTAGGCCTTGTCGGCCGCGGCGAGCGCCTGCTCCATGTCGGCGTCGGTGGCCGTCGGGTACTCCCGCTCCACCTTGCCGGTTGCCGGGTTGACTACTGCGTATGTGCTCATGGGCGCTCTCCTTGGGGAAACGTTGGCGGGTTCAGCGGGTTCACAGGTGGTGGTGTCAGAGGTCGGCGAGGATCCCGGCCAGCACGTCGAGTCCCTCGGTGAGCAGCTCGTCGCTGATGGTCAACGGCGGCAGGAAGCGCAGCACGTTGCCGAAAGTCCCGCAGCTCAGCACGATGACGCCCCGGGCATGAGCCGCGGCGCACAGCGCCTTGGTCAGCTCCGGATCCGGTTCTGCGGAACCGGATTTGACCAGTTCGACGGCGATCATCGCGCCGCGGCCACGGACGTCGCCGATCCGGTCGTCGTCGGCCTGCATCCGGCCGAGCCGGTCCTTCATCAGCCGCTCGATCTCCTTGGCACGGTCCAGCAGACCATCCATCTCGATGGTCTCGATGGTGGCCAGCGCCGCGGCGCAGGCCAGCGGGTTGCCGCCGTAGGTGCCGCCGACAGCGCCGACGTGGGTGGCGTCCATGATCTCGGCCCGTCCGGTCACACCCGACAACGGCAGCCCGTCGGCGATGCCCTTGGCGGTGATGATCAGATCCGGTTCGATGCCCTCGTCCTCGCAGGCGAACATCTGACCCGTGCGGGCGAACCCGCTCTGCACCTCATCGGCGATGAACACCACGTCGTTGGCGCTGCACCAGGCCCGCAGCGCGGGCAGGAATCCGGCGGCAGGAACGATGAATCCGCCCTCACCCTGGACCGGTTCGATGATCACCGCGGCCAGGTTGGCCGCACCGATCTGCTTGTCGATGACGGTCAGCGCCCGTTCGGCGGCCAGTTCCCCGTTGGTCGCCCACTCCTTGTCGATCAGGCCGTCGCGGTAGGGATAGGACATCGGCGCCCGGTAGATCTCCGGCGCGAACGGGCCCATGCCGCTTTTGTAGGGCATCGACTTCGCGGTCAGGCCCATCGTGAGGTTGGTCCGGCCGTGGTAGGCGTGGTCGAAGGCCACCACCGCGGTGCGACCGGTGTAGAGGCGGGCGATCTTGACCGCGTTCTCGACCGCCTCGGCCCCGGAGTTGAACAGCGCCGTGCGCTTCTCGAACGAGCCCGGGGTGAGCCGGTTGAGGTGCTCGGCGACCTCGACGTACTCCTCATAGGGGGTGACCATGAAGCAGGTGTGGGTGAAGTCGGCGGCCTGTTCGCGCACCGCGTCGACCACCCGAGGTGAGGAGTTCCCGATGGTGGTGACCGCGATCCCCGACCCGAGGTCGATGAAGCGGTTGCCGTCGACGTCCTCGAGGATTCCGCCGCCGGCGCGGGCGGCGAACACCGGCATGGTGGTGCCCACCCCGCGGGACACCGCGGCGACCTTGCGTTTGGCCAGTTCGGTGGAGTTCGGGCCGGGGATCGGAGTGACGATGTGGCGGGTCTGTTCGATGGTGCTCACGGGTGGTCTCCAGGAGGATCGAGGCGGGTCTTTCGAGAGTAGTCCGCAAGCGGCCCGCCGCAACTGAAAACTGCTGCACCAGCCTACGGTGCTGCCCGTGCGTCCCGCCGATCCGGTACTTTCTGCGATGCCTGGCAACCCGGCGCACAGGTCAATGGCAGACTGGTCAGACGCCGGACTACCGAAAGACGCTTAAAACCATGGATCTGCTGAGCCTTCTGCCCCTGTTCATCATCATGGGAGCGTTCCTGTTCTTCGCCTCTCGCCGTCAGCGCAAGGCCATGCAGGCGACCATCGACCTGCATGACTCCCTGCGCGTGGGAGACCGCGTGCACACCACCTCCGGGCTGCAGGCCACCATCACCGGGATCGCCGACGACACGGTGGACCTGGAGATCGCCCCCGGGGTGGTCACCCGCTGGATGAAACTGGCGATCCGCGACCGCATCGAACCGGAGGTGTCGGCGATCGACGAGACTCCGGCCGCCAACCGGGTGACCGATCTCGCCGACACCGACGCGGACCGGTTGCCCCGGGACTGATTCCCGCACCCGTACCCTCGTGCGGGGGCCGGGCCCGCCTGAACCCGCCTGCATCGCAGCCCGCACCGAACTAGGAGAATTCTCAACGTGGCATCGTCACCGGCGCCGGTGCACCCGTACCGCTACCTGGCGCTGTTTCTGGTCATGCTGTCCGGCGTCTACCTGCTGATGTTCCTGACCGGGAACAAGCAGGCCAAACCGAAGCTGGGCATCGACCTGCAGGGCGGCACCCGGGTCACCCTGACCGCGCGCACCCCGGATGGCTCCCAGCCCACCCGCGAGGCGCTCGATCAGGCGCAGGAGATCATCAGCGCCCGGGTCGACGGTCTTGGTGTGTCGGGCTCCGAGGTGGTCATCGACGGGGAGAACCTCGTCATCACCGTGCCCGGCACCGACGGCAACGAGGCCCGCAATCTGGGCCAGACCGCCCGGCTGTACATCCGGCCGGTGATCGGACAGCCCATTCCGGTCGAGGCCATCAAGAACCCACCGGCGGCCCCCGCAGCGCCGGGTGCGCCGGAAACACCCCCGGGTGCCCCGGGTGGGCCGCCGGCAGAGCCGGGAACACCGCCGCCCGCCGGCGGGGAGGCACCCGCACCGCCCCCCGGCGGGGAGGCACCCGCGCCGCCGACGGAGGTCCCGGCGCCCCAGCCGCGTCCGTATCCGCTCGAACCCACCCCGTCCCCGGAGCCCCCGGCGCCGCCCGCGTCTGAGTCACCGGCGCCCTCGGCAGCGCCGACGCCAGGCCAGCCCGCCCCACCTACGCCGCCCACGCCGCCGGACCCGCGCCAAGACCTGGCGGCCCGGATCAAGTTCGAGAAGGAACTGCGCCAGAGCACCAACCAGAACCTGTTGCTGCTGTCGGTGCAATACATGGCCGGCCGCTGCGACAAGGACGACGTGCTGTCCGGCAACGACGACCCGAATCTGCCGCTGGTGACCTGTTCCCAGGACAAGAAGTACGTCTACATTCTGGACAAGTCGATCATCAGCGGCGATCAGATCAAGAACGCCAACTCCGGCTTCGACCAGCAGGGCGGCGCCTACGTCGTGGATCTGGAGTTCAAGGAAGAAGCGGCCACGACCTGGGGCGACTTCACCGCTGCCAACATCGGCACCCAGACCGCCTTCACCCTGGACTCCCAGGTGGTCAGCGCCCCGCAGATCAGGGAGGCCATCCCCGGTGGCCGCACCCAGATCTCCGGCGGTGATCCGCCGTTCACCGTCGAGTCGTCCAAGGCGCTGGCCAACGTTCTCAAGTACGGTTCGCTGCCGCTGTCCTTCGAGTCCTCGGAAGCTGAAACCGTCTCCGCCACACTGGGACTGACCTCACTTCGGGCCGGCCTGATCGCCGGGGCCATCGGCCTGGCGGCGGTGCTGCTCTACTCACTGCTCTACTACCGGGTGCTGGGTGTGCTGGTACTGCTGTCGCTGGTGGCATCCGGCGCCATGGTGTTCGGGATCCTGGTGCTGCTAGGCCGCTACATCAACTACACCCTCGATCTGGCCGGCATCGCCGGTCTGATCATCGGCATCGGCCAGACCGCCGACTCCTTCGTGGTGTTCTTCGAACGGATCAAAGACGAGATCCGCGAGGGCAGGTCATTCCGGTCCGCGGTACCGCGCGGTTGGGTGCGGGCCCGAAAGACCATCCTGTCGGGCAACGCGGTCAGCTTCCTGGCCGCCGCCGTGCTGTACTTCCTGGCCGTGGGCCAAGTCAGGGGCTTCGCGTTCACCCTGGGCCTGACCACGATCCTCGACGTGGTGGTGGTGTTCCTCATCACCTGGCCGCTGCTCTACCTGGCGTCGAAGTCGCCGCTGATGGCCAAACCGGCGTTCAACGGCCTCGGTGCGGTCCAGCAAATCGCCCGTGAACGGCGGGCCGCCGGCGAGGGTCGTCCGGTGTCGACGACAGGAACGGGGGCAGTGCGATGAGCGAGAACAGCGACACGCTGGCGGTGGCCGGCCCCGAGGCCAGTACCGGTGCCCCGCTCCCGCAGCACGGTTTCTTCACCCGCCTCTACACCGGCACCGGCGCCTTCGACGTCGTCGGTCGGCGCAAAATGTGGTTCGGCATCACCTTTCTGATCGTCGCCGCGGCCGTCGCCAGCATCGTGCTGCGCGGCTTCACCTTCGGGATCGACTTCGAAGGCGGCACGAAGATGTCCTTCCCCCGGGCCGGCGCCGCCGGTGAGGCCAGCGTGACCCAGGTCGAGGAAACCGTCAGCCAGGTGATCGGCAAGGCGCCGGAGTCGGTCGTCGTCGTCGGCAACGGAGCCACCGCCACGGTGCAGATCCGCACCGAGAGCCTCGACAACGACCAGACCGAGAAACTGCGCGACGCGCTGTACGAGAAGTTCCAGCCCAAAGGAACCGACGGCAAACCCAGCAAAAACGCCATCAGCGACTCGGTGGTGTCGGAGACCTGGGGTGGTCAGATCACCAAGAAGGCGCTCATCGCGCTGGCGGTGTTCCTGGTCCTGGTGACCATCTACATCACGCTGCGCTACGAGAAGTACATGGCGATCTCGGCCTTGGCCGCGTTGGGATTCGACCTGATCACCACCGCAGGCATTTACGCCCTGATCGGCTTCGAGGTGACTCCTGCCACGGTGATCGGTCTGCTGACGATCCTGGGGTTCTCGCTCTACGACACGGTGATCGTGTTCGACAAAGTCGAGGAGAACACCAAGGACTTCCAGCACACCACCCGGCGCACCTTCGCCGAACAGGCCAACCTGGCCATCAATCAGACCTTCATGCGGTCGATCAACACCAGCCTGATCTCCGTCATGCCGGTGGTCTCGCTGATGGTGGTGGCGGTGTGGATCCTGGGCGTGGGCACCCTCAAGGACCTTGCGCTGGTCCAGTTGGTGGGCATCCTGGTCGGTACCTACTCGTCGGTCTTCTTCGCGACCCCACTGCTGGTCGCGATGCGTGAGCGCACCCAGTTGGTGCGCAACCACACCCGCCGGGTGCTCAACCGACGCAAGGGCATTGCGACCCCGGCTGAGGCGGTGACCGCCCAGACAGTCGTGATCGACGAGTCCAGCATCCCCGACCCGGCCATGCTCGGCGCTGCGACGACGGCGGTGCGCCCGGTCCGGCCTCGTCGTCCCTCCGGCAAACGGCAACGTTAGGTCGGCCGGTGGGTGTGAGCCGGGCTCTCCTGCGCCGTGCCGTGGCGGCCGCTGCGGTCACCGTTGTGGCCCCGGTAGCCCTCAGCGGGTGCGCCGAACAGGCCGGCGCGGAAGTCAACTACGCCATCGACGGCATCCTGTCGACCTACAACTCCAACACCCTGGACGGGGCCGCCTCGGGCGGTCCCCAGGCGTTCGCCCGCACCCTGAGTGGGTTCAGCTTCCACGGCCCGGAAGGGCAGGTTCTCAGCGACACCGATTTCGGCACCGTCTCGGTCGTCGGCAGGGAGCCTTTGGTGGTCGACTACCAGATCTCCGACAACGCGGTCTACTCCGACGGCAAGCCGATCACTTGCGACGACATGGTGCTGACCTGGGCGGCGCAGTCGGGCCGGTTCCCGGGCTTCAATGCCGCTAGCAAGGCCGGTTACCTGGACATCGCCGGGGTTGAGTGCCAGGCCGGCCAGAAGAAGGCCCGGGTCAACTTCCTGCCGTTGCGGGCGATCACCGACTACACCCAGTTGTTCACCGCCACGTCGCTGATGCCCGCGCACGTGCTCGGTGATCAACTTGGGGTCGACGTCACCGCCGCCCTGCAGAGCGGCGATCCGGTGGCGGTCGGCCGGATCGCAGAGGCGTGGAACACCACGTGGAACCTCCAATCCGACATGGACGCCGAGGCGCTCAAGCGGTTCCCGTCGTCGGGGCCCTACAAGATCGACTCCGTGCTCGAGGGCGGGGCGGTGGTCCTCGTCGCCAATGACCAGTGGTGGGGCGCCAAGCCGCTGACCAGACGGATCACCGTCTGGCCCCGCGGGGTCGAGGTTCAGGACCGACTGAACGACGGCACCTTCCACGTCGTCGACGTCGCCACCGGATCGTCGGGTACCTTGACCACCCCCGACGAGTACCAGCGCGCCGAAATCCCCTCCAGCGGAATCGAACAGCTCATCTTCGGAGCGCAGGGTCCGGTGTCAACGCCGGAGGCCAGACGCGCGGTGGCCTCGTGCATACCCCGTGACGCGATCGCCGCCAACGCCGCGATGCCGATCGCCCAGACCCGGCTCAATCCGGCCATCGAGGATGCCTACACGGTGCTGGAGACCGGGCCGCTGGCCGACCAGTACAACGTGGCCAACCCGCAGGCTGCCGCCGCTGCACTGGGGGGACAGCCACTGACCGTGCGCGTTGGTTACCAGGCGCCCAACCCCCGACTCGCCGCCACTGTTGCAGCCATCACCCAGGCCTGTGCGCCGGCCGGGATCACCGTCGTCGACGCGACCTCCGCGACCACCGGACCGCAGACCCTGCGGGACGGCCAGATCGACGTACTGCTCTCCAGCACCGGCGGCGCGGCCGGCAGTGGGTCCACCGGGTCTTCGGCCATGGACGCCTACGCCCTGCACTCCGGCAACGGCAACAACCTGCCCGGCTACGCCAATCCCCAGATCGACGGCATCATCGCCGCGCTGGCAGTGACCACCGATCCCAAGGAGCAGTCCCGGCTGATCGGCGACGCCGCCCCGATTCTGTGGACCGACGTGCCCACCCTGCCGCTGTACCGTCAGCAGCGCACGGTGATTTCCACCAACCGGATCTCCGGTGTCCAGGCCAACCCCACCAAGTGGGGGGCCGGGTGGAACATGGACCGGTGGCGGCTGGAGCCGTGAGCGCAGCGAACGGCGACCAGGTGGCGGGAGAGCCGTGAGCGCAGCGAACGGCGGGACGGCCGCGGAGATCCTTTCCGCCCTGACTCGGCAGGTCCCCGACTTTCCCGAGCCGGGCGTGCTCTTCCGCGACCTGACTCCGGTACTGGCCGACGACCGGGGATTCGCCGTGGTCACCGAGGCGCTGGCCCATATCGTCACCGGGGCCGACCTGATCGCCGGGATCGACGCCCGCGGCTTCCTGCTGGGCGGCGCGGTGGCCCATCGGCTCGGAGTGGGGGTGCTGGCCATCCGCAAGGGCGGCAAGCTCCCGCCCCCGGTGCACCGCCGCACCTACACCCTGGAGTACGGCACGGCCACCCTGGAGATCCCCGCCGACGGGATCGCACTGGCTGGTCGGCGGGTCGCCATCGTCGACGACGTGCTGGCCACCGGCGGCACCGTCGCTGCGGCCCGGGACCTGCTGGAGACCGCCGGTGCCGAGGTAACGGCCGCTGCAGTGGTGATGGAATTGGCCGCCCTGGGCGGCCGGGCTCGGCTGGAGCCGCTGCCGGTGCACACCCTGCAATTGCTCTAGAGGCGATATTCTCGGCAGCAACGGGAGGTGAGCATGAGCGACGATCCGGGTACCGCGGTTCAGCCTGTCGCCGAGCTGCCCGAGCCGCGCCCGGAGCCGGTTCCCCCCAAAGCCGCCAGCGCCTCCCGGCGGGTCCGGGCCCGGCTGGCCCGCCGGATGACCGCCGGCCGCAGCACCATCAACCCGGTGCTGGAGCCCCTGGTCGCCGTCCTCCGGGAGTTCTACCCCAAAGCCGACCTGTCGATGCTGCAGCGCGCCTACGAGGTCGCCGAAGCCAAACACGCCGACCAGTTGCGCCGCTCCGGTGACCCCTACATCACCCACCCGCTGGCAGTGGCCAACATCCTGGCCGAACTCGGCATGGACACCACCACTCTGGTTGCCGCGCTGCTGCACGACACCGTCGAGGACACCGGCTACACCCTGGAAGCGCTGACGGCCGAATTCGGCGAGGAGGTCGGCCACCTCGTCGACGGCGTCACCAAACTCGACAAGGTCGTCCTGGGCAGCGCCGCCGAGGGCGAGACCATCCGCAAGATGATCATCGCCATGGCCCGCGACCCCCGGGTGCTGGTGATCAAGGTCGCCGACCGGCTGCACAATATGCGCACCATGCGCTTCCTGCCGCCGGAGAAGCAGGCCAGCAAGGCGCGGGAGACCCTGGAAGTCATTGCCCCCCTTGCCCATCGGCTCGGCATGGCCACGGTCAAGTGGGAGTTGGAGGATCTTTCTTTCGCGATCCTGCACCCCAAACGATACGAGGAGATCGTGCGACTGGTGGCCGACCGGGCGCCGTCGCGGGACACCTACCTGGCCAAAGTGCGGGCCGACATCAATGCCGCACTCGGCGCGATGAAGATCAACGCCGTCGTCGAAGGACGGCCCAAGCACTACTGGTCGATCTATCAGAAAATGATCGTCAAGGGCCGTGACTTCGATGATATCCATGACCTCGTCGGGGTACGGATTCTGTGCGACGAGATCCGGGACTGCTACGCGGCCGTCGGGGTGGTGCACTCGCTGTGGCAGCCCATGCCGGGTCGGTTCAAGGATTACATCGCCCAACCCCGCTTCGGGGTCTACCAGTCGTTGCACACCACCGTCGTCGGCCCGGAGGGCAAGCCGCTGGAGATACAGATCCGCACCCGCGACATGCACCGCACCGCTGAGTACGGTATCGCCGCTCATTGGCGGTACAAAGAAGCCAAGGGCCGCAACACAGTTCCGCATCCGCACGCCGCCGCCGAGATCGACGATATGGCCTGGATGCGTCAACTGCTGGACTGGCAGCGGGAGGCTGCCGACCCGGGCGAGTTCCTGGAGTCGCTGCGCTATGACCTGGCGGTGCAGGAGATCTTCGTCTTCACCCCCAAGGGTGACGTGATCACCCTGCCGGCGGGTTCCACCCCGGTTGACTTCGCCTATGCCGTGCACACCGAGGTCGGCCACCGCTGTATCGGCGCCCGGGTCAACGGTCGGCTGGTCGCGCTGGAACGCAAACTCGAAAACGGGGAAGTCGTCGAGGTTTTCACCTCGAAGGCCCCCAACGCCGGACCCTCGCGGGACTGGCAGGGCTTCGTGGTTTCGCCCCGCGCCAAGGCCAAGATCCGCCAATGGTTCGCCAAGGAGCGGCGCGAAGAGGCCTTGGAGGCGGGCAAGGAAGCCATCGCCCGTGAGGTTCGGCGGGGCGGGTTGCCCCTGCAGCGGTTGGTCAACAGCGAGGCCATCGGCGCGCTGGCCCGAGAGTTACGTTTCGCCGACGTCTCGGCCCTCTACACCGCGGTCGGTGAGGGCAACGTCTCACCGCGCCACGTGGTGCAACGGTTGCTGGCCCAACTCGGCGGCACCGACGCCGCCGAGGACGAACTGGCTGAGCGGTCGACCCCGGCGACCATGCCGATCCGACACCGCAGCACCGATGACACCGGGGTTGCGGTCCCCGGCGCGCCCGGCGTGCTGACCAAGTTGGCCAAGTGCTGCACCCCCGTCCCCGGGGACACCATCATGGGATTCGTCACCCGGGGCGGCGGGGTGAGCGTGCACCGCACCGACTGCACCAACGGCGAGGATCTGCGCCAGCAGTCCGAACGCATCATCGACGTGCGATGGGCGCCGTCGCCGAACTCGGTGTTCCTGGTTGCCATCCAGGTCGAGGCGCTCGACCGGCACCGCCTGCTCTCCGATGTGACCCGGGTGCTGGCCGACGAGAAGGTCAACATCCTCTCGGCGTCGGTGACCACCTCCGACGACCGGGTTGCCATCAGCCGCTTCACCTTTGAGATGGGCGATCCCAAACACCTGGGTCATCTGCTCAACGCGGTCCGCAACGTCGAAGGCGTCTACGACGTCTACCGGGTGACGTCCGCCGCCTGACGAGCGCCCGACCGGTAGGGTTTGCCCCATGTCCGACCTGCCACTGATGGCCGGGTTCCCGTCCGACCCGGCTTCTCGTGTCACGCTGCTGAACTGGCAGGACCCACCGTTCAACCGCTGGTCGTTTCAGCACCTGCGGGAACTGATTCCCACCCAGCGGATCTCGCGCGGAACCGGGCTTGTCAGCCCACTGTCCCCGCACGACTCCCCGCTCGATCCGGGTGTGGTCACCGTCGACCGGGTCGACGGACGGCGTTCGACGCTTGCCGAGCTGATCGCCGAGACCTGGACCGATGCGGTGGTAGTCCTCCATCGCGGCCGGATCGTCTGGGAGAGTTACGACAACGGTATGGCCCCTGATTCGGTGCACCTGTTGATGTCGGTGACCAAATCGGTCGTCGGCTGTGTGGCTGGAATCCTGGCGAGTCGCGGGCAACTCGATCCCGGCCAGCCCATCGACCGTTACGTTCCGGAGATCGCCGGATCCGGTTACAGCGGCGCCAGCACACGCGACCTGCTGGACATGCGCACCGGTGTGCTGTTTCGCGAGGAATACACCAACCCCCATTCCGAAGTACGGGAGATGGAGCGTCACATGGGGTGGCGTCCCGGGTTGAGCCCCGGATACGTCGGCGGCATGTACGCCTTCCTGGCGTCGATGAGCGCCGTCGGCCCGCACGGCGGTTCGTTCGTCTACCGGTCGGCGGACACCGACATGCTCGGCTGGGTGTGCGAGCGTGCATCCGGCGTACGGATGGCCGATCTGATCTCCGAACTCATCTGGCAGCCGATCGGCGCCGAATTCGACGCCGAAATCACCTGTGACGGAGTGGGTTCGGCCATTCACGACGGCGGGATGTCGGCCACGGCCCGCGACATCGCCAGGTTCGGACAGATGCTGCTCGATGACGGCCACGCGGCGGGAACCCCGGTGGTCCCGAACAAGTGGCTACTGCAGTCGCGCAGCATCGACCCCGATATCCGTGGAGCTTTCGCCTCGTCGGCCTCGGAGTCGACGCTGAGCGGGGGTTGGTACCGCAACCAGTTCTGGTTCGTCCCCGGGCCACTCGGCGATCTTCAGGTTTGCCTGGGTATCCACGGTCAGATGGTGGTCGTCGACCGGGCAACCAAGACGGTGTCGGTCAAGATGTCGACATGGCCGTCGGCGCAGTCGCCGTCGGATCTGGTCGACACCATCCGGGCATTCGCGGAGGCGGGCCGCTTCCTCGCCGGCCTGTCCGGTGCGCCCACCGGCCCGGGTGCTCTCACCGGTCCGATCCGACTGGCGGGGCGCCGTGATCGAGGCGACGGCTGAGGCCCTATTTGACGAACCCGATCGGGTACACGGCCGGGGGACTGGGTAGCGGCTCGCTGACGTACATCGCGCGGATACCGTCGATGTAGCGGCGTGAGCGCCGGGTGAGTCCTTCCTCGGTCTGCATCCGGCCCTTGGTCACCAGAATGCCCAGATCCGCCCCCTTGAACCGGTAGTCGCCCGGTCCGTAGACGCGCAGGAAGAAGCACTCGTCCTCATGGGTCACGTCATGCCAGTCGTTGGTGACACCGACGAAATTCAGCGCACCGTCATCGCTGAGCCGGTACCGCCCGGTCGTCGGTGCGGCCAGAATGCGCTCGACGGCCTCCTCGGGCTCCTTCATGACCAGCTGCGCCCAGACGTCGAGCGCGGCCAATTCCCGCCAGCGTTCGTTGATCTCGTCGACGTCGACCTCGTAGTCGATGTCCATGAACTCCAGGAGGTGGAACAAGAACAGTGGAATGTCGGCGTAGGCGCCCGCGGTGACGTTGGTCATCGAGGACACACCGGAGATCCGCGGGTTCAACTCGCCGAGGTAGACGTTGTCGGAGTCGAGGTCCACCAGAACGTCGACTTCGAAGAACCCCTTGTACCCCTCCTGGCGGAGCCGGTCACCGAGGCGCCGCACGTGTCCGATCGCGGTGTTGCGGTGCGCCTCGGAGAGCGCTTCGGGGAAGAGGTCATTGCCGCACCAGCCGCCTCGGTAGGGAGTCAGCTCCGGGTATCCGGTGAGGTCGGTCATGAACGGTCCGACGACGGTGCCGTGCTCGGTGTTGACCGCCTCCACGGCCACCGCCCGGTTGTTGATGCGCTTCATGATCTTGAGGTCCTGGCCGATCATGTTCGCGCTGTCGCGGTCCCATTCGGCTTCGCTGGTGATGAAGAACGTCGTCTTGCCCGAGTCTCCGTAAGGCGTCTGAACCACCAGGTCCGACCCCAGGCCCGCGGCGGAGGCCAACTCGCTGAGCTGTTGGTAGTTGTCGGCGCGCGCCAGGGTGTTGGGCACCGACGGTGCGCCGGCCTGCTCGCCGAGTTGGGTGGTGACGATCTTGGAGTCGAGGTAACGGCGCAGGGAATCCGGAGGCAGAATCAGGTTGTAGTCGAGTTCGCGGCAGATCTGCTCGGTCTCCTCATCGAAGAAAACCATTGCGATCATCGGCCGTACTCCGGTTGCCGCGCAGATGGATTCGATGTGTTGGCGCACCTCCGGATCGCGGAGCAGGTAATTGTTGATCTCCTCGGAACTGGTGAACTCGACGTAGGGCTTGGCGCTCGGAGTGAACACCCGCGGATGCGCACCGTCCCAGGAGTCGTGGTAGACGATGTACTCGAACCCGCGTACCCAACGGTCGATGCCGAGCAGATTGAACGCCGTCGGCCCGACGAAGAAGATGGGCTGCTCGTTGGTCCGGAAGAAAGTGCGGATTTCCGGGATGCCATTCAGTCCCCGCGATCGGAATACGTTGGATATCATCGGATTTCCCAGGCCCTCCCGGTCGAGTGGCGCTCTGCCGTGAAGGATCTTCTCACGCCGCCGACCGTGTTGACCTGGAAACAGCGGGGATGTCGATTAGCGAAGGAGACCTGTATGGCCCAGCACCCTCTGGACTCATTGTCGGCCGAAGAGTTCCGGCGGACCGCCGAGATCCTCCGCGGCGAGGGCAGGGTCAGCGACGGGTGGCGTTTCATGTCCATCGAACTCAAGGAGCCAGAGAAGAGCGTCGTCAAGGCGTGGCGCTCGGGAGATCCCGTGCCTCGGACGTCTTTCGCGGTACTGCTCGACCGGGCGGAGAACAAGACCTATGAGGCCACCGTGGATCTGACCGGCGGCGCTGTGGTGTCCTTCGAACACATCCCCGGGGTCCAGCCCAACTTCACCGTCGACGAGTTCTACGAGATCGACGAGGCCATGCGCAAGCATCCCGATGTGATCGCCGCGCTTGCCGAGCGCGGCTTCACCGACATGAGCCTGATCCTGATCGACACCTGGGCGTACGCCAAGGCGCTGATGCCGGCGTCGGTGGAACTCGCCCGGGCCGCCCTCCGGCGTAAAGAGAAGTACCCCAACCGCAGGCTCGGCTGGTGCGACCTTTGGGCCCGCGCGACCGCGGAGGGCAACCCCTATGGCCATCCGGTGTCCGGCTTGCAACTGGTCGTCGACATGAACACCCACGAACTGCTGGAGATCGACAACGACCACTCCTACGGCCAGCCCGAGGTGGACTGTGAGTACGTGCCCTCGGTTCGCGGGATCGAGCCACGGACCGACGTCAAGCCGCTGCACATCACCCAGCCCGAGGGTCCGTCGTTCACCCTCGACGGCTCGGAACTGAAGTGGCTCAACTGGACCCTGCGACTGGGCTTCAACTACCGGGAAGGCCCGGTGATCTACCAGCTGTCCTTCGACGACAACGGCACCAAACGTGATGTCGCCTACCGCATGTCGCTGGCCGAGATGGTGGTTCCCTACCGGGATCCCTCGTTCGACCACTACCGCAGGACGGCGTTCGACATCGGGGAGTGGGGCCTGGGCGTGATGACGACCTCGCTGGAGTTGGGCTGCGACTGTCTGGGCGAGATCGTCTACGTCGACGCCCACCTGGCCAACACCCGGGGCGAGCCCTACACCATCAAGAACGCGATCTGCTTGCACGAGGAGGACAACGCCGTTCTGTGGAAGCACGTCGACTACAAAACCGGAGCCGAGGTGCGCCGGCAGCGCCGGATGGTGATCTCCTGCCATGCGACCGTGGCTAACTACGAATACCTGATCTACTGGCGCCTCTATCAGGACGGCAACATCGAATGCGAGATCCGCGCCACCGGCATCATGGTCACCACTCCCTTCCCGGAGGGCTCGACCCCGCCGCCCTACGGGACCGTCGTCGACACCAACACCTACGCCCCGTTCCATCAGCATTTCCTGGTCGCCCGGCTGGACCTGGACGTCGACGGTGAGGACAACACCGTCATGGAGATCGACTCGGTCGCGCCGCCGTTGTCGGCGGACAATCCCTACGGTCTGGCGCTGGTGACCGAGGCGACGCCGATCACCTCCGAGGCCACCGCCGCCCGCGACTACGACTGGTCGACCCAGCGGAGCTGGAAGGTGGTGAACCCGAACAAGGCCAACAAGCACGGCACCAACGTTTCCTACAAGCTCGTCCCCGGCGCGTGCTTCCCGGCGATGATGCATCCGGGGGCACCCCAGTATCTGCGCGCTCCGGTCATCGGCCACACCCTCTGGGTGACCAAGAACAGTCCGGACGAGCGATGGCCGGCGGGCGCCTACCCGGTCCAGTCCGAGACCGACGCCGGGATGACCGAGTGGATCAAGGACGACGCACCGCTGGTGAACACCGACGTCGTGCTCTGGTACGTGTTCGGCATCCACCACATCACCCGGATGGAGGAGTGGCCGATCATGTCGGTGGACACGGTGTCGTTCTGGCTCAAGCCGGCCGGATTCTTCGACCGGAATCCTTCGATCGATGCGCCGCCCACCGCCAAGGGCGGAGGAGCGGCGTGTCACAGTGGGTGAGCGCCGCCCCGGGGGCTACTCGACGATGAGAGCGGGTGTGTCTTTGTGCAGGGTCTCGCCCCGGAAGTAATCCGGCGACACTGATCGCCAGGCCAGCATCAGGACGATCCCGAGCAGGATCAGCCCCAAGCCCAGAACCAGCACCAGTCCGACGCCGAAAACCGATGCGCCACTGCCGTAATCGGGTGATGCGCTGTCGCGCAGCGTGATGATCAGCACCGCAAACAGGCCGATTCCGCCGAGCAGTGGGAAAAGCAGTTTGAACACGAAGCTGTTGACGTCGGCAAACAACTCGCGGCGGAAGAACCAGATGCAGGCGAAGGCAGTGAGCCCGTAGTAGAAGCAGATCATGATGCCCAGCGAGTAGATGGTGTCCATCAGAGCGTTCTTGCTGAGCAGGTGCAGCACCGTGTAGAACACCCCCGCGACGGTGCCGGCGGTCAGGGTGGCGAACGAGGGGGTGAGGTAGCGCGGATGGATGGACGCGAACCGTGGCGGCAGGGCTTTGTAGGCGGCCATCCCCAACATGGTGCGCGAGGACGGCAGGAACGTGGTGATCAGGCTGGCGGTGCTGGAGGCCAGCACAGCCAGGTACAGCAGCAGATGCCACGGATTACCCAGGACCGGTTCGGCCAACTCGCCGAACACATTGCTGGCATTCTCGGAGTTGTTCAGTCCCAGACCCTCATCGCCGGTACCGGCGAACATCTGGCTGGCGGTCGCCACAATCAGATAGGTCAACAGAATCGACAGCACGCACAGCAGGGCGGCCCGACCGGGGGTCTTGGCCGAACCCTTGGACTCCTCATTGACCGTCAGGCAGGTGTCCCAACCCCAGAACGCGAAGATCGACCCGGACAAACCGGCGATGAACGCCGACACCGTCAGGCCCGCCGGACTGAACCAATCCCACGAGAATGACATGCCGGTCGGTGAGGACCCGGACTTGGCGATCGCCAGGACGGAAAAAACCAGCAGGATCAGCAGCTGGAAACCGACCAGAATGAACTGCACGCGTTCGGTGGTGGTGATACCGCGGTAGGCCACCCAGGTCGCGACTGACAGGAAAACAATGCAGGTCAAAATATTGACCCAGGAAACCTCCCAGAGGCTGCTGATGTAGTCGCTGCGGAACAGGTCACCGAGGAACTGGTAGAAGAACTCCACCGCGACGCCGGCCAGATTGGACAGCACGATGGCCGTCGCCAGGATGGCCGCCCACCCGCCGATCCAACCGACATACGGCCCGAACGCCTTGGTGGTCCAGGTGAACGAGGTTCCGCAGTCCGGCATGACTTTGTTCAGTTCGCGGTAGGCGTAGGCGGCGAAGAACATCGGCAGGAAACCGGCGATGATCACCACCGCCATCTTTTCGCCGACCTCGGCGACCAGAAGTCCGATGGTGGCGGTCAGCGCATAGGCCGGTGCCACCGAGGAGATCCCCAGCACGACGCTGCCGAGCACGCCGACCGAGTTGCGCGACAGCCCTTTTTCGTGAAGATCGGCCTCGGCGGCATGCTCGAGGTGGTGTGTCCGTGCCATCCCCACCCCTGTTCGTTCGTAGCGGACGCTGCGGAAGTACCGTACCGCTGACACCGCGACATAGTTCGGTGTTTGCTTTGACGAAACAACTCCTAACAACGATCCAGTGCCCACGGAGGAACCGCAATGACCGATCCAGTCGCGATGGCCGAGAGCGGTGTCGTCGTCGGAGCCGACGGTTCCGACCACGGCCTTGCCGCGCTGCGCTGGGCAGCTGACACCGCGGTGGCCTATGAATTGCCGCTGACCGTCCTGCATGCCCTGCCGGACGCGACCGGAAAGCCGACCCTGGTCAGCGAGCCCACCGGGGTGCTCGGTGAGGCGGTGGCGCTGGCCCGGTCGACCCAACCGGACCTGGAGATCCGGGCGCTGCGGATGCCCGATTCGCCCGTGCATTCGCTGCTGGCGGCCGGGGAGAACGCCGACGTGCTGGTGATCGGCTCGCGCGGTGTCGAAGGCTTCCGAGGACTGCTGCTGGGGTCGACCACGATGCATGTGGCGCCCTACGCCCAGTGCCCGGTCGTGGTGGTCCATTCGGGGATGGAGGGCGGGGTGCCCTTCGAGCCGGACGACGCATCCGACAGCGACGAAGGCAATCCCGGTCAGGTGGTTTTGGGGTACGACGGGTCGGCGGCGTCCAACCGGGCAGCGGCGTTCGCGTTCCGGCACGCCCAGGCGGTCGGCTGCGGGGTGGTGGCGGTCAGCGTCGAGGCGGGCAAGGGTGAACCGGAGACCGAGTGGATCGACCCCGAGAACGCCACCCCCGGTTCAGACACCAGCGCCTTCCACTCCCCGGTGATCGTGACGGCCGCGTCCTTCCCCGATGTTCCGGTGTCCTTCGTGGCCGGCACCGGCCGGCCGGCCGAGGTGCTGCTGACCGAGGCCCGCGGCGCTGTTCTGCTGGTGGTGGGCAGCCGCGGAACCGGTGGATTCGCCGGGCTGATCATGGGTTCGGTCAGCCAGAAGGTGCTCGCCCACGCCGACTGCCCGGTCGCGGTGCTGCACCCGGGCATTCCCGCCGAGACCGCCGCAGGGATCGCCTGACCGGCCCCGGCTCGGTCCACCCAGTCCCTTAGTCCAGCAGGATCGACTTGACGTTGACCTCAGTGGCCGGCTTGCCGTCCACCCCCCCATCGGCCACACCGGCTGCGGCGATCTTGTCCAGGGTGGCCAGGCCGGTGGAGTCGATGGTGCCGAACACCGTGTAGTTCGGCGGCAGCTTGGAGTCCTTGTAGACCAGGAAGAACTGGCTGCCATTGGTATTCGGGCCGGCGTTGGCCATGGCCAGGGTGCCGCGCGGGTAGAGCACCGGCTTGCCCAGCGCCGGATCGGCCGGATCGAATTGATTAGTGGGGTACTCGTTGGCGAAGGAGTAACCCGGCCCGCCCGAGCCGCTGGCGGTCGGGTCGCCGCACTGCAGCACCCCCAGGTCCGGGGCGGTCGTCAAGCGGTGGCAGACAGTCTCGTCGAAATAGCCCTTCTGGGCGAGGCTGGCGAAGCTGTTGACGGTGCACGGGGCTTCGGCATTGTTCAAGATCAACCCGATATTGCCCTGGTCGGTGGACATGCTGACGCTGACCGTGGCCGGGTCGGTGGGCACCTTGCCGGTGTTGGGCGGTGGCACGTCCTTGGCCTTCTTGCCGGCCGCGGGATACTGGCAGTTGGCACCGAGTTCGGCCGGGGCCTTGAAGGCTGGAAGCTGGTCGGGGCCGCCGCGGATCAACTCGGTGGGTGTCGGCGCGGTCGGCGCCGGGGTGCTGCTGGCTGCGGAGTCGCTCGTGGCGGGCTTGTTCTCGCCCTTGAGGGCGAAGAACGCGATCGCCGCCGTTCCGGCCGCCAGGGTCATCATCGCGGCGACCACCGTCAGGAGGCGCTGACGCCGCTCTTGCTGAGCGCGCCGCTCAAGCTGCCGCTCAAGTTCGCGCTTGGCCGTTTCGCGTCGTTCTGCGTTGCTGGGCACCGCTGCTGATCCTTTCCGTCCGCACTGGTGGGCTTCGGTCGCGCAGACGAGTGTGCCAGCCCGCCCGGTTGGCGGGGGTCGGGACCCGCCCGAACTGCTGGATGGGAGACTGGCGTGCGTGTTGCTCACCGGTTTCCCGGCCGGCATGTTGGCCTGCAACTGCTACGTCTTGGCCGCGCGTCCGGGCTCAGACGCGATCATCGTCGACCCCGGACAGCGCGCGTTCGGGCCGCTGTCCCGGATCCTCGACGAAAACCGGCTCACTCCCGCGGCGGTTCTGCTCACCCATGGCCACGTCGATCACATCTGGTCAGCCCAGAAGGTGGCCGACACCTTCGGTTGCCCGGTGTACATCCATCCCGAGGACCGGTCCATGCTCACCGATCCGATCCGGGGGTTCGGCCCACGGATCGCCCAAGTGGCGTTCGGCGCGATGTTCCGGGAACCCAAGCAGGTGATTGAACTCGACCACGACGGCCAGACTCTCGACCTGGGCGGAATCGCGGTGAGAGTCGACCACACCCCGGGGCACACCCGCGGTTCAGTGGTGTTCCGGGTTTCGCCCGGCGGGAAGCAAAGCGGCGGGGGGATGCCGGGAGGGACCGACCTGGCCTTCACCGGTGACACCCTGTTCAAGCAATCCATCGGCCGCACCGACCTGCCCGGCGGTAGCGGCCGGGACCTGCTCGGGTCGATCCTCACCAAACTGCTGGTCCTCGACGACGACACCAGGGTGTTGCCCGGCCACGGACCGAGTTCGACGATCGGATTGGAACGAGTCACCAACCCCTTCCTCGAGGGGTTGACCTTGTGAGCGAGTTCCAGGCACCCAAGGGTGTTCCCGACTATCTGCCCCCCGAATCGGCGGAGTTCGTCGCCGTTCGGGACGGATTGCTGGCCGCCGCCCGGCGGGCGGGCTACGGCGACATCGAGTTGCCGATCTTCGAGGACACCGCCCTGTTCGCCCGCGGGGTGGGGGAGTCCACCGATGTGGTGAGCAAGGAGATGTACACCTTTGCCGACCGCGGTGACAGGTCGGTGACCCTGCGCCCGGAAGGAACCGCCGGGGTGATGCGCGCGGTGATCGAGCACGGCATGGATCGCGGCGCGCTGCCGGTGAAACTCTGTTACGCCGGGCCGTTCTTCCGCTACGAACGCCCGCAGGCGGGCCGCTATCGCCAACTTCAGCAGGTTGGCGTGGAGGCGATCGGCGTTGACGATCCCGCACTCGACGCCGAGGTGATCGCGATCGCCGACGCAGGCTTCCGGTCCCTGGGCCTCGAAGGCTTCCGGTTGGAGATCACCTCGCTGGGCGATGACACCTGCCGTCCCCAGTACCGAAACCTTCTGCAGCAGTATCTCTTTCAGCTTGACCTTGATGAGGCGACACAAGTCCGTGCGGAACTGAATCCCCTCAGGGTGCTCGACGACAAGCGGCCGCACATCCGCGAGTTGACCGCCGATGCCCCGGTCATGCTGGACCACCTGTCCGATTCGGCCAAGCAGCACTTCGACACCGTGCTGGCACATCTGGACGCGCTGGGCGTGGGCTACGTCGTCAATCCGCGTCTGGTGCGGGGCCTGGATTACTACACGAAGACCACATTCGAGTTCGTCCACGACGGCTTGGGCGCCCAGTCCGGTATCGGCGGCGGTGGGCGTTACGACGGCCTGATGGCCCAACTCGGCGGCCAGGATCTCTCCGGCATCGGCTTCGGCCTGGGGGTGGATCGCACCGTTCTGGCCCTGCGCGCCGAAGGCAAGTCGGTGGGCGACCGAACCCGGTGCGAGGTGTTCGGTGTGCCATTGGGGGAGCGGGCCAAGTTGGAACTGGCCCGGTTGGCGGCGGGGCTGCGGGCCGCCGGGGTGCGAGCGGATCTGGCTTACGGCGACCGGGGGATCAAGGCGGCGATGCGGGCGGCCGATCGTTCCGGCGCGCGGTTCGCGCTGGTGGCCGGTGACCGGGACATCGACTCCGGCACAGTTGGCGTCAAGGACCTGTCCACCGGTGAGCAAGTCGACATTGCGGTCAATTCCGTTGTTGCCGAGATGGTTTCGCGTCTGCTGTGAGCAACCCTCCGGGATTGGTGAGCCGCGGGGAGTCACCCTCAGCGATTTCTTAGAGCAGCGGGGGAACCCCGGTGCCGGTGCGGTCCGTTGACCGGATATGAACCGGCTGATCGAGGATTATCTGCGCACCAGGGGTGCGCGGTACTTCCGCGGCCACCACGACGACGAGTATTTTTACCTCGTCGTCGGCGCCGACCGCGGCCGGCTCAACGTGCATCTTGAGGTGTGTGACCCGGATCGCGGCGGTGTGCTGATCACCATCTCCCCTGATCGCTACTACCCGATGCGGTACCGGCAACACCTGGAGGACCTGGTGTCCCGCTTCAACGCCGCAACCTCGGTGGTGGGCAGCGAGGTTCACGACTCCAGCGATCCGAGGCTGGTCGGAGTGCTGGCCCGGGGATGCTCACGCCCCGCCGACTCCGCCGCACTCGGGGAATTCGTGGAGGCGGCACTGGCCAGTTCGCTGGATCTGTTCGGGGCGATGGCGGGGCTTGCTGCGCCTGCCGACGAACTGCGCGATGCCGGCTGAGCGCCGATGAAACTGGGGCCGGTAACACCCCGGCTTAGTCCGCCGATAGTGCCGGTATGCGACATCTGACACTGGTGGCCGCGCTGGTGGCCCCCGTGCTTGCGGCCACCGGTATTGCTGCGGCGTCCTCGGCGACGGCCGACCCGGCTGCCCCGACGACCACCGAGCCCACGACCGCCAGCACCAGCGCCGCGCCCGCCAGCACCAGCGCGGCGCCGGCCAGCACCGAGACCAGTGCGGCGCCGACCAGCACCAGCGCGGCGCCGGCCAGCACCGAGACCAGCGCGGCGCCGACCGGAGCCCGGCAGGTGACCTACACCGTCACCACCACCAGCGATCTGACCGCCAACATCTACTACGTCACCGCCGACCCGCCAAGTAAGGCCGAGGCCAACGATCCGAAGTTCATGCCGTTGGCCCGCACGTTAGTGGGTCCCGGATCGCCGTGGACCTTCCAAGCCACGCTCGACGATCCCACTGAGTGGGCGTTCGTCAGCGCCAGCGGCGGGTTGCGGGTGAATCCGGAGTTCCGTTGCGAGATCGCAGTCGACGGCGAGGTCGTGGTGTCCCAGCAGGGCGGCAGCGGCGTGCAGTGCTCACTGCGGCCCTGGTAGGTCGCTCAGCCCAGATCGCGGGCGCTGAACGTGTCGCACTTGTTGGGGTCACCGGTCTGATAGCCCACCGTGAACCACTTCTGCCGCTGCGCCGAGGAGCCGTGCGTCCAGGTGTGCGGGGTCACCCGGCCGGTGGCCTGCTTCTGGATGTGGTCGTCACCGACTGAGGCGGCCGCCGACAGCGCGTCGGCAATGTCCTTGTCGCTCAACGGTTCCAGATAAGTGACGTCGGTACCGGGCTGCTTGGTGATCGCCGCGTAGTGCGCCCAGACCCCGGCGTAGCAGTCGGCCTGCAGTTCCGACCGCACCCCGGCGCCTTGGGCGCCTTGGGCCCCCCGGCCTTGCGCCTTCTGCAGATCGCCGGTCAGGTTCTGAACGTGATGGCCGTACTCGTGGGCCACTACGTACTCCTGGGCCAGCGGCCCGCCACTGGAGCCGAAGTCCCGTTTGAGCACGTCGAAGAAGTCGGTGTCGAAGTACGCGGTGTAGTCCGCCGGGCAGTAGAACGGGCCGATGTCGCTGTCGGCGGCCCCGCAACCGGTGTTGATCTGACCCTTGAACAGAGTCATCTTGGGCCGTTGATACCCGGGCAGCAATTGCTCCCACACGGTGTCCACCGAGTTGCCGGTGGCGACCACCCGGCACTCGACGTACTTGTTGGCGTCCGCCCCGGTCTTGCACTTGCTCAGGTCATAGCTGCTGCTCTGGGCCTGGCCGGGGCCGACCGACTGTTGCTGCAGCACCGGGCCGGGGTCCACGCCGAGGAAGAGGGCCAGCAACACGATCGCCAGGCCCCCGACACCGCCGCCGAGTGCGATGCCGCGACCTGGGCCGCCGCGGCCGCCGGTGGACGTGGTGCTGGTGTCGATCCGCATGCCTTCGTTGAAGGTCATGACCGCTCCCGTCATCTCACCCGTCTGGCCGGGCGCTTGCCGTGGTCCAGTTTGCCACAGCGAGGACAACCGGCGCCCTGCCTGAAAGCCACGTCGAACACCGCCGAACCGACCTCCTAGACTTGGGCAGTCGTTCACCGGTTCGAATCACCGTCAGATCAGGGAGATCTTGTGCTGCGCAGTCATGCCGCCGGCTCGTTGCGAGCCTCCGACGCGGGGCAGAGGGTCATCCTGGCGGGCTGGGTGGCCCGCCGCCGCGACCACGGCGGGGTGATCTTCATCGACCTGCGGGACTCCTCCGGAGTTGCCCAGGTCGTGTTCCGGGAGACCGACGTTCTGCAGCCCGCCCATCGGTTGCGTGCCGAGTTCTGCGTCGCCGTCGAGGGGGTCGTCGAAATCCGGCCCGAGGGCAACGCCAACCCGGAAATCCCCACCGGTGACATCGAGGTCAACGCGACGTCGCTGACGGTGCTGGGGGAGTGCGCGGCGCTGCCCTTCCAACTCGACGAACCGGCCGGCGAAGAAGCCAGGCTCAAGCACCGCTACTTGGACATGCGCCGTGACGACGGCCCCGGTGCGGCACTGCGGCTGCGTTCCAAGGTCAACGCCGCGGCCCGTTCGGTACTGGCCGACCACGACTTCGTCGAAATCGAAACACCGACTTTGACGCGGTCGACGCCTGAAGGTGCACGGGACTTCCTGGTGCCGGCCCGCCTGCAGCCGGGCAGCTTCTACGCGCTGCCGCAGAGCCCGCAGCTGTTCAAACAGCTGTTGATGGTCGGCGGGATGGAGCGGTACTACCAGATAGCCCGCTGCTATCGCGACGAGGACTTCCGGGCCGACCGCCAGCCCGAATTCACCCAACTTGACGTCGAGATGAGCTTCGTCGACGCCGACGACGTCATCGGCGTCGCCGAGGAGATCCTGGCGGCGCTATGGGCGCTGGTCGGCCACGACCTGCCCCAACCCATCCCGCGGATGACCTACGCCGATGCCATGCGCCGATTCGGTTCGGACAAGCCCGATCTGCGGTTCGGCCTGGAACTCGTCGAGTGCACCGACTACTTCCGCGACACCGGGTTCCGGGTGTTTCAGGCGCCCTATGTCGGGGCGGTCGTGATGCCGGGCGGGGCCGCCCAGCCGCGTCGCACCCTCGACGGCTGGCAGGACTGGGCCAAGCAACGCGGCCACCGCGGTTTGGCCTATGTGCTCATCGCGGAGGACGGCACGCTGTCCGGCCCGGTGGCAAAGAACCTTTCCGATGCCGAGCGCGACGGGTTGGCAGCCCACGTCGGGGCCAAACCCGGTGACTGCGTGTTCTTTTCGGCCGGCTCGGCCAAGTCGTCGAGAGCCCTGCTGGGGGCGGCGCGCGCAGAGATCGCCGCTCGCCTCGACATGATCGACGCAGACGCCTGGGCCTTCGTGTGGATCGTCGACCCGCCGCTGTTCGAACCGGCCGACGACGCCACCGCCTCCGGTGACGTCGCCGTCGGCTCCGGCGCCTGGACGGCGGTGCACCACGCCTTCACCGCGCCCAAACCGCAGTACGCCGAGGCCATCGCGACCGACCCCGGTGCGGTGCTGGCCGACGCTTACGACATTGTCTGCAATGGCCACGAAATCGGCGGCGGGTCCATCCGCATCCACCGCCGCGACATCCAGGAGCAGGTGTTCTCCATCATGGGGATCGACGCCGCCGAGGCCGACGAGAAATTCGGATTTCTGCTGGATGCCTTCACCTTCGGGGCACCTCCGCACGGCGGGATCGCTTTCGGCTGGGACCGCATCACCGCCCTGCTCTTCGGCGCGGACTCCATCCGCGACGTCATCGCCTTCCCGAAATCCGGCGGTGGGGTGGATCCGCTGACCGACGCTCCCGCGCCGATCACCGCCCAGCAGCGCAAGGAGTCCGGGATGGACCACAAGCCGCAGGCCTGAGATGGTCGGCTCCCGCACGGCCGCCGGCACGCTGGACTACATCGACCAGGCTGCCTTCCTTGGTCTGCGGGCCCTGGGACGCGGCCCCCTGGTGCAGTTCAGCTGGATCTATGAACACCCCGTCGATCTCGACGGGTTGCGCCGCTTGCACCGCAACCTCGGGCACGGCCTGCTCGGACGGCTCATCGAGCCCTCGGCGGTGCCGTTCGGCCGCCACCATTGGGTGGCCTGGGCCGGACCGACGGACCTCGACGTGGGGGCGGGGACCCGACCGCGCGGTCAGGCCACCGCGTGGCTGGACGAGCAACTGGCGTATCCGATCGACCCGGAGCACGGGCCGGCCTGGCGGTTGGCCGTCCAACCGCTCACCGGCGGTGGTGCGGCCGTCACCCTTATCGCCGCGCACACGGTCTGCGACGGCCTGGGCCTTGGGCTTGCGGTCGCCGAAGCCGTCCAGGGCCTCACCCGGGATCTCGGCTATCCGCCGCCGCGGGCGCGGACCCGCCGGATGGCCCGGCGCCAGGATTTTGCCGAGTTCCTGCGTTCGGTGCCCGAGATGGCCCGGGCGGCGGTGGCCGCGGTCCGCGTGGCCGGTCGGAACACCGACGACTTTTCGTCCTCGGTGGCGCGGTCGGCGCACCCGGAGTCGTTGCGCGGCTCCCAGCGTGTCACGATCCCGGCGCTGGCGGTCTTCGTCGATCAAGCCGATTGGGACCGTCGAGCAGAAAGCCTTGGCGGAACCAGTAATTCCCTGTTCGCGGGGATCGCCGCGCGCCTGGGCCAGCTCACCGGACGGGTCGACGCCGCCGGCCAGGTCAAGTTGTCGTTCCCCGTCAGCGAGCGCACCGAGGGGGACACCCGGGCCAATGCCCTGACCGCGATGACGCTGACCGTCGATCCGGCCGGCGTCACCCAAACGCTGACCGGGGTGCGTGCGGAAATCAAGCGGAACCTCACGGAACTGTCGGCGACCCGAAACGAACTCTTGGCGCCGTTGCCGCTGACCCCACTGGTGCCAGTGCGCCTGGCCCGCAAACTGGAGGGGATGGCCTTGGGGTCGGGGTCCCCGGTCGGCTGTTCCAACCTCGGCCCTTTGGACCCGGCGGTGAATCGGCCCGACGGCACCGACGCCGACTACTTCTGGATGCGCCAGATGGAGTCCCTGATCACTCCCGACATCCTCGACCGGTTGGGCGGAACGTTGTACCTGGCCTCCGGTCGACTACACGGCCAGGTGTTCGTCGCGGTGTCCGGGTGGCAACCCGGCCAGCCCAACTCCACCCGCCGCCTTGCGGACACGGTCACCGGTGCCCTGGCTGACTTCGGCCTCTCAGGCACCCTGGAAGCCACCGTCGAGGGCGAATGACACGCCTGTGACAGGCCGATGACGCGCGTCACAGCCGCTTAGCATCAGCAGACTGTTTAGTCCTACTATGTAGCGGTGACGGTCGACAGCCCCGAGGCGCTGGTGCCGGACGACGAAATCCCCGGTACGGACCACCAGTCCGCAGGTCCACCCCCGCCGACCCGACGGGAGATGCGCCGTGCGAAGGCGGCCGAAAAGGCAAGCGCGAAAGCCACCAGGAAGGCCGCTGCCGAGGACCGGGCGGTGCAGAAGACGTGGGCCAAGGCCAAACGCGGTCGACGCAGTCTCGGCTACTGGCTGGTCCGGCTGCTGAAGAAGGCCTGGATGCCGCTGGTGATTCTGGCGGTGGCGGCCACGGCGGCGTTCACCGTCGAACGACTGCACGGCGTGTTCGGGAAGACCGAGACCACTCGCCCGGGCAGTGGGCTGGCCAACGATCCCGAACCGTTCGACCCCAAAACGGTGGTCTACGAAATCTTCGGCCCGCCCGGATCGGTGGCCACCGTCAACTACCTCAACCTCGATGCCGAACCCCAGATCGCCCGCGATGTCGTGCTGCCCTGGTCGGTGACGTTGACCACCACCGCACCCGCCGCAGCGGCCAACATTGTGGCCCAGGGAAACAGTGACACCATCGGCTGCCGGATCACCGTCGACGGCGAGGTCAAGGACGAACGGGTGTCCACCGGGGTCAGCGCCCAAACCTTCTGCATCGTCAAGTCGGGATGACCGCGCCGCCCCAGGCCGGCCCGGAGGCCCCGCGCGCGCACCGTCCGCCCATCGCGCGGCTGATCCGCTGGCTGGCCCTCCCGATCATTGTCGGCTGGCTGGCCCTTGCCGCCTACACCAACACCGCGGTCCCGCAGATCGAAGTGGTAGGCCAGGCCCAGGCGGTCCCGATGGCCGCCGAGGATGCCCCGTCGACCATCGCGATGAACCGGATCGGCAAGGTGTTCGGCGAGTTCGACTCCAACACCTCGGTGATGATTGTGCTGGAGGGCGAGCAGCCACTCGGCGACGAGGCGCACCGGTATTACGACCAGATCGTCGCCCTGCTCAAGGCCGACACCAAACACGTCGAACACGTCCAGGATTTCTGGGGCGACCCATTGACCGCGGCCGGATCGCAGAGCGCCGACGGCAAGGCCGCCTACGTGCAGGTCTATCTCGCCGGCAACATGGGCGAAGGCTTGGCCAACGAATCGGTGGAGGCCACCAAGTCCATCGTGGACAGCGTGCCCGCCCCAGCCGGGGTGACGACGTACGTCACCGGACCCTCGGCCCTCATCGCCGACACCCACATCGCCGGTGACCGCAGCCTGCACCTGATCACCCTGCTCACCTTCGGCGTCATCACGGTGATGCTGCTCTTCGTTTACCGGTCGGTGCTCACCGTCCTCTTGGCCATGTTCATGGTCTTCGTCGGCTTGGCCGTCGCACGGGGAGTGGTGGCCTTCGCTGGCCACCACCAACTAATCGGGCTGTCGACGTTCGCGGTCAACCTGCTGACCATGCTGGCGATCGCGGCGGGCACCGACTACGTGATCTTCCTGTTCGGGCGCTACCAGGAGGCCAGGGCCAAGGGCAGCGACTCCGAAGCCGCCTACTACGAGATGTTCGGCGGGACGGCGCACGTCGTCCTGGGGTCCGGACTGACCATCGCGGGGGCGATGCTGTGCCTGCATTTCACCCGGCTGCCGACCTTTCAGTCGCTGGGAGTGCCGCTGTTCATCGGGATGCTGGTGGTGGTCGCCGCGGCGCTGACGCTGGGACCTGCGGTGGTGACCGTCGCGAGCCGACTGCGGGGGCTGGAACCCAAGCGGGCCATGCGGATCCGGTTCTGGCGCCGGTTGGGGACGGCCATCGTCCGCTGGCCGGGGCCGGTTCTGGTGGCAACCACCGCGTTATGCCTGGTGGGTCTGCTCGCACTTCCCGGGTACCGCACCGACTACAACCAGCGCCACTACCTGCCGGCCGACATCCCCGCGGTGGAGGGCTTCGCCGCGGCCGAGCGCCATTTCCCCGCTGCGCGGCTCAGCCCGGAACTACTCATGGTCGAGAGTGACCGCGACTTGCGTAACTCTGCGGACTTCCTGGTCATCGACCGGATTGCGAAGGCGATGTTCCGGGAGCCCGGCGTTGGCCGGGTGCAGACCATCACCCGGCCGTTGGGCAGTCCGCTGGAGCACAGTTCGATCCCGTTCCTGCTCGGGATGCAGGGCACCATCCAGAGTTTGAACATGTCCTATCTGCAGGACCGCATGGACGACATGCTGCGGATGGGCGACGATATGCAGGCCAGCATCGACAACATGACGAAGATGTACGACCTGATGGGCGAACTCAACGCCGTCACGCGTTCGATGATCGGGAAGATGAACCTGACCTACGAAGACGTCCGGGAGATGCGCGACCACATCGCCGACTTCGACGACTTCTTCCGGCCGATGCGCAACTACTTCTACTGGGAGCCACACTGTTTCAACATCCCGGTGTGCGCGGCGATCCGGTCGGTGTTCGACACCATGGACGGCATCAGTGCCACCACCGACGACATCAAAGCGCTGTTGCCGGTGCTGGGTCAGCTCGACGCAGTGACCACCCAGTTACGCACGTTGATGCCGCCGATGATCTCCACCCTGCAGTCCATGCGGCTCATGCAGTTGACCATGCAGAGCACGCAGTCCGGCATGTACGACCAGATGCAGGAGATGCAGGAGAACCAAAACGCCATGGGCAAGGCCTTCGACGAGGCCAACAACGACGACACCTTCTACCTGCCACCAGAGGTTTTCGACAACCCCGACTTCCAGCGCGGAATGAAGATGTTCCTGTCGCCGGACGGAAGAGCGGTGCGGTTCATCATCTCTCACGAGGGCGACCCGATGTCGCCGGACGGACTCGCCCGCGTCGACAGCATCCGAAACGCCGCCTTCGAGGCGATCAAGGGAACGCCCCTGGAGGGATCGCAGATCTACCTGGCAGGCACCGCTGCGAGTTTCAAGGACCTGCAGGACGGCGCCAACTACGACCTGCTGATCGCAGGCGTCGCCGCCCTGAGTCTGATTTTCGTCATCATGCTCATCCTGACGGGCAGTGTGGTGGCCGCGGCGGTGATCGTCGGCACGGTCGTGGTGTCACTGGGCACCTCGTTCGGCATGTCCATCCTGATCTGGCAGCACATCCTCGGCCAACCCCTGCACTGGATGGTGCTGGCGATGTCGGTGATCATCTTGCTGGCGGTCGGTTCGGACTACAACCTACTGCTGGTGTCCCGGTTCAAAGAGGAAATCCATGCCGGCCTGCACACCGGCATCATCCGCTCGATGGCCGGAACGGGGTCGGTGGTCACCTCAGCGGGCTTGGTTTTCGCGGCGACAATGGCGGCCATGGGTTTCAGTGAGTTGAAGATCCTGGCCCAGGTCGGCACCACCATCGGCCTTGGTCTGCTCTTCGACACCCTGGTGATCCGGTCATTCATGACCCCGGCGATCGCCGCTCTGCTCGGCCGGTGGTTCTGGTGGCCCAAAGTCGTGCGCCAACGGCCCGCCCCGCAACCCTGGCCCGCACCCCAGAAGACCACGTCGGCGCACGCGATGTCCTGACACATACGCGCACTGGATATCCCCGGATATCCCCGGAAACGGGGTCTCGGGCATTCCGTCACATAACGAAACACCCGGCACGGGGCTTGGTGCTCCGCGCCGGGTGCTCCGGATCGTGTTGGGGGCCGTTAGCCGGTCTTGTTGCGACCCTTCATGACCATACCCACGATGGCGGTCAGTACGGCACCGCCGATACCTCCACCACCGAGGCCGCCTACCAGGTTCATGATGTCGCTACCACCACCCAGCAGGTTTGAGCCCAGGCCACCGCCGAGCAGGCCGCCCAGTGCGCCGGTGACACTGTTGCCTCCGACTCCGAGACCGCCCTTGGCTCCGGCCGCGTTACCGCCGAGCAAACCGCCCACGGCTCCGAGTAACCATTCCATTTTCTTCTCCTTAGTGGACGGGTTGCCCGGGGGTGGGCACCCTGGTTGGTCGACCGCCCCCGCGGGGACGGCCCGCGCTCACTCCTGCAGGTGGTCCGGGGTGAGGTCGCTCTTGTCGGCGCGGCTCTCCTGAGCATCACCGACCGCGTTGTTCTCGTAGGTCACCTGAATGCTGGTCTCAGCGGGGGTGTGGGTCTCGTACTTGATCACCGGAGAGACGTCCTCGTGGTGAACCGCTTCGCGAATCGTGGCCTTCGCCTCGGTCACATCCTCGCGGATGTGGGCCTTGACCTCCTGCACCTCCTCGCGGATGTGGGCCTTGACCTCCTGCACCTCCTCGCGGATGTGGGCCTTGACCTCTTTGACCTCCTCGCGGATGTGCTCAACCGGACGAGCAACCGGCTTGGGGGCCGGCGGCGGGGGCGGCGGGGTCTTCACGACCGGCTTGGGGGCCGGCGGGGTAGGCGGCTTGGGTGCCGGACGCGGGGGAGCAGGCGGCGTGACCGGCTTGGCCACCGGCGCCGGACGCGGCGGCGGCGGCGGGACGACCTTCTTGACCTCCGGAGCCCGTGGGGCAACCTTCACCGGGGCAACCTCCACCGGCTTCTTCTTGAACAGCCGCGGCAGGAAGGCCAGCAGACCCAGCAGGAGCAGGATCGGGATCAGCCACCACCACTTGAAGCCACCCGCTTCGGCCTTGGGAGCCGACGGAGCGGTGACGTTGGGCTTGCTCATCGAGGTGGTCCCTTCTACGCCGAACCCGGGGATCTTGCCGGCCAGCGCGGCCGGGATGGTCACCAGACCGGCAGCCTTGGACCACTGGATTTCGGTCCCCTCCGGACCGACGAACTTGCCGGTCAGAACGCCACCCATGTCCGAGACGTCAGCGGTGGGGTACCCGAACGGGCCGGTGATGCCACCGGACTGACGCCAAGCCTCCAGAACCTTGCCCTTAACCACTGAAGCGCCCTGCTGCGGGTTCCAGTAGATCGACGCGCCCTCCGGCGCGGAGAAGTCATTGAAACGGCCCACCCCGTCACCGGTGTCGCTCTCGTCGTTCTTGGGGAATCCGAGACCGCTGGTGGGTCCGCCCAGAGCCTTGTACCGCTCCAGGATCTGGCCGTACATCACGTGTGCGCCGGAATCCTTCGAGTAGTAGATGGTTCCGCCCTGGTACTCGCGCTTGGCTCCACCCTCGACGTCCTCGGCCGCGCCGATCGCCGGGCCCAGCAGAGAGCCTTCGCCGCCGAATGTGCTGTACCGGCTATCGATGGCGTCGACAGCCTCGGTCGACGGCGCAGCGAACGCGATCTGCGGGGTGGCCAGCATGGTGCCGGCAACCACGAAGATCCCGCCCAGTGCGAGCGAGGCGCCGCGACGACGCGGCGACACAGTTGGTGTCACTTTCATTACTCCTTAGGTGTTTTCCCTGATGGGTATCTGGTGTGTGCTGAGTTGGATGACGCCGGGGCGGGAGGGGGTTCGACCGCCCCGGCGTCATGCTAACTGGTTGCCGGTGTATCAGGACCGACGGTGCCGCGGATCATCCTCCCGGTAGTTCGGATCTTTCGGGTCGACGATGTAGGCCTCGCGGGCCCGGAACACCGCGGACTCGTCACCGACGATGTCATCGTCAGGGTGCTCGCCGGTGGCGCGCTCCACCCACTCCACCTCGCGGGTTCCCCGCTCGATGTAGCGGGCCTCGACATCGCTGGCCTCGCTGAGAGTGTGTCGCGTCACGTGGATCTCCTCGGTGCCGTGCTCGACGACCCGCTGGACTTCCTTCTCGACGAACTTCTGAACGATCACCGGCTTCTCGACGACGACCTCGACGATCCGCTCAACCGGCTTCTCGACGATCTTCTCGACCTCGATGTAGACCGGCTTCTCGACGATCTTCTCGATCCGGGTCTCCACCGGACGTTCGACGATGACCTCCTGGACGATCTCGACGTCGCGCTCGATGACCTTCTCCACGAGAACCGGGCTGGTGACGGTCTTCTCCAGTACCTTCTCCACCTGCCGGTCGATGACCTTCTCGATGATCTTCGGCCGCTCGACGACCTTCTCGACCACCCGGTCGACGGGCTTCTCGATGACCTTCTCGACGATGTTCGGCCGCTCGACGACCTTCTCGACCACCCGGTCGACGGGCTTCTCGATGACCTTCTCGACGATGTTGGGCTTCTCGACGATCTTCTCGACGACCCGGTCGACGGCCCGCTCCAGCACCTTCTCGACGATGTTGGGCTTTTCGACGATCTTCTCGACGACGCGGTCGACGGGCTTTT
>CAYXBN010000021.1:0-55647 GCA_964463215.1 uncultured Mycobacterium sp. | reverse complement strand
CGACCACCGAGCGCATCCTCTTCTACACCGGCATCAACTACAAGATCGGTGAGGTGCACGACGGCGCCGCCACGATGGACTGGATGGAGCAGGAGCAGGAGCGCGGCATCACCATCACGTCGGCCGCGACGACCTGTTTCTGGAACGACAACCAGATCAACATCATCGACACCCCCGGCCACGTCGACTTCACCGTCGAGGTGGAGCGTTCGCTGCGCGTGCTCGACGGCGCGGTCGCCGTCTTCGACGGCAAGGAGGGCGTCGAACCGCAGTCCGAGCAGGTGTGGCGTCAGGCCGACAAGTACGACGTGCCGCGGATCTGCTTCGTCAACAAGATGGACAAGATCGGCGCCGACTTCTACTTCTCGGTGAAGACGATGGAAGATCGCCTGGGCGCCAACGTCATTCCGATCCAGATTCCGATCGGCTCCGAGGGTGACTTCGAGGGCGTCGTCGACCTGGTCGAGATGAAGGCCAAGGTCTGGCGCGGGGAGACCAAGCTCGGCGAGAAGTACGACGTCGTCGATATCCCCGATGAACTCAAGGAAAAGGCCGAGGAGTACCGCACCAAACTGCTCGAGGCGGTCGCCGAGACCGACGAGGCGCTGCTGGAGAAGTACTTCGGCGGCGAGGAACTGACCGTCGAGGAGATCAAGGGCGCCATCCGCAAGCTGACCATCAGCTCGGCGGCCTACCCGGTGCTGTGCGGCAGCGCCTTCAAGAACAAGGGCGTGCAGCCCATGCTGGACGCGGTCATCGACTACCTTCCCTCCCCGCTGGACGTGCCGCCGGCCATCGGCCACAAGCCCGGCCACGATGACGTCGAGGTCATCCGCAAGCCGTCGGTCGACGAGCCCTTCTCCGGCCTGGCCTTCAAGGTGGCCACCCACCCGTTCTTCGGCAAGCTGACCTACGTGCGGGTGTACTCGGGCAAGGTCGACTCCGGCGCGCAGGTCATCAACTCCACCAAGGGCAAGAAGGAGCGGCTGGGCAAGCTGTTCCAGATGCACTCCAACAAGGAGAACCCGGTGGAGACGGCCTCCGCCGGCCACATCTACGCCGTCATCGGCCTGAAGGACACCACCACCGGTGACACCCTGTGCGACCCGAACGACCAGGTCGTCCTGGAGTCGATGACGTTCCCGGATCCGGTCATCGAGGTCGCCATCGAGCCCAAGACCAAGAGCGACCAGGAGAAGCTGAGCCTGTCGATCCAGAAGCTCGCCGAGGAGGATCCGACCTTCAAGGTGCACCTGGACCAGGAGACCGGCCAGACCGTCATCGGCGGTATGGGCGAGCTGCACCTGGACATCCTGGTGGACCGCATGCGCCGGGAGTTCAAGGTCGAGGCCAACGTCGGCAAGCCGCAGGTGGCCTACAAGGAGACCATCCGCAAGAAGGTCGAGAACGTGGAGTTCACCCACAAGAAGCAGACCGGTGGCTCGGGTCAGTTCGCCAAGGTTCTCATCACCCTCGAACCGTTCGTCGGCGAGGACGGCGCGACCTACGAGTTCGAGAACAAGGTCACCGGCGGCCGTATCCCGCGTGAGTACATCCCGTCGGTCGACGCCGGCGCCCAGGACGCCATGCAGTACGGCGTGCTGGCCGGCTACCCGCTGGTGAACATGAAGGTCACCCTGCTCGACGGCGCCTACCACGACGTCGACTCCTCGGAAATGGCGTTCAAGATCGCCGGCTCCCAGGCCCTGAAGAAGGCCGCTTCGGCGGCCCAGCCGGTCATCCTCGAGCCGATCATGGCTGTGGAGGTCACCACGCCCGAGGATTACATGGGCGATGTGATCGGCGACCTGAACTCCCGCCGTGGCCAGATCCAGGCCATGGAGGAGCGCAGCGGTGCGCGCGTCGTCAAGGCGCAGGTGCCGCTGTCGGAGATGTTCGGCTACGTCGGTGACCTCCGGTCAAAGACCCAGGGCCGGGCCAACTACTCCATGGTGTTCGACTCCTACGCCGAGGTTCCGGCGAACGTGTCGAAGGAGATCATCGCGAAGGCAACGGGCCAGTGAACGAAGTGAACGGCCCAATCGGGTCGGGCGCGTAGTCCATAGACCCTTGCACGACAAGACAACTGAATAACAACCAACTGCTTTAAGAAAAGCACCAACAAGTCCAGGAGGACACAGAAGTGGCGAAGGCGAAGTTCGAGCGGACGAAGCCGCACGTCAACATCGGGACCATCGGTCACGTTGACCACGGCAAGACCACGCTGACCGCGGCTATCACCAAGGTTCTGCATGACAAGTTCCCCGATTTGAACGAGTCGCGCGCATTCGACCAGATCGACAATGCGCCCGAAGAGCGTCAGCGCGGCATCACCATCAACATCTCCCACGTGGAGTACCAGACCGACAAGCGTCACTACGCACACGTCGACGCCCCCGGTCACGCTGACTACATCAAGAACATGATCACCGGTGCCGCCCAGATGGACGGCGCGATCCTGGTGGTCGCCGCCACCGACGGCCCGATGCCGCAGACCCGCGAGCACGTGCTGCTCGCCCGTCAGGTCGGTGTGCCCTACATCCTGGTCGCGCTGAACAAGTCCGACATGGTCGACGACGAGGAGCTCCTCGAGCTCGTCGAGATGGAGGTCCGCGAACTGCTGGCCGCCCAGGAGTTCGACGAGGACGCCCCGGTCATCCGGGTCTCCGCGCTCAAAGCCCTTGAGGGCGACCCGAAGTGGGTCAAGAGCGTCGAGGAGCTCATGGACGCGGTCGACGAGTCCATCCCGGATCCGGTCCGCGAGACCGACAAGCCGTTCCTGATGCCGGTCGAGGACGTCTTCACCATCACCGGCCGTGGCACCGTGGTGACCGGTCGTGTGGAGCGTGGCGTGATCAACGTCAACGAAGAGGTCGAGATCGTCGGCATCCGTCCGGGCACCACCAAGACCACCGTCACCGGTGTCGAGATGTTCCGCAAGCTGCTCGATCAGGGCCAGGCCGGCGACAACGTCGGTCTGCTGGTCCGCGGCGTCAAGCGCGAGGACGTCGAGCGCGGGCAGGTAATCGTCAAGCCCGGCACCACCACGCCGCACACCGAGTTCGAGGGCAGCGTCTACATCCTGTCCAAGGACGAGGGCGGTCGGCACACGCCGTTCTTCAACAACTACCGTCCGCAGTTCTACTTCCGCACCACCGACGTGACCGGTGTCGTGACGCTGCCGGAGGGCACGGAGATGGTGATGCCCGGCGACAACACCGACATCTCGGTGAAGCTGATCCAGCCCGTCGCCATGGACGAGGGTCTGCGGTTCGCCATCCGCGAAGGTGGTCGCACCGTCGGCGCCGGCCGGGTGACCAAGATCGTCAAGTAGTTCATCGGCACGCCAGCGGCGCCCGTCATCAGACGGGCGCCGCTTGGTGTTTCTGCCGTTCTAGGAGGTCCAGACCATCAGGTCTTCCATCCCGTTGTTCATCGTGACGACGGTGGGCGGCGGGCCGGTGACGTCGAAATGGATCTTGCCGCTGGCCTGCGAACCCTGCGGGATGGTGGCGCCGCTGATGTTGGTCGGGCTGGCGACCTGCCACAACACTCGGTAGGCGGCCTGGTTCGGCGCGACCGCATTGAACTGCGAGATGGCCGGTGTCACCGTGCCCCGGTCGGCGTTGACGGTGGCGGTGGCCTCCCACAGTTGGCCCGCGACCGGATAGCCGGGCATCACATCCGAACTCGGCTTGAGGTCGCTGACCGTCCAACTCAGGACGACCTGCCCGACGGAGTCGGTCATCGTCAACCGCTGTCCCAACGTGCCGGTGATCGGGTAGCCGGCCGCCGCACCGGGCGCGGTGGCAAGGCAGACAGCCGCGGTCACCGCGGTCGCCACTGTGGCTTTAAGTGCTCTGGCTTTAACCCCCTTGGTGTGGGTGCTCACGAATCCTCCTTTGCCCCGGTCCGCGGTGGACCGGTGCCCTCTGAGTTATCCCAATCCCGGGAATCGCAAACATCGGCTGTGACCCCAGGCGGGACCCCAGACAGGACGCCGATCAAGACAGAGGCTACTGAAACACGTTTCAGTTTCTTGCTAGCCTGACCCTGCAACCAGGCGAAAGGGACGGCGGATGGGCGATCTGGCGGGACGAGTCGCGTTCGTGACCGGGGCCGCCCGCGGCCAGGGCCGCGCCTACGCCGTGCGGTTGGCCCGGGAGGGCGCTGACGTCGTCATCAGCGATATCTGCGGACCGGTGTCGTCGACGATTCCCTATGTCCCGGCCACACCCGAGGATCTGGCCGAGACCGCGCGCCTGGTCGAGGCCGAGGGCCGGGCGGTGCTGTCCCGGACGGTGGACATCCGCGACGACGCCGCGTTGCGCCAACTCGTCGCCGACGCCGTCGACCGGTTCGGCCGCCTCGACGTGCTGGTGGCCAACGCCGGTGTGCTCAGCTGGGGCAGGCTGTGGGAACTGTCCGATGAACAGTGGAACACCGTCATCGACGTCAATCTCACTGGCACCTGGCGCACCCTGCGGGCGGTGATCCCGGCGATGATCGAGGCCGGCAACGGTGGTTCGATCATCATCATCAGCTCCTCGGCGGGGTTGAAGGCAACCCCCGGCAACGGCCACTACGCCGCCTCCAAGCACGGGCTGACATCGATGACCAACACGCTGGCCATCGAACTGGGGGAGTACGGCATCCGGGTCAACTCGATCCATCCGTATTCCATTGCCACACCGATGATTCAGAACGACGCGATGCTGGCTGTGCTCGGCAAGCACCCCGCTTTCCTGCACAGTTTCGCCCCGATGCCCTACCAGCCCCCGGCGAAGGCGTCCAAGGCAGCCAAGCGCAGTGACTTCATGTCCGCCGAGGAGGCCGCCGAAGTGGTGGTGTGGCTGGCCGGGGATCGCTCCGGGCTGCTGTCGGGTTCGCAGATCTCCATTGACCGCGGGGTGATGAAGTACTGACCCCCCGCTGAGCCCTCCCCGCCGAGCAGACGCAAACGACCCCGACACGCCGGGGCGTCGGGGTCGTTTGCGTCTGCTCGGCGGGGGAAAGGGGGAACGGGATCAGCCGGGCAGGACCAGCACTGGAACCGGGCTCACCCGAAGGATTTTGGTGCCTCGCGAGCCCAGGAAAACCCGGGCGATGTCGCCGCGCGGTGAGGTGCCCAACGCCAGGACCTCGCCGTCCTGCCAGTCGGCGTCGTCGACCGCCTCACCCCAGCCGTTGCCGCTGACCACCTGCAACAGCGCGTCCGGACCCACCACCTCGTCGGTGCGCAACTTGGTCAGCATCTCCCCGGCCTGAGTCTCCCAGGCCGCCAGGATGGAGTCCTCGGCATGCAGGCCGACCTCGGGTGGGTACATGGTGCGCCCGCGCACCGCGAAGGTGATGATCCGCAGGGGCACCCCGACCCGTTCGGCGAACGCGGCGACCCGCTTCACCACCGCCACCGACTCCGGCGTCCCCGGGTACCCGCAGGTGATCCTGGTCAGCGTTCCGCCGCGCGGTCCGCGGTAGCCGCGGGGGGCGATCGCCACCGGCACCGGCGCGGAGTGCAGCAGCCGATCGGCGGTCGAACCGACGACGACCTGGCCGAGTTGCCCGCTGGTCGAGGACCCCAGCACCAACAGATCGGCGTCGAGTTCGGACACCACCTCGGTCAATCCGCCGGAGACCGAACGGTGGGCGTGGCTGTGGTAGACCACCTCGTCGGGATGCGGGATCGGGGCCAGTTCGTGGCGGGCCTCCTTGGCCGAATGGGCGGCCAGTTCATCGGCCCAGGCGGCGTACTCGGCGTCCACCCGCGCCGTGGACGGGTAGGTCCACGGCCGCGGCACGATCGTCGCCACCGTCAGTGAGGTCTGCAGCGTTCGGGCGAAATTCGACGCCAGGTGCAGGGGCGCGTTGCCACTCTTTCCGGCCAGGTAGCCGACGACGACGGTCATAGCGTGTCCTTCGGGGGATGGATGACCTCGACGCCGGTGAGGTCTGATGTGCGCACCGCCCCGGGGTTGAGGGCGCTGCGGTGGCGCGCCCAGAGGAAGTAGAACGTCAGGAACATCGACACCCAACCTGCGAACGCCAACCAGGTGTACCACGGCAGGCTGAACAGGATGTAGCCGCAGGCGATGATCGCCAACACCGGCGTGACCGGATATCCGGGGACGCGGAAACCGCGGGGCAGGTCGGGTTCGCGGCGGCGCAGGATGATCACCCCGACGGCGACGACGATGAACGCGGTGAGCGTGCCGATCGACACCAGGTCGGCCAGGTAGTCGAGTGGGACGAAACCGGCCAGAAGTGCCACCACGATCGCGACGATGATGGTGTTGTTCCGCGGCGTCATCGTCCGCGGGTCCACCCGGGCGAAGACCGACGGCATCAATCCGTCCCTGCCCATCGCGAACAGGATCCGGGTCTGGCCGTACAACGTCACCAGGGTCACCGAGAAGATCGAGATCACCGCGCCGGCGGCCAACACGGTGCCCCAGTGCTGGGCCCCGGTGACCTTGTCGAGGATGACCGACAGCCCCGCCTTCTGCTCGGCGAAGTCCGGCCAGGCCTGGGCGCCGAGGGCGGCGACCGCGACCAACAGGTAGACGGTGGTCACGGTGATCAAGGCGGCGATCAGGGCCCGCGGCATGGTCCGCTGCGGGTCTTTGACCTCATCACCGGCGGTGGATACCGCGTCCAGGCCGATGTAGGAGAAAAAGATGGTCCCGGCGGCCGCCCCGACACCGGCGGCGCCGAACGGGGCGAACTCGGCGAACCGGTCGGCCCGGAATGCGGTGAAGGCGATCACCGCGAACATCACCAGTACGCCCAGTTTGATGACCACCATGATGCTGTTGACTTTGGCCGACTCGCTGGCCCCTCGGATCAGCAGCAGCGCACACAACATCACCAGGATCATCGCGGGCAGGTTCACCACCCCGGGTTCGGCATCCCACGGCGCCGCCGAGAGGGCGGTCGGGAGTTGGAAACCCAGGAAGTTCTCCATGAGTTTGTTGACGTACTGGCTCCAGCCCACCGAGACCGCGGCAGTCGAAACCCCGTACTCGAGCAGCAGGCAGGCCGCCACACCCATGGCCACCACTTCGCCCAGGGTGGTGTATGCGTAGGAGTAGGTCGAACCCGACACCGGCACCGCCGAGGCCAACTCGGCATAGCAGATCGCCGCCAACCCGGCCGCCAACCCCGCGATCATGAACGACACGATCACGCTCGGGCCGGCTTTGGGCACGGCCTGGGACAGCACGAAGAAGATGCCGGTACCGACCGTGCAGCCGACGCCGAACATGGTCAGTTGGAAAACGCCGATGGTGCGTTTGAGATTCTCCGACGCGCCGTGGGCCACCGGCGCGCCGATGACCGGCCGCCGGCGCAGCATCTGCTCCGTCAAGGAGATTGTCGGGGCCGACATGGGCGCCTCCTGGCTTAGTCGGAATTAGCCGATTATGGGCCTGGTTGGCTCAGCGCGCTTGCGAACGGGGCCGCGGGAACCTGCGCGACGGCATTTTCCAGCTAAGACGGCTGAGCACACCCGGGGGCGGGGCCGGGTGAGCCCACCGTGTAAGAACACCTGAGTGAGCAGTGGGACAGCCAACCAGACCGGCAGCGGGATCGTCATCGTCGGCGGCGGCCTGGCCGCCGTCCGGACCGCCGAGCAGTTACGCAAGTCCGGTTACGCCGGGCCGGTCACGATCGTCAGCAATGAAGCCCACCGGCCCTATGACCGGCCGCCGCTGTCTAAGGAGGTCCTTCAGGACAGCGCCAAGGAGTTGGCCGACATCGAGCTCAAACCGGCCGACTACTACCCCGACACCGACATCACCCTGCGACTCGGCGTGAGCGCCGACCGCCTGGACACCGACGCCCAGACGATCACGCTGTCGGATGGAACCGAACTCGGTTACGACGAGTTGGTGCTCGCAACCGGGTTGGTGCCCAAGCGAATTCCGGCCTTTCCCGACCTCGACGGCATCCGGGTGCTGCGGTCCTACGACGAGTCCCTCGCGCTGCGCGAGCAGGCCGCCTCGGCGCGCCGCGCGGTCATCGTCGGCGCCGGGTTCATCGGCTGTGAGGTGGCGGCCAGCCTGCGCAAACTCGGCGTCGCGGTGGCGCTGATCGAACCGCAGCCGGCGCCGTTGGCCGGGGTGCTCGGCGAGACGATCGGGGAGTTGGTGGCTCGACTGCACCGCGCCGAAGGCGTCGACGTGCACACCGGCGTCGGGGTGGCCGAGGTGCGGGGCGACGACGACGGAAAGGTCGACGCGGTCGTGCTCACCGACGGCACCGTGCTCGACGCCGACCTCGTTGTGGTCGGGATCGGGTCGCGGCCGGCCACCGACTGGCTGTCCGGCGCTGCGGTGGCCGTCGGGGACGGCGTGCTCTGCGACGAAGCGGGCCGCACCAGCGCCCCGCACGTCTGGGCGCTGGGTGACGTCGCGTCCTGGCGCGACGCGGCCGGCCACCAGGTCCGCGTCGAGCATTGGAGCAACGTCGCCGACCAGGCCCGGGTGCTGGTGGCCGCGCTGCTCGGCCAGGATCCGCCGTCGCTGGTCGTGGTGCCCTACTTCTGGAGCGACCAGTACGACGTGAAGATCCAGTGCCTGGGCGAACCGCGGGCCGGGGATGTGGTCCACCTCGTCGAGGACGACGGCCGCAAGTTCCTCGCCTACTACGAGCGCGACGGCGCGCTGACCGGGGTCGTCGGCGGGGGGATGCCGGGCAAGGTGATGAAGGCGCGGTCCAAGATCGTCGCCGCAGCGCCGATCGGCGACGTCCTGGCCTGAATCGCCTGCCCGCTCAGGGCAGCCCGTCGGCGATGGCGTCGAACGCCTCGCCCATGGCCTGCGGCAGCGACACCGCCGACCCGGTGTCGGCCAGCCAGTACTCGTAGGCCGACAACGCCACCCCGAGCATGGTCCACCCGATCGTGTGCGGCACCAGATCGGTGGTCTGCGCGCCGGTGCGCCGGGCGACGAAGTCACCCACCACCGCGCGCCAGCCCGCATACATCGTCATCGAGTAGGCCTGCAACTCCGAGGTGGTCAGGATCAGCCGCATCCGCTCGCGGTGCCGCTCGGTGTTGAAGTCGTCGAAGGAGTTGAAGTCCAGCAGCGCCGCGCGCAACGAAACCCGCAGTGGCGCAGTCGGTTCGGTGTTGTCCAGCACGGTCTGGAAATGACGCAGGTGGGCGTCGAAATCGCCCCACGGGATGGCGTTCTTGGAGGAGTAGTAGCGGAACAGGGTGCGTCGGGCGATCCCCGAGGCCAGCGCAACGTCGTCCACGCTGACCTCGCTGAAACCGTAGGTCGAGAACAAATCCAGGGCGACGTCGGCGATGTGGTCACATGTGGTCGACCGCCGGCGTCCGACCCGAGTCGGCGCGGCCTGTTCGATCAAAACCTTCCCCTTTCGGCACCTGATGCCATATTGTGGCGGTCTGTCCGACGATTGTCGACGGATTGCACCAAAAACCGAACACGAACGAAGGGGCCCGCAGGGCGGGGCCGGAACGAAGGGGACCGAATATGGAGCAGAACAACACCGAGACCGGTCCTGAGGCCGGCGCCGACCTGGTGACCGAAAGCCTGGTCGAAGAGGTGTCCATCGACGGGATGTGCGGGGTCTACTGATCGCCCCGGCACAGGCTCTGGTTTCGGGGGGGTGGCGCCTGCACCCGCAGGTGGCCATCCGCCCTGAACCGTTCGGGGCGTTGCTCTACCACTTCGGAACCCGCAAGTTGTCGTTCCTGAAGAACCGCACCATCCTCGCGGTGGTCGAATCGCTGGCGCAGCATCCCGACGTGGACTCCGCGCTCACCGCCGCCGGGGTCGATCACGGGCACCGCCCCGTTTACCTGCACGCCCTCGGTGTGCTGGCCGAGTCGAACATGTTGGTGCCTGTCGGCCCAGCAGACCCCAAGGGCCCGGCAGACCCCGACAGCCCTGACCCCATCTGCCCAGGCCCCAACAGCGAGGAATCCCGATGACCGCCACCGTTCCGGTGCCCCGCCTGATCGAGCAGTTCGAACGTGGCCTGGACGCGCCGATCTGCCTGACCTGGGAACTGACCTACGCCTGCAACCTGGCCTGCGTGCACTGCCTTTCCTCGTCGGGCAAACGCGACCCGCGGGAACTGTCGACCGAACAGTGCAAGGCGATCATCGACGAACTGGAGGCCATGCAGGTCTTCTACGTCAACATCGGCGGCGGCGAACCGACGGTGCGGCCCGACTTCTGGGAGTTGGTCGACTACGCCACCGTCCATCACGTCGGAGTCAAGTTCTCCACCAACGGAGTTCGCATCACCGGCGAGGTCGCCGCACGGCTGGCCGCCAGCGACTACGTCGACGTGCAGATCTCCCTCGACGGTGCCACCGCCGAGGTCAACGACGCCGTCCGGGGCGCCGGCTCCTTCGACATGGCCACCCGCGCGCTGGAGAACCTCGCCGCCGCCGGGTTCGCCGACGCCAAGATCTCCGTCGTGGTCACCCGCCACAACGTCGACCAACTCGACGACTTCAAGGCGCTGGCCGACCGCTACGGCGCCACCCTGCGCATCACCCGGCTGCGGCCGTCGGGCCGCGGCGCCGACGTCTGGGATGAACTGCACCCCACCGCCGATCAGCAAGTGCAGCTGTACAACTGGCTGGTCGCCCACGGCGAGCGGGTGCTGACCGGGGACTCCTTCTTCCACCTCTCGGGTCTCGGCGAGCCCGGCGCGCTGGCCGGACTGAACATGTGCGGCGCCGGGCGGGTGGTCTGTCTGATCGACCCGGTCGGGGATGTCTACGCCTGCCCGTTCGCCATCCACGATCGCTTCCTGGCCGGAAATGTGTTGGCCGACGGTGGTTTCGGCACCCGTTTTGCCGACGTGTGGAAGAACTCGGCCCTGTTCACCGAACTGCGTGAGCCGCAGTCAGCCGGCGCCTGCGGAAGCTGCGGACACTACGACGCCTGCCGCGGCGGCTGCATGGCCGCGAAATTCTTCACCGGGCTGCCACTCGACGGACCCGACCCCGAGTGCGTCGAAGGCTACGGCGCCCCCGCGCTGGCCCGGGAGCGTGAAGTACCCCGTCCCCGCGCCGATCACTCCCGCACCGTGATGCTCACCCTGGCCCGTCCGCCGGCCCGCCCCCCGGTCAAGCCCTGCAACGAGAGTCCGGTTTAGTCATGGCCCACACCTGGTTTGAAACTGTTGCTATAGCCCAGGAACGGGCCAAGAAGCGGTTGCCCAAGGCCGTCTACTCGGCGCTGCTGGCCGGCAGCGAGAAGGGTGTCACCTACTCCGACAACGTCGAAGCCTTCGGCGAACTCGGTTTCGCCCCGCACGTCATCGGCGCCACCGAGAAGCGCGATCTGGCCACCACCGTGATGGGCCAGGACATCGCCCTGCCGGTCGTGATCTCACCCACCGGCGTGCAGGCCGTCGACCCCGACGGCGAGGTCGCTGTGGCCCGCGCCGCCGCCGCACGCGGCACCGCGATGGGCCTGTCGTCCTTCGCCAGCAAGCCCATCGAAGAGGTGATCGCGGCCAACCCGAAAACCTTCTTCCAGATCTACTGGCTGGGCGGCCGGGAAGCGATCGCCCAGCGCGCCGACCGGGCCCGGGAAGCCGGTGCGGTCGGGATGATCGTCACCACCGACTGGAGTTTCTCGCACGGCCGCGACTGGGGCAGCCCGAAGATCCCCGAGAAGATGGACATGCTCACCGCCATCAAGATGTCCCCGCAGGGCCTGGTCCGGCCGCGCTGGTTCCTGCAATGGGCCAAGACGCTCAAACCGCCGACTCTGACCGCTCCCAACCAGGGCCGCCGCGGCGAGGACGGGCCGCCGTTCTTCGCTGCCTACGGCGAATGGATGGGCACCCCCCCGCCGACGTGGGAGGACATCGCCTGGCTGCGCGAGTATTGGGGCGGGGAGTTCATGCTCAAGGGTGTGATGCGCGTCGATGACGCCAAACGCGCCGTCGACGCCGGCGTCACCGCGATCTCGGTCTCCAACCACGGCGGCAACAACCTCGACGGCACCCCGGGCACCATCCGGGCCCTGCCGGCCATCGCCGAGGCCGTCGGCGATCGGGTGGAAGTCCTGCTCGACGGCGGGATCCGCCGCGGCAGCGACGTGGTCAAGGCCCTGGCCTTGGGGGCGCGCGCGGTGATGATCGGCCGCGCCTACCTGTGGGGTCTGGGCGCCGGCGGCCAGGCCGGGGTGGAGAACGTGCTTGATGTCCTGCACGGCGGGATCGACTCCGCGCTGCGCGGTCTGGGCAAGTCCTCGGTGCACGACCTGACCCCCGACGACGTCCTGGTGCCACCCGGATTCAGCCGGGGCCTGGGCGCCTAGTAACGCCGGTAACGCCGCGAACCACCGGCGATCCGGGTTATCGTCGGGTCAGACGCGACGATCGGTCGCGGTACGCCAGGAAAGTGTCAACGGGTGGGCTCGACTGGAACACCACGGGCCGGGGGTAATTCCCACCGCCCTTCCCCTGAGCTGCGCCAAGTGCACGAGCTTTTCGTCTCCGGTGAGGTCGACGGCGAGTTCCTGGCCTCCGCTCCGGTGCGGCCGGTGATCGCGAAAAGCTGGCAGCGCAGTCTGGCCAAGGGTGTCGACCCGGACCGACCGGCGCCCCCGTCGCACGGAGTGGAACTGGCCCGGCTGCGCCAGGCTCATCCGCTGGCACCCGCCCTGCCGGTGATCCGCCGTCTGCTCATCGACGACGCCGTCGGCTCGGGAGTGGTGGTGGCGGTCACCGCGGCCGACGGGACGCTGCTGTGGGTGGAGGGCGATCCCAAGGCCTGCCGGCGGGCGGAGGCGATGGACTTCGTGCCCGGCGCGGACTGGAGCGAACGCGGCGCCGGCACCAACGCCCCGGGCACCGCGTTGGCTCTCGACGCCGAAATGCAGATCCGCGGGGACGAACACTTCGCCCGCATCGTCCAACCATGGAGTTGCACCGCGGTTCCGGTGCACGATCCGGGCACGGGGTCGCTGCTCGGCGCGATCGACCTCACCGGCGGGCCGCGGACCGCCACCCCGCAGACGCTGGCGCTGGTGCGCGCGACGGTGGTCGCCGTCGAGAACCATCTGGCCCTGTTGCAACTCACCGGGTCGGCGTTCCAGGCCGCCCCGCACAAACCCAGACTGTCGGTGCTGGGATCGCAGCGACCGCGCTGGCTGGTGACCGACGACACCGGCCATCTGCGGGCGTCGGCGCTGAGCGGCCGGCATGCCGACATCCTGCTGCTGCTCAGCCGTCACCCCGAGGGACTCAGCGCCGATCACCTCGCGATGCTGCTCGATGAGCGTGACCTCGACGTGGTCACGGTGCGGGCGGAGATGTCCCGGCTGCGCAAGGTGGTCGGCCCGGACTTCCTGGCGTCGCGGCCCTATCGGCTGCTGCAGCCGATCACCACCGACGTCGCCGAGGTCTACGACCTGATCGACAGCGGCAACCTGGCCGCCGCACTGGACACCTACACCGGCCCGATCCTGCCGCAGTCCGCCGCGCCGGCGGTGGCGCGGCTGCGCACCGAGTTGGCCATGACACTGCGCCAAGCCGTCCTGGCCGGCGGCGACATCGCCGTGTTGAACCGTTGGCTGGAATCCCCCGACGGCCGGGAGGACCGGGCCGGATGGCGTGCCCTGCACGACACCGCCGGCCCGGGTTCGGCGCGGCGCGCCCAGGCCCGCGGCCGGCTGGCCGGGCTGGACTTCGATCTGGCCTGACGATCTGGCCTGACGATCCGGCCTGACGATCCGGCCTGACCGTCCCCGTCGCTGCAACGGTGTTGCAACCCCCGGCTTCCTACTCTGAGGTGACGAGCGCCACAACGCGCGCACCGTCATAGGCACCGTCACAGTCGGAGGAGAGTTCCATGGCCGTCTACGCCAAGCCCGGAGCGTCGGGATCGCTGATGTCCTTTGCCAGCCGGTACGAGAACTTCATCGGCGGAGACTGGGTCGCACCCGCCGGTGGACAGTACTTCGATGCGCTGTCCCCGGTGAACGGCCAACCGTTCTGCGAGGTGGCCCGATCCACCGCCGCCGACATCGACAAAGCCCTCGACGCCGCCCACGCGGCCGCGCCGGCCTGGGGCAAGACCTCGGTCGCCGAACGGGCGGTGATTCTCAACAAGATCGCCGACGTGATCGAAGCCAACCTCGAGACGTTGGCGGTGGCCGAGTCGTGGGACAACGGCAAACCGATCCGCGAGACGCTCAACGCCGACATCCCGTTGGCGGTCGATCATTTCCGGTACTTCGCCGGGGTGATCCGCGCCCAGGAGGGGTCGCTGTCCCAGATCGACGACGACACCGTCGCCTACCACTTCCACGAACCACTCGGGGTGGTCGGGCAGATCATCCCGTGGAACTTCCCGATCCTGATGGCGGTGTGGAAACTGGCCCCTGCCCTCGCCGCCGGCAACGCGGTGGTGCTCAAACCGGCCGAGCAGACCCCGGCGTCGATCATGTACCTGATCTCGCTGATCGCCGATCTGCTCCCCGCCGGGGTTGTCAACGTGGTCAACGGTTTTGGGGTGGAGGCCGGCAAGCCGCTGGCCTCCAGCGACCGGATCGCCAAGATCGCCTTCACCGGAGAGACCACCACCGGACGGCTGATCATGCAGTACGCCTCCCAGAACCTGATCCCGGTCACCCTGGAGTTGGGCGGCAAGAGCCCCAACATCTTCTTCTCCGACGTCATGGCCGCCGCGGACGACTACCAGGACAAGGCCTTGGAGGGGTTCACCATGTTCGCCCTCAACCAGGGCGAAGTGTGCACCTGTCCGTCGCGCTCGCTGATCCAGTCCGACATCTACGACGAGTTCCTGGCACTGGCGGCGATCCGCACCAAGGCCGTCCGGCAGGGCGATCCGCTGGACACCGAGACCATGATCGGTGCGCAGGCCTCCAACGACCAGTTGGAAAAGATCCTGTCCTACATCGAGATCGGCCGCAGCGAAGGCGCCACGGTGATCACCGGAGGTGAACGCGCCGACCTCGGCGGGGACCTCTCCGGCGGTTACTACGTCCAGCCGACGATCTTCGCCGGCGAGAACTCCATGCGCATCTTCCAGGAGGAGATCTTCGGGCCGGTGGTGTCGGTGACGTCCTTCCGCGACTACGACGACGCCATCCGGATCGCCAACGACACCCTCTACGGCCTCGGTGCGGGGGTGTGGAGCCGCAACGGAAACGTCGCCTACCGGGCCGGCCGGGACATCAAAGCCGGCCGGGTCTGGACGAACTGCTATCACCAGTACCCCGCGCACGCGGCCTTCGGCGGGTACAAGCAGTCCGGTATCGGCCGGGAGAACCACCGGATGATGCTGGACCACTATCAGCAGACCAAGAACCTGCTGGTCTCCTACAGCGACAAAGCCGTCGGGTTCTTCTGAGCCCCCCGTTCATCCCGAAAATCCATCCCTTCCAACACTTTCCAAGGAGACGACATGCAGGTCGAAGATCTACTCAAGCCCTTCCCGATCAAGGAATTCCATCCCTTCCCGCGGGCCATGATGGGTCCCGGCGCCCATGAGATGGTCGGCCCCGAAGCCCTGAAGATGGGCTTCAAGAAGACTCTGGTGATGACCTCGGGCCTGCGCGGCACGAACATCGTGCACAACATGGTGGAGTCGCTGAAGTGGCACGGACTGGAGGTCGTGCTGTACGACCAGGTGGAGTCCAACCCCAAGGACTACAACGTCATGGACGCCGTCAAGCTCTACCAGCAGAACGCCTGCGACAGCTTCGTGTCCATCGGTGGCGGGTCCACCCATGACGCCTGCAAGGGCGCGCGCATCTCGGTTGCCCACGACGGTCGTAACGTCAACGACTTCGAGGGCTTCAACATGAGCGAGAACCCGAAGAACCCACCGCACATCGCGATCTCCACCACCGCGGGCACCGGTTCGGAGACCTCGTGGGCCTACGTCATCACCGACACCACCACCGACCCGGACAACCCGCACAAGTACGTCGCCTTCGACGACGCCTCGGTGGCCACCCTGGCCGTCGACGATCCGGTGCTCTACTACGAGTGCCCGATCGACTACACCGCGCAGTGCGGCTTCGACGTACTGGCGCACGCCTCCGAGCCCTACGTCTCCCGGCTGAACTTCGAACCCTCCCTGGGCAATGCGATCCGGGCGATCAAACTGACCGCCGAGAATCTGCGCGAGGCCACCTGGAACGGCACCGACCTCAAGGGTCGGGAAGGAATGATGTACGCGCAGTACATCGCCGCGCAGGCGTTCAACTCCGGCGGGCTGGGGATCATCCACTCCATCTCCCATGCGGTCAGCGCGTTCTACGACACCCACCACGGCCTGAACAACGCGATCGCGTTGCCCCGGGTCTGGGCGTTCAACATGCCGGTGGCCTACAAGCGATTCGCCGATATCGCCCAGGCGATGGGGGTGGATACCTACGGCATGACCGATGTGCAAGCCGCCGACGCCGCCCTGGCCGCCGCGATCCGGTTGCTGCGCGATGTCAACATCATCGAGAAGTTCACCGACGTCAAGCAGGACAGCTACTCGAAGAACCGACTGGGCCAGGGCCCGACCCCTTACTACGAGAAGGCCAAGGTGATCAAGGGCGACAAGGCCGACGTCGACCGCATCACCAACCACGTCTTGGGCGACGCCTGCACACCCGGCAACGCCAAGGAGTGCACGTTCGATCTGGTGCGCCCGGTCGTCGAGCACTGCATGAACGGCGACCTGGACGATCTGCTGACCTGATGTTCGAGTCTGTGGAGGATGTCCGCGAGGCGCTCGCCGGCCAGGGCTACATCGCCGACGAGCGCCTTGCGACAACGGTTTTCCTGCAGACCAGGCTCGACAAACCGCTGCTGGTCGAGGGTCCTGCCGGGGTCGGCAAAACCGAACTGGCCAAGGCCCTGGCCGCCGCCACCGGCCGGCGGTTGTTGCGACTGCAGTGCTACGAGGGCCAGGACGAGACCAAGGCGCTCTACGAGTGGGACTACGGCAAGCAACTGCTCTACACCCAGATCCTGCGGGAGAAGATCGGCCAGATCGTCGCCGACGCCACCAGTCTTGATGACGCCGTCGACCGGATCGGCGCGCAGGAGAGTGTCTTCTTCTCCGACCGGTTCCTGGCTCCCCGGCCGCTGCTGGAGGCGGTGCGCTCCGAGGAACCGGTGGTGCTGCTGGTCGACGAGATCGACCGGGCCGATGAAGCACTCGAGGCGGTGCTGCTGGAACTGCTCGGCGAGTACCAGGTGTCGGTACCTGAGGTCGGGACGTTCACGGCCCGGCACGTGCCGTACGTGATCCTCACCTCCAACAACACCCGCGACCTCGCGGCCGCCCTCAAACGACGCTGCCTGCATCTGTTCCTCGACTACCCCTCGGCGGAACGGGAACTGGACATCGTGCGGTCCAAGGACACCGGACTGCCCGAGTCGGTCGCCAACCAACTGGTGCAGATCGTCCGGGGTCTGCGGGAGCTGGAACTGCGCAAGGCGCCCAGCATCTCCGAGACCATCGACTGGGCCCGCACGCTTGCCGTGCTGGGGGCTGAGGAGTTGTCCGCGAAAGTCCTCGCCGACACCGTGTCGGTGGTGGTCAAGTACGACAAGGACGTCCGCAAGGCCCTTGACGTCCTGCCCACCCTGGTCGACCCCAATGCCACGGTTCCGGAGTCGCTGCGCGGCAACCACGATCACGGGCACGCCCACGGTCATGGGCACGATCACGACCACGATCACGACCACGATCACCCGCACGACCACGATCACCCGCACGAGGGCGCCGACGGCAAGGCGGTCAGGTCGGCCAAGGACAAACCCGGCCGGTTTACCAACGGCTACTACGGCACCCCGAAGAAGGCGACCGGGTCGCTGGGCCGGCGCCGGGCGCTCTAGGGGCCGGTGTGCACGCGACACTGCACCGGTTCATCCGGTTGCTGCGCCTCGGCGGAGTGCGGGTGGCGATCCCGGAAGCACTCGACGCCATGCGCTGCGCGGCGCAGCCGGGCGTGCTGTCCTCCAAGTCGTTGCTGCGCAACGCGTTACGGGTGTCGCTGATCAAGGACCACCGCGACGAACCGATCTTCGACGAGATCTTCGAGGCCTTCTTCGCGCTGGTGCGGGTCGGGGAGAGCGGATCCGGGCACGGCCACAGCCACGCCCACGACGATCTCGTCGACACCGGCGAACTGGAATCGTTCACCCTCTCCGAAGAACCCAGCGAGTCCCCGCAGGAGGGCCACGATCACGGCAAGCCCAGCAGTATCCGGGAGTACTTCAAGCAGGAGGATCTGGCCCAGCGCTACAACCTGCACCAGGAGGCCAACAAGATCGACCTGGCCGCGCTGACCGACCAGATCGTGTTCTCCAAGGACGGCGCCGGCCCCGACGAGAACAAGTACCGAGTCGAGTTGTCCGCCAACCGGTTGCACGGCGCGGGGCCACCCGGCACCCTCTCCTCGTCGACCGCGACGAGCGTGGACGCCTCGCTGAGCATCGCCGAACAGGAAGCGCTGCTGGGCTGGCTCAACGACCTCGACGACGCGCACCTTGGTGATGACGGCGACGAATCCGACGCGACCGCGCTGCGCCGTCGGCTGACCGGGGTTCTGGCGAACCTGCCGGAGGCGATCAAACGGCACCTCGAGGCGCTGCTGGCGCTCGAGAACACGGTCATCGAGACCCGGGAACAGCGCGAGGCCCACGTCGACCGGATCGGTGAGATCGAGCGCGCCGAACTCGAGGACTCCCTGCGCCGACTGGCAAGCAGCCTGCACGGCGCACTGACCCATCGGCGGCGCACCGCAGCGGCCGGGCGGGTGGACCCGTCCCGAACCATGCGGCGCAACATGCGCTTCGACGGCGTGCCGTTCATCGCCGTCACCGCCCGCCGGTCGCAGGACCGGCCCCGACTGGTGGTACTCGCCGACGTCAGCCTGTCGGTGCGGGCGACCTCCCGGTTCACCCTGAGCCTCGTGCACGGACTGCAGGACCTGTTCACCCAGGTGCGGTCGTTCGCCTTCGTCGCCGAGGTCGCCGAAACCACCGAACTGTTCCGCGACTACCCGCCCGAACGGGCGCTGGGCATGATCTTCGGCGGCGACGTCCTCGACGTCGACGCCAACTCCGACTACGGATCGGTGTTCGGGGATTTCGTCGCCGAACACTCCTCGGCGCTGAGCCGACGCACCACCGTCCTGGTGTTGGGGGACGGCCGCAACAACGCCAACGATCCCAATCTGGCGGCCTTCGAGGAGATCACCCGCCGGGCCCGCGAAACCATCTGGCTCACCCCCGAACCCCGCTACTCTTGGGGACTGGGCAGCTGCGACCTGCCCAGCTATGCCGACTACTGCACCCGGGTGCGGGTGGTGCGCGACCTGGGCGGCCTTGAGCGCACCGCCACCGAGTTCGCCGCCGAGGCGGTCGGCCGATGACCCCGTTGCTGGCCGCACCGGCGACCACCGCCGGCCCGCCCACCCTGATCGACCCATTCGCCGCCACCCCCGACGGCATCTGGCACGGCGCCGGGGTGACGGTCCGCCGGATCGCTGATGCGCGACTGTCCGACGGGCGACTACGGGCGCATCGGGACAACGGACGGCTGATCGTCGACCATGGGTTGCGCGCCGAGGATCTCAGCGACGATCTGGCGTCGACGATCGTCACCGAACTGGCCGGTCTGCTCGGGGGGCAGTCCGACTTCGAAGAGGTGTTCACCGGTGTCATCCGTTCCGCCGTCGCCGGACCGGCAGCATCGTGGCTGACCTTCTACCGCAACTCGTTGACCCGCCTGGAAACCGGAGTGGCCGACTTCTCCCCGGTCCATCGGTATGCCACCGAACTGGTCTGCGGCACAGACGTTCTGGATCTGGGTTCGTGTTTCGGGTTCTTCCCGCTAAGTCTGCACGCCCGCGGGATCGACGTGCTCGCCACGGATCTCAGCACCTCAACGATGGAACTCCTGGCGGACATGGCCATCCGACTGGGCCGACCGGTGCGTACCCTGGCCTGTCCTGCCCAGCAGGTACCGCTGCCTGACGGATACGCCTCCACGGTGACGGCGCTGCACCTGATCGAGCACCTTCGTCCCCCCGCCGCCGACGCCGTCATCGACGAGGCTCTCCGACTGGCCCGCCGCCGCGTCATCGTCGCCGTGCCCTTCGAGGCGGAGCCAACCGACTGTTACGGGCATGTGCAGCGGTTCGGACCGGCCGACCTGAACACCATGGCTAACCGGTTGTGCGACCAGCATCCCGACGTCACGGTGACGGTGGCCGAACACCACGGCGGCTGGCTGATCGCCGACCGCTATCAGCCGCCGGGCGGGCCATCCAGGGCAGCCGCACCACCGGCAGCAGGGTCCGCGGCCGCCATAACCGCACCCCGGCGGCGATGACCCCGCTGCCGTAGGCGGCGTCCGCGGTCAACCGCAGCGCGACATAGCGCGGCAGGTCCACCTGCGGCCGGTCAGACAGCCACTCCCGGGCCAGCGGGACCACCATGGCGGCCGCGGCAGCCCCGGCCGGCCTCGAACGTCCCAGGCAGGCCAGGGCCAGCCAGCCGATCGGCCACCATTCCCGGCGCAGCAGATGTCCCACCCCCGCCGCGTCGGCGATCAGCCCTTTGGCCACGATCACCGGTGCCACCCCGACGTCCACCCCGGCGGCCCGCAGCGTGCGCCCGAGCATCCCCGTCGCGCCGGCCGCCACGCCCAGCGCCGCGGTGGCGCGCAGCCCGGGGGAGGGCTGGCGGGCCAGCAGCACGGCGGCGATGGTGAGGTTCCACAGCGAGAGCCGGGCCGGAGCCAACCGGCCGGGATGGCGGCGGTCCAGTTCCGCCGCAGACGTGCCGTAGTCGAAGAGCCGCCCGGCCCAGTGCCGCGGCCGGGTACGCATCTCATGGGTGACCACCGCGGCGGGGTCGTAGCGCACCGCGTGGCCGTCGTCGACCAGACGCCAGATCAGGTCCACGTCCTCCCCGAGCCGCAGTCGTTCGTCGAACGGGTCGGTGCCCAGACTGCCGCGCCGCGCCACCAGCGCCGCCGAGGGCAGGAATCCCAACGGCGCGTTGCGGGTGACCAATTCGGGTCGCCCACCCATATCCAGCGCCGACCGGGCGGCCTCAAACCGCGCCAACAGACCGGCGGTTCCGCGGACGGGACGGGGGCTGATCCGTGGTGCCACCGCCGCCACCCGCGGGTCGTCGAAGTGCCCGATCAGCGCGTCCAGCCAGCCGGGGGTCACCGCGCAGTCCGAGTCCACGAACGCCACCAGCGCCGAATTGACCTCCCGCAGACCGGTATTGCGGGCCGCCGCGGGCCCGCGGTTGTGCGGGTGACAAATCAGCGTCGCACCGTGGGCCAATGCGACCGCACCGACCGCGCCGGTGCTGGAGGCGTCGTCGACCACCACGATCCGCACGCCGGGGTTCGCCGCCCTCAGCGACCGCAGACAGGTGTCGAGCAGTTCGGGGTTCTCGTAAGCCGGGACCACCACCTCCACCCCGACACCCCCCACCTCGACTCCGGTTGGTCCGGCAACCGGCATCGGGTGCGCGACCCCACGCCGGACCAGTAGCTGCGCCACCGACGACTCGACACCGGGGGCGGGCACCAGGCCGGCCGAACCCGCCGCGTGCAGCCGTCGCACGAACGGCCGGCCCGCAGCGGCGATCCGCAGCACCCCCCACGGCGCCCCGCCGAGCACCACCGAGGCATCCCCGAGCAGCCGCACCCGGTCATCCCAGGCGACCCGGCACCCGGCCGGCAGTCCCGAGACTGCGGTCACCGGTGTCCTCCCGTGTGCTGTTCCGTTTGCTCAAGGGCCTGCGTCACCACCCTATCGGGCAGTGGCGGCCTACTATCGCCGCATGGATCCGCCGCGCCAGCTGGGAAACATCACCTCACCGGCGCTGCGCGGCACCCGGCCCACCCTGATCGTCCCGGTCGGCTCGACCGAGCAGCACGGCCCGCACCTGCCGTTGGACACCGACACCCGCATCGCCGCCGCGGTCGCCGCAGCGGTGGCCGCCGGGCTGGGCGGGGACGTCCTGGTGGCACCGGCGGTCGCCTACGGGGCCTCCGGTGAGCACCAGGGCTTCGCCGGCACCGTCTCGATCGGCACCGAGGCGCTCACCGGCCTGCTGGTGGAGTTGGGTCGTTCGGCCTGCGACTGGGCCGGCCGTATCGCACTGGTCAACGGCCACGGCGGCAACGTCGACGCGCTCCGTGCGGCGGTGGCGTTGCTGCGCCGCGAGGGCCGGGACGTCGGATGGTTGGGGTGCTCCGTACCCGGCGCGGACGCCCATGCCGGTGCCACCGAAACCTCGCTGCTGCTGCATCTGAGCCCGGCCGATGTCGACACCGACAGGTGGTGTGCGGGCAACGCCGAACCGCTCGCCGATCTGTTGCCCGCACTGCGGCGTGGTGGGGTGGCGGCGGTCAGCGGAACCGGGGTGTTGGGTGACCCGACCACCGCCACCGCGGCGGCCGGCCGGGGGATGTTCGCCGCGATGGTCGACGGCGCCCTGGCGCGGATTCGGCGCTGGGAGCCCGATCACACCGGGATGCTGACGTGAGCTCGCGGTGGCCGACGTCCTGATCGTCGGCGCCGGCAGCGCCGGATCGGTTCTGGCCGAACGGCTCTCGGCGGACCCGTCCTGCCGGGTCACCGTGGTGGAGGCCGGCCCCGGCGGGCCGCAGGTCGACCCCCGCACCGCCGACGCGACGTTGCTGCCGATCGGGGCCGCAAGCCCGGTGGCACGGCACTACCGGACCACCCTGACCGAGAACCCGCCGCGGACCACGCAGATCGTCCGGGGCAATTGTCTCGGCGGCTCGGGAGCGATCAACGGCGGCTACTTCCGGCTGCCCACCCCCGATGACCTCGACCCGCTGCCGGGGTGGTCGTGGCCGGAGGTCGACGAGCACAGCCGTGCGGTGGCGATGCGGATCCCGGTGTGCCGGTCTTACGATTTCGCCACGGCCACAGCGGTATTCGTCGCGGCTGCTCGGGACTGCGGCTACGCTTGGCTGCCCGACCTCGACACCGCCGACGTCGTGCCGGGTGTGGGACGGGTGCCGCTGAACATCGCCGACGGTGCACGCCTGGGACCCGGGTCGGCCTTCCTGATCCCGGCCCTGGACCGGCCGAACCTGTCCGTCCGCGCCGAAACCCGGGTCACCCGGGTGCTTCTGGCGGGGGGCCGTGCCGTCGGGGTGGACGCGGTCGGACCGGCCGGGCCGGTGCGCATCGACGCCGACCGGGTGGTGCTTGCCGCCGGCGCCATCGCGTCGGCGCAACTGCTGATGCTCTCCGGGGTGGGTCCCGCCGGGGACCTCGCCGCGCTGGGCATTCCGGTGGCCGCCGACCTCCCGGTCGGCCAGCGCTGCTGGGATCACCCCGAGCAGGTGATGGCCACCGACTGGCCGCCACACGTCGGCCACCCGGTCCTGGAGGTGGTCCTGCTGATCGACGGTCTGGAGATCCGGCCCTACACAACGGGATTCGGTGCCGGGCAGTGCAACGTCGGGGTGGCGCTGATGACCCCGCGTGCGCACGGCCGGGTAACGCTGACCTCGACCGACCCCTCGGCGGATCCCCGCATCGAACACCGCTACGACAGCGAACCCGCCGACGTCGCGGCCCTGCGGCGCGGTGGCGATCGGGTCATCGACCTGCTCGACGGCGTCACCAATCTCGGCCCCCCGCAATGGTCCACCTCGCAGCATCTGTGCGGCACGGCGCCGATGGGACTCGAGGGCGATCAGCACGCCGTCGTCGACCCGTGCTGCCGGGTGCGCGGTGTGGAGCGGTTGTGGGTGATCGACGGTTCGGTGCTGCCCCGCATCCCCGGCCGCGGTCCGCACGGCACCATCGCCGTACTCGCCCACCGCGCAGCGCAGTTCGTGCGGTAGGCGCTCCTGAAGCCCGGCGGCAACCGGTCAGTTGATCTTGCAGCGGATTGGCAGGTGCTTCAAGCCGCCGACGAACGTCGTCGCCATCGACTCGGGCTTGCCGGCCAGTTCGATGGACTTGATCCGAGGAACCAGTTCGGTGAAGAAACTGTTGATCTCCATCCGGGCCAATGCCGCACCCAGGCAGAAGTGCACGCCGTGGCCGAAGGACAGGTGTTTGTTGGGGTCGCGGCCGACGTCGAAGCGGAACGGGTCGGTGAAGACGTCCTCGTCGCGGTTGGCCGACACGTAGCTCAGCAGCACGGCCTCGCCCTTGGCGATGGGCACCCCGCGGACCTCGGTGTCGGCCTGGGCGGTGCGCATGAACTCCTTGACCGGCACCACCCAGCGGATCATCTCCTCGACCGCGGTGGGCATCAGCGACATATCGGCCTGCAGGCGGGCCAACTGGTCGGGGTTTTCCAGCAGGGCGAGCAGACCGCCGGCGGTGGCCGCGCTGGTGGTGTCGTGTCCGGCGCTGGCGACGATCACGTAGTAGGACAGCGTGTCCATATCGCTCAACGGTTCACCGTTGATTTTCGCGTTGGCGATCGCCGAGGCGAGGTCCTCGGTCGGGTGTTCCCGGCGGGACTGGGTCAACGCCATGAAGTACTTGAAGAAGTCCAGCAGCACGGCCAGCATGTCGTCGACATCGCCGCCGCGCTGGAACTCCTCGTCATTGCCGCCGAACATCTCCTGGGTGAGTTTGAGCATCCGGGGGAAGTCCGAATCGGGCAGGCCCAGCATGGACAGGATGATGTAGAGCGGGTAGTTCACCGCGATCTCGGTGGCGAAGTCGAACTCGCCGCCCAAGGTGGCCATCTTGTCGACGTACTCCTTGGCCAACTCATCGCACCGCGACTTCAACGCCCGCATCGCCTTGGGCCGGAACCAGTCCACCCCGATCTTGCGCATATCGCGGTGGTGCGGATCGTCCATGTGGATCAGCGTGCGCAGGCCGGTGCCGGCCTCCATATCGCGCAGCAGGGCGTCGTCAGCGTCGGCGATCGCCAGCAACGGACGCGGATAATTTGTGAACAGGTCATTCTGCCGTTCGATCTCCATGATGTCGGCGTGCTTGGTGATCGCCCAGAACGGCCGATACCCCTCGACGTCCACCCAGGACACCGGCGCGTGCTTGCGGCAGTGCGTCAGCGCCTCGTGCAGTTTCTTCTCGTCGGCGTAGGCCTGCGGGTTGGCCAGAACTCGGGCGGCGGGGTCCATGATCCGGGTGCTCATATGGCTCTCCTTGGCATGCCTTGACGCAAAAACTTGACGGGTGTCAGCAACACTAGTGTGGGCGATGCCCGCGCGAAGGGGAAGGCCCGAAGGCCTCTTTCCGAGGCGGCGAACGACCCCAGCATAAGCTTTGTTATGTCATTGGTTCGGGTCACGGTTGCGACGATCCGCGTAGGCTCACCGACCGTGCCGCCTGCAACAGTGCCGCACCGTCTCGCCAGCATCCTGATTCGCTGTCTTGCCGCGGTGCTGACCGTGGTTGTACTTGCCGGTTGCGGGGCGGCCCACCCGGCGGCGACCGCGGATCCGGTGGTGGTTCGTACCTCCCACGGCCCGGTTCGCGGGGTGCAGGGCGAGGGCTTCCGGGTGTTCCAGGGCATCCCCTACGCGGCCGCCCCGGCGGGCCCATTGCGCTGGCAGCCGCCACAGGATCCGGCGCCGTGGCGGTCGGTGCGCGACGCCACCAAGCCCGGGCTGCGGTGCATCCAGGACGTCCGCGTCGACCCTGACTTCGGCCTGCCCACCAGTGAGGACTGCCTGAATCTGACCGTCTGGGCGCCGACCGGGGCGACCCCGAAATCCCGCCGGCCGGTGATGGTGTGGATTCACGGCGGCGGCTTCCTCAACGGCAGTGCGGACATCTACAACTCCCGGCGGTTGGCCACCCGCGGCGACGTCGTCGTCGTCGCCATCAATTACCGGCTCGGTGCGTTGGGTTTTTTGGCCCACCCCGCGCTGGCCGGACCTGACGGTTCCGTCGGCAACTACGGCCTGGCCGACCAGCAGGCCGCGCTGCGCTGGGTGCGCGACAACGTCGCCGCGTTCGGTGGCGATCCCGGCAAGGTGACCATCGCCGGGGAATCGGCCGGGGCGATGTCGGTGTGCGACCACCTCGTCGCCCCGGAGTCCGCGGGGCTGTTCCGGGCCGCGATCATGCAAAGCGGCCCCTGTCAGGCCCAGGCGACGCTGCCCGCCGCCGAGCGGATCAGCGTCGACTTCGCGGCCCGTCTCGGCTGCGCCGAGAAAGCGGAAGCCGCCCGCTGCCTGCGGGAACTTCCCGCCGCCCGACTCCAGGACGGGCCTGGGTACTTCCGGATCGGCGCCAACGTCCTCACCGGCCCGGTCACCGGGACGCAGCGACTGCCCGCCGCCCCGCCGACGGTGGCCGGCGACGGGCGCACCGCCCGGGTGCCGGTGCTGATCGGCAGCAACGCCGATGAGTTCACGCTGTTCGTGGCGATCAGCTACCTGCGACGCGGCGGCCTGCCGTCCTATCGGACCCTGATGGCCGACACCTTCGGCGCCGAGGCGCCCGCGGTGTCCGCCCAGTACCCACCGGAACGTTTCGGTGGCAGCGCCGCACTGGCCTATGCCACCGCGGTCGGCGACGGGGTGTTCTCCTGCCCCATCGACGCGATGGCCACCAGCCTGGCCGGACGGGTGCCGGTCTACGCCTACGAGTTCAACGACCGCACCGCCCCGGTACCCGAACCGGTGCGTGCGGTGCCCTTCGAGATCGGCGCCGGTCACGCACTGGAACTGCGCTATTTGTTCGACATGGGTGGTGCCCCGCCACTGGACGGTCCGCAGCGCGCTCTAGCCGACCAGATGATCGGCTACTGGAGTCAGTTCGTCGCTACTGCAGCCCCGGAGGTCAACGGGCAGCCGTCCTGGCCGCGGCTTGATCCCGAACGGCCGCAACGACTTTCGCTGCAGACTCCGGCGCCGGTGGTGAGCGACGACTTCGCCGAACGGCACAGGTGCGGATTCTGGTCCGCCCGGGGATAAGCCCGCCAACCAACTACGTGATGTGTAGTCGGACAATGGTGCAGTCGTCCGGACCCGCCGAGTTCGATGAGCCTTTGAGGTTCGCGATGAGGGTGTCCAGGGTCCACCCGGGCTGCTGGGCGGTCGCCGCGCAGACGTCTGCGAACTGGGCTGTCGAGGACTGTTCGCCGTCGGCAAGGCCGAGTTCCAGAGCGCCGTCGCTGTAGAGCAGCACGTCCGCTCCGGGCGGGACGGACCAGATCTGGGTGTCGAAGTCCGCGTGCTCATCCATCCCGATCGGGATCGACGTCGTTGAAAGGTGATGCGGTACTGCACCATTGGCGACGGCGAGAGCGGGCGGGTGCCCGGCGCTGGCGAAGCGCAGCGTGCGCGTCGAGGCCTGATAGACCCCGTACCAGATGGTGAAGTACAGACCACCCTGCCGGTCCATCTGGAAGATCCGGTTCAGTTCGGTGAGTACCGCGCCCGGGTCGAGCAGGGTGGCATGGTCGAAGGTTCCCGCACGCAGGACGTTGTGCACCGAGACTGAGAGCAGTGCGGGTTCGACGCCGTGGCCGGACACGTCCACGAGGTGGAACACCAGGTGGTCGTCGTCGATCCACTGGAAGTCGTAGGTGTCGCCGCTGAGTTGTTCCGACGGTGTGTAGCGCGACGTCACCGGCACTGGGCCGGCAAGGTCATCGGGCAGGATCGACGCAACGTAGCGCGCCGCGCTGTTCAGTTGTGACTGCAGCCGATCGGTTTGGTCCTGCAGGTATCGGGTCAGACCCCGGTTGTGGGCATCGCGGGCGGCGATCTGGTCGAGCGCAGCCTCCTCGGCGGCGACCTCCTCGTCGATCACCCGGAACGACACGACCACGCCGTCCCGCTTCCCGGCGGCGTCGAAGAAGGGCTTGGAGTGCAGATGAATCCAATGCCGGGAGCCGTCGGGTGCCTGCACCAGGGCGCGGCCGATATCGGCGTGGTTGTGGATGATTCGGTCCAGCCGGTCACGGGCGCCGGTCAACCGTTCCGGCGCGGTGAACTCCAGGACATGGCGCCCAATCCAGAACTGCGGTGACTCACCGAGGGCGGTTTCCACCGAGTTGGAGATCCAGACGATGCGACCCGCATCGCTGATTCGCACGACGACGTCGGCGACGTTCTCGGCCAGCAGCCGGAATTGCTCCTCCGATGCCGCGACCCGCTGTGCCGATGCGATGCGTTCGGTCACATCCCGCCAGGTGAGGGCAACCATGCCCGGTCGGACCTGGTGAGCGCGGATATCGTAAAACCGTTGCTCGCCAAAGATTTCGCTGTAGAAGCCGTAGGCATCCAGCACCACCGGTTCGCCGGTCTGCGCACAGTGCAGGTAGCGGTCCCACAATTCGGTGTTGCGCGCATGGCTGCGCCCGATCAACTGCTCAGGAAGCATCCCGAAGTAACGGCAGCAGGCCGAGTTGACATCGCGGTAGACGAGGTCGACCACCTGCCCGTCGCGCTCCACCGCTTCCAGGACGACCTGGGGGTCCAGCATGGCGTCGCCACTGGCCCGGATCAGGGCTTCGGCCTCCTGTGCCGCGGTGACCGTCTCGGCGATGAACGAATTGTCGTAGAACGCCCAGATTCGCCCGTCGAAGCCCGGGGCTGGTTTGGACACCACCCCCAAATGGGTCGGTGAACCGGTGAACGCCCACGTCGACTTGAACTCCGTCCGGAGTTCGGAGTTGATCGAGTCGATCAGGGTGATCGCCTCGGCCGCGTTGAGCGCCCGCGCGGCCAGATCGGCGATCACCGCCGCGAATTCGGTGGCGGTGAGGTACCCCGGCGTGAGGTTCAACAGTGTTGCAGCGGCGGCATTGACGGTGGCGATGTCGGTGGCGGGATCCACCGAGACCAGACCCACGTCGAGTTCGTCGAAAACCTCACCCATGAGCGCCATTTCGCGGGCGGTGATTCCGCCGTCTGACGAACCCGGGTCGGCGTCAGGGTTCAGAAGTCGAAGAACCCGTTCCGCTTTCTCGGTCAACATTTTTCCTTCACGAACTGTCGGCTGATCAGAGCAAATCCGTGAGTACGCGGTCAAACGGAATTTTCTTCTGCAAAGCGCACGCTTGTCAGCATTTGGCTATCACTGTGCGGGGCGGCTTCCCTCCCGCAAAGCTACCAGAGGACTAGCGGGCGCCGCCGACCTCCGGCGCTGCCCGGCCGGCGATCAACGGCAGGTCCAGAAAAGTCTTGATGCCCGGTTCGGCCCGGCACACGTAGGGGATCGCGCTGACGCAGTGATTGGCCGTGGCCACCACCCCCGGGTTGCGGATCAGGCCTTGTGCGACGGACTCCGGTTGCAGGCCTTTGAAGGTCAGCATGACGTCGGGGTCGCCGGTGATCTCCACCTCGAAGCGCTCACCCTGCTCGCCAAGCGTCCACGGCGGATCGAGATCGACCTCACACATCAGCCAGTTGACCGCAGCGGTCACCACCGGTGTGCCGTCGACGACGGCCTGCCAGCGGAACCGCCGCGCCGCCACGGTCCCCGCTTCGATCGGCACGATCAGCTCGTCGGTGCCGTGCACGGCGACGGCGACCTCCTGAGCCGACCGGATCCGGGGTTCGGCGGCGAATCCCAGTTCGTCGGCCACCATCCGCACCGAGGCCTTGAATCCGCCCTCCAGCAGGGCGGCCATCGGCCCGGCCATCGCCTGTTGCGGGGTCAGGCCGAAGCCCATCACCTCGCGGACCACCAGGGGAGAGTTGTAGGTGCGCAGATCGGAGTACTCCTCGGCGCGTACATGGGTGATCGCCGAGGACAACGCCGATACCATCAGCGGAATCCGTTCGGTGATCCCACCGGGGTGAATGCCCGAACCGTGCAGGGTGACGTTGCCGTGCCGGGCGGCCGCTTCGATCGCCGCGACCGCCGGGTTGTTGCGATCCGGGTACACCCAGCCCACCGGGGTGACGACGTTCTTGCCTGAGCGCAGGATCGCCGCCACCACGGCGTCGTCGGGCAGCAGGGGGGAGTACATGACGCAGTCGGCGTCGAGCGCCAGCAGGGCGTCGGCGTCGGTGGTCGCGGCGACCCCGAGGGGGTCCTCACCGGCCAGTTCGCCGGCGTCGCGGCCGTCCTTGTCGGCGCTGTGCACCCAGCACCCGACCAGTTCGAGATCGGGGTGGTTCCCGATGGCCTGGATTGCGGCGCGGCCGACGCCGCCGGTAGCCCACTGAATGACTCGGTACATACCTCGCACGGTATGCATCGGCACTGCGTCCAGATCGCCGAAATGCCGGAAATGGTGATCTGGGCGCAGTGTCGATGCGGGGGGAGGCCGATGGGGGGAGGCCGATGCGGCGGGAGGCCGTCAGGGGACGGTGACGCGGACCAGGGTGCAGTCGTCGTCGAAGTTCCCGGCTTCGGCTCGCCTCGTGAGCTGCTCGACGATGTCATCGAGGGTCCACTGCGGTGACCGGGCGGTGCGTGCACACATCTCGATGAAGTCCTCCAGCACCCCGTGGTAACCCCCCGGCAGGACCAATTCGAAGGCGCCGTCGCTGTAGATGAGGATGGCCGCGTCGCGGGGCATGGGGTAGTCGTAGGTGTCGTACACGGTGTCCCCGATGACGCCGATCGGGACCGAGCCCGAATCCAGCAGCACCGGGTCGGAGCCATCCGCGGTGAGGACGAGGGCCGGGGGGTGACCGGCGCGGGCGTACCGCAGGACACCGGACGAAGGCTGGTACACGCCGTACCAGATGGTGAAGTAGTTGCCCGCCTGCTGGTCCATCTGGAAGAGCCGGTTGAGTTCGGTCAGCACCCGGCCGGGATCGCGGAGGGTGTCGTCGTCGAGGGTGCCCGAGCGCAGCAGATTGTGCACCGAGACCGAGAACATGGCCGGGCCGATGCCGTGCCCGGACACGTCGACCACGTAGGCGATCAGGTGGTCGTCGTCGATCCAGCGGTAGTCGAAGCTGTCGCCGCCCAGTTCCTCGGAGGGGATGAATCGCGAGTTCACCGGGATCGGGCCGTCGAGGTCACCGGGAAGGATCGACCTGACGTATTCGGCCGCACTCTTGAGTTCGGACAGTAGCCGTCGAGCCAGCGACTCCATGCCGGACAGGATGAGCAGAAACGCCTCGAGCAGGAGCGTGACCGCCAACGCGGCCAGCAGCAGGATCGCCATGACGCCGGTGCGGTTCTCGGTGAACTCCGCACTCGTCGGCCGCACCGTGAGTTCCCAGGTGCGGCCATAGATATCCAGCGGCGATGTTTTCGCGCTCGGGGCGGCGCTGACCCGGTCCGGGGCGGCGCTGCGGGCTGGCAGATCGGCCACGACGACCGGATTACTCGCATCGCTGACGTCGGCCAGTGTCACCGCGACGCCGTCCCAGTCGGTTCCGCGGAAGGTCTCGGTGAGCAGATCGCCGAGGCGATACACGCCGACGGCGAAGCCGCGCAGCGCGGCGCGCCGGGCCGCCGTGTTTCCCGGGTCAGTGCCGCCGTCGTAGACCGGCAGCAGGGCGAGCATGCCTTTTTGGGTGCCGGACTCCTGGACCAGGTCGATCGGTGCGGTCGCGGTGGGCCGTCCGGTGTCACGGGCGGTCTGGATTGCCGCGGCCCGCACCGGGTTGGAGTTGATGTCGAAGCCGAGGGCGTTGCGGTTGTCGGTGACCGGTTCGATGTAGGCCACAACGACGTACTCGGGGCGGACGGAGACCGGCCGCAGTGTGCCGTTGGCGTCGCGTTCGGTGACGGTGAACTTCGCCAAACCCGGCTGGGTCCGCTGATCGGCCTGGAAGGCGGCCAGTTCAGCCTGGGTGACCAGCGGGTTCCACGACACGGCCTGCAGATTGGGAAAGCGTGGGAGCAGGTTCTTGGTATAGGCGTCGAACTCCTTGACGGTCACCTCCTCGGAGGCGTCCACCAGGCCGCGGATCCCTTCGAGCACCTCCTGATGCAACGCGATGTTGCCGGCGAGGTCGGTGGCGGCCTGGTCGGCCAATCGGGCGACGGCGGTGTCGATGCGGGCTCGTTCCTGGGCGGCGTTTTGGATCACACCGGCGGTCAGGATCCCGAAGATCAGCAGTGACGGCACGGCGATTTTCCAGCGTCGCCCCGACCAGTATCGGGACTGCGAAGGCAGCGCCATCAGCACCAGGGGGGCGAACACGATGACCCCGATGGCGTCGCCCACCCACCATGTCAGCCACCCGAACGGCGCTTTGCCGGCGCTGAGCACACCGGTGGCGATCTGGGCGGCGACCCCAATGGTGGGCGCGACGGTGCTGGCCAGCAGACCGGCCAGCGCGAGGGTGAGCATCACGGCCCGCGGGGTGTCGAGTCGCCGGACCGGGCCGACGAAACGGTGAACGAGGGTGGCCGCGGCCCCGGCCCCCAGGGCCGCTCCGACGCCAATCATCGCGGCGACCAGCCAGGTCTTCGGGGCAGGCTCGTCGAGTCGGGCCAGCCATAGGGCGTTGACGCAGAACGACCCGAGGAACACTCCGGGCAGGGCGCGCCACCCCCACCGCAGTGCTGCGGCGGCGGCCAGGCCGGCGGCGGGCCAGACCGGCGAGGCCAGGCCGGTCATCTGGCCAAGGCCCAGCGTGAGAATGCCGAGAAGGGCGTAGAGGACGGCGACTGCGAACGAGATGCCGAGGGCCGGGGACGCCGCAGCGCTGCGGTCCGGCGACCGCGCAGCCTTCAGCCACCTCCCCCGGGTCCTGTCCTTGGGTTCGCGGGGAGGCGTGTCCAATGACGCGGTCCGGTCGAGTTGGTTGGTCACGAAGTGCGGGGATCCCCTTGGGAAGTGTTTGACGGTGACGGCTGGTAACCGAGCCGTCGATCGCGTGCTCCGTCCGAGCCTAACAGCGCCGCGGAGGGTGGCTGCTTTGCTGCCGCCGCCGCGATGTGGGGTTGCCGCGACCGGGATTTGGAGCCGGGCCCATCCGTCAGGCATACTGCTCTGGTTGTCTTGAGGCAGGTTCGCGCCCACCGGGAGCGTGCCGAGCAAGACATCCGACCAGCGCCACACGGCGCATCCGGTCCCACCTCGCAAGCGGGTTTTTCCCAGCGCGTGAGGCTGCGTGCGGGCAACACGCCCGACCGCGGGGGCCGGTGGACCAGGACAGGTAAACAGCGGCGGCGACAGCCAGCGCCTTGTGGGGAGACCCGGCAGGGTGCCCTCTCCGGGGGGCGTTGCCATCAGGAGTGAGGTAGGAACAGCGTGGCGGGACAGAAGATCCGCATCAGGCTCAAGGCCTACGACCACGAGGCCATTGACGCCTCGGCGCGCAAGATCGTGGAGACGGTCACCCGTACCGGCGCCAGCGTGGTCGGACCTGTGCCGCTGCCCACCGAGAAGAACGTGTACTGCGTCATCCGGTCCCCGCACAAGTACAAGGACTCGCGGGAGCACTTCGAGATGCGCACCCACAAGCGGCTCATCGACATCATCGACCCGACGCCGAAGACGGTCGACGCGCTGATGCGCATCGACCTTCCGGCCAGTGTCGACGTGAACATTCAGTAAGGGGAGACCGGAGCAATGGCACCCGCAAAGAGTCCGCGGCGCGGAATCCTCGGCACGAAGTTGGGTATGACCCAGGTCTTCGACGAGAACAACCGTGTCGTTCCGGTCACCGTCGTCAAGGCCGGCCCGAACGTCGTCACCCGCATTCGCACGCCTGAGAAGGACGGCTACAGCGCCGTGCAGTTGGCCTACGGCGAGATCAGTCCGCGCAAGGTCAACAAGCCGGTCACCGGGCAGTTCACCGCCGCCGGGGTCAACCCTCGCCGGCACCTGGCCGAACTTCGCCTCGACGACGAAGCGGCCGCGGCGGAGTACGAAGTCGGCCAGGAACTGGGCGCCGACATCTTCGCTGAGGGCAGCTACGTCGACGTCACCGGCACCTCCAAGGGCAAGGGCTTCGCCGGCACCATGAAGCGGCACGGCTTCCGCGGCCAGGGTGCCGCCCACGGCGCCCAGGCGGTGCACCGCCGGCCCGGTTCGATCGGCGGTTGCTCGACCCCCGGCCGGGTGTTCAAGGGCACCCGGATGTCGGGCCGGATGGGCAACGACCGGGTCACCACGCAGAACCTGTTGGTGCACAAGGTCGACGCCGACAACGGCGTGTTGTTGATCAAGGGTGCGGTCCCCGGACGCACCGGCGGCCTGGTGATGGTTCGCACCGCCGTCAAGCGAGGTGAGAAGTAATGGCATCCAAGACCATCAGCGTTCACACCCCGGGTGGTGCGACCAGCGGCAGCGTCGAGTTGCCGGCTGAGTTGTTCGACGTGGAGCCGAACATCGCGCTCATGCACCAGGTGGTGACGGCCCAGCGGGCGGCGGCTCGGCAGGGCACCCACGCCACCAAGACCCGTGGTCAGGTCTCCGGCGGCGGCAAGAAGCCGTACCGGCAGAAGGGCACCGGCCGGGCCCGCCAGGGTTCGACCCGCGCCCCGCAGTTCAAGGGCGGCGGCACGGTGCACGGCCCGCAGCCGCGGGACTACAGCCAGCGGACCCCGAAGAAGATGATCGCCGCCGCACTGCGCGGGGCGCTGTCGGATCGGGCCCGCAACGACCGGATCCATGCCGTCACCGAATTGGTCAGCGGCCAGACCCCGTCGACCAAGAGCGCCAAGAGCTTCCTGGGCACCCTGACCGACCGCCGCAAGATCCTGGTCGTCATCGGCCGGGCCGACGAGGCGGGCGCCAAGAGCGTGCGCAACCTGCCCGGCGTGCACATCCTCTCGCCGGACCAGTTGAACACCTACGACGTGCTCAACGCCGACGACGTGGTGTTCAGCGTGGAAGCGCTCAACGCCTGGATCGAGCAGGCTTCGGCTGATTCGAAGACGGCAAAGCAGGAGGTGTCAGCCTGATGGCGACCGTGACCGACCCGCGCGACATCATCCTGGCGCCGGTGATCTCCGAGAAGTCCTACGGCCTGATCGAGGACAACGTCTACACGTTCTACGTCCACCCGGACTCGAACAAGACGCAGATCAAGATCGCCATCGAGAAGATCTTCTCGGTCAAGGTGGCGTCGGTGAACACCGCCAACCGGCAGGGCAAGCGCAAGCGCACCCGCTACGGGTACGGCAAGCGCAAGGACACCAAGCGCGCGATCGTGACCCTGGCCCCCGGCAGCAAGCCGATCGACATCTTCGGAGCACCGGCCTAGCCGGTGGGAAGGCAACTCAAGGACACCCCATGGGAATTCGCAAGTACAAGCCGACGACCCCCGGTCGCCGCGGTGCCAGCGTCTCCGACTTCGCTGAGATCACCCGCTCGACCCCGGAGAAGTCGCTGCTGCGCCCGCTGCACAACACCGGCGGCCGCAACGCGCACGGTCGGATCACCACCCGGCACAAGGGCGGCGGCCACAAGCGGGCCTACCGGGTCATCGACTTCCGTCGCAACGACAAGGACGGCGTCAACGCCAAGGTCGCGCACATCGAGTACGACCCCAACCGCACCTCGCGGATCGCGCTGCTGCACTACCTGGACGGTGAGAAGCGCTACATCATCGCCCCGCAGGGCCTCAAGCAGGGCGACATCGTGGAGTCCGGCCCCAACGCCGACATCAAGCCCGGCAACAACCTGCCGATGCGAAACATCCCGGCGGGCACCGTGATCCACGCGGTGGAGCTGCGCCCGGGTGGCGGCGCGAAGCTGGCCCGCTCGGCCGGGTCCAGCATCCAGTTGCTCGGCAAGGAAGGCAGCTACGCCTCGCTACGCATGCCCTCCGGGGAGATCCGGCGCGTCGACGTGCGCTGCCGCGCCACCGTCGGTGAGGTCGGCAACGCCGAACAAGCCAACATCAACTGGGGCAAGGCCGGCCGGATGCGGTGGAAGGGCAAGCGCCCCACCGTCCGCGGTGTCGTGATGAACCCGGTCGACCACCCGCACGGCGGTGGTGAGGGTAAGACCTCCGGCGGTCGTCACCCGGTCAGCCCGTGGGGTAAGCCGGAGGGCCGCACCCGCAAGCCCAACAAGTCGAGCGACAAGCTCATCGTCCGACGCCGGCGCACCGGCAAGAACAAGCGCTAGGCAGGGGAGTAAGAGATGCCACGCAGCCTGAAGAAGGGTCCGTTCGTCGACGGCCATCTGCTCAAGAAGGTCGACGTCCAGAACGAAAAGAACACCAAGCAGGTCATCAAGACCTGGTCGCGTCGTTCGACCATCATCCCGGACTTCATCGGCCACACCTTCGCCGTCCACGACGGCCGCAAGCATGTGCCGGTGTTCGTCACCGAGGCGATGGTCGGCCACAAGTTGGGGGAGTTCGCCCCGACGCGGACGTTCAAGGGCCACATCAAGGACGACCGGAAGAGCAAGCGGCGATGAGCGCTCGCGCGAAGAGCATGGAGCATGCTGATGACTACGACTACTGAGTACCCGTCCGCCAGCGCGGTCGCGAAGTACGTGGGGATCTCGGCGAGCAAGGCCCGCCGGGTGATCAACCTGGTACGCGGCAAGTCCGTCGAGGAGGCCCTCGACATCCTGCGCTGGGCCCCGCAACAGGCCAGCGAGCCGGTCGCCAAGGTGATCGCCAGCGCCGCGGCCAACGCCCAGAACAACAACGGTCTGGACCCGCGCACCCTGGTGGTCGCCACCGTCTACGCCGACGAGGGTCCGACCGCCAAGCGCATCCGGCCGCGCGCCCAGGGCCGCGCCTACCGGATCCGCAAGCGCACCAGCCACATCACCGTGATCGTGGAAAGCCGGCCGCCGCGGGATCAGCGCGCCGGGCAGTCGACGCGGTCGCGTCGGGCTGAGGGCAGCAAGGCAGCCAAGAAGGGAGGCTCGCGCTAGTGGGCCAGAAGATCAATCCCCACGGCTTCCGGCTCGGTATCACCACCGACTGGAAGTCTCGGTGGTACGCCGATAAGCAGTACGCCGACTACGTCAAAGAAGACGTCGCGATCCGGCGGCTGCTCGCCAGCGGTCTGGAGCGGGCCGGCATCGCCGATGTGGAGATCGAACGGACCCGGGACAGGGTTCGGGTCGACATCCACACCGCGCGCCCCGGCATCGTCATCGGTCGTCGCGGCACGGAGGCCGACCGCATCCGGACCGACCTGGAGAAGTTGACCGGCAAGCAGGTCCAGCTGAACATCCTCGAGGTCAAGAACCCCGAGTCGCAGGCCCAGTTGGTTGCCCAGGGTGTGGCCGAGCAGCTCAGCAACCGGGTGGCGTTCCGCCGGGCGATGCGCAAGGCCATCCAGTCGGCGATGCGTCAGCCCAACGTCAAGGGCATCCGAGTGCAGTGCTCCGGTCGCCTCGGCGGCGCGGAGATGAGCCGCTCGGAGTTCTACCGCGAGGGCCGGGTGCCGCTGCACACCCTGCGTGCCGACATCGACTACGGCCTCTACGAGGCCAAGACCACGTTCGGCCGGATCGGCGTGAAGGTGTGGATCTACAAGGGCGACGTGGTGGGCGGCAAGCGCGAACTGGCCGTCGGCGCCCCGTCGGCGGAGCGGCCGCGCCGGGACCGTCCCACCTCGGGTACCCGCCCGCGCCGCAGTGGCGCCTCGGGCACCACCGCCACCAGCACCGAGGCCGGCCGCGCGGCAACCGAGGAGGCCCCGGCAGTTCAAGGGACCGAGCCGGTCGCCGTCGAAACACCGGTCGCCGAGAGCACCGAGTAAGAATCAGGAAACGCGACAATGTTGATTCCCCGCAAGGTTAAGCACCGCAAGCAGCACCACCCCAAGCAGCGTGGTACTGCCAGCGGTGGCACCAGCGTGACCTTCGGTGACTACGGCATCCAAGCTTTGGAGCACGCCTACATCACCAACCGGCAGATCGAATCCGCCCGTATCGCCATCAACCGGCACATCAAACGTGGCGGCAAGGTGTGGATCAACATCTTCCCGGACCGTCCGCTGACCAAGAAGCCGGCCGAGACCCGGATGGGTTCGGGTAAGGGCTCCCCGGAGTGGTGGGTGGCCAACGTCAAGCCCGGCCGGGTGCTCTTCGAGCTGAGCTACCCGAATGAGGAGATCGCCCGTGCCGCACTGACCCGTGCGATCCACAAGCTGCCGATCAAGGCACGCATCGTGACCCGAGAGGAGCAGTTCTGATGGCCGTGGGCGTTGACACCGGCGAGCTGCGTGAGCTCACCGACGAAGATCTGACCGACAGGCTCCGGCAGTCCAAGGAAGAGTTGTTCAACCTGCGCTTCCAGATGGCGACCGGACAGCTGGCCAACAACAGGCGGCTGCGTGTCGTCCGCCAAGAGATTGCGCGTATCTATACGGTGCTGCGCGAACGTGAGTTGGGTCTGGCCGCCGGACCCGATGGTGAGGATTCGTAATGGCACAAACAGGCTCCAAGCACACCCCGCGCACCGAGACGCCGCGCGGCCGGCGCAAGACCGCGATCGGCTATGTGGTCAGCGACAAGATGGACAAGACCATCGTCGTCGAGATCGAGTCGCGTGCGCAGCACCCCAAGTACGGCAAGATCATCCGGACCACCAAGAAGGTCAAGGCCCACGATGAGCAAGGCACCGCCGGCATCGGCGACCGTGTCTCGTTGATGGAGACCCGGCCGCTGTCGGCCACCAAGCGGTGGCGCCTGGTCGAGATCTTGGAGCGGGCGAAGTAGTCCTGCACAGTTGGCGAAGACGCCCGGCGCCGTTGGTGCCGGGCGTCTTTCGTCTCGGGTGAATGACTCTCAGGAGAAGCGCAGTCGCAACAGCGAGCAGTCGTCTTCGAACGCACCGGCCACCGTGCGTGCTTGCAGGGACTCGGCGAGTTCGTCGACAGTCCATTGGCCCGACCTGGCCAGCGCGCCGCACAACGCGACGAAATCCGGCAGCGAGAAAGTCTCCCCCTCGGGTAACGGCAACTCAAACGCGCCGTCGCTGTAGACAATGATCTCTGCCCCGGACGGCAACGGGTAGCTCTGGCAACTGAATTCGGTGTCGGAGAACATCCCGATCGGAAACCCTGCCCCGGTCAACTCAACGGCGTCGACGCCGGCGGCGGAAAACACCAGGGGCGGAGGATGTCCGGCGCTGGCATAGCGCAGTGTGCGGGACCCTGAGTGGTACACCCCGTACCACATGGTGAAGAAATTTCCGCCGTGTTGATCCATCGGAAACTTGGAGTTCAGCTCGGCCAGCAGCCGGTCGGGTTGGAGCAGGGTTTCTGCGGGCAGCGACCCGGACCGCAGCAGGTTGTGCACCGAGATCGCCTCCAGCGCCGGTGCGATGCCGTGCCCGGACACGTCGATCAGGTAGACGAGTAGGTGATCGTCGTCGATCCACCGATAGTCGAAACAGTCCCCGCCGAGTTCCCGGCACGGGACATAGCGATGGGTGACCTGGACCGGCCCGTCGATATCGGCGGGCAGGAGCGACGTCACATAGTCGCGGGCGATCTTCAACTCCGAGCGCAGCCGATCGGTTTGGGCTTGCAGATCCTGGGCCAGCGCCCGATTCTGCTGATCACGCAGGGCGATCTGATGGCGGACCTGAACCTCGGCGGTGATGTCGATGGTCTGCGAGATGAGGTACTCCACCTCGCCGTCGGCGTCGCGGAGGCAACTCACCGACAGATCACCCCAGATCAAATGGCCGTCGGCGTGGACGTACTGCTTGGTGATGCGGAAACGGTCGATCCGGCCGGCCAGCAGATCGTCGACCTTGCGCTGATCTTCGGCCATCGAACCCGGCGCGGTGAGTTCCTGCCAGGTCTTGGTTTGCAACGTTTCGGCGTCGTAGCCGAAGAAGTCGCACAGCGCCGGGTTGACGATGTCGAACCGCCCGTCCGGTGTCACGATGGACATGCCCACCGCGGAGTTGTCCATCAGGCGGCGGTATCGCTCGTCGGACTGGGCTTGTTGCCGGCGGGCCGCTTCGACCTCGTTGAGGGCGTCGACCTCCTGGTCGATGATCCGGAACGCGGAGATGTACCCGTCCGGCTTGCCCGCGGCGTCGTAGAAGGTCCGGGCATGGACGTGGACCCAATGTGAGGTTCCGTCAGCCGCTTTCACGCGACCCCGGGGAATGACGGCGCGGTCTGCCGATAACCAGACCACCTTGTCGTCGGCCTGGCGATCCTCCTCGGGGATGATGTCGGTCACGGGTCGGCCGATCCAGCGCTGCGGTGGTGCGCCGAGTGCGTCCTGCACCGACGGCGACACCCAGGCGATCACGCCGTCTCGAATGTGCATCACCACATCGCTGGCGTTCGCGGCGAGCAGACGGAAGCGCTCCTCGGACTCGGCGAGGCGTCGACCGCTTTCGACGCGGTCGGTGACGTCGCGCCACGTCACGGTGATCAGCTCCCTGCCGACATGGTTGCCGCGGACGTCATAAAACCGTGGACCCGCGAGGACGTCGTTGCCATAGGGGATCTCGTCGACGATGAGCGGTTCGTGGGTGGTGACGCACCGCGCATACTCCGCCAGCAGTCCGGACGGTTTCAGGTTGGGCATCGACTCCAGGACGGAGTGCCCCACCAAATCCTCGCGGTCCAGTCCCAGGTAGGTACACGTCGCGCGGTTGACATCGCGATAGACGAAGTCGACGATCTCCCCGCCCGTATCGCGGACGGCCTGCAGGAGGGCCTGCGGATCGAGCATCCCGTCGGCGGATGCGCGGAGTTGGGCGTGCGCGAGTTCCAGCGCCTCCAACGCCTGAGAGGTCGCCGACTCGTCGTAGAAGACCCACGTCCGGCCCTGGAATGTCGTGTTCCGTACCGGCCGGGACACCACCCAGAGATGAGTCGGCTCAGCGGCGAACCGCCACATGCACTCGACGGCGGCGGTCGGATCGGACTCCAGACTGGCCCGGCACCGGTCCACCTCCGACCTGTTCAACGCCCGCTGACTCAGTCGGGCCAACGCGGAGTCGAAGGCGGCGAAGCTGTTCCTGCCGGGCGCGAGCCCCAACAGGGCGGCAGCTACCTCATTCGCGGCGGCCAGGTCGCTGTCGGGATTGAGGACGACGACGCCGTCCTGCAGTCCATTCACCACGGCCCGCAGTCGTTCGACATCTCCTTCGGCGATCTGCAGTTGCCGGACCACGTCAGCCACAGCGGTTACCTTACGAACACCCGTTCAGCACGATCCCCGCCGCGTGGGCACCTCGCGCGGTTCATCGCCGCGACGCTAGCAGCGAATCCGCCGATCCGCCTCTTTGTTGCGGCCGCCGGCGGTCTGTTTCGCCCACCGGCAGCGGAACAGGCGGCCTGATCGCTATGCTCTGCCGAGCGAAAGGAGGAGCGACGATGGCGGAGTGGCCGACGCGGACGACCGAATCCGGCGTAGTGGTGCTACGCCCGGAAGGGCGCCTGAACATGGTTGCCGCCCCCGACCTGCGCGAACAACTGCATGATTTGGTCGGTGCCGGCAAGACCAGGATCGTCGTGGACCTTTCCGGGGTCGAGACCATCGACTCCTCCGGTCTGGGGGCCCTCATCTCGGGTCTGAAGGCGGCGCGGCAGGGTGGTGGGGACTTGCGGATCAGCTCGCCGAGTGAGCAGGCGATTGCAGTTCTGGACCTCACGAACCTCAATCGGGTTCTGATGGTCACCGACTCGCCGGATAAGTCCTTTGACGAGCCAGTCTGAGTTCCGGGCCTTCGAGTCCACAGTCGGCCCCGGAACACTCGGGGATATCGACGCCGCCCTGCAGAAGACATGGATGGCCTACCCGCACGTGCCGGCGGCGATTCGGATGCACATGGACATTGCCACCGCCGAGATCGGGGCCAACATTGTCGAGCACGCCGTATCGGCCCGTCCGATCTGCCTGACCATGGACATCGCGGTGCTGCCCGGCCGGATGCGGGTGGAGTTCACCGACGACGGCGATCCGGTCCCCGTCCCGGTCGACCTCGGTTCCGTTCAGATGCCCAACGAACTGGCCGAACGCGGCCGTGGCCTGGCCCTGGCGCAAGCTGTCCTCGATGAACTCCACTACCAGCGCACCCACCTCAACCACTGGACGCTGGTCAGCAAGCCGTTCGGCTGAGTCGGGGTTCGGGTCGGTTCCGGGGCCGTGGTTCCAGGGAACTAGTTCCTGCGACCTTCTCCATTCCCATGGGAATCCGCGGTCGGTTTCGGTGATAATTTTATCGTGACTGCAACCGGCTGCTCCCAGGTGCTCGACACCGTGACCAGTCCGGCGACTCTCGAACAGATCGGGACGATGCTCGACCGGACTTGGTCGGAGCATCCCCACGTGCCCCAGGATGTGCGCACCCAGGTGGCGATCGCGGTCAGCGAGATCGGCGCGAACATCGTCGAACACGCTGCCCGCGGCCGCCCGGTGCGACTGCGGATGGAAGTGCTCGTCTCACCGCAGGAAGTGCGCGTCGCGTTTCTCGACGACGGACCCCCGGCGGAGATGGACCTGGCGGCTCCGGTCATGCCCCATCACTCTGCCGAACGCGGCCGTGGCCTGGCGATGGCTCACGCGGTGCTGGACCGATTGCTGTACTACCGCAACGCCTTCAACCACTGGATCCTGGTCAGCAAGAGTTTCGCCTAGCTACCGGGGTTGGCGTACTTCGCTGCCCGGGATACCGACACCGCTTCGGATCGCGACGCCACCCCGAGTTTCTTGAGCAGATTGTGCACGTGATTTTTGACCGTGTTGAGCGTCAGCGAGAGCCGGGATGCGATCTGCTGATTGGACAAACCTTGCTCGATCAGATCCAGAATCTCGAGTTCCCGCGGCGTGAGCACGTCGGTCGTTGCGTCGGGGTTCGTCTGCGCCGCATAGGCGTACACCCGGCGCAGCAGAATCGCCGAGACCTCCGGTGAGCACTGCGCTCGACCGTTTCCGGCACTTCGGATCAATCCCAGGAGATGCTCGAACGACTCGCTTCGCAGGTGCAGTCCTGCCACGCCCGCTTCGGCGCAGGCCACGATGTCGGACTCCCTATCCGTCGACAGCCCGAACACGACCACTCGCGTCCCGGGCTGGAAGTCGAGCACCATGTGCAGCAACGTCGCACTGTCCGGGGTTTCGATGTTCAACAAGACCACGGCGGCGGCCTGATCGAGTTCGCTCAGTAGCGAGGGCACATCCCAGGCCGTCGTGGCTTGAATGCCGTGGGCGTCGAGTTGACCGGCCAGGCACTCCCGGCTGAGCCTGCCGTCATCGACGACGACGGTTTTCGGGCCGCTTGCCGACGCCGGAGATGCCGACATGTCGCCTCCCAGCCATAACGGACCTTTCGTCACAAAACGCTACTCCTGTTGTCGCGCCCTCGCTCCGGCCCCCGATGCGGCCCCTGCGCACCCAGTTTGATCAGGGACTTTTGCAGGGTCTAGTTCCCATTTGATGCCCAGGACCCATTTCCCACGGCTCGGAGTTTGGCCACCATGGGAAGTGGGCCCAAGTCGGGTCGCAGTGAAGCGGAGAAGGAACGGAGGAAGCCACAATGACAGTCCTGAATGTTGGACCCGGCCTCAACGTTGAACCAGCCGTAGTCACTGCCGCCGACCAACCACAGTTTGATCACGCCATTCAATCGTGGGCGGTCGTGGCGATGGTGTCTATGGTGGCGTTGATGGTGCTCGCCTTCTACATCTACGGGCAGTTCGCTCCGGGCGCCTGACCCCGGTACCCGCGATGCCGGGCCGCAGTGCCGCGCACAGTGCGCGGCACTGCGCTAGTTTTAGGCGGAGTGCCTTTTTTCGCGACTCGGATTGAGAAAGGCTCGTTGTGCTGTCCTGCGGAGCCCGCCCCGGGGCCGTTTCCCGGTGGTTGATGGGCGTGCTTCTACTGCTGGTCGCGGCTGTGGGTTTTTCCGGCTACCCCGCGCAGGCTCAGCCGGATTCCCCGGATCCCCCGGCCGCGGAAAACGCTGACGGACTGTTCTTCTCGCTGCCCGAGATGGGGACGATCGCTCCGCTGGCCTTCTACGGAGACCAGGGTTCGGCGGAACTGACCTTCCCGGTTCCGCGCGGGCTGAACCCCGAAGCGCTGACCGCCACTGTGGAAATCCCGGTGAACGTCCGATCCGGTCTCCTCACCGTCCGGCAGCAGGAGCGGACGATAGCGCGGGTGCCGATCCCCACCACCGACCAGTCACCGATCACCCTCCCGCTGGCCGGAGCGGCGGTCGAGGACAACGCCGTCACGGTCACCCTGCGCACCTCGCTGGTCGCCGCCGAAGGGTACTGCCTGGACCCGACCAATCCGCTGCGGCTCGTCGACGGGTCGGTGTCCTTCGGCGGTTCGGAAGCCCCGCCGACCGCCGTGGCGGAGTTCCTGCCGCCGATTCTGCGCAAGCTGACGATCGCAATTCCCCCGGCGCCGAGTCCGGCCGAGTCGGAAGCGGCCGTGCGGCTTGCCGCCGCCGTGACCGCGCAGTACGGCCAGCAGCCCACCGCGGTCGTGGTTTCCGCAGCGCGGGGCCCGTTGCCGCCCGCCGCGCCGTTCGAGCGTCAAGTCCTCATTCAGCAGGCTCCCGACGTCGGTGTGTCGCTCCAGCCGGTCGACGGCGGCCTGCCGAACCTGCGGATCTCCGGGCCCGACAACGAACTGACCAACCAGACCCGGCTGCTGGCCTCGTCGATCTCGCGGCTCGCGCTGAGCTCCAAGGCGGTCGTCGGCGCGCTGAAGAGTAGCCCGCAACTGGCCGGTGACGTCACCACGCTGAAGGAGTTGGGGCAGCCGTCGGTATCCGCCGTGGCCCTGGCCCCGCAGGTGTCGGTCGGTCTGGACCAGACCCGGATGGGCAGGCCCGCCAAGGGCGTCCGCGTCCACCTCAAAGGCTCCTACACCCCGCCGCCCACCAGTGTGAGTGCGCGGTTGGTGGCTCTCGTCGGGGGCGAGACCGTCGATACCTGGTCGGTCGACAGCGCTGGTCTGATCGACCGCTGGGTCGACGTTCCCGATCGACTGCTGCAGCGCTACACCGCCTTGGGTGTGACCCTCAACATCGCCGGCAACACCGGTCGATGCGGGGAGTTCCAGCCGCTGACCCTGACCATCGACGGCGACAGTGTGGTGCAGAGCACCGTCGCTGATCCGCCGGTGCCCGCCGGGTTGCAGTCCCTGCCCCAGGCCCTGATGCCCCGGGTGCTGGTCGGGATCGGCCCCGACTTCGCCGACACCGTTCGGGCCGCGACCATCGTGGTCGCCATGCAGAGACTCAGTGCGCTGCCCCTCGATCCGGCCGTGACCAGTGTCGCCGACGCTCTGAGCAGTCCACTCCCGGCTGTCGTGATCGACGCCGACGGATGGGATCACCCGCAGGTGGTACTGCCGATCAGTGCCGACAACGCGACGCTGGACCTAGACGGATTCCTCGACGGCGGTCAGCCCACCACCCTCACCCTCGACCCGGCGCTGAAGTACGGGACAGTGCAGGCGTTCGTCGACCGCGGGCGGTCGCTGCTGGTCGCGACGTCCAACGCGGCCCCCGCTCAACTCGACGGCCTGCTGCGGTGGATGAGCGCCGATTCCCGCCGGTGGTCCAAACTCGACGGCACAGCGGTGGTGGCGGTGCCCCGGCAGGTTCCCGTCGTGATCCGCGGGCAACCCGCGATCAACGCATCAGGGGACGGTGCGGATCGGTCGCCGGTCTGGTGGGTGATCGCTCCGGCGGTCGTGGCTTTGGCTGCCGGCGGGTGGTTGCTGTGGCGCCGTGGGCGCTCCGGTGGCCCACGGTGACGGTCGAACTCACCGCGAACCAGACTGCCGAGCAGGCTGCACCCGCACAGCCCAAGCATCATGTCTTCACGCTTTCGGTTCTGACGCTGCGCTGGGTGTTCCTCGCCGCGGTAACCCTGATCGCATTCCACCGAACCGGCCTGAGCTTGGTCGACAGCACCGCGGCGGACAGTTTGAATGGATACGTCTGGCTGGTCCCGGTGGCGGCGGTCGTCGCGGCGGTCGGGATCGCTCGCCGTGATCGGACCGAACTGCCGATCCACGATCGGCAGACCGACATCATCGTCGGCATCCTGGGCCTGGTGTTCGCGGTGTTGCTGCAGCACATTCTGCTGCAGCGGTACGGACCGTATTTCCACCTGCTGCGGATCGATATTGCAGCCCTCTGGTTCTTCCTGATCTCGTCCAGCGTCGTGTTGTTCGGCCTGCGACCCGTGCTCCGGTTCGGCTGGGCCTGGCTGATTCTGCTGCTGGCATTCCCGCTCGGATACCAGCTTGCGGTGATCTTCCTGGGCGGTAACCGCAGTTCGGCCGGAATCGCCAGCCTGCTCATCGCGGCGACCGCGACCGCGGCGTCGGTCGGCCGGACACCCAGTCGTGCCATGGTCGGTGCGGTCGCGTCCATGCTGATCGGAACCGCAACGCTGGTGGTGATGACGATCGCCACCCCGGAGGCGCCGATGCTGGCGTTTCAGCTGATCCCGGCCATGCTGGCGATGACTCTGGCCGGGTTGGGGCTTTACGGCTACGCCCGCCGCGGACTGCCCAAACGCTGGTTGGAGCGGACCCTGCAACCGCTGGCGGCCAGGCAGGTCTGGGCGGGCATCCCGCTGGTGCTGGTCGCCGCCGCCGCCCTGGCCGTCGTCCCACTGCCCGTCGCCGCCGCCGCGCCGGCCCGCGTCGATGGTCTGACGTTCGGCCAACCCCTCGCCGACCCGGCCGGGTGGCACCAGATCGACCAGACCGACTATCGGTGGGTGCGCCGGGTCTACGGACGTGAGGCCAATCTGATCAGGCAGACCTTCGTCGCCGACACTGGCAATCCCGCCTGGGACAAGTTCGCCCGTCCGCGCACCGTCGTCGTCGACTCCACCAGCACCTGGCGGCCGTTCTCGCTGCAGGTGTATCCGCCGTTCGTGCTGTATGACGAATCATCAAGCCGGACAAGCGATCCGGTAGCCGTAGACCTGGGTCAGGGCATCCGTGGATCGGCCGTCACGGTGGTCGACGACAAGCGCCTGCTGACCTTCAACCTGCTGAGCTGGACATGGCGCAGCGGCGACGCCGCCCAACGTGTCACCGTCGCCTCGGTGGACAATCACGAATCCGACGTGATCTTCCCCGAGCCCAACGGTGGTCTGCCCGCCACGCTGCGAACCATGTTCAGCATCTTCTTCCGGGGTAATCAGGCCACTTGGGACAGCGACCCGACCTTCAAGGATCTCGACATGCTCGCGGTGTTCTCCCGTGCCTTGGTGAACGCCCAACTCGCCCAGGCCGGGCGGTGACGGTGAGTCGATGACCGTGAGCCCGACGCCGGTGAGCCCCACGAAGGTGACCCCCACCACGGTGACCCCCACCACGGTGACCCCCACCACGGTGACCCCCACCACGGTGACCGAGGAAGACCAGCAGCGTTTCCTGGACCGCGCGGTCAATCAGTTGCGCGAGGAAGACCCGGTGCGCTCGGCGTCGGTCGCCGTGGTGGGCTGGCAGCGGGCGCTGCTGTGGAGTCTGCTCATCATCACGGTCGGGTTCACCATCTGGCGTCCGTTGCAGACCGCGGTCGTGCTGATCGCGGTGTGCACGCTGGCCTACGTCCTGACCATGATCGACCGGGTCCTGATCTTCCGGCAGGGGCTCGCCTACCGCGCCATCGTCATTTCCGATGAGCAGGCGCGGGCGATCCCCGATGCCGAGCTGCCCCGCTACACGATCCTGGTGCCGGCCTACGGCGAACCGGAAGTGGTCGGCGACCTGCTCGCGGCCATGAGCCGCCTGGAGTATCCCGCCGACAAAGTGCAGGTGCTGCTGCTGCTCGAGGCCGACGACGAACCCACCATCGAGGCGGCCCGGGACTATCAGGACTCCGAGATCGTCACGATCGTGCTGGTTCCGCCCGCGGACCCGCGCACCAAACCCAAAGCCTGCAACTACGGTCTGCACTTCGCCACCGGCGACATCGTCACCATCTACGACGCCGAGGACATCCCCGAACCGCTGCAACTGCGCCGGACGGTGGCGGCATTCGCCCAGTCCCCGCCGGAAGTGGTGTGCATCCAATCCAAGTTGGCGTACCACAATTCGCACCAGAACCTGCTGACCGGCTGGTTCACCGCGGAGTACAACCTGTGGTTCGGCTATCTGCTGCCGGGGATGATGCGCAGCAAGTCGCCGATCCCGTTGGGCGGCACGTCCAACCATCTGCGCCGCGACGTGCTGGAGGGAATCGGCGCCTGGGATCCGTTCAACGTCACCGAAGACGCCGATCTGGGCCTGCGGATCCACGCCCTGGGGTATCGCACCGCGGTGCTGGACTCCACGACGTTGGAGGAAGCCAACAGTGACCCGATCAACTGGATCCGCCAGCGATCCCGTTGGTACAAAGGCTATCTGCAGACCTGGCTCGTCCACGTCCGGCGGCCGGTGCAGATGTGGAAGTCGGTGGGACCGCGATCCTTCCTCCGACTGACGTTGATCCTCGCCGGAACCCCGGTCATCGCGGTGCTGAACCTGCTGTTCTGGTTCATCACCATCCTGTGGTTCCTCGGTCAACCCGCGGTGGTGGGCGCGGTTTTCCCCTGGTTCGTCTACTTTCCCGCTCTGGTCGCCCTGATCATCGGGAACGGGGTGACGCTATACATGAACCTCATCTCGTTGCGGGAGGACGACCGAGCCGATCTGATCATCCCCGCGCTCACGGTGCCCGCCTTTTTCGTGATGATGAGCGTGGCCGCCACCAAAGGCGTCTACCAACTGATCCGCAACCCCTCCTACTGGGAGAAGACCTTCCACGGCCTGACCCCCCGATCGGAGCCCGACCAGTCCGACGTCCCATGAGCAGGATCACCGACCGCAGGCTCAAAGTCCTCGCCTACGTCCTGCCCGTGGCGCTCTACATCGCCGTCGGCTACTGGCTGGAGGTCCGGCACGGCTTTATCCTCGGTGATTCCCTGGCGCGCGTCTCGGCTTCGCAGAGCGTGCTGTTCAGCCGCGAGCCACACCTTGCCGCAATCGGATTCATCTTCACACCGTTGACGGCCATGGTGCAGGTTCCGATCATTGCTGCCAGCCCACTGCTGCCGATGCTCTCCGAACGGGCCTTCTCGGCGACGATCATGTCGGCGATCTTCATGGCCGGCGCTGTGGTTCAAGTGCTCTCGATGGGTATCGACCGGGGGCTTCCGCGCTGGTACTCGGTCAGCATCGCCACCCTCTTCGCGCTGCATCCGATGATCGTGTTCTACGGGTCCAACGGGATGAGTGAGGCCCCGTTCGTGTTCTTCATGACCTGGGCGGTGCGTCGTCTCATCCTGTGGATGGTCGACGACGACGTCCACCACCTCATCATCGCCGGCGGCATCGCCATGGGGTTGGCCTACCTGACCCGCTACGACGCCCTGGCCTGCGTGGCCGCCGCCGGTTTGATGGTGGCGATCACCACCTACCGGCGGGCACCGGAGCCACCGCGGGTGCTGCGTGCCCTGCTGGACGTGATCGTGATCAGCGGACCCGGGGTGGTGGCGTTCGTGGGTTGGGCGATCGCTAGTTGGCTGATCACCGGCGAGGCCTTCGCCCAGTTCACCTCCGAGTACGGCAACAAAGCGATCCTGGAACAGTCCGGAGCGGCCGCGCCGGGGGTGATCGGCGGCCTCGGCTTCGCCATGACGGCCATTCTGATATTGGCCCCGACCCTGATCCCGATCGGGGTCTGGGCCGGTTTCCTGCGGTGGCGCCAGCCGAGGATGGCGATGTTGGTGCCGCCACTGGTCATTTTCGGCGCCGCACTGACCTTCCAGTCCGTCACCTTCGCCCTCGGCGGCACCTTTGCCTTCCTCCGCTTCTACATCATCGCCATCCCCTTTGCGGCGACCATGGCGATGCTGGCCGTCCCGGACGGAACCTTCCTGGAGCCGATCCGGCGCGGCCGGCACGCGCCGCCCACACCGACGGTCCCGTCGACCCGGACCCGTGGCGGTTACGTTCCGGTTGCCGCACTGCTGGCGGTCAGCCTGGTGGTGGCCGGCTGGGGAATGACGCAGCCCCGCTACGCCCCCCAGGAATACGCGCTGGAGACCATCATCGACCCCGAGCCGGACGACGTCAGTCCCAAACGCGCCGCCGAAAACCGCATCGCGCGAACGTTCTCCACCGAACGGGCCATCGCCCGCTACCTCGACGACCTGAATCTGCCGGACAGTTCAGTGGTCACCGACACGGTGTACGGCTTCGCGATCGTCGCGGCCTCGCGCAAACCGAAGATGTTCGTGTTGCCGTCCGACCCCGATTTCGTTCGTATCCTCAACGACCCCTCCAACCGCGGGGTCAAGTACCTGCTGGCGGTGCCGCCGACCGGACGCGGCAAGTCCGACACCTTGAACAAGCGCTACCCGACCCTCTATGACACCGGGGCCGATGTCGCGACCCTGGAGTTGGAGGTCCCCAATGACGGCGACGGCCAACCGAACTGGCGCATCTACCGGGTCTACGAACCGACTCCCAGCGGGTAACGTCAGGCCGGTGACGGCCGACTTCACGGGCAAGATCGCCCTCGACATCCGCGATTCCCAACCGGACTGGGGGCCGTTCGCCGCCCCCACCGCCCCGGACAACGCACCCAACGTGCTCTACGTGGTGTGGGACGACGTCGGGATCGCCACCTGGGACTGCTTCGGTGGCCTGGTGGAGATGCCGGCCATGACCCGCATCGCCGAGCGTGGGGTGCGGCTGACCCAGTTCCACACGACTGCGCTGTGCTCGCCCACCCGGGCCGCCCTGCTGACCGGGCGCAACCCCACCAGTGTCGGGATGGCCACCGTCGAGGAGTTCACCGACGGCTTCCCCAATTGCAGTGGGCGGATCCCCGCCGACGCCGCCCTGCTCTCGGAGGTGCTGGCCGAACGGGGTTGGAACACCTACTGCGTGGGCAAGTGGCACCTGACCCCGCTGGAGGAATCCAATCTGGCTGCCACCAAACGGCATTGGCCGCTGGGCCGGGGATTCGAACGGTTCTACGGGTTCCTGGGCGGTGAGGCCGACCAGTGGTATCCGGACCTGGTCTATGACAACCACCAGGTCGATCCCCCCGCCACCCCGGAGCAGGGCTACCACCTGTCGGCGGATCTGGCCGACAAGACAATCGAGTTCATCCGGGACGCCAGGGTCGTCGCCCCGACCAAGCCGTGGTTCACCTACCTGTGCCCGGGCGCCGGCCACGCACCGCACCACGTCTTCTCCGACTGGGCCGACCGCTACGCCGGCCGGTTCGACATGGGCTACGAGCGCTACCGCGAGATCGTGCTGGCCAGGCAGAAGGAACTCGGCATCGTCCCGCCGGAGACCGAACTGTCGCCGATGAACCCCTACGCCGACGTTACCGGCCCCGATGGTCAGCCGTGGCCGGCGCAGGACACCGTGCGGCCGTGGGAGTCGCTGTCGGATGAGGAGAAACGGCTGTTCGCCCGGATGGCCGAGGTCTTCGCCGGTTTCCTGTCCTACACCGACGCCCAGATCGGCCGGGTGCTGGACTACCTGGAGGAGTCCGGCCAGTTGGATAACACCATCATCGTGGTGATCTCCGACAACGGTGCCAGCGGCGAGGGCGGCCCCAACGGGTCGGTCAACGAGGTCAAATTCTTCAACGGCTACATCGACACCGTCGAGGACAGCATGCGGTGCTACGACGAACTCGGCGGCCCGCACACCTACAACCACTATCCGATCGGCTGGGCGATGGCGTTCAACACGCCCTACAAGCTGTTCAAGCGCTACGCCTCGCATGAGGGCGGGATCGCCGACACCGCGATCATCTCCTGGCCGGCTGGGATCGCCGCGCACGGCGAGAACCGGGACAACTACGTCAACGTCGCCGACATCACCCCGACGGTCTATGAACTCCTGGGCATCAGCCCGCCGGACACCGTCGGCGGGGTCCCGCAGCGGCCCCTGGAGGGGGTGAGTTTCGCTGCGGCGCTGACGGATCCGGCCGCCGACACCGGCAAGATCACGCAGTTCTACTCGATGCTGGGCACCCGCGGCATCTGGCACGACGGCTGGTTCGCCAACACGGTTCACCCCGCCGCCCCGGCTGGGTGGGGACACTTCGACGACGACCGCTGGGAACTGTTCAACATCGCCGCCGACCGCAGCCAGTGCCACGACCTGGCCGCGGAAAACCCGGACAAACTGGCCGAACTCAAACAGCTGTGGTTCACCGAGGCCGCCACGTACAACGGCCTTCCCCTCGGTGACCTCAACGTCCTGGAGACCTTCACCCGGTTCCGGCCCACCCTGACCGCCGGGCAGACCACGTTCACCTACTACCCCGGCACCGCGGCGGTCGGTCTGGGCGCGATGGTCGAATTACGGGGGATGTCCTTCTCGGTGCTGGCCGAGGTTGACGTAGACGCCGCCGACGCGTCCGGCGTTCTGTTCAAACAGGGCGCCGGCCACGGCGGGCACGTGCTATTCATCGCCGACAGCCGACTGCACTACATCTACAACTTCATGGGCGAGCAGGAGCAGACCGTCATCGCCCCGGACCCCATCCCGCTCGGCAAGCACGTCTTCGGGGTGCGCTACGAGCGCACCGGCACCGTCGAGGGAAGTCACACCCCGCTGGGCACGGTGTCGCTGTATGTCGACGATGCGGTGGTGGCCACCCAGGCCGATGTCCGCGCCCATCCCGTCACCTTCGGCCTGGCCGGGGCGTCGGTGCAGGTGGGCCGCAACAGTGGCCAACCGGTCTGCTCGGCCTACACCGCCCCGTTCCCGTTTGCCGGCGGAACGATCGGCAAGGTCGTCGTAGACACCTCCGGAACCCCTTACATCGACCGGGAGCGCGAACTGGCCCTGGCGTTCGCCCGGGACTGAGCTTGCCGTGACTGAAGCACCCTGCAGACGTTTCTCGAGAAGCCCTGCATCACTCACGGTCGATGACGGTGGGCACACCGCGACACCTACGCTGATCGTGTGCTGACCGAACTGGTGGAACTGCCCGGTGGGTCGTTCCGGATGGGCTCGCAGGACTTCTACCCGGAAGAGGCCCCGGTCCGCACGGTCACCGTGGGGGCGTTCGCGATCGAACGCCACCCAGTGACCAATGCCCAGTTTGCCGCCTTCGTCGCCGACACCGGCTACGTCACCGTCGCCGAACGTCCCCTCGACCCGGCCCTGTACCCCGGCGTCGCCGAACAGGACCTGCTGCCCGGCGCCCTCGTGTTCACCGGTTCGCCCGGCCCGGTGAATCTCAACGACTGGCGGCAGTGGTGGGACTGGGCACCGGGGGCGAACTGGCGGGCGCCCTTCGGCCCGGGTAGCGACATCGTCGGTAGGGAGGATCATCCCGTCGTGCAGGTCGCCTACCCCGATGCCGGTGCCTACGCGGCCTGGGCCGGCCGCCGACTGCCCACCGAGGCCGAATTCGAGTACGCCGCCGGTGGCGGTGCAACCACCGCCTACGCCTGGGGTGAGCAACCGACGGCGGACGGCCGGCTGATGGCCAACACCTGGCAGGGCCGGTTTCCGTACCGCAACGACGGTGCGAACGGGTGGGTCGGCACCTCCCCGGTCGGCGCCTTCCCGGCCAACCGGTTGGGGCTGGTCGACATGATCGGCAACGTGTGGGAGTGGACCGCCACCCCGTATGCGCGGGCGCATGGCCCGCAGCAGCCACCGGCCAGTTCGTGCTGCCCGATCCCGGCCGATCCGGACCCGACCGTGATGCAGGCCCTCAAGGGCGGGTCGCATCTGTGCGCCCCCGAGTACTGCCACCGGTTCCGGCCCGCCGCCCGCTCCCCGGAATCCCAGGACACCTCGACCACCCACATCGGGTTCCGCTGCGTCGTCACCCTCTAGTTCTCCTGTTTCTCCGGCGAGCAGACGCAAACGACCCCGACACGCCGCGCTGAGGGAGGCGTTTGCGTCTGCTCGCGGGGGAAGGTGAGCGGATTTGGCTCCGTTGTGCCCGTCACCTAGTATTGGGGGGTTGCCTGGGGCAGACCTCGGCTGGCGTTTCCAACGTCGGCCCCGCGTGCTCCGTGGTGACGAAGACCAAGCACGACGAGGTTCCTTTCTGCTTGCGCTGAAAGGTGCCCCGCGCGTGCACAACGTAGGGAGATCTGGTGATTCAGCAGGAATCGCGGCTCAAGGTTGCCGACAACACCGGTGCCAAGGAGATCTTGTGCATCCGGGTGCTCGGTGGCTCGTCGCGGCGCTATGCCGGCATCGGTGACGTCATCGTGGCGACCGTGAAAGACGCCATCCCCGGCGGCAACGTCAGACGCGGCGACGTGGTGAAAGCCGTGGTGGTGCGCACCGTCAAGGAACGCCGCCGGCCCGACGGCAGCTACATCAAGTTCGACGAGAACGCCGCGGTGATCATCAAGAACGACAACGACCCGCGCGGCACCCGTATCTTCGGCCCGGTCGGCCGCGAACTGCGGGAGAAGCGCTTCATGAAGATCGTCTCGCTGGCCCCGGAGGTGCTGTAAATGAAGGTCCACAAGGGCGACACCGTGCTGGTCATCTCCGGTAAGGACAAGGGCGCCAAGGGCAAGGTCATCCAGGCCTTTCCCAGCCGCAACCGGGTCCTGGTCGAGGGTGTCAACCGGATCAAGAAGCACACCGCGCAGTCGGCCAATGAGCGCGGCGCCTCCTCCGGCGGCATCGTCACCCAGGAGGCCCCGATCCACGTCTCCAACGTGATGGTCGTCGACTCCGACGGCAACCCGACCCGCGTCGGCTACCGCGTCGACGAGGAGACCGGCAAGCGGGTCCGCATTTCCAAGCGCAACGGCAAGGACATCAAGTCATGACTTCTGTCGACGAGAAGGTGCAACCGCGGCTCAAAGCCCGCTACCGCAGCGAGATTCGCGATGCGCTGCACAACGAGTTCAACTACGCCAACGTGATGCAGATCCCCGGCGTGGTGAAGGTGATCGTCAACATGGGTGTCGGCGACGCCGCCCGCGACGCCAAGCTGATCAACGGCGCCGTCAACGATCTGGCCCTGATCACCGGGCAGAAGCCGGAGATCCGCAAGGCCACCAAGTCCATCGCGCAGTTCAAGCTACGCGAGGGCATGCCGATCGGCGCCCGGGTGACCCTGCGCGGCGACCGGATGTGGGAGTTCCTGGATCGCCTGGTGTCCATCGCCCTGCCGCGTATCCGCGACTTCCGCGGCCTGAGCCCCAAGCAGTTCGACGGCCACGGCAACTACACCTTCGGCCTGGCCGAGCAGTCGGTGTTCCACGAGATCGACGTGGACTCCATCGACCGGCCGCGCGGGATGAACATCACCGTCGTCACCTCGGCGACGAACGACGACGAGGGACGAGCGCTGCTGCGGGCGCTGGGCTTCCCGTTCAAGGAGAACTGAGCAGATGGCAAAGAAGGCTCTGGTCAACAAGGCCAAGAAGAAGCCGAAGTTCGCGGTGCGGGCCTACACCCGCTGCAACAAGTGCGGGCGTCCGCACGCGGTGTACCGCAAGTTCGGCCTGTGCCGCATCTGCCTGCGTGAGATGGCGCACGCCGGCGAGCTGCCCGGTGTGCAGAAGTCCAGTTGGTAAGAACCCCAAGCTTTTTAAGCCAAGACAAAAGGCGCAGTAGGCCCCCAAGGGAATTGACCCCAGTGGGAACCGCTGCGAGGAAGGTAGAGGCCCAGTCATGACAATGACGGACCCGATCGCAGACTTCTTGACGCGTCTGCGCAACGCCAACTCGGCGTACCACGACGAAGTAACCCTGCCGCACAGCAAGATCAAGGCCAACATCGCCGAGATCCTCAAAAGCGAGGGCTACATCAGCGACTTCCGCACCGAGGATGCTCGGGTCGGCAAGGCGCTG
>CAYXBN010000020.1:0-57740 GCA_964463215.1 uncultured Mycobacterium sp. | reverse complement strand
CATCACCCTCAACCGCCACATCACCGGCATCGGCATCAGCATCAGCATCAGCATCAGCATCAACATCAACATCAGCATCGGCATCGGCATCGGCATCGGACTCGGCATCGGACTCGGCATCGGACTCGGCATCGGCATCGGCATCGGACTCGGCATCGGCATCAACCGCACCCTCAGCACCCCCACGCACCGGACGCGGCACCGACACCCGCACCGACCCCGACCCATCCCCCGACGCCTCCGAGGACCCCGAAGCACCCCCCGAACCCCGCGAATCAGCAAACGCCACCGGCACCGACACCACCGCAGCACCCACACCCAACAACACCGCCAAAGCACCCACCCGACCCACAAACCGAGCAGACCCCAACCCCGAACCCACCGACACCCGCATCACCCCAACAGCACGCACCCGATCAGCCACAACCCCCTCGGCCAGACCCTCGACCCGACCAACACCCTGAGCGGACGTACCCACCATGACAAACTTCCTCACACTCGGATTTACAAAATTCCCTGGGAATTACCTGACAGGACCGGGCCCACGACCACGATCACGACGGCGACCGCAAAGACCCCAGCGCCCACCATGCTCGAGATATTTACATAAAAAGAAGCTTGAAGGAAGTTCTTCCTTACTCAATACGAATATTTTCCTTAGAAAATGCAGGTCGCCTGTTTCAGACGTGCGGGTCGACCCGCGTTCGGAGTAATCCACGGCTCGGAATCGACTGGTTCTGGCGGCACGGGATGGGTGCCCTGCCAGTTACCTCCACTGGTAGACAGAAACACATGGCCGACGACTCATTACCTTCACCTTCTTCGTCCTTCCCCACCGTCTTCATCACCGGCGCCGCCGCCGGAATCGGCCGAGCGACCGCTGTTGTATTCGCCGGACGCGGCTACCGGGTGGGCGCCTATGACGTCGACGTGGACGGCCTGGCGAACCTGCAGGAGGAAGTCGTCAGCCGCGGCGGTGACATCGCGATCGGGCGTCTCGACGTCACCGACGCCGAGCAGTGGTCACGTCAGTTGGCCGAATTCACCGGCCCTTCGCACCGACTGGACGTCTTGATCAACAACGCCGGCGTGCTCAGCCACGGGCGGTTCGAGCAGATTCCGCTGGAGGCGCAGCGCCGCATCATCGAGGTCAACGTCAGCGGGACCCTGACCGGCCTGCACACGGCGTTTCCCTATCTGCGCGACACACGGGGCGCGCAGGTGGTCAATCTCTGCTCGGCGTCGGCGATCTACGGCCAGCCCGAACTGGCGACCTATTCGGCGTCGAAGTTCGCAGTGCGGGGACTGACCGAGGCGCTGGAACTGGAATGGCGCCGCTACGGGATCCGGGTCATCGCGATGTGGCCGCTGTTCGTGCAGACGGCGATGGTCGACGGGATGGAGACCAACAGCACCAAACGGTTGGGTATTCATCTGAGCTCGGAGGATGTCGCCCGGGAGATCTACGCCGCCACCCACTCCACCCGGACCCGGCTGGCCAAGGTGCACTACCCGGTCGGCCGGCAGACCAAGATCCTCGCCGGCCTAGCGCAGGTGTCACCCAACTGGGCTGCCCGCTTCCTGAACAAGACCGTCACGAAAACCTAGTGGGGTCCGGCGCTCAGCCCACCGGCCGCGGACCGCGGGGCGGCTGCTGATTCTGCAGGAAAGAACTGCACAGCCCAATGTTGCTGGGGATGCACGGAATTCCGTTGATCGTCGCGGTGTTGACCGGGGCCAGACACTGGGCGGTGTAGGGATTGGGCACGAAGCCCGGCGCGCACTCGCTAGCCGCCGCGGCGGAAGCCAACAGGGCGGGGGCTGACAGGGTCGAACCGGCAAGCACCGAACCTGCGGCCCACGCTGCGCCGCAGACCGCGGCCAGCACCTGCCGCACCGGCGTCGACATCGCAGAGCGCTCCCGTCGTCTGAATTTGCTACTGCCAGGCTACGCGTAGGATCGCCGTCATGCCCGAACCCAGTTTCAATGTTGACGACGCGCTCTCGGCCTCTCCGGTTTCGAGCGGCGGGCCCGTCGTGACATCCCGGCCGGCACCGGGTCGGTGGATGGCGCCGGTCGCGCTGCTGCTGTCGGTGCTGGCGGCCGCCGGGGCGGGGTGGGCGTTGCTGAAGCCGGCCCCGGAAGCGACCCCGCCGGGTCTGTTCGCCGGGAATCCGGCCGCGACCGACCCGAAAGCCGAGGCGTGCCGGGTCGCTGAACTCGTGGCCGAGGGTGTGGCGTTGCAGTCACGTGCCAATCTCGGGCCCGAGCCGGTGGCCTTGGAGACCGTCGCGGCCAACACCCGGTTGGCGATGGCCGGCGGGGCGGTCTACCTGCGCGAGAACACCCCGTCGAACACTCCTGCCGAACTGGCCGAACCCATCTCGGCGCTGGCGGGGCAGTTGCAGGACATCGCCCAGCACTTTTTCGTCGGTCAGACCAGCGCCGTGCCTGCCCAGGCCGACCGGTTGAAGGCGGCCACCGAGACCACGAAGAAGATCGCCGAGAACTGCAAGTGAGACGCGCTGCGACCGCCGCCGTGGCGGCGGGTGTGGCGTGGGTCCTGCTCGGGTCAACGCCGGCAGCCGCCGAACCGGGGTTGCCTCCGCCGCCGCCCGCGCCGGCCCCCGCCCCGCTCCCGGTACCCGCTCCGCTCCCACCGGCAGCTGAGCTCATCCCGGCGATCGGCAACGTCCTGGCACAGGCGGGCAGCCAGCCAACCGGGCCGCTCGGCCTGCCCGACCTGTCCAGTTACGGCACCAACCTGATCCTCGGCCAGAACGCCCAACCGGCGCTGCCCGGCGCGCCCGGCGTCATCGTCCCGGACCTGCGGGCGTTCAATCCCGAATATCTGGTTCCGCTGAATACAGCACCGGCGGCCCCGGGCGAGGGCACCCCGGCACCCGGCATCGCACCCAACGAGGACATTGCGGGTACCGGCCGGATTGCCTTCCTGCGTCGCCTCTACGAGATGTATCAGGCCGGGGATCTGCGCGGCGCGCTGCTCGGACAGCAACCCCCGGAACAGGTCGTCCCCGTCCCGCCTCCCCCGCCTCCGGGCTGAGGCCGCCTTTCTTGGGAGCCGCTGTTCAGGCCCTCCCGCCGTGCCGGGCACACGCCATCTGCGCGGCGTAGGCATCGGTATTGAGTTGGGGCTGGGGTCGAGCGGCTTCGCTCCGCCCGGCGGGAGGACCGGCGAACGGCAATGCCCCGCGCACACCTTCGCCCCCCGACCTCGCTGACGCCACCGTGTCCGTGTGCTCGCAGCGCTACCTCGTCGGTGCCGGGCGCGAAACGCGGGCCGCTGCGGCGCGAAACCCGCGTGACACCAACGCGGATTAGACCGGGACAGAGACTCGCCTCGGGCAAGGCTTCTCCTGAACGCGGGGTGAAGCCGCCACGAACATCTTTGCCATGATCTTCCATCGACGATGGTTCTGAGCGACCGTAAAGGCCTTAACGGAGTCTTCTCCGGACCCGCCAATCCCGAACCGGGAGAATCAGAGTCGCTGTGCAGCAACCAGATAATGGTCAGGGGCAATCGCCGGCAACCAGTAAGGGGCGGCCCGCATCGGCGGATGATGAAGCCAGCAACATAGGCTCACAGACTGTTGCGGGCCTTCCGGATGCCCTTTCCGACGATGAAGTCATCAGGCTCGCTGTCGAGGCATTGACAGTCGACAAGCGACTCATCGAGACGGGCCGGGTGCGCGTGCACAGGTCGACGAAGTCCCGGGTCGAGAGGGTCGACATCGCGCTGTCCAGCCACACCGTCGAGGTCCGCCGCGTACGGATCGACAAGCCGGTCAAAGAGCTGCCATCGGTACGGGCCACCCGCAAGGAGATCATCATCCCCGTCGTCGAGGAGGTCCTCGTCATCGAGAAACGCCTCATCCTGCGCGAGGAAGTCCACGTCCGCAAGAAGGAGTCGGTGCGCCGTCACGTCGAGGACGTGACGCTGCGCGGGCAGGAAGCCACCGTCGAGCGGTTGGCACCCGAGGATTCAGAACCCGGCACTTCACGCGCCGAGCGTTCTGAAAGGCCGCCCGGAACCGGACGGCCGTCGAAACAGCCGAGGAAGAAAGAAAAGAAAAGGAGTGGACTGTGACCACTAAGAGTCACGAGATGGTCGTCCTGTTCGACAAGGTCGACGCAAGCCGGCGCGCCGAGAAGGCTCTCGAGGCCGCCGGATTCCCCGATCCCGACGTCAACACACTCGACCGCGAAGCCGTCGCGAAGAGCGCCGGCCGCGCGGAGCTCGGACCCGCCTTCTGGCGCAGACTATTCGGCCACGAGGTCAAGCTGTATGAGGGCGCCGCCTTCGAGAAGGCCCTCTCTACCGGCGGAGCGATCCTCACCGTGCGCGTGAAGAATGACGCCGAAGCCAAAAAGGCCGAGGAGATCCTCGCGTCCCACAATCCGGTCGACCTCGAGGCACGCGGCGCCGGGATCGTCGCCGAGCACAAGGCGCTGGGCGACGTCAAAGAAGAGGTGCTGCGCCTTGCCGAGGAGCAACTGGAGGTCGGCAAGCGCACCGTCGAGGCCGGCAAGACCCGCATCCGTCGCTACGTGACGGCCCGTGAGGTCGAGGAACAAGTCAACCTCACCGAGGTTCACGCCGAGGTGATCCGCAATGTCGTCAACGAACCGGTTGCCGACGACTGGGACTGGAGCGACTCCACGATCGAGGTCATCGAAACCCGCGAGGAGGCCGTCGTCACGAAGTCCGCGCACGTCGCCGAGGAGATCCGGCTGCGCACCGAGGAGACCGAGCACACCGAAACCATCAAGGAAACGGTGCGCAAACAGCACGCCGAGGTCGAGCACCTCGACGAGGACGGCAAGGTCATCAAGTAATAGCCCCACCCTGCCGCGGCCGCCCCGAAATCGGGGCGGCCGCTCCTCATGGTGGTCAAAGTCGACGGGGCAACTCCGCTAATACGCCGGTTCGGTCACACCTGCATTGCAGGCTGAGGCCCCTTGTCAGAGTCCGCGAAACGAAGGGCCGGCTAGCCATCCCGATCCAGGGCTTCGGCGACGATCCTGCCCTCCCAGCCGCCGGGCACCCCGAGGCCCATAATCGCCGCCAGTGTCGGGGCGGTGTCGAGCAGCGAGACGGTTTCACTCAGTCGCACACCGCGCCGGACGCCCGCGCCGCTCAGCAGCCACGGGATCGTCATGTCCTCCGCGCAGTCGGTCCCGTGGCCGCGATCGTGCCCACCGTGGTCGGACTGCACCAGCATGGTGTCGTCGGGTCCCATCACTGCGGCCAGCCGCCCGACCTGCCCGTCGGCGATCTCGACCTGCCGCAGGTACTCGTCGGTCATCCAGCCATGCGCGTGGCCCGTCTCGTCGGTCGCGCCGAGATAGACGAACAACAGCTCGAACCGCCCGCCCTCGATCAGGGGGACCGCGACATCGACGGTGGGATGGTCGGCGGCCGGCAGGTCGGCGAGGTCGAGCCGATTGAAGTGGGCGAACCGCAGGCAACCGGCGGGGGCGAGAAAGCGCAGCGGCTCCCAACTGAAGACCATCCCCGCGCTGCCGCCCCGGCGGTGGACAACCTCGAATAGACCCGGCACGGGCTGGGTCGGCGGGCGGCGATCGTTGTCGAGAACTCCGTGCTGCGCGGGGGGCAGGCTGTAGAACGCCGAGAAGTGCGCCGGCAGGGTCTTGCTCGGCAGCACCGAACGAGCGGTCATGCTGGCGGCGCCCCGCGCCATCAGCCCGTCCAGGTGCGGGGTGTCGACCACCTGTAGGGCGTCGGGGCGCAGGCCGTCGACGGTCACCAGCACGACGGTCATGAACGTGGCGCCCGAAGGACCCGTGCTGCGACCTCCACGACCTGCTCGATGGTCATTGCGCGCGCGCCGGGTTGCTTGGCGGCGTCGTCGTAACGGCGCAGCCGCAGCGCGTCCGGCCACCACGGATGCGAGATCATCCCGGCGTCCACGTCCGGTCCCCCCTGCGCCCGCAGCGACACCTCGGAGACGCCTGACAGGCAGTCGCGGTATTCCGGCTCGGTCGCGGCCAGAAACCGCTTGGCCGCCACGTGGGCGCCGGCCAGCCACCCCACCCGCTCCCCGTAGCGCGGGGTCAGCCACTCCCGAGCGGCCACGTCATGGTGGGCCCGGTTCGGCGAGTCGCACAGCGGACTGTGCGCCAGGTCATGCATCGCCGCAGCCAGCACAAGTTCGTCGTCGGCGCCGTCCTCAAGCGCCCGCGCCGCCGCCTGAAGAGCGTGGTCGAGATCGTCTACTGCGGTCTCGTCCCAGACGTCGCGCAGCGAAAGCAACATCGCGGATGTCTCGTGCAACACGTACTGAGAGTCGTCGGCCATGCTGAGGAGCATAGCGAAAAGCGTTGAGCCACTGATTGTTTAACTGCCGTTAGCCTCCCGACTGCGGTACCGGTGGCTCCTGTTCACCCGCGCTGGCGAGGATTCCGCGGGTGCACGTGATAATCGTCGGCGGGGGCGTGCTCGGCACCACCCACGCACTGGAGGCGGTGCGCCGGGGGCACTCGGTAGTCCACCTCGAGCGCGAATCCGAGGCCCGCGGAGCCACTGTGCGCAACTTCGGCCTGGTCTGGGTGTCCGGACGGGCCTCCCATGAACTGGCGGCCTCCCTTCGTGCCCGCGAATTGTGGGAGCAGATCGGGGCGGCGGTGCCCGGCGTGGGCTTCCGCCCCGCCGGCTCACTGACCCTGCTGCGCACCCCCGACGAGGTCGCCGTCGCCGAGGACGTCGCCGAACGCCCCGATGCGGACAGGCGCGGTTTCTCGATGCTCGACCCCGACGCGGTGCGCGAACTCAACCCCGCCCTGCGCGGGAAGTACCTCGGAGCGCTGCACTGCACCCGCGACGCGGCGGTCGAGTCGCGCCAGGCCCTGCCCGCCCTGCGCGAACATCTGGCCCGGGCCGGCGACTACACCTTCCTGCCGAACACCCAGGCCCGCTCGGTCGACACCGGCACGGTTGTCGACGACGACGGTCGGCGCCACACAGGCGACGTCGTCGTGCTCTGCCCGGGCGCCGAGCACGGCGGCCTGATCAGAGAGGTCGCGGGCGACCTGCCGGTGCGCCGGGTCCGCCTGCAGATGATGCAGACCGAACCGCTCGGGGAAACGCTGACCACGGCGATCGCCGACGCGGACAGCTTCCGCTACTACCCCGCCTTCGCCGGTGACAGCCTGGATCAGTTGCGGCGCAACGAACCCCAGGATCCTGTCGCCGAAGCCGGACGGATGCAGCTGCTGTGCGTGCAGCGTCTCGGCGGGGGCCTGACGATCGGCGACACCCACGAGTACGACGAGCCCTTCCCCGTCGATGTGCAGGAGGCCCCGTACTCGTATCTGGCCGGCCGGGTCGAGGAGTTCCTCGGCCGGCCGCTGCCCGCCATCCGGCAGCGTTGGGCGGGTGTGTACAGCCAGTGCGTCGACCCCGGCGAACTGGTCTGCCGCGCCAAGCCGGCTCCCGGGCTCTGGGTGGTCACCGGCCCCGGCGGGCGGGGCATGACGCTGGCGCCGGCGATCGCCGAGACGACCGCCGAGCTGATCGGTCTGTGAGAACGAGGGGAAGGGACACGACTCCGGGTGGGTGACGGGATCCAGGTGGCCGTCTTCGACATGGCCGGCACCACTGTCAGCGACGACGGACTGGTAGCCGAGGCTTTCGAAGCCGCGGCAACGGCCGGCGGACTGCCAACACAGGGCGAGCGGCGAGAACAAGCACGTCGCTACGTCCTCGACACAATGGGGCAGTCGAAAATCGTCGTGTTCCGGGCGCTCTTTGGCAGCGAGGACCTGGCCCAGCAAGCCAACGCCGCCTTCGAGAGCGCCTACGACGCGCTGATCTCCGGGGGCCGCGCCACCCCCATCCCCGGAGCCCGGGAATCCATCTCCATGCTGCGGGACGCGGGCGTGAAAGTCGCCCTTACAACGGGATTCAGCGCCGCGACCCAGGGCAAGCTGCTGGCGGCGTTGGGCTGGCAGACACTGGCGGACCTGACCCTGGCACCGAGTGACGGAGTGCGCAGCCGGCCCTACCCCGATCTGGTGCTGACCGCGCTGATGCGGCTCGGCGCCGAGGGGGTCGGCAATGTCGCTGTGCTCGGCGACACCACCAGCGACATCGAGAGCGCGTTGCGTGCCGGCGCCCCAATTGCGGCGGGCACGCTGACCGGCGCTCACGACGCCGACATGCTGCGCGCCGCCGGGGCCACCCACATCGTCAGCGGCCCCGCGGAGTTCGCCGGGCTGATCCTCGGTCGGGGCGACCACCCCGAGACCCTCCAGTGAAAGAGACACACATGACATCTCCTCGCCCGACAGCGCCGCGCCGCACTCGGCTACCCGTAGCCCTGATGATCGTCGTTGGCATGCTGCTCGCGGCGTGCGGTGGCACCGGATCGTCAGGATCCGGCGGCGCCGGCACGCTCACCGTCTACAGCGCCGACGGTCTGGGCGCCTGGTACAAGACCCAATTCGCCAACTTCACCCAGCAGACCGGCATCAACGTCAACCTGGTGGAGGCCGGCTCCGGCGAGGTGGTCTCCCGGGTGGAAAAGGAACAGTCCAACCCTCAGGCCGATCTGCTGGTCACACTTCCCCCGTTCATCCAGAAGGCCGAGAAGTCCGGCCTACTGCAGGCCAGTGGCGTCGACACCGCCGGAATCGAAGCCGACCTGATCGGACCGGACGGGGTCTACGTGCCGATCGTCAACAACGCCCTGTGCTTCATCGCCAACCCCGGCGCCAACCCCCAACCGTCGTCCTGGGACGACCTGCTCACACCCGCCGCTCGCCCGGTGATCGCCGCGGGCTCCTAGCGTTCGCCACATGGCCCTGATCCCCCTGAACATGCTGATGCGCCACGACGGGCGCTCGGCGCGCCAACGCGTCACCTGCCGGCACCGCTGCGCCGACGCCTGCGCGCACCCGGCTCCCAACACCAGCGACAACGAGTACTTCGGCGACATCGTCGCCAACATAGGACGTGCGCTGTCACGGCGCTCGCTGCTCAGGGCCGCCGGCGTGACGGTCCTGGCCGTCTCCGCCGGCCCGGCGCTGGCGGCGTGCTCACGAGCCGCCGACGTCGTCCGGCCCGGCGAACCGGTTCCCCCGTCGGCTCCCCCGCCGGGGATGAACTTCTCCGCCGTGGCGCCCAACAGCCAGGACGCCGTCGTCATCCCCGAGGGGTACCGCCAGTCTGTGGTGATCCGCTGGGGCGACCCCGTCGTTCCGGGCGCACCGGAGTTCGACGTGCGCAACCAGACCGCCGCCGCCCAGCGCGGGCAGTTCGGCTTCAACAACGACTTCGCCGGACTGCTGCCGATCCCCGACACCCCCGGCCGGTACCTGTTGGTCGTCAGCCACGAGTACACCACCGAGGGGTTCATGTTCCCCGGCTACGACCCCGACAATCCGACCCAAGAGCAGGTCGACATCGCTCTGGCCGCCCACGGCCTGTCGGTGGTGGAGGTCGAACGCGGCCCCGACGGGCTCACCCCGGTGATGGGCCGGTACAACCGGCGGCTCACCGCCGACAGCTCGTTCGTGCTCACCGGGCCGGCCGCGGGCAGCGAGTTCGTCCGCACCGCCGACGACCCGTCAGGCCGGGCGGTGACCGGCACGCTGAACAACTGCGCCGGCGGGATCACCCCGTGGGGAACGGTGCTCAGCGGCGAGGAGAACTTCCACATCTACTTCGGCGCCGCGGAGGGTTCGGCGGCGCCCTCGGCGGAGACCGAGCAGCGCTGGGCGCGCTACGGCATCAAGGTCGAACCCAGCGGGCGGCGCTGGGAGGACTTCGACGCCCGATTCGATCTGGCCGCCAACCCCAACGAGGTCAACAGGTTCGGCTGGATCGTGGAACTCAACCCGTGGGATCCGCAGTCCACCCCGGTCAAGCACACCGCGATAGGCAGATTCAAACACGAGGCCGCCACCATCCACGTCACCGCCGACGGCACGGTGGTGGCCTACAGCGGCGACGACGAACGCTTCGACTACATGTATAAGTTTGTCTCGGCCCGCCGGGTCCAGCCCGGCCGGGACCCGGCGGCTATGGCCGCCAACATGCGCATCCTCGACGAGGGCACGCTCTACGTCGCCCGGCTCTCCAGCGACATCCCCGCCGATCAGATCGACGGCTCCGGCGCACTGCCGGCCGGAGGTGCGTTCCGCGGGTCGGGCACCTGGATCCCGCTGCTGCGCTCGGGCCCCGACGGCCGGGCGGACTCACTCGTCGACGGGATGAGCGCGCAGGAGGTCGCGGTGTTCACCCGGCTGGCCGCCGACCAGGCCGGCGCCACCAAGATGGACCGCCCGGAGGACCTCGAGGCCAACCCCGCCACCGGCAAGGTCTATGTCGCGCTCACCAACAACACCGCGCGCGGCGCTCCGGACAAGCATGCGGCGGATGCGGCCAACCCGCGCAACGACAACAAGAACGGCCAGATCCTGGAGATCACCGACGACCACGCCGGAACCTCGTTCACCTGGGATCTGCTACTCGTCTGCGGCGATCCGGCCGCAGCCGACACCTACTTCGGCGGATTCGACAAGTCGAAGGTCAGCCCGATCTCGTGTCCGGACAACCTGGCGTTCGACGAGTTCGGCAACCTGTGGATCTCCACCGACGGCAACGCCCTGGGGTCCAACGACGGGCTCTTCGCGGTGGCCCTGGAAGGTCCTAATCGCGGCGAGACCCGCCAGTTCCTGACCGTCCCGATCGGGGCCGAGACCTGCGGACCGATCGTCTCGGCGGACCTGGTGACAGTGTGCGTGCAACACCCCGGCGAGCATGACGACGCCAGCGTGGACAACCCGCTGTCACGGTGGCCGGAGGGCGGCAACGGCACCGCACGACCGGCGGTGGTGGCCGTATGGCGCCCGGACGGGGCGATCGGGGTCTGACCGCGCGACGCCCGCCCGACGCGTCGAGCCTTCACTTTCGCGCGCAGGCCCGCGATCTCTGTTCCGTGAGTGCCACCACCGGGCTAGGTCGGCGTCTACGGTCAGCCCGGAGGAGGGACCGGCAGCGGCAATGCCCCGGGTGCAGGCTCGACCGGTGCCGTCCCATCCGGCAGTGCCATCGCCGGTCCGGGATAGAACTGCTCGAGTCCCGGGGGCGGGTTGCTGCCGGGGGAAGGGGCGATGCCGGGAAGCGGTTGACCCAGTTGATCTCCGGGCATGCGGCCCAGTCCGGCGCGGCCCAGTGCCCACATGCCTTTCCAGGCGTCGATCCGGGCGAACGGGCTCGGTGCGACGTTGGGGGCCAAGGGGTACGGCGAGGTCTGGTCCGTCGCGGGCACCCGGTAGTTCTGTGGCATGAGCAGCATCGCCAGGGTCAACGGGTCGGCGCCGGGACCGCTGCTCACCGTCTCGGGCGGCACCGGCGACAGCCCGATCACCGGCGGCTGCGGTGAATTCGCCAGCTGGTCGGTGAACGCGCCGACCGGGTTCGACTTGCCGACCTGCGCGAACTGGCCAAGAATTGAGCTCGGCGACGGTGCGGGCGGGACGGCCTCGGCGGGCACAACCGGGAGCGCCGGGGGCGAAGGGCCCGGGGCGACCGGCGTCGGAACGTTCGGATCCGCCGGGCCGACCAGGTCCGCGGTGGCCGGCGCGACACCCGCCCACGCGCCCAGACCGAGGTAGGCCGCGGAGGCGACGCACCCGACCGCGATTCGAGCAACGACGCTCGGTGGCTCTGGCATGGCGCTCAGAACACCTTCGTGACGCCGTAGTAACCGACGATGTCATCGTCATCGGTCGAGGAACTGGTCAGCACCGCATACGACCGCAGCGACGAGGCACCCACGCAGTTGTCGACCTTGATGTGGATGTCGCGCAGTGTCACCCGGACCTCGGTGCCTTTGAAGGACTTCTTGTTCACCACCACGTTGGTGATGGTGCCGGGCCGCGGACTGACCGCGAACTGGCCGGCCCCCTGCACCGAGATCGAAGGCGGGAGGATGACACCGGCGGCGCCGAAGTTGGTGTTGCCCAGGACGCCGGTCAACGTCCCGCCCAGTTGGACTTTGTCCATCTCCACACCGCAGCCGATCTGGTAGCCCACCTCGAGGCTGCCGCCGGCAACATCCCCGGTGGTGGAGCCGGTGAAGGTGCCGCCGGCAATCCAATCACGCGAGGACAGGGATGTGGTCAGAGGCGGCACCGGGTACTGGTACTCGTCCTTGGCGGCCACGGTGATCGTCCGCCCGTCCAGGGTGGTGGCGATCCCCGGCACCTCGGAGGCGACGGCGCCGGTGTCCACCGGAGCGCCGTTGGCCACCGGCACCACCTCCGCGGCTCCCGCCGGTGGCGGGGCCGGCGGGTCGGCCGGCGGGTCGGCCCGACTCACCGGCACGACGCCGACAGCGAGCCATAAGCAGGCGGTGAGGAGTACAAGTCGAAGCATCGGATCGTGGCCTTTCGCTCAGACGGCCCGGGTGACGCCGACGTAGCTGACGACGTCGTCGGTGTTGTCGGTGGAACTGGTGAGGGTCGCGTACGAACGGATGAAGGACTGACCGGCGCAGCCGTCGATCTTGATCCGCAGACGGTTGATGTTGACGTTCGAGGTGGTGCCTTTGAACGACTTCTTGCCGATCTGAACGACGTTGACCGTGCCCGGCTTGAGGCTGAGCGTCAAGTTGTTGCCCGCCTGGGCGCCCAGGATCAACGGGAAGATCGATCCGGTGGCGAACGGAAGGCCGATACCGGCGATGCCCGTCACAGCCGAGTTCGACTGCAGCGTGTCCTGGGTTATGCCGCAACCGATCTGGTAACCGGCCTCCAGCGTGCCGCCGGCCAGTTTGGTGGTGCCGGCGCCGGTCACGGTGCCCTTGAAGCTGCCGTCGACGAGGTACTCGCGCGACCACGGCGAGTTTGTCAACGGGGCCACCGACTTAAGCGACTCGTTGGCCGCCACCACCGACAGGACCCAGCCGTCGGGGGTGGTCAGGGTGCTGGGCGGCGCGGATGCGATCGGAGCCTCGACCGGGACCGGCGCGGGGGGCGGGGCGACGTTGGCGACCGGTTCGGCGGGGGGATCCGCGGGCGGCTCCGCGGCGGCCCGGGGACTGAAGGCGGTGGCGGCAAGCAGGCAGGCGCCGAGCAGGACAGCGGTGCGGCTGATCATCGGGGTTCTCTGCGCCTCTCGATCGTAACCGGGTAGTTGCACCGCTGAGACCCCGTCGTATCGGCGGTGCCGCATCACTGTCAGATGCGAAGGTTTCCGGCAGGAGAACACCCCTTTAAGGGATTTCGGCGATTCGGTGTCCAGAAGGATTGGGCAGCAACGCAAGTCGCCCTCCGACGGAGTTGCGGAGTAGCCTCGCCGCCATTCACGTAGTCGATGGAGGAGCCCGGCCATGGTCCGCACCCCGCTTCTCGTCAGCCCGGGCATTCTCGGCCTGGTGCTGATCTGTGCCGTCGTGTGCGCGCCGGTCGGCTCAGCCGAACCCGACAATGCGGTGCCCGACCCCGAACCGGCCGACATCGCCCCGCCACCTGCGGCTCTGCCCGGCCCTATGCCCGCCCCTATGCCCGCCCCTATGCCCGCCCCCGGCCCCAGCGGCGACCCCGTGGTAGACGCCTGCACACTGTTCGCCGCGGCCCTCAACGTCGCCTCCGCCAACTACGGGGAGTTCGCCTACGCGACCGCCGGCACCGGGAACTATGTCAACTACCAGGACCCGAATGTGGCCTACACCAACGTGGTGGGCCGCACCGCCCTGCGGCAGTCGGCGGCCGCGGCGCTGAGCGCCGCGCGGACGGTGGGCATTCCCCCGGAGGTGTCCGACCCGATGCAGTCCTGGTCGTTGCATGCGACCAAGCTCCTGGTGGTCATGGGCTTGCGCGGCGGCGGGGACCGGCTCAACGAGTCGGCCACCGAGCTGAACTCGATCGCCGACCAGGCCCTGAACGCCTGCGCGCTGCGCGGCGGCGCCGGCCGGACCCAGACCGTGCCCCCGGCGGGGTGATCGCCTCCCGGAAGCGCGCTGTTCATTTCGCGTTGGCGTCGCGGTTACGCCGACGTCAATGCGACCGCGCAAGGTTCTCCCGTCTTCACCACTTCGACAGGGCCTTCGAGAGGACAGGGTGATGTTCGAGACACTCGATACCCCGCAGTTGGCGCGGTTGCGCCGCAAGGTCACGCTGCTGTCCGGCGGCGGTACCTTCCTCGACGGGTTCGACCTGGTGATCATCGCGGTGGCGCTGCCGGTGCTCAAGGACTACTTCCCCGGAATGGGTCCGGGGATCATCGCGCTGATCGCCGCCTCGGCCATCTTTGGGGCGCTGATCGGGGCGACCCTGGGCGGCCGGCTCACCGATAAGTACGGCCGCAAGGCGATGTATCTCCTGGACCTGGCCTGCTTCGTGGTCTTCGCGGTGGGTGCGGCGCTGGCCTGGGATCCGTGGTCGCTGATCGCCTTCCGGTTCCTGCTGGGTCTGGGTATTGGCGCTGACTATCCGATCTCGGCGACCCTGGTGGCGGAGTTCAGTTCCTCGAAGGGACGCGGTGCGCACAGCGGCAGCCTGGGAGCGATGTGGTTCGTCGGGGCGCTAGCGGCGTACGTCACCGGCATCCTGCTCGAGCCGCTCGGACCCAACTCCTGGCGCTACATGTTCATGGTCGGTGCGGTCTTCGCGGTCATCGTGCTGATCCTGCGTCGGACATTGCCGGAGTCACCACGCTGGCTGGCTTCGGTCGGCCGCGAGGAGGATGCGCAGAAGATCATGCGAGAGCTGACCGGCCACGAGGTGCAGATCCCGACCGGCAGAATCAAGCGGCAACCGATCAGCGCGCTGTTCAATGAGAAGTACCGGCGCATAACGATTTTCGTCACCGGTTTCTGGACCTGCTATGCGATCGCATACTACGGCATCACCATCTACACCCCGACCATCCTCGATGAATTCAACGACACCGGCAGCCGCACCATCGCCTACCTCGGATCGGGTGTGGTCGCCCTGGTCGGTCTGATCGGTGCGCTTATCGGACTCAATCTTGCCGACCGTTGGGGCCGCCGGCCGTTGATCATCACCTCGTTCACCGGCCTGGCGATCGCCCTGCTGATCCTCACGCTGTCGCCCAAGCCGAGTCTGGGCTTCCTGGTGGTGCTGTTCAGTGTGGCGGTGCTCTTCGCCAACATGGGCGGGGGCATCTTGAATTTCGTTTACCCGACGGAGTTGTACCCCACCGGAATTCGGGCGACCGGGATGGGCTTTGCCACCAGCGTCAGCCGGATCGGCTCGATCGCCGGTGTGCTGGTCTTCCCCGGCATGATCGCCGCCTGGGGTCAGCAGGTCGCGCTGGGCTTCTTCTTCGCGGTCGCGGTACTGGCTCTGGCCATCTGCCTGATACTGGCACCGGAGACCAACGGCCGCTCCCTGGAGGAACTGTCCCGCGAGGGTGACTACGAGGGCGAGTTGGCCCACCCATGAGCCTCCCGGGAACGATCTGGCTGAGCATGTGGGGCGCCGGGGAGCACCCGAGTGACGCCGATTTCGCTGCGGTGCGCGACTGCGGCGCGGTGGCCGGGGTGGAGATCTGGACCGAACACCCCGACGCCGGATGGGAAGTCGAGGCCGCCGTCCGGCACGGCTTGCAGGTCGGCATTCACCTGCCCTTCCACGACCTCAACCCGGTCTCCGACGACCCGGTGGTCGCCGCGCGGGCACTGGAGCGCAACCGGCAGTGGCTGAGCCTGCTGGCTGAGCACGGCGGGGTGCACGCGGTCCTGCACGGCGGCTACGCGGCCTCCGCGGTCGACCGGACCGACAAGCTGGCCCGCCTGGTGGAGTTCACCTCGACCCTGCACGCCGAGGCCGGCGAACTGGGCATTGAACTGTTGCTGGAGAACCTGATCCCCGACAAGTTGGGCTACACCCACATCATGGCCTCCGACCTGGCGGAGTGGTCAGCCCTGGTGGACCACATCGGGTGCGGGGCCGTGCTGGACACCGGCCACTCCGCCGCCACCGGCATCTCTCTGCACGACGTATTCGACACCCTGGGCACTTCGGTGCGCGCCATTCACCTGTCCGACAACGACGGCGTCAGCGACCTGCACCTGTTGCCCGGCGACGGCAACGACGTCACCGCCGGTCTGGCCGCGATCCTGTCCGACATCGACTACGACGGCGTCGTCACCTACGAGATCAGCCCGCTGCACTATTCGCTCGATCAGATCATCGCCCACATCGCCGCCGAGGCGGCGACGTGAAAGGGCAGCGCCCCATGACCGGAACCGGCCTTGATGCGAAGGAGTTACGACATTGGCTGCTGTGAGCTTCCAGGATGCGACGCGGGTGTTCCGCGGGGCCGACCGCCCGGCCGTGGACAACCTCAATCTGGACATCCCCGACGGGGAGTTCCTGGTCCTCGTCGGACCGTCCGGGTGCGGGAAGTCGACCTCGCTGCGAATGCTGGCCGGCCTTGAGGAGGTCAACGCCGGGCAGATAATGATCGGCGAGCGCGACGTGACGACCCTCGCGGCCAAGGACCGCGACATTGCCATGGTCTTCCAGAACTACGCGCTCTACCCGCACATGACCGTAGCCGCCAACATGGAGTTTGCGCTCAAGATCGCCGGTGTCGACAAAGCTGAGCGAACCAGGAGGGTTCACGAAGCCGCGTCGTTGCTCGACCTGACCCCCTACCTGGATCGCAAGCCCCGGGCGCTGTCCGGCGGGCAGCGACAACGGGTCGCGATGGGGCGGGCGATCGTTCGGCAACCGCAGGTGTTCCTGATGGATGAGCCGCTGTCCAACCTGGACGCCAAACTTCGGGTGCAGACCCGCACCCAGATCGCTTCGCTGCAGCGGCGGCTGGGGGTGACGACCGTCTACGTCACCCACGACCAGACCGAGGCCCTGACGATGGGAGACCGCATCGCGGTCCTCAAGGACGGGGTGCTCCAGCAGGTCGGCACTCCGCGCGACCTCTACGAGACCCCGGCCAACGTGTTCGTCGCCGGCTTCATCGGATCGCCCTCGATGAACATTCTGCCCACCGAGTTCGCCAGCGGGGCAGTCCGATTCGGCAGTGCGGCGGTCGCGGCTGCGGATGCGCCGGGAAGCGGTACGGTGCTGCTGGGAGTCCGCCCGGAGGACCTCGAGCTGGTTCCTGCGGGGGGCGATGGACTGGCCGTGGCGGTCGATCTCGTCGAGGAACTCGGTGCCGACGCCTACCTCTACGGCCACACCGACGTCGCGGGCGACCGACTCGACCTGGTGGCGCGCGTCGACGGCCGCCGCCACCCCGCAGTGGGCGACGTGGTGGTCTTGGTGCCCAAGGCCGACCACCTGCACCTGTTCGATCCGGACACCCGGACCAGATTGGCCGCCCCGCGATGACGGCACTGAAGGCCCTCGAGGAGAACCGCGCTGCGCCGGCGGCCCCGGCCCGGCGCAACCGCCGGGTCCAGCGCTCGCGGAACTACTTCATGTTCATTCTGTTCGCTGGGCCCAACATCGCGCTGATCCTGGCCTTCATCTACTACCCCCTGCTGGCCAACGTCTACTTCTCGACCCTGGACTGGCGGCTAGGGGCCCGGACGGCCAGCTTCCTCGGGTTGGACAACTACATCGAGTTCTTCACCTCCCCGAGCGGCCTGGAGGTCTGGCGCGTCACGATCATCTTCACGCTGGCCACCGTCATCGGGTCGATGGTGCTGGGCCTGCTGATGGCGCTGGTTCTCAACCGGGCGATTCCGGGACGGACCGCCGCACGCACCGCAATCTTCTCCCCCTACGTGCTGTCCGGTGTCGGGGTGGGTCTGGTGTGGAGTTTCATCTTCGACCCGCGCATTGGCATCCTGAGCCATTTCCTGCAGATGTTCGGGGCCAGGTCCCCCGAATGGTTCCTCGACCGCAACCTCGCCCTGGTGATGGTGATCGCGGTGTACATCTGGAAGAACCTCGGTTACTGCGCGGTCATCTACCTTGCCGGTCTGCAGTCCATCCCGCAGGACTTGATGGAGGCCGCCGCGATCGACGGCGCCGGGCCGGTCCGGCGCTTCTTCACCGTCACTCTGCCCCTGCTCAGCCCGACGGTGTTCTTCCTGTCGATCGCCATGGTGCTCAGTTCGATGCAGGCCTTCGACATCCTGCGGATCATGACCCCGACCGGAAACGGCACCAACAGCATCGTCTTCGAAATCTATCTGCAGTCCTTCGGCACCTACCAGCGGGCCGGGTACGCCGCCGCCATCTCGGTGGTGCTCTTCATCACCCTCTTCGTGATCACCGCGATCCAGATGCGCTTCGTCGAGCGCCGGGTGCACTATGCGTGACCCCCGGGAATCCCGCCCCGCGTGGCGCCAGGCGCTGAACCGGCGGAACATCGCATCCACCCTGTTCGCCGGGTACGTGCCGATGGTGCTGGCGTTGCTGGTGATCGCGCTGCCGCTGCTGTGGATGGTCGTCGCCTCGTTCAAGCCGATCGCTGAGATCGTGACTCTGGATCCGACCCTGCTGCCCAAGAACCCGACTGCGGAGAACTACGCCGCGGTGGCCGATCGTGTTCCCCTGGGCCGGGTCTTCCTCAACAGCGTCATCGTGACCTTCGTCGGGGCGGCGATCAAAGTGTTCCTGGCGATCACAACCGCCTACGCGCTGGTGTTTATCAAGATTCCGTTCCGCAACGCGATCTTTCTCGGCATTCTGGTGGCCCTGATGGTTCCGCCGGAGGCCGCGATGCTGCCGAACTTCTTGTCCATCAGCGCAATCGGCGGCCGGGACACCCTGTGGGGGATCATTCTTCCCGGTCTGGGTACGGCGTTCGGCACCTTCATGCTCCGGCAGCAGTTCAAAACGCTGCCGGCCGAGCTGATGGAGGCCGCCGAACTCGACGGAGCGGGACACTGGCGGCGGCTATGGCGGATCGTGGCACCGGTCAGCACACCGACCATCGCCACCGTGGCGCTGGTGATCATCGTCAACGAGTGGAACAACTTCCTTTGGCCGCTGGTCATCATCGACAGCCCCGAGAAGATGACGCTCCCGGTGGGTCTGAACCTACTGAAGTCCATCGAGACCCAGACCGGCAGTTACGGGATCCTGATGGCAGGCGCGGTGATCGTCATCGCCCCGGTGCTGATCGTGTTCGCTGCCCTCCAGCGCTACATCGTCGCCGGACTCACCCAGGGCGCGGTCAAGTAGACCGGGGCAACCCGGAAAGGTGCGAGACAACCATGTTCGGTAGCAGTTCGATCCGGCGTGTACTGGTGATTCTGGTCGGCCTGATGCTGGCGCTGACCGGCTGCGGCGGGCCGGTCGTGACGGGGTCCGGCGACACCGAGTCGGCTTTCGACGTCGACTACACCGGGGTTGCGCCGGCCTCGGAGATCTCGTTCTGGTCCAACCACCCCGGCGGATCGATCGACACCGAACGCGCGCTGATCGCCGACTTCCAGAACGAGACCGGGATCCAGGTCACCCTCGTCACCGCCGGGGCCAACTACGAAGAGGTGTCGCAGAAGTTCCAGGTCGCCCAGACCAGCCGCAGCGTGGGAGACGTCGTCGTGGTCAGCGACGTGACGTGGTTCCCCTCCTTCCTCAACGGATCGATCATCCCGCTCGAGCCGGTGCTGGCCGCCCGCGGCATCGACACTGCAGGCTACCGGCAGGCGCTCTTCGACGACTACCTCTACGGCGGCAAGCACTACGCGGTCCCGTACTCGCGCTCCACCCCGATCTTCTACTACAACAAGGACCACTACCGCCGCGCCGGACTCCCGGACCGCCCACCGGCGACCTGGGATGAGGCGGCCGACTACGGACGCCGCATCAAAGACGGCGGAATCACGGTGCCCTCGTTCGGGTTCCCCCCGCAGGACCAGTATCTGGGGTGGACGGCCTCAAACCTGGTGTGGGGCTTCGGCGGCGGCTGGAGCGATCAGTGGGATATGAGCATCGTGGCCGACTCCCGTACCCGCGATGCCCTGGAGTTCGCCAGATCGGCGGTGAATTCGGGGTGGGCGACCGTCACCAGCGGTGACCCGACCACCCCGTTCGCCGCGGGCGCGGTGAGCCAGGTCATCGCCTCCACGGGGTCGCTGAAGAGCATCCTCTCGGCCTCCAAGTTCGACGTGGGCGTGGGATTTCTACCCGGCGGTCCCGCCGAGCAGGCGAAGGTGGTGCCCACTGGAGGTGCCGGCCTGGCGATCGCCGCGAAATCCCCACCGGAGAAGCAACTCGCGGCCGCGATGTTCATCGCCTTCATGACCAACGCCCGTAACACCGCGACCTTTTCGGCTGCCACCGGTTACCTGCCGGTTCAGACCAACGCGGACATGGCCGCCGTCTACGCCAAGACACCCCAGTTCAAGACGGCGGTGGAACAACTCGCGACCAAGGCCCGCAGCCAGGACTACGCGCGGGTGTTCCTGCCGGGCGGTGATCGGGCCATCTCGGGGACGATCCAGCAGATACTCACCACCCGTGGCGATTCCGACGCAGCACTGCAACGTCTGCGCGGCGAACTGGAAGGCCTCTACCGTCGTGACGTGGAATCCCGGCTGGCACTGAAATAGGCTCCCCTAGAACTATCGTCTGTCGATCCCTAATAGCTCACCCCCCACCGGAGTTCGCGATGCCGCCACGACCTTTGACTGCAGTTGTCCTGCTGAGCGTGACCGGGGTCCTCACCGCGCCGGTGGCGTCAGCCGACGACCCGCCCTTCCTGCCCGATGCCGGTTCAGGGCCCGCCTCGATGATCATCACTGAGTTACAGTCGCTCGGGTACCGGGTCGTTCCCCAGATCCTCAACGGCGACGCCGCTGCCGACATGGACTTGTGTCGGGTCTCCAGTATCGACACTGTGCCGGCGGATCCGGACGGCACCGACAAAATGGCGTACGTCAGTATCGACTGCCCCTCGGTCAGTTAGGCCAAACGTCCCGGGCCCCAGCGCGTCCGCGCTGGGGCCCGGGCGCACGCGGCGGTCAGCTCTCCGATCCGCCGTTCCCGCCCTCGGCGCCCGCTCCGCCCCTTCCGGGCCCGTTGCCGCTGGCGCCGTTCTTGCCCAACTTGCCTGGGTTCTTCCCGGCATTGCCGCTTCCTCCGTTGCCGCCGTCCCCGCCGTTTCCGGAGATCAGGACCGAACTGCCGCCGCGCCCGCCGGTTCCGCCTCTACCACCCGCGACACCAGGGCCTCCCGCACCGCCCGCCCCGCCGACGCCGCCGAAACCGCCCTGGAAAGCTCCAAAGCCGCCGGACCCGCCGGTCCCACCGAGTGCGGCGATCGTTGTTCCGCCGCCGCCGGCTCCGCCGACACCGCCGACCCCACCGACGTTCCCGGAGCCCCCACCGTTGCCGCCGTCGCCACCCACACCACCGGCCCCATCTATTGAAGTGCCGCCGCCGCCGCCGTTGCCGCCGCGGCCGCCCTTGGAGGACAGATACCCGCCGGTCCCTCCATTGCCGCCCTTACCCCCGGCACCTCCGGGACCCGCTGTGGCGGCGCCGCCGCTGCCACCGGCTGCGCCGTTGCCGCCCAAGCCGGCTACCAGGCTTCCGTAACCGCCGTTGCCGCCCGCCCCACCTGAGCCGCCGCTGGTGGTCCCGTTGCCGCCTCGGCCGCCGGGACCGCCCGGGCCGCCGGGCTCACCACCCCAGATTCCGCCGTTCCCGCCGTCGCCGCCTGCACCGCCGTTCCCACCCGGGCCCGAGGGATTGTCGTATCCCGCACCACCACTGCCTCCCGGGTTGACACCGGTGCCCGGGTCGAACAGCGGCAGTTGCGCCGAGTTCCCGGCGTTGCCACCTCGTCCGCCATCGGGATACTTCGCCGTCCCGCTGCCGCCGTTTCCAGCCAGGCCGCCGGTGCCGGAGAAGGACAGGAGGTTGAAGCCCGAAATCGGGTTGTCGTTGTAGCCCTGACCGCCCCAGTTTTGACCTGTCAGGCGCCCGATCACGGCGATCCCGAAGTCCAAGCCCCAGCCGGCATCACCTCCGTTTCCGCCGTTTCCGCCGTTGATTCCGTTTCCACCTTTGCCGCCGCCGGCTTTGAACAGGTTTCCGTCCGCATCGGTACCGCCGAAGATTCCGCCGTGTCCACCACTACCGCCCGTGAATGGTTCGCCCGGCAGTTTGAGGTCCAGGGCGTTGCCGCCGTTACCACCCTTGCCGTAGCCGTAGGCATTGCCGCCCTTGCCGCCGTCGTAGCCGTCGCCGCCCCGACCGACCAACAGGCCGGCGTTGCCGCCATTGCAGGGTTGCCCCGCCTTGCAGAACGGCGAGACGTCGACGTCATTCTCGCTGAAGCTGTAACCGTCACCGATCAGGATGCCCGCGTCGGGGTTGTCGGCGGTGCCGTTACCGAAGAGTCGGAACGTGGCGGTGACGGCCTTCGCCGAGGGGTCGGACGCCAGCGGCAGGACGGGGGCAGTCAAGGCCACTGCCGTTGGGTCGCCATCACAGAGCGGGTCACCGATGACGCATTCCGTTGACATCGGACGAACTTCGACTCGGGGCGGCTCGGGTGCCTGGACCGTGGCCGCCAGACCGGTACCGAACAGCGCCGCGCCAGCCAGCCCGGTGGTGACAAGAGGACCCGTTCGCCGGATCTTCGGGATACGGTGTCTGGACACAGTGACCTCCATTGTGTGGGTGGCGTCCGCCGCGTCGAGCGGCCGACATCGCCTGAGGACCTCAGGCTTGACGTATCCAACGACAGCACTGTGACCCGAGGCTGGCCGGTCGGTGACAACAGCCGGGCAGACGGGTAAACGGATGAAAACTATCGGTCGAGTTCGCAGAGGCCGAGTTCAGGCATGCATCCCGCACGGATGGCCATGCCCGAGGGCGCTGAGCATCTCGCACAGTCTCGCTCGCTCGGCTACTGTCCGCTGCAGCTCCCGCTGGGTCCGTGCGGTGTGTAGCTGCAGGTCTGGGATGCGGGCTTGCCGGGCGATCGCAGTCTCGGCCGCCGCGATCTCCTGATCCAGGTCAACGATCGTCCGATGCAGCTCGACGCAAAAGTACTCAGCCTGGCGAATGTCCGCTTCGGTGGCGAACACCACTGTCGGGTCCGGCATTCGCCGAACGTTAGCCGATCGACCTCTGCCGTGCAGGCCGATTTAACGCTGCATTCACTTTTCACTCGGCGCCGGTGTCCTGTCGATGGGAGCACGGATAGCTATGGCCGACTCCGATCAGCATCCCCAGCATCTTGCGCCGCTCCACCGCCGCGGCCCGCAGGCTGCCCTGCACCCGCAGCACCTGCGCGTCCCGCCCCGCCGCTGTGTACCGCGCCATCTCGGTGCGAAGTTTCGCCACCCTCCCGTCGAGGGCGACGATCAGCGTGTGGAGTTCGTCGCAGAAGGCATCGCCTTGCGCACGATCTGCCTCGCTGGGAGGTCCCACGTTGCCCCTGAGTGAGTAGGTTGCGGAGGTCACTGCTGTGGAAAAGAGCCCGCGAAATGTATCGGGGGTGGGTTAACGGCGGCCCGACGGAAGCTGACGATCAAGGGGGCAGTCATGGTCTCGGGGGTTACGGCCGCCGCCGGCCGTGGACGCCTCCCGCCGCGCTGCTGGGCAAGATCGGCGTCGCCGGAGGATAGATTCACACCGTGCGAGTCGACGGGCGTGAGATTGCCGTAACCGGCAATCTGCTGCTGCCCCTGACCCAGCGCACCAGCGACATCTTCCGGCTGGCCCTGGCGACCCTGTTTCTGGCGGTGGTGATTTTCAGCTCGCTGATCACCCGCAGCGACTGGGTCGGTCTGGAGAAGTCGATCTCCCGGATCGTCGGCGTGCTGACCCCGGCCCAGTCCAATGCGGTGTACCTGGTCTACGGCATCCTCATCGTCGCGCTGCCGTTCGTGATCCTGGTCGGCCTGATCGCCGGCCGGCAGTGGAAGTTGTTGGGCGCCTACGCGGCCGCGGGGATCATCGCCGTGCTGGCGTTGTCCATCTCCGGGCAGGGCATCGCGGCGCCGAACTGGCATTTCGACCTCACCGAGCGACTGCCGACGATGCTGTCACAGTTCCTCGACGACCCCCGGTGGATCGCCATGCTGGCGGCGGTGCTGACGGTGTCCGGGCCGTGGCTGCCGGGCCGCTGGCGGCGCTGGTGGTGGACGCTGCTGCTGGCGTTCGTGCCGATCCACCTGGTGGTCAGCGCGGTCGTCCCGGCCCGATCCCTGCTGGGCCTGTCGGTGGGCTGGTTCGTCGGGGCGCTGGTGGTGCTGGTGGTCGGCACCCCGGCCCTCGAGGTTCCCCTCGACGGCGCGGTGCGGGCGCTGTCGCGACGCCGGTTTCACACCGAGTCGTTGACGGTGGTGCGGCCCGGCGGGGACGGCCCGTTGGAACTGACCGCCACCGACGAGTCCGGCCGCGACGCCGTCGTCGAACTCTACGGACCCAACCAGCGCAGCGGCGGCGCCGTCCGGCAGTTCTGGCGGTGGCTTGTGTTGCGGGACAGCGAAACCGCGCCGCTGCAGATGTCCCTGCACCGCGCCGTGGAGCACCGCGCCCTGATGACAATCGCCGTCGGCGACCTCGGCGTCGCCAACACCAGCACGGTGACCCTGGCCGGACTCGAGCGCGGCTGGACGATGTTCGCCCATACCGAACCGCGCGGCGTCTCACTGGAGCACCTCACCGATGAGAGTGCCGTCGACGCGATCTGGGAGTCCCTCGGTGTGCTGCACCGCCATCAGATCTCCCACGGCGACCTACGCGCCAGTGAGATCACCGTCGACGCCCAGACCGCCCTGTTCGGCGGGTTCGGCAACTCCGAGTACGGCGCCGCCGAGGAGCACCTGCAAGCCGACATCGCCCAACTACTGGCCACCACCACCGACAAGTTCGGCGCCACGGCGGCGGTGCGAGCCGCGATCGACGTGCTCGGCACCAACACCGTGCTGGCCGCCTCCCGCCGGCTCACCCGCTCGGCGATGCCCAGCCGGATCCGGCGCAGCCTGACCGATCCCAAGTCCGTGCTGGCCGCCGCCCGCGACGAGGTCAAGGCGCAGACCGGGGCGGCGGACATCCAGATCGAGACCATCACCCGCTTCACCCGCAAGCAGGTGATCCAACTGGTGCTGCTGGTGGCCCTGGTCTACGTCGCCTATCCATTCATCAGCACGGTGCCGGCCTTCGTCAGCGAACTGCGCAACGCCAACTGGTGGTGGGCGCTACTGGGTCTGGGGGTGTCGGCGTCGACCTACATCGGGGCGGCCGCCGGACTGTGGGCCTGCGCCGGCGGGATGGTGTCCTTCCGGAACCTCACGATCATGCAGTTCGCCAACACCTTCGCCGCGACCACCACACCGGCCGGGGTCGGTGGGTTGGCGCTGAGCACCCGCTTTTTGCAGAAGGCCGGACTGGGCACCGTCCGCGCCACCGCCGCGGTGGCGGTGCAGCAGGCGGTTCAGGTCATCACCCATGTGGCGCTGCTGATTTTCTTCTCCGTCGCCGCCGGCGCCTCGGCGGATCTGTCGCATTTCGTCCCGAAGATGACGCTGGTCTACCTGATCGGCGGCATCACCCTCGGGGTCGTCGGGGCATTCCTGTTCGTACCCAAACTGCGGCACTGGCTGGAGACCGCCGTCCGCCCGAAGATCAACGAAGTCGGCAGCGACCTGGTGGAACTGGTCCGTGAACCCAAGCGCTTCGCGTTGATCGTGTTAGGTTGTGCCACAACCACTCTCGGGATGGCGTTCACACTGTGGTGCAGCATCATGGCCTTCGGTGGCGGCACTAACTTCGTCACCGTGACCGTGGTGACGATGGTCGGCGGAACGCTGGCGTCGGCCGCCCCCACCCCGGGAGGCGTCGGCGCGGTGGAGGCTGCCCTGATCGGCGGTCTGGCCGCGTTCGGGGTGCCCACCGCCATCGCCGTCCCGGCGGTGCTGCTGTACCGGGTGCTGACGGTCTGGCTGCCGGTGTTCGTCGGGTGGCCGATCATGCGGTGGCTCACCAACAAGGACATGATCTGACCATGTTTCGGCGATGAGAGGATCAGCGCCATGACCCCCTGGCACGACCTGACCGGACACGTCGCCCTGGTCACCGGCGGCAACAGCGGCATCGGCTTGGGCATGGCCCGCGGGCTGCGCAGAGCCGGTGCGGCAGTGGCGATTTGGGGCACCAACGTCGACAACAACGCCTCGGCACTCGCCGAGTTGGGCGAGGAGGGCGGCGACGCGCAGGTGGCCGCGTTCCGAGTCGACGTCGGTGACGAGGACGCGGTGGCGCGAGGCGTTGAAGAGACCCTCGAGACGTTCGGGCACATCGACTCCTGCTTCGCCAACGCCGGGGTGGGCGGTCGGCCCGCGCCGATCGACGAAATGTCCACCGAGGAGTGGCGGCGGGTGATGGCGATCAACCTCGACGGCCAGTTCTTCACCGTCCGAGCCGTGGCCGGCCCGATGAAGCGCCGGGGCGGCGGGTCGATCGTCTTCACCAGCAGTGTGTCGATGAGCGACGGCTTGGCGTTCGCCACCCACTACGCGGGTGCCAAGGCGGCGCTGACCGCCATGGCGCGCGGACTGGCAGTGGAGTTGGCGCGCAACAATATCCGCGTCAATGCCCTGGTTCCGGGTTGGACGCGGGCGGCGATGACCGAGGGCCTGCTCGACTCCCCCGCGGCGCAGACCAAGATCCTGCCCCGGGTGCCACTGCGCCGGTGGGGAACGCCGGAAGACTTCGAAGCGGTGGCGGTGTGGCTGGCCAGTCGGGGTTCGAGTTACGTCACCGGGCAGACCTTCGTCATCGACGGCGGTTACACCGTCTTCTGACGGGCCAACGGAGTTGCCAGGCCGGAGCGGTCCAGTGTCAACCGCTCTGCAACGGGTGGCCGCCCTCTGGGCGGAGAATCCAAATCGCCTTCAGTGCGGGCGGAGGGACTCGAACCCACACGCTCTCTCGAGCACCGGCACCTAAAGCCGGCGTGTCTGCCATTTCACCACGCCCGCAAGCACGGCCCGTCGATCGTATCGCGGCTGTTCACAGGTACCGTGCATGGTGTGTCCCTGCCCCGCCGCCTCGCACTGATCGCACTGGTGATCACCGCCGCCGGGGTCTGCCTGGCGCTGGGCTGGTGGCAGTGGAGTCGTTGGGAGTCCAGCTCAGGCAGCTTCCAGAACCTCGGCTACGCCCTGCAGTGGCCGGCGTTCGCCGCGTTCTGCATCTACGCCTACCGCAAGTTCATGCAGTACGAAGCCCATCCCCCCGAACCGTCCGACACCACCGGCCCCACCGAGCTGCCCGTCGGGCTGCTGCCGGAACGTCCCGCCGCCGCCACCGGACCCCAGGACGCCACCATGCGCGAGTACAACGCCTACCTCGCCGAACTGGCGAGGGCCGACGGCACAGCCACAGCCGGCTCCCCCGACCAGAAAGGCAGCACCGCATGACCGACACCCCGCCGATCACGCCGGTCGAGAAGATCCGCTCTGCGCTGACCAGCTACCGGGTGTTGGCGTGGTTGACCGGCATCTGGCTGATCGCGCTGTGCTACGAGCTGATCCTCAAGTACGTGGTGAAGGTGGAGAACCCGCCCGAGTGGATCAGCATCGTGCACGGCTGGGTCTACTTCGTCTATCTGCTGTTCACCGCCAACCTGGCGGTCAAGGTCCGCTGGCCCATCGCCAAGACCATCGGTGTCCTGCTGGCCGGAACGATTCCGCTGCTCGGCATCATCGTCGAACAGGTTCAGACCCGCGAGATCAAAGAGCGATTCAACCTATGACGCCAGAAACTCGGCCTTCGGCCAGTTAAACATAAGCTTTTCTCCACTTTCTTCCGGGACCCTCACTTCGAGCAAATCGTGATGCGGGCTATCCTCAGGCGACTGTCAGGAATCTGGAAGGAAATTGAATGGCCGCCTCCACCCCCTCGTCCGCAGCTTCGTCCTCTACGCAGGACCGTTACATCGGTCGGGTGGGCGCGCTCGCGGTAGCCCTGGGAATCGGCGCCGCTGTCGTCTCGATGCCGGCGGTGGCTGCGGCCGACACCCACGGTTCGGCGGGGTCGACGGGGTCGGCTGACGAGAGCGCCTCGGCGACCATGAGCGCGCCGCGCTCTCCCTCCCAGTCCCGTCCCGCGCGGACCGGCACCCGGTCGGCTGATTCGGACCGCCCCGAAGATACAGCCGCGAACGCCGCGGACAACCTGGCAGACACCACCGCGGACACCTCAGGCACCGCGGACATCTCAAGCCCTCCAGCGGATGATTCCGCGTCCGTCCGAAGCCCCCGCCGCGCAGCAGCCGCCGCGGACCCCTCTTCGGCCGAAAGCGATTCGGACGCCGCCGTTTCCGATGCCCAGCCTGAGATTCCCGTCCGTAACGAAGGCCCCGGGTCACGGACAACGCTTCCGGTACCGAATCCGGGGCTCGATTCAGTCACCGAGCTGCAGTCAGCTACCGCGCCGGCCCCCGAGCTGGAAGCCAGGAGTGCTTCGGCCCCAAGAATTTCCACGACACCGGCACCGGCCGCGGCCGCGGCCCTGCCCGCGGCGGCCACCGCGAACAGCCGGCAACTCGTTGTCACACCGGCGCCTGTTTCGACAGCGACCGCCACGACCGTTGCGACGCCGGTGATGAAGGCGGCTCCGGCATCGGGGGCGGTGTTGAGCCTCAACGGCAGGTTGCTCTCCTGGTTGGGTACCGGTGGAGAGGGCGGATCACCGGCGGCCGAGCCGCTGGCGTGGACCGCGTTGGCGTTCACCCGCCGCGAGTCGGGCAAGTCCACTGTGACGACCAAGCCGGCGGCGAGCACCACCACGTCGGCTCCGGGCCTGCTGGGTCTGTTCACGCTGCCGACCGCCTCGGCGACCGGGGGGCTGACTGCCACCCCGTTCAGGTTGTTCGGTGACGGCACCGCGGAGAACCCGAACGCGGGCCTGCTCGGCGGCAACGGCTACACCTACACCAGCTACGAGGGTGCCTGCACCACCGGGGCCTGCAACGGCGGCCGGGCGGGTTTGCTGTTCGGCACCGCCGGTGACGGCTTCAACGGCGGCGCCGGCGGCGGAGCTGGGCTGTTCGGCGCCGGCGGCGCAGGCGGACTGGGCATCGCCGGTGTCAACGGCGGTGCGGGCGGCAGCGGCGGTACCGGCGGCTTGCTGTTCGGCAACGGCGGCCGAGGCGGCAGCGGCGCCGCACTGGTTGGCACCGGGGCGACCGGCGGGGCCGGCGGCGGGGCCGGTGTGCTGTCCTTCTTCGGCGACGGCGGAGCCGGTGGGGCCGGTGGGGCGGGGACCACCGCCGGCGGAACCGGAGGCGCCGGCGGGACCGGCGGATTGCTCTTCGGACGCGGTGGTGACGGCGGCGCCGGCGGAACCGCGAGCGCCCGCTTCGGGGTCGGCGGGGTAGGCGGGGCCGGCGGCAACGCCGGGTTGTTCTCCATCGCCGGGTATCCCCCGGGTATCAGCTTCGCCGGGACCGGCGGCGCCGGCGGTGCGGCCACCGGTGAGGACGGGGTGGGTGGTCAAGGCGGCCGCGGCGGCGACACCGGGCTGTTCTCCCCGGTGAACAACGCCGGCGTGGGTGGCGCCGGCGGCGCTGCGACCAACCGCGGCGGTGTCGGCGGCAACGGCGGCGACGGTGGCACCACGGGTCTGTTCTCCCCGGCCGGTGACGGCGGTGCCGGCGGCGTGGGCGGCGCGGGCTTCACCCGGGGCGGCAACGGCGGTGACGGCGGGCGCGGTGCGCTGTTCATCGACGGCGGCGGCAACGGCGGCGCCGGCGGAGATGCCATCGGAGCAGGCGGAACCGGCGGCAACGGCGGCAACGCGGGGGGCGTGGGACTGCTCGCGGTGTGGGGTGCCGGCGGGGACGGCGGCAAGGGCGGTGACAGCACCGCCGCGCCGGTTGACGGGGTGGCCGGCGGCAACGGCGGCAACGGCGGCAACGGCGGGGCGAACTCGTTCATCGTCCCGTTCACGATCGACGGCACCGCGCCCTCGGAGGACAACGGCACTGGTGCCGGCGGCAAGGGCGGCCGTGGCGCCGACGGCGGCCTGGGCGCCAAGGGCGGTGACGGCGGCGCCGGCGGCGCGGGTGGGCGCGGCAGCGTGCTGCTGGCCAACGGCGGCGCGGGTGGCGAGGGCGGCCTGGGCGGCAACGGCGGCGGCGGCACCCAAGGCGGCAACGGTGCCGACGGTGACCCGGACTTCGTCATCGACTACGGCAACGGCCCCGGTGGCGGGCAGAACGCCACCGCCGGCGGCGCCGGTGCGGCCGGCGGTAACGGCGGCGCGGGCGGCAACGGTGGTCAGGGCAGCTTCGTCTTCTTCTTCGACACGCCCGCCCAGGCCGGCAACGGCGGCGACGGCGGCAACGGCGGCGCCGGTGGTATCGGCGGCAACGGGGGGCGCGGAGCCAACGGGATCGCCACCAACATCGACGGCGGCCGCGGCGGCAACGGCGCCGGATTCGGCGCCGGCGGCACGGGTGGCCAGGGCGGTGCGGCCGGCACTGGGACCGGCGGGGTAGCCGGACAGGACGGCAGCGGCGGGACAACACCGACCGGCAGCAGCAATGGCGGCGCCGGCGGTGACGGCTTCAACGCGACCACTGCCGGTACCCGCGGCGGTGACGGCGGCGCCGGCGGTGACGGCGGTCCGGTCGGCGACGGCGGCGCAGGCGGTAGGGGCGGCAACGGCGCGGCCGGGACGGCCGGGCAGTCCGGCGCCACCGCAGGCGCCTCGGGCACCGATGGCGGCAACGGCGGCGGCGGCGGCAACGGTGGCGCCGGCGGCAAGGGCGGCACCACCTCCGGCACCGGCGGCGCTGGTGGGGCGGCCGGCGACGGCGCCACCGGCGGGATCGGCGGCAACGGGGTCGACGGCGCAGTCGGCATCCTGGGCACCCCCGACGGCCAGGCCGGCGGCAACGGCGGCAAGGGCGGAACCGGCGGCACCGCGGGCACCGCAGGCACCGGCGGAACCGGAACGACCAACGGCGCCAACGGCGCGGCCGGCAAGGACGGCAACGGCGGCGCCGGCGGTGACGCCGGAAACGGCGGTGCGGGCCTGGACGGCGCTGCGGGCACCAACGGCGACAACGGAATCAACCCCGGCGACTCCGGCACCGACGGCGGTGACGGCACCCGCGGTGGAAACGGCGGCGCAGGCGGAACCGGCGGCACCGGTGGTGCGGCCGGTGGCGCGACCGGCACCAAGGGCATCGACGGCGGCGGCGGCGACGGCGGCGCGGGCGGCGACGCCGGCGCGGGCGGCGACGGCGGCAACGGCGCCGACGGCGACGGGGCCTTCCTCGACGGCGGCAACGGCGGCAACGGCGGCGACCCGGGTGTTGCCGGCACCGGCGGTGCGGCAGGCAGCGCCGGCGGTGCGACGGGCACCCCGGGCACCAAGGGCACCGACGGCACCATCCCGACCTCGGGTGGCAACGGCGGCGACGGCGGCGACGGCTGGGACACCGCGGCTGACCCCTTCCTGCCGGCCGGCAACCGTGGCGGTAACGGCGGCGCAGGCGGCAACGGCGGCGCGGTCGGCGACGGCGGCGCCGGTGGATTCGGCGGCGGTGGCGCGAACGGCTCGCTCGGCACTCCTGCCGGCGGCGCGGGCGGCAACGGCGGCGCGGGCGGGCGCGGCGGCCTGACTTCGGGTGCCGGTGGCCGTGGCGGCGACGCCGGCGCAGGCGGTGACGGCGCCAACGGCGGCCGTGGCAAGGATGGCGCCGATGCCACCGACAGCAAGGCTGCAGAGAACGGCGAGGACGGCGGCACCGGCAGTGGCCCTGGCGGCGCAGGCGGTATCGGCGGCGCAGGCGGTGACGCCGCCGCCGGCAGCCTCAACGGCAGCGGCGGCAACGGCGGCGACGGCGGCCAGGGCGGCGAAGGCGGCGACGGCGGCAACGGCGGCAAGGGCAATGCCTTCTTCGCAAATGGCGGCAACGGCGGCAACGGCGGCGGCGGCGCGGGCGCGGGAGGTCTCGGGGGCGCAGGCGGGTCGAAGGGCACCGGCGGCACCGGCGGCACCGACGGCACACTGGGCCAGAACGGCACCACCGGAGCCGACGCCGGCGACGGCGGCAATGGCGGTGCCGGCTACGACGCCGCGTCCGACCCCAACGCCATCGCGGGCGCGGCTGGCGGCAACGGCGGCAACGGCGGCAACGCCGGTGCGAGCGGCCGCGGCGGTGATGGCGGTAAGGGCGGCAGCGGAGCCAAAGGCGCCACCGGCGCCGACGGCGCCGACGCAGGCGACTCCGGCGGCAACGGCGGCACCGGCGGCGCAGGCGGCAACGGCGGGTCCGGCGGCAAGGGCGGCCTGATCTCCGGCGACGGCGGCAACGGCGGCGCAGCCGGTAGCGGCGGCGCAGGCGGCACCGGCGGCAAGGGCGTGACCGGCGCCGACGGCGTGGCCTCGGGTGAAGCCGGCGAGGACGGCGGCGACGGCGGCGCGGCGGGTAGCGGCGGCGCAGGCGGCACCGGCGGCAACGCCGGTCTGCCGCAGGGCTCCGGCAATGCGGGTACCAACGGTTCCGGCGGTAATGGCGGAAACGCCGGCATCGTGGGCACCCCGGGTGACGGCGGCGACGGCGCGGCCGGTGACGCCACCACCCCGACCGGCGGGCGGGGCGGCAACGGCGGCGACCCCGGCGGCCTCGGCATCGGCGGGATCGGCGGGGCCAAGGGCGCCGGCGGCACCGGCGGGACCGACGGCACCGCAGGCAACAACAGCTCTCCGATCACCGGACCGGCCGGAAACGGCGGCAATGGCGGGGCCGGCTATAACTGGAGCACAGACCCGCAGGGGCAAGCCGGCACCTCCGGCGGCAACGGCGGTGACGGCGGTGACGGCGGCCGGATCGGCGACGGCGGCGACGGCGGTGACGGCGGTGACGCCAATGCCGGGCAGTCGGGCGACAACGGCGTCGACCCGGGCGACTTCGGCACCGACGGCAAGGTCGGTGGCGCTGGCGGCAACGGCGGCAACGGCGGCAAGGGCGGCGCCACCTCGGGCAACGGCGGTAACGGCGGCAATGCCGGAAACGGCGGCGACGGCGGCAACGGCGGCGACGGGGCCAGGGGCGCCGACGGGGATGCCGCCGGCGAAGCGGGCACCGACGGCGGCAACGGCGGCACCGCCGGTAACGGCGGCGCGGGCGGCACCGGCGGTAACGCCGGCTTGGCCCAGGGTTCCGGCAGCGCGGGAACCAACGGTTCCGGCGGTAATGGCGGTGGCGCCGGCGCCGCAGGCACCCCCGGTGACGGCGGCGACGGCGCAGCCGGAGATGCCACCACCCCGAACGGCGGCAACGGTGGAAACGGCGGCGACCCCGGCGGCACCGGTACCGGCGGAACCGGCGGCACCAAGGGTGCCGGCGGCACCGGCGGCACCAACGGCACAGCGGGAGCCAACGGAACCCCGGTCACCACGGGCGGCAACGGCGGCGACGGCGGGGCCGGCTATGACGCGGCGTCTGATCCCAACGGCAAGTTGGGTGCGGCCGGCGGCGACGGCGGCGCCGGTGGTAACGGCGGCGCGGTCGGCGACGGCGGCGACGGCGGCCAGGGCGGCAACGGTGCGGTCGGCGAATCCGGCCTCAATGGCGGTGTCCCCGGCGGGTCGGGCACCGACGGCAAGGTCGGCGGCGCCGGCGGTAACGGCGGCGCGGGCGGCCAGGGCGGCCTGACTTCCGGCGACGGCGGCAACGGCGGCGCCGCCGGCAACGGCGGGGCCGGTGGCAGTGGCGGCGACGGCATCCCCGGCCTCAACGGCGCCAACCCGGGCGATCCCGGCCAGAACGGCGGCAACGCCGGTAACGGCGGCGCCGGTGGCGCGGGCGGCGTCGGCGGCAACGCGGGCACCACCCTGGGCTCCGGCAGCGCAGGCACGAACGGCGACGGCGGCGACGGCGGCACCGGCGGTGGCGCCGGCCTCGCGGGTAACGGCGGCGACGGCGCGGCGGGCGACTTCGACAATCCCAACGGCGGCAAGGGCGGTGACGGCGGCAACGGCGGCACCGGCGGCGACGGCGGCACTGGCGGACTCAAAGGCGCCGGCGGGACCGGCGGCACCGACGGCACCGACGGGACCGATGGCACCGATACCGCCAAGGGCGGCAACGGCGGCGATGGCGGCGCCGGGTTCACCGGACTCGTCGGCGCCATCGTCCAGGGCGGCAACGGAGGTGCCGGCGGTAACGGCGGCGCAGCCATCAGCGGCGGCGACGGCGGCACGGGCGGCGCCGGCGGCGCCGGACGGAACGGTCTGACCGACGAGTTGGGCACCGACGGCGGCGCCGGCGGGGCCGGCGGCAACGGCGGCGCGGCCACCACGGGCACGGCCGGTGACGGCGGCGTCGGTGGCGCAGGCGGCGACGGCGGAAACGGCGGCAACGGCAGTGCCGGTGGCAATGCGGGTCGAGACGCCGGCAATGGCGGTAACGCCGGCGCCGGCGGCAACGGCGGCACCGCGACGTCGGGCACCGACGGCGACGGCGGGGCGGCAGGCACCGCCGGCAACGGCGGTACCGGTGGTGCGGGCACCGCCGGCACCAACGGTGTGGACGCCGGCAGTGCCGGTGCCAGCGGCAGCGACGGCTTCGACGGCGGCGCGGGCGGCAAGGGCGGCAGGGGCGGCACCGGCGCTGCCGGCGGCACCGGCGCCACCGACGGGTCCGACTCCGTAGGCGGCAACGGCGGCGCTGGCGGTAACGGCGCCGACGGTGGACGCGGCGGTAATGGCTTCAACGGAGCCTCCGGCCTCACCGCGGGTGCCGACGGCGAGTCCGGCGGTGACGGCGGCAACGCGGGCAACGGCGGTGGCGGCGGTAACGGCGGCGCAGCCGGCGCCGGTGGCGGCACCGCCACCGGCGGCACCAACGGCAACGGCGGCAACGGCGGCAACGGCGGCACGGCCGGCAACGGCGCAAACGGCGGCAACGGTGTGGCCGGCGTCAACGGCGTCAGCTCGCCGCTGACCATCACCGGCGACGGCGGCAGCGGCGGCAACGGCGGCAACGGCGGCAACGGCGGCAACGGCGGCGCCAAGGGTCTGGCCGGCGGCGCGGGCGCAACCGACGGTACCCAGGGCGCCGGCGGCAACGGCGGCAATGCCGGCAGCGGCGGCACCGGCGCCAACGGCGGCAACGGCGCCAGCGGCACCTTCGTCAACACGGATGCCCGGCCCGGCGGCAACGGCGGCAACGGCGGCGACGCCGGCGTCGAGGGCACCGGCGGAACCGGGTCCACCAACGGCACCACCGGCGCCTTCGGCAATGGCGGCGACGGCGGTAACGGCGGCAACGGCGGCAACCTCGGCGGCCAGAACAACGAGGGCGGTAACGGCGGTGCCGGCGGCAAGGGCGGCAACGTCACCGGCGGCATCGCCGGAGACGGCGGCAATGGCGGCAACGGCGGCTTCAGTGGTCCTGGCGCTGCGGGTGATGGCGCAAACCGCGTCGACGGCCTCTCCGGCAAGCTCGGAGCCAGCGGCGGTAACGGCGGTGCGGGCGGCAGCGCGACCGCGGTAGGTGGGGTCGCCGGCGACGGCGGCGACGGCGGAACCGGCGGTAAAGGTGGCGTCGGCGGTGCCGGGTGGAATTCCACCGACCCGACCAAGCAGACCGGACGAGGCGGCAACGGCGGCACCGGTGGTGCTGGCGGTACCGGCGGCAGCGGTGGACAGGGCGGCAACGCTGTGTCCACCAACGGCGGCACCGGCGGCGCCGGTGGCGGCGCCGGTGATGCCGGTAACGGTGGCCGCGGCGGCAAGGGCGTCGATGCCACCGGCACCACCCCGGCGGGCATCGGCGGCAACGGCGGAACCGGCGGAACCGGCGGAGTCGCCGGTATCGGCGGCAACGGCGGCGCCTCCACGTCGGCCACCGGCGGCAACGCCGGCAACGGCGGCAGCGGCGGCAACGCCGGAGTGCCGGCCGACGGCGGCGACGGCGGGAACGGCTTCGCCGGCAACAGCGTCACCAACCGCAACGGCGGCAACGCCGGCAACGGCGGCGAACCGGGAACCGCGACAGTCGGGGCGGCCGGGGGCACCGGCGGCGTCGGCGGCCTGGCCAACGGCACCGACGGCACCAAGGGCACCGATGGGGCCGCGGCCCTGGCGCCGGCGGGCAACGGCGGCAACGGCGGCGCCGGCGCCAACGGCGTCGAAGCCGGCGGCGGCGTCGGCGGCAACGGCGGCAACGGCGGCGCCCTCGGCAGCGGCGGCAACGGCGGCAACGGCGGTTCCAGCACCCGTTCGGACACCTCCACCGCCCGGGGCGGGGCCGGCGGCGCCGGCGGCAATGCCGGCGCCCAAGGCGCCACCGGCGGTAACGGCGGCAAGGGCGGCGATGCCACGGGTACGTCCGACGACGCCATCGCCGGAAACGGCGGCAAGGGCGGCACTGGCGTCACCGGCGACGGTGGCGCTGGCGGCGCAGGCGGTGCCGCGTCCACCTTCGGGCAGGGCAACAACAGCCAGGCCGGTAACGGCGGCGACGGCGGCGCCACGACCGACGGTAACGGCGGTAAGGGCGGTAAAGGCGGCGACGGCTACGGCGAAGACGGCGACGGCTTCGCCGGCAACGGCGGCGCAGGAGGCGCCTCGACCAACGGCAACGGCGGCGACGGCGGCGACGGCGGCGACGGGCTCTCCGACACGGTGTTCAACGCAACTGGTCTCGATGCGCTGGGCGGCAACGGCGGCGCAGGTGGCGCCGGCGGTATCAACGGCGGCAACGGCGGCAACGGCGGCGCCGGCACCGCCGCGATCATCAACGAGGGTGCTGATGCCACCGGCGGCAACGGCGGCAACGGCGGAACCGGCGGCACCGGCAACGGCGGCAAGGGTGGCAACGGCGGCATAGCCAGCGCCGACGACCGGATCACCACCTCATCCGGCGCCACTGGCGGCAACGGCGGCAACGGCGGTGACGCCCTCGGCGCCGGTGACGGCGGCGACGGCGGCGCCGGGGCGCTCGCGCTGAGCCTCAACGGCAAAGTCAAGGCGGGCAACGGCGGCGACGGCGGCAGTTCAGCCGGCGCCGGTAACGGCGGCGACGGCGGCTTCGGCGGGTTCGCCCAGTCGCAACGCACCATAGGGCCAGGCTCCGACCCCGTCTTCGCCACGGGCGGGAACGGCGGCGACGGCGGCACCGGCGTGGCCGGCGGCAACGGCGGCGACGGCGGCGGCTCCGTCACCGCCGGCAATTACCCCTCCACCGGCGGCAACGGCGGCGACGGCGCCGTGGTCGGCGGCCTGGGCGGGGCGGGCGGGACGGCCAACTCGTCCGGCGGCGGCACCACCACCGACGGCACGCCGGGCACCAACGCCTAGCAGCAAAGCAGTGTGGGCCCGGGCATTACGTCCGGGCCCACACTGCGTTTCGGGCTGGTTCTAGGCTTCGGCCAGCGCCCGCAGGACCGCCACCAGCAAGCCCAGTGCACGCCCCCGATGCGACACCGCATCCTTTTCCGCCGCACTCAACTGCGCAGCACTTCTGCCATCCCCCTGCGTCTCCCCCTCCGGGATGAACACCGGGTCGTAGCCGAAGCCACCCTCCCCCAAGGGTTCCCGGGCGATCACCCCGGGCCACTCGCCGCGCACCACGACCACGTCGTCGACGCCCGGGCCGGTCACCAGCGCGCACGCCGAGACGAACGCCGCACCCCGGCGCCCATCGGGCACATCACCCATCTGGGCCAGCAGTAGCCGGTAGTTACCGGCATCGTCACCGTGACCACCGGCCCAGCGCGCCGACAGCACCCCGGGCATCCCGTTCAAGGCATCGACGGCGATCCCGGAGTCGTCAGCGATCGACGCAATCCCCGTCGCGGTGAACGCATCCCGGGCCTTGGCGATCGCGTTCTCCTCGAACGTCGCCCCGGTCTCCGGCGCCTCCTCGAACGGCGCAACATCGTCGAGGGTCAGCAACTCCAGCCCGGTCACCCCGGCGGCGTCGAGCACCCGGTGCAACTCGGCCAGCTTCTTGCGGTTACGGCTGGCGACCAACAGCTGAGCCATCGAGCAACTAGCTCCCGAACGCCTTCTTCGACGGCGGGCCTTTCGGCAACTCACCGGGATACGGCAACGCCAGCGCCTCCCGTTGCGCGGCGAACAAGGTGTCGCAGGCCTCCACGGCTGCGTCGAGCATTCTGTCCAGGGTCGAGCGCGGGAACGTCGCCCCCTCCCCGGTGCCCTGCACCTCGACCAGCGTTCCGGTGTCGGTGGCGACGATGTTCATGTCAACCTCCGCGCGGGCGTCCTCCTCGTAGGGCAGATCCACCCGCACCCGGCCGTCGACCACCCCCACACTGACGGCGGCGATCGCACACGACAGCGGCTTGGGGTCGGACAGCTTGCCGGCGGCGGCCAGGTAGGTCACGGCGTCGGCCAGAGCCACATAGGCGCCGGTGATTGCCGCGGTCCGGGTGCCGCCGTCGGCCTGCAGCACATCGCAGTCCACGGCAATGGTGTTCTCCCCCAGCGCCGCCAGGTCGATGCACGCCCGCAGCGAACGGCCGATCAACCGGCTGATCTCATGGGTGCGCCCTCCGACGCGCCCCTTGACCGACTCGCGGTCCGAGCGGGTGTGGGTCGCCGACGGCAGCATCGCGTACTCGGCGGTCAGCCAACCCAGTCCGGAACCCTTGCGCCAGCGCGGCACCCCCTCGGTCACGCTGGCCGTGCACATCACCCGGGTCTCCCCGAATTCGACCAGCACCGAACCGGCCGGATGCGAGGTGAAACCGCGGGTGATCTTTATCGGCCGCAACTCGTCGTCGCGCCGGCCGTCTTGTCGTGCAGTCACACGGGAACCATAGCCGCGGGGAGCGCAGTCCCAGCCGATGGCTCCCGCGCCGGCGCCTCTGGCAAAAACACTCAGCGCAACGATCGCGCCTCGACGCCGGTGATCGCCGCGATGGCCTCGAAGTCGGCGTCGCGGTGAACAATGCTGGCGCCGTGCCGTATTGCCACGGCGGCAATCAGGCAATCGTTGATGCTCCGAAAGGTCTGGCCGGCTTGACGCGCCGTCCGATAGATCGTCGCAGCACTCCGGAAGTCGATGGAGTCGTCAATCCTCAACGACGGCAGCCCATTGACCAGCCGCTCGAGTTTGGCATGCCGGTCATCGTCGATGGCGCCCGCGAGGATCTCCATCGCGATCGGCTCACACATCACGACCCGATCCTGCTCAGTCGACAGCAGTCGGCGCACTTCGACGGCCGCAGCCGACCCGGTGGCGCGGAAATATTCGATCCAGGCCGAGGTGTCGATCAGGATCACGGAAGTTCGGCGGGGCGCAGTCGCCGGATGTCGTCAAGGCTCCCTTCCCACCCGACACCCTCCAGACTCAGGAGAAAGTCGCGACTCAGGGGGACCCCGACGAGTCGACGCAGGGCCAGGTCAACCGCATCTTTCTTGGTGCTGACGCCGTAGCGCCGCATCACCTCTGCCACCAGTGCATCGTCGAGGTCAATATTGGTCCGCGACATACACACACGATACACCTCCGTTACACCTCGGCGGGCCGGTGTCACCCCGGCAGCAGAGTGCCGGCGCCACGTCAGGCCCGGCGGACCTCAATCACCTCGCCCGGCACCACGGCGTGCATCGGCCCGTCGAACTCGGCCTTGGCCTCGCTGATGACGTCCTCGCGCGACGTCCACGGCGGGATGTGGGTCAGCAGAAGTTCACCCACACCGGCCCGCTTGGCGATCCGGCCGGCCTCGGTACCCGACAGGTGCAGGTGCGGGGGCCGGTCCGGGGAGTCGGTCCAGGAGGCCTCGCACAGGAACACATCGGCCCCCTCGGCGAGTTCGGCCAGTGACTCGCACGCGCCGGTGTCGCCGCTGTAGACCAGCGTCGCGCCGGTGGCGTCGGTGATCCGCAGGCCGTAGGACTCGGTGGGATGGGAGACCAGTCGCGGCAGCACGCTGAGCGAGCCGATCTGGACCGCCTCGCCGTCCACCCACGGCTGGACCTCGAAGATGTCGGTGAAGTCGTCGAGGTCACCGCCCAGCGGCGACGACGCCGCCGCCAGTCGTGTCCAGGTGTCACTCGGGCCGAACATCAGACCCTTCTCGGCGGCTGGGATGGGGTGGTAGCGCCGCCACACGAACAGGCCGGGCAAGTCCAGGCAGTGGTCGGCGTGCAGATGGGACAGCAGCACGTGCACCTTGTTGGGATCGGCGTAGCGTTGCAACGCCCCCAGCACTCCGCCACCGAAGTCCAGGACCAGCGGCGGGGTGTCCGGGGCGGTCAGCAGGTATCCGGACGCGGGCGAATCCGGCCCGACTGCACTGCCGGAGCATCCCAGGACCGTGATGCGCACCATGCCAGCTTGCCACGTGACTGGTGGGGAAGTTGGTGCTTTCTGGGGGGTTGTATCCGGGGCGGTTTCGCGGGGCGGCCGGTTACCCGAACCGGCTCGGCGTCCCGACGCCGGTGATGACCGGCCCCAGGAACCGGGCCGCCAGTGTGGTGAACGCGTCCGGGTCGCCGGTGGCCTCGAACACCCGGGTGGCCGCCGACGGTTGGTCCGGGTGCGGGCGGAGCAGATCCAACTCGGTGAGCACCCGCAGCAGATCCTTGGCGGTCTCCTCGGCGCTGGACACCAGCGTCACCGAATCCCCCATCACCAGTTGGATCACCCCGGACAGCAACGGGTAGTGGGTGCAGCCCAGCACCAGGGTGTCCACCTCGGCGCGCTGCAACGGCTCCAGGTAGCCCTCCGCCAGGCCCAGCACCTGCCGGCCGCTGGTCACGCCGCGCTCGACGAAGTCGACGAACCGGGGGCAGGCCACGGCGGCGACCTCGACGCCGTGGGCGGCGGCGAAGGCGTCCTGATAGGCGCCGGAGGCGACGGTGGCCTCGGTGCCGATGACGCCGATGCGCCCCGATCGGGTGGTGGCCACCGCGCGCCGGACCGCGGGCAGGATGACCTCGACGACCGGCACGTCGTAGCGTTCCCGGGCGTCGCGCAGGCAGGCCGCCGAGGCGGTGTTGCAGGCGATCACCAGCGCCTTGACCCCGCGGCCGACCAGGTCGTCCCCGATGGCCAGGGCGTGGGTGCGGACCTCCGGAAGGGTCAGCGGACCATACGGCCCGTTGGCGGTGTCGCCGACGTAGATGATGTCCTCGTCGGGCAACTGGTCGATGATCGACCGCGCGACCGTCAGGCCGCCGACGCCGGAGTCGAAGATCCCGATCGCTGCGTCGCGGTCACTCACCCGAACTGCCCCGGCAACCCGGGCGCCGCCTTGGCCTGTTTGCGGGCGTCGCGCTCCTGGCGCGAGAGCACGTAGGCCGCCAGCACCCCGGCCAGCGCGCCGGTGAGGTGGCCCTGCCAGGACACCCCGCCGCACCCGCTGATCGAGGGCACCGCGCCCCACAGGATGCCGCCGTAGACGAACAGCACCACCAGGCTGATGCCGATCCACCACAGGTGCCGGCTCAGCCAGCCGAACACCAGCAGGAACCCCAGCCAGCCGAACACCAGACCGGAGGCGCCGATGTGGTTGGTCTGCAACGGGCAGCCGTCGAGGTCGCCGAGCAACCAGGTGCCCAGGCCGCCGACGATCCAGATGATCGCCGTCGCCGCGATGAACCGGCCGATCCCGGTCAGCGTCACCAGGAACCCGAGCACCAGTGCCGGACCGGTGTTGGCCAGCAGGTGCCCCCAGTCGGCGTGCAGGAAGGGCGAAAAGAGGATGCCTTTGAGGCCGTCGGTCTCCAGCGGCCGGATGCCGTTGCGGTCGAGCCTGTGCCCGCTCAACTGGTCGAGGATCTCGATGATGTAGAGCAGTGCGACGAACGTCAGGATCGTCGCGCCGCCGACCTTCCATCCCGGCCACTTGGTGGGCGGGGCGCTCTCGCTCTTCCCCTTCTCCCAAGGGGACAGACCCGTCATAGCCACAGGTTAGCCGGTCGCACCCTCATCGAGCCTGCGCACAGATCGCGCCAGCGGGCGAAAACCACGATCTGGGCGCAGAGTCGGTGCGCGACGGTGCGCGACGGTGCACTCACAACTCACCACCCAGCATCTGCCGATACGTCGGGATCCCCGCCACGGGTTCGGCCGCGAGCACCCCGGCGATCACCGCCCGGGCTAGACAGTCCGCCGCCGCGATCCCCACCGCGGTTATCAGCGCGGTCTCCGGCAGCATCGCCGTCGGGGTGTCAGGGGCGGGTTCCACCTGCATCGCGCCGGTGGCCAGGACGAACACCGCGTCACCGTCGAGGGGGGTGTGCACCGGCCGGATCGCTAACGCCAGTCCGTCGTGGGCGGCGACGGCGACGCGCCGGCAGCCCGCCGGACCCAAAGCCGCGTCGGTGGCGATCACCGCGATCGTGGTGTTGAGCGGACTGAGTTCCCGGTGCACGGCGGCGTAGGCGGCGACGTGCTCAGGCGGCGGCGCGGACAACCCGAATGCGGTCGCCAACTCTGGCAGCCACGGCAGTCCGGTGCCGGGGTCGACGACGTCGCCGGCGGAGTTGACCACCACCAGCGCACCGACCGTGACGCCCGATTCCAGGACCGTCGAGGCGGTGCCCACCCCACCCTTGAGCACGCCGGCGCGGGCACCGACGCCGGCGCCGACGCTGCCGAGGGCCACCTCGGCGCCGGATGCAGCCACCGCCGCATACCCGAACTGCGCGGTGGGCCGCGCCTCCCACGCCCCGACGGGCAGGTCGAAGATCACGGCCGCCGGCACGATCGGCACCGTCCCGCCGGTCATGGCGACCCCGCGGCCCTGCTCCTCCAGCCAGGCCATCACCCCGTCGGCGGCGGCCAGCCCGAAGGCGCTACCTCCGGTGAGCACGACGGCGTCGACGTGGCGGACGGTGCCGGACGGGTCGAGCAGATCGGTCTCCCGACTCCCGGGGGCCCCGCCCCGCACGTCGACCGCCCCGACTGTGCCCGGCGGGGCCAGCACAACCGTTGTCCCGCAGGCCCATCCGGCCCCGGGTCGGTCCTTGGCACCCACGGTGGCGTCGGGGTCGCAGCGATGGTGATGACCGACGAGGATGCCGCCCACGTCGGTGATCGCCCCGGTCATCGGATGGGCTTGCCCATCAACCCCAGAACGAGGTACTCCTGCAGCACCGTCAGCCACTGATAGACGTTGAGGTGGGCGGCCATCGGATGCCCGTTGGGCAGGCGGTCGGGCATATCGGGCCCGACGCCCAGGATGGTGCCCAACGCCAGGCGGAAGTCGTTGATCGCGGAAACCCAGGCGTTGGCGTCGTCCTCGGTCAACTCCAACCGGCCGCCGTCGGCCGGCAGCGTCTCGACAAGCCGTTGCGCGGCAGCGATTTTGGCGTCGATGATCTGCGGCTCGTGCAGGCTGCGCAGCGCACTGTTGGAATCGTCGTCAGCGACTCGGTCCCGGACGAAGTCGGGCAGCAGTCGCCGCATCGTCCCGTCCTGCGGCGGCTCGGGGTTGCCGGTACGGATCCCGGTGAGCTGCTCGAGCGGGTCCGACGGGGCGGCGGACTGGCGCTCGTCGAGCATCTCCTGCACCGAGGTCGCCATGGCCGTCAGCAACGTCACCTCGTGGGGATCCAGCGCGGAGACGAACCGGGGTCCGTCGGCGGTGTCCACCCGCCGCCACTTCCGCACGCCTCAGCGGTCCTGCTGCATCGTCGCCCACAGACCGGCGGCGTGCAGTTTGGTCACGTCGACCTCCATCGCCTCCCGGCTGCCGGCCGAGACCACCGCTTTGCCGTCGTTGTGAACCTGCAGCATGAGCTTGGTGGCGTGCGGTTCGCTGTAGCCGAAGAGCTTCTGGAAGACGTAGGTCACATAGTTCATCAGGTTCACCGGATCGTCCCAGACGATGGTGACCCAGGGAGCGTCAGTGGCCTCGACGATGTCGGTCTGTCGTACCCCGCTGGTCCCGGGGCGGGTCGGTGCTGCTGGGGCGCCCATGGGACAAGAATAGCGAGCCACTGGCAAAAGCCACTCCCGCTCCGGCAAGCCGATACGGTTTGGCATGTGAGCGGGGTTGTCCCGTCGGCGCTGCTGACCGACAAGTACGAGTTGACCATGGTCGCCGCGGCGCTGCGGGACGGCACGGCCGCCCGGCGCAGCACCTTCGAAGTGTTCGCCCGCCGGCTTCCCGACGGCCGCCGCTACGGGGTGCTGGCCGGCACCGGCAGAGTCCTGGAAGCGTTGGGCGAGTTCACCTTCGACGATGCCGCGCTGGCCACCGTCGCGGAGTTCCTCGACCCCGCGACGCTGGACTACCTGAGCGGGTTCGCCTTCGGCGGCGACATCGACGGCTACGCCGAGGGCGAACTGTTTTTCCCCGGTTCCCCGGTGCTGTCGGTCACCGGAACCTTCGCCGAGTGCGTGGTGCTGGAGACCCTGGTGCTGTCGGTCCTCAACCACGACTCCGCGGTGGCCTCGGCGGCCGCCCGGATGGTCAGCGCCGCCGGCGGCCGGCCGCTGATCGAGATGGGGTCGCGTCGCACCCACGAGCAGGCGGCGATCGCCGCGGCGCGGGCCGCCTATCTGGCCGGCTTCGCCGGGACCTCCAACCTCGCGGCGGCCCACCGGTACCGAATCCCGGCGCTGGGCACCTCCGCGCACGCCTTCACCCTGCTGCACACCGTCGCCGAGGGGACCACCGACGACTGGGAACGGGCCGCGTTCGCCGCCCAGGTCGCCGCACTGGGCACCGCCACCACCCTGCTGGTCGACACCTACGACGTGCGCCGCGGGGTGGACAACGCCATCGCGGTCGCCGGACCCGACCTCGGCGCCGTCCGGATCGACTCCGGTGACCTCGGGGTGCTGGCCCGGCAGGCCCGCGACCAACTCGACGCCCTCGGTGCGGTGAACACCCGGATCGTGGTGTCCGGCGACCTCGACGAGTACGCCATCGCCGCCCTGCGTGCCGAACCCGTCGACAGCTACGGGGTCGGCACCTCGGTGGTCACCGGTTCGGGCGCGCCCACGGCCGGCATGGTCTACAAACTGGTCGAGGTCGACGGCCTGCCGGTGCAGAAACGCAGCCCGCACAAGCAGTCCCACGCCCGCCACAAGGCGGCGATGCGGATCAGCCGGCCGACCGGGACGGTGGTCGAGGAACTGGTGTTCCCGGTCGGGTCGCCGCCGCAGATCGACGAACCCGCCCGGATGCTCACCGTGCCCTTGATGCGCGGCGGTGACCTGCTCGGGCAGCCCGATCTGGATTCCGCCCGCGCGCGGGTGGCCGACGGACTGCGCAGCCTGCCCTGGGAGGGTCTGGCGCTGTCCCGCGGCGAACCGGCCATCCCCACCCGAGCCCTCGGCGCCCCGTGACCGAGATACCCGCGTGACCGAGATACCCCCCGTCGACGAACTGCTGGCCACGGCGGTCACCGCACTCGGCGGCGTGCAGCGCCCGGGTCAGGTCCAGATGGCCCAGGCGGTGGCCCAGGCGTTCGCCACCGGCGAACATCTGGCGGTGCAGGCCGGCACCGGCACCGGCAAGTCGCTGGCCTACCTGGTGCCGGCGATCGCCCGCGCGATCACCGATGACGCGCCGGTGGTGGTGTCCACCGCGACGATCGCCCTGCAACGCCAACTCGTCGACCGCGACCTGCCCCGACTCGTCGACGCAGTGGCCGACGCACTGCCCCGGCGGCCCACCTTCGCATTGCTGAAAGGCCGCCGAAACTATCTGTGCCTCAACAAGATCAACGGTGGGCCGGCCGACGAGGAGCCGCCGCAGGAGGAGCTGTTCGCTGAACTCGATTCCCCGGTCGCTGCGCTGCTGCCCACCGCCGCCGCCGTCAGCGCGATCGGCCGCGACGTCGCGCGCCTGACCCAGTGGGCCGGCGAGACCGAGACCGGAGACCGCGACGAACTGCGCCCCGGTGTTGCGGAGCGGTCCTGGTCGCAGGTCAGCGTCTCGGCGCGGGAATGCCTGGGCGCCACCCGCTGCCCGTACGGGGTGGACTGCTTCGCCGAGAAGGCCCGCGCCCAGGCCGCCCAGTCCGACATCGTGGTGACCAATCACGCGCTGCTGGCCATCGACGCGATCGCCGAGGCGAGCGTGCTGCCCGAGCACGACTTCCTGGTGATCGACGAGGCCCACGAACTGACCGATCGGGTGACGTCGGTGGCCACCGGTGAGCTCACCGCCGGGCCTCTGGGCGTGACGGTGCGCCGCGCCGCCCGCCTGGTCGAACCGGAACTGGCCCAGCGACTGGAGACCGCGGTGGTCACCTTCACCGCGGCCATCCACGACGCCCAACCCGGGCGCATCGACTTCCTGGACGCCGAACTGGGCACCTACCTGACCGCCCTGCGTGACGCTGCCGCCGCCGTCCGCGCCGCCATCGACCCCAAACCGGCCGACCCGCAGGCCGCCGCCGCCCGCGCCGAGGCGATCGCCGCGCTGACCGAAATCGCCGACACGGCCGCCCGGGTGCTGGAGTCGTTCGGCCCGGCCATCCCGGACCGCACCGATGTGGTGTGGCTTGAACACGAAGAGCAGCGGGGCGCGGGGGCCGGAGCCGCCCGGCCGGCGACATCGGGGGCCGGAACAACGCGTCCGGTGCTGCGGGTGGCGCCGCTGTCGGTGGCCGGCCTGCTGGCTGAGTCGGTGTTCGGCACCGCTACCGCGGTGCTCACCTCGGCCACCCTGACCGTCGGCGGCTCGTTCGACGCGATGGCCCGCGCCTGGGGGCTGTCGGCCGAGCACAGCCCCGACGCCCCGACATGGTCCGGCCTGGACGTCGGCTCCCCGTTCGACCATGCCAAGGCCGGGATCCTCTACATCGCCGCGCATCTGCCCCCGCCCGGCCGGGACGGGGTGGGCGGTGCCCAACTCGGTGCCCAACTCGAGGAGATCGCCGAGTTGATACAGGCCTGCGACGGCCGCACCCTGGGGTTGTTCTCCTCGATGCGGGCGGCCCGCGCGGCCGCCGAGGCGATGGCCGAGCGGCTGGACACCCCGGTGCTGTGTCAGGGCGACGACGGCATGGCGGCGCTGGTCGAGAAGTTCGCCGCTGACCCGCGCACGTCGCTGTTCGGCACCCTGACCCTGTGGCAGGGAGTGGACGTCCCCGGCCCGTCGTGTTCCCTGGTGATCATCGACCGCATCCCGTTCCCCCGCCCGGACGACCCGCTGCTGGCGGCGCGCCAGCGGGCGGTGGCGGCCCGCGGCGGCAACGGGTTCATGACGGTGGCCGCCGGCCACGCGGCGCTGCTGCTGGCCCAGGGCGCCGGCCGGCTGCTGCGCCGCGCCGATGATCGCGGGGTGGTGGCGGTGCTGGACTCCCGGCTGGCAACCGCCCGGTACGGCGGCTACCTGCGAGCTTCGCTGCCGCCGTTTTGGACGACCACCGACCCGGCGCTGGTCAAAGATGCGCTGCGGCGGCTGCGCACCCCGGCGGACTGAGGAGAACATCTGACCGGCGAACTATTGTGGTGAGCATGCGCCGGCCCCGCACGCTGCCCCGTCTGCTCGGCGCGGCGACCGCCGCGGTGACCGCCGGGGTCACCCTGACCGCCTGCGGCGGCGCCATCTCCGGCCGACCCGTCTCGGTCTACGCAGACCCGTTCAAGGTGGGCGGACTGGAGGCCGTCGAAGGCCCCACCGGATTACGTCCGGACGCCAAACCCGAGTCGCGCGAGGTGACCGATACCGACGGAAGCGAGGTCGACATCCTGGCCGGCCAGTCGGTCAGCGACCTCGAGGAGTTCTGGAAGTTCGCCTACCCCGACGTGTTCGACGGGGAACTGACCCCGGTCAGCGAGTTGGTCTCGTGGGACTCCGACGCCTACGACGGCACCTTCTGCGGGGAGACCACCGAGGGACTGGTCAACGCGGGCTTCTGCGAAAGTGACAGTTCGATCGGCTGGGACCGCACCGTGCTGATGCCCGCTCTGCGAAATGCCTTCGGCGACATGGCCATCACGATGGTCCTGGCCCACGAGTACGGCCACGCCATCCAGAAGATGGCCGGCCTCAACCCGCGCGGGGTGCCCACCCTGGTCGCCGAGCAACAGGCCGACTGCTTCTCCGGGGTGTACCTGCGGTGGGTGGCCGAAGGCAAGTCCCCGCGGTTCACCCTCAACACCGGTGACGGCCTGAACAACCTGCTGGCGGCGATGATCTCGTTCCGCGACCCGGTGCTCAGCGAGGACGAGGTCTACAGCCTCGGCGACGAGCACGGGTCGGCGTTCGAACGGATCTCGGCGTTCCAGTTCGGGTTCACCGACGGCGCGGCCGCCTGCGCGGCGATCACGCTCAAGGAGATCAAGGAGCGCCGCGGGGACTTGCCGGTGGACCTGCCCTCCGACCAGACCGGCGAACTGCCGGTCACCGAGAAGTCGGTGAAAGCCCTGCTCGACGCGATGGCAATGCTGTACCCGACCGCAACTCCGCCGACGGTGAGCTTCGACGCCGCCGCGGCCGGGTCGTGCCCCGACGCCCGGCCCAGCCCCCCGGTGTCGTTCTGCCCGGCGACGAACACCATCGCCGCCGACCTGCCGGCCCTGCAGGAACTCGGAACTCCCACCGAGGGATTCGAGGAAACCATGGGCCCGGCCCTGCAAGGGGACAACACCGCCTACTCGGCTCTGATCTCCCGGTACATGGTGGCCCTGCAGCATGAGCGGGGCCTGAGCCTGGACACTGCCGAGGCCGGTTTGCGGACCGCCTGCCTGACCGGGGCGGCGACGACGACGCTGTCGACCACGGTCACCACCCCGGACGGCAATACGGTGGCGCTGACTGCCGGAGACATCGACGAGGCGGTGTCGGGTCTGCTGACCAACGGCCTGGCCGCGGGCGACGTCAACGGCGAGACGGTGCCGGCCGGGTTCTCCCGGATCGACGCCTTCCGGGTCGGCGTGCTCGGTGACGCCGACCGTTGCTTCAAGCGCTTCCCGTAGCGTGGCCGACAACGAGGTGATGGACTTCGACGGCGCCGCCGAGGGCGGATCACGCCGTCCCGCCGGTGTTTTCGATGTGGGCCGGGAACCCGATCCGCTCTACACCCTGGCCAATGAGCGCACCTATCTGGCCTGGCTGCGACTGGCGGTGACACTGCTGGCCGGGGCGGTGGCCATCGACCGCCTCTTCCTAGAGAACCCGCGGTTCGACAGCCAGGTCATCGCGCTGGTCCTGGTGGTGGTCGCCTTCGGTGCCTGCGGCCTGGGTGTATGGCGCTGGTGGATCACCGAGCGGGCCTTGCGGCAGCGCCTGCCGTTGCCCGGGTTCGGTCCCCCACTGCTGGGCACCGCGGCCATCGTTCTGGTGGGAGTGGGCGTCGTCATCCTCATCCTGACGCCGCGGGGCTGAGTCCGGTGCAGAGGAACACCGGGGCAGGCAAGCTGTGGGGACAGCAGTATCCGTTCGAACGCAATCACCTCCAACGCTCGATGACCCTGGCTGGACTGGGTGGGGTGTTGGCTGTGACGCTCATCCTGCTCGTGCACGCCGATATCACTGGTGCACTGGGTATTTCGTTCATCTACGCCGGGGCGGTGTGTGCGCTCGCCGCACTCTCCCGACGCAGGTACCTGCGGGAAACCCGCCTCGGGTTCGCCATCCTGCGCACCCGCGGGGGCGGCTTCGTGTTCGGTTCGGCGCTGGTCTTTTGTGCCGCCGGTGCGCTGGTGGCCCTGCTGGTGCTGCTGGAGTAACCGGCTCAGACCGCTTTGGTGGTGCCGTACCAGGACAGGATCGCATCGCCGGCGTCGTCGGACTTGGTCAGAATCGCGTACGAGCGGATGAACGACTCCCCCACGCAGCCGTCGATCTTGATCCGGAACCCGGTGATCGCCACCCATGGCTCGGTGGACTCGAACCTCTTCTTGGTCACCGGGACGGTGTTGACGAACCCGGGTTTGAGGCCGACGGTGAGGCCGCCGGCGAAGTTCGCACCGATGCCCGGCAGGATTCCGTCGACCGGCAGCGTGCTGGCGTCGATGCCGAGGAACTGGACGGACGGACTCACCCCGGCCGTTCCGGTCATCGACACTCCGTTTGAGGTGCTCATGTCGATCCCGCAGCCGATCTGGTAGCCGACCTCGAACACCCCGGACGGGGTGCCGTCCCCGCCGGTGAGCTCGCCGTTGAACACCCCGCCTACCTCGTACTCGCGGGTGGAGATCGCGGTGGTCAGCGGCGCGATCGGGGCCTGCGTCTCATCCTTGGCCGACAGCGCCATGGTCCAGCCGTCGGGTGTCGTGGTGCGGACCGGTGCCGCCGACACCACCGCCGCGTTGACCGCCGCAGTCGGCGGGGGCGGGGCACCGGGGTCGGTGACCGCCGCAGGCACGATGGCGGGATCGGCCGGTGCCGCCGGCGCCGGTGCGGCCGGGGCGGGAGCCGGCGGGACGGGTGCGGCCGGGCCGGGAGCCGGCGGGGCGGGAGCGGCCGGGCCGGGAGCCGGCGGGGCGGGAGCAGCCGGGCCGGGCGCCGGCGGTACGGGTTCAGCCCCCGCCGGAATTGCGGTCACGACTGCGCCGACAGCCGCTACGACAGCGGCCCCACACTTTGCCCACGGCACCATCGACACCTCCGACACACCCCCGCACAAGCACTCAATGGCAACCTACAGGTGCGTGTCGGCGGGTGGCTCGGCGTCCCCCTGATCGACGTCGGCAGCCAGTTTCACCAGGCCCAATTCGGCTGCACCGGCCAGCAGGGGGTGGCGCGGCAGCACCCGGGCGGTATAGCCCATCGAACCGGCCTGCGGCAGCGGGGTAGTGGCCGAGAAGCACTCGGTACCGCCCTCGCCCGGACCGGTGTAGGCCATCTCGATGTACTCCGGGTCCTGCAGGGTGTCGGTCGAGTCGACCCGGCCCAGCACCGCCTGGACCGACACCTCCTCGGGTCGCAGACCAGCCAGGATGACCGTGGCCGTGAGGGTCAGCTGCGAACCGAGCAGGGGGGTGTCGGGCAGGCCGGTGCTGTCGACGTCGGGGATGTGCACATGCGGCCACGCCTCGATGACCCGCTGGCGGTAGGCCGACAGTTCCCGGGCCCGGCCGAACGGCAGACCCTCGACCGACTCGACGGTCCGCCGCAGCGACGCCGCGGCCGGCACGTAGTACTGCTCGGTGTAGTCCCGCACCATCCGGGAGGCCAGCACCTTGGGTCCCAGCGACTGCAGCGTGTGCCGGACCATCTCGACCCACCGGCCCGGCACCCCGTTGTGGTCACGGTCGTAGAACGTCGGCGCCACCGACTTTGCCAGCAGCTCATACAGCGCGGCCGATTCCAGATCGTCGCGGCGTTCGTCGCTGACCACCTCGGCGCTGGGGATCTCCCACCCGTTCTCACCGTCGAACCACTCGTCCCACCAGCCGTCCCGGATCGACAGGTTCAGCCCGCCGTTGAGCGCGCTCTTCATCCCGGAGGTGCCGCAGGCCTCCAGCGGCCGCAACGGATTGTTCAGCCACACATCGCAACCCCAGTACAGCAGCCGGGCCATCGAGATGTCGTAGTCCGGCAGGAAGGCGATCCGGTGGCGCACCTCGGGACGGTCGGCGAAGCGGACGATCTGCTGAATCAGCGCCTTGCCGGCGTCGTCGGCGGGGTGGGACTTGCCCGCCACGATCAGCTGCACCGGCCTGTTCTCGTCGAGCAGCAGGGCCTCCAGTCGCTCCGAGTCCCGCAGCATCAGCGTCAGCCGCTTGTAGGTCGGCACCCGGCGGGCGAACCCGACGGTCAGCACACCGGGATCGAAAGCGTCTGCGATCCAACCTAATTCGGCCTCAATCGCACCGCGCTCAAGCAAGGACTTACGCAGCCTGCGGCGGACGTCCTCGACGAGCTTGGCGCGCAGCTGACAGCGGATCCACCACAGGTGGCCGCTGTCCACCTGCTGCAGCCGCTCCCAGACCGCGGGTTCGCGCAGCGCCTCCTCCGAACCGGCCAGGTCCCGGCCGAGGTCCAGCCATTCCGGAGCCGCCCAGGTCGGTCCGTGTACCCCGTTGGTGATCGAACCGATCGGCACCTCGCCCGCGTCGAAGCCCGGCCAGAGTTCGCTGAACATCGCCCGGCTGACCCGACCGTGCAGTTGGGAGACGCCATTGGAGCGCTGCGCCAGGCGCAGCCCCATGTGGGCCATGTTGAACTTGTCCGGATCGGCTTCGGCGCCGAATCCCAGCACCCGCGCCACCGGCACCCCGGACACCAGACCGGTGTCGTCGCTGAAGTACCGCGCGACCATATCGCGGGGAAACCTGTCGATGCCGGCCGGTACCGGGGTGTGGGTGGTGAACACCGTGCTGGCCCGGACCACGGCCAGGGCGGTCTCGAAGTCCAGGCCGTCGCTGACCATCAGTTCCCGGATCCGTTCCAGACCGAGGAAGCCGGCGTGGCCTTCGTTCATGTGGAATACGTCCGGCATCGGGTGACCCTCGATGGCGGTGAAGGCGCGGATGGCCCGCATCCCACCGACGCCGAGCAGCAACTCCTGCTTGATGCGGTGCTCCTGGTCCCCACCGTAAAGCCGGTTGGTGACGTGGCGCAGGTCGTGGTCGTTCTCCGGGATGTCGGAGTCCAACAGCAGCAACGGAATTCGGCCCACCTGCGCGATCCAGACCCTGGCCCGCAGCGTCCGCGACTCGGGCATGGCCAGTTCGACCAGCACCGGGCCGCCGTCGGGGTGAGCGAGCAGGCGAAGCGGCTGTCCCTGCGGATCCAGCGCCGGATAGTTCTCGTGCTGCCAACCCTCGGCCGTCAGCGACTGGCGGAAGTAGCCGGACCGGTAGTTCAGGCCCACCCCGATCAGCGGCAGACCCAGATCCGAGGCCGCCTTGAGGTGATCGCCGGCCAGGATGCCCAGACCGCCGGAGTAGATCGGCAGCACCTCGGCCACCCCGAACTCCATCGAGAAGTACCCGATGCCGGTGGGCAGCACGGCCTCGCCGTTGCCCTGCAACTCCTGGAACCACAGCGGCCGGCGCAGGTACTCCTCGAGGTCGGCGGCGATCCGGTCCAGCCGTTCGGTGAACTCACCGTCGGCGCTCAGCGCGTCCAACCTCGCCGGACTGACCTCGCCGAGCAGCGCTACCGGGTCGCGCCCGATGCGGGCCCACAACTGCGGGTCGATGCTGGCGAACAGGTCCTGGGTGGCGCGGTCCCAGGACCACCGCAGGTTCGTCGACAACGGGCCCAGAGCCGCGATCCGGTCCGGGAGGTGCGCACGAACGGTGAACCGGCGGAGAGCTTTCACTTCGATGACCTTACTGAGCTTTCGGCGGCCCCGCCTTCCGGCGGCCACCGGGGTCGGGGTTCGGCCGACGTCACGGCCACCGCGGTTTCGGTTCGGCCGACGTCACGGCCGACTACGGTGTGAACCGACGATGTTGGGCGTCATCCGGGTTCGGATCGAGCTTGAGTTGATTGGGGTCTCGCGTGCCGGGTCGTATCGAGGTCGACGAGGTCGCCCCGGTGGTCTCCGGCGGGATCTACCCGGCCAAAGCCGTTGTCGGCGAAATGGTGCCGGTCTGCGCGACGGTGTGGCGCGAAGGCCACGAGGCGGTGGCCGCGACCCTGGTGGTGCGTTATCTCGGCCCGGCCTACCCGCAGGTGGGCCACGCCGCGGTGCGGCCGATGACGTCCACCGCATCCGAATCGGCCTCCCTGCCCGGCAAAGGGGTCAAGCCCGCGCAGTACCGGATGGAACTGGGCCGTACCCCAGATGTGTTCCACGCCCAGTTCACCCCGGACCGGGTCGGCCTGTGGGTGTTCCGGGTGGACGGCTGGGGCGATCCCATCACCTCCTGGCGGCATGCGGTGTCGGCCAAATTGGAGGCCGGCCAGGGTGAGGAAGATCTCCACAACGATCTGCTGGTCGGCGCGGACCTGCTGGACCGGGCAGCCACCGGGGTGCCACGCGCCGACCGCGCTCCGCTGCTGGAGGCCGCCGAGCAGTTGCGCCGGCCCGGTGATCCGCTGACCCGCGCCGCACCGGCGCTGTCCCACCTGGTGACCGAACTGCTCGACCGTTACCCGCTGCGCGAGCTGGTCACCCGCGGCCAGCAATACGGCGTCTGGGCGGACCGCCCGATGGCCCGGTGCAGCGCCTGGTACGAGATGTTCCCCCGATCCACCGGCGGTTGGGACGCCGACGGCCGCGCGGTCCACGGCACCTTCGCCACCGCCGCGGCGGCGCTGCCCCGGATCGCTGCCATGGGCTTCACCGTGGTGTACCTGCCGCCGATCCACCCGATCGGAACCGTGCACCGCAAGGGCCGCAACAACTCGGTGATCGCTGAACCCGGCGACGTCGGCTCGCCGTGGGCGATCGGAAGCGCGGCCGGCGGGCACGACGCGGTGCACCCCGACCTCGGCACGATCGCCGACTTCGACGCCTTCGTCGCCGCCGCGGCCGACAACGGTCTGGAAGTCGCCCTTGACCTGGCACTGCAGTGCGCCCCGGATCACCCCTGGGCGCGCGCGCACCGGAACTGGTTCACCGAACTGCCCGACGGCACCATCGCCTACGCGGAGAACCCGCCGAAGAAGTACCAGGACATCTACCCGCTGAATTTCGACAACGACCCGGCCAGCCTCTACCACGAGGTGCTGCGGGTGGTGCGGCACTGGATCAACCACGGCGTCAAGATCTTTCGGGTCGACAATCCGCACACCAAACCACCGGACTTCTGGGCCTGGCTCATCGGTGAGGTCAAGAACATCGACCCCGACGTGGTGTTCCTCTCCGAGGCGTTCACCCGGCCGGCCCGCCTGTACGGGTTGGCCAAACTCGGTTTCACGCAGTCCTACTCGTACTTCACCTGGCGCACGGCCAAGTGGGAGCTGGAGGAGTTCGGCCGCCAGATCGCCGAGCACGCCGACTATGCCCGACCGAACCTGTTCGTCAACACCCCGGACATCCTGCACGAGAGCCTGCAGCACGGCGGGCCCGGCATGTTCGCCATCCGGGCCGCGCTGGCGGCGATCATGGGCGCCTCGTGGGGGGTGTACTCCGGTTATGAGTTGTTCGAACACGTCGCGGTGCGCCCGGGCAGCGAGGAGTACGTGGACTCCGAGAAGTACGAGCTGCGGCCTCGCGACTTCGCCTTGGCGCTGGCCGAGGGCCGATCATTGGAACCATTCCTGACCCGGCTCAACGAAATCCGGCGGTTACACCCGGCGCTGTGCCAGATGCGCACCATCCGGTTCCACCACATCGACAACGACGCCCTGCTGGCGATCAGCAAGTTCGACCCGGTCACCGGCGACGTCGTGCTGGCGGTCATCACGCTCAACCCGTTCGGCCCCGAGCAGGGCACCCTCTGGCTTGACATGGGTGCACTCGGCATGCAGCCCTACGACCGGTTCTGGGTCCGCGACGAGATCACCGGGGAGGAATACCAGTGGGGACAGTCCAATTACGTTCGCCTGGAACCGGTTCGGGCTGTCGCGCACATCCTGAACATGCCAGCCATCCCGCCCGAGCAACGGGCCAACCTACTGCGCCGGGAGTGACCGGATGACCCGCACCGTCCCCAACCTCGCTCCCGACCCCGGGGAACTGGCCCGACTGGTCGCCGGACAGCACCACGACCCGCACAGCATCCTGGGCGCCCACGAATATCCGGCACCCGGCGGCGGTTACACCGTGATCCGCACGCTGCGACCGCATGCGCTGGAAGTGGCGGCGCTCGTCGGCGACCGGCGCTATCCGATGACCCACATCGACGCGGGACTGTTCGCGGTGGCGTGTCCGTTCACCGACCTGGCCGACTATCGCCTGGAGGTCCGCTATCCCGGCGACGGGGGTCCGGTCACGCTGACCGTGGCCGACGGGTACCGCTTCCTGCCCACCCTCGGCGAGGTGGATCTGCACCTGTTCGCCGAGGGTCGCCACGAACGCCTGTGGGAGATCCTCGGCGCTCACCCCCGCTCCTTCTCCACTCCCGACGGCGTCGTCACCGGGGTGTCGTTCGCGGTGTGGGCGCCGAACGCCAAGGGCGTCAACCTGATCGGTGAGTTCAACGGCTGGGACGGCAACGACGCCCCGATGCGGGTACTGGGTTCCACCGGGGTGTGGGAGTTATTCTGGCCGGACTTCGCCGCCGACGGCCTGTACAAGTTCCGGGTGCACGGCGTGGACGATTCCGTCACCGACCGGGCCGATCCGATGGCGTTCTTCGCCGAGCATCCCCCCAAGACCGCCTCCCGGGTGTTCGTCTCGGACTACACCTGGAACGACGCGGAGTGGATGGCCGCTCGTGGCGCCTCCAACCCGGTCTTCGCGCCGATGAGCACCTACGAGGTGCACCTGGGCTCCTGGCGGCCGGGACTGGGCTATCGCGAACTGGCCGAACAGCTCACCGATTACGTTGTTGCCCAGGGCTTCACGCATGTGGAGTTGCTGCCGGTCGCCGAGCACCCGTTCGGCGGATCGTGGGGATACCAGGTCACTTCCTACTACGCGCCGACCTCCCGGTTCGGCAATCCCGACGACTTCCGCTACCTGGTGGACCGCCTGCACCAGGCCGGCATCGGCGTGATCATGGACTGGGTTCCAGCGCACTTCCCCAAGGACGCCTGGGCCCTGGGCCGGTTCGACGGCACCGCCCTCTACGAACATTCCGACCCCCGCCGCGGCGAGCAATTGGACTGGGGTACCTACGTCTTCGACTTCGGCCGGCCTGAGGTGCGCAACTTCCTGGTGGCCAACGCCCTGTACTGGCTGACTCAGTTCCACATCGACGGCCTGCGGGTCGACGCGGTCGCCTCGATGCTGTACCTGGACTACTCCCGACCGGCGGGCGGGTGGACACCGAACGCCTTCGGTGGCCGGGAGAACCTGGAGGCGGTGCAGTTCCTGCAGGAGATGAACGCCACCGTGCACAAGATCGCACCGGGCATCGTCACCATCGCCGAGGAGTCCACCTCCTGGCCGGGTGTCACCCGTGCGACGAACATTGGCGGCCTTGGTTTTTCGATGAAATGGAATATGGGGTGGATGCACGACACCCTCGATTACATGAGCCGCGACCCGATCTACCGGAGCTACCACCACCACGAGATGACCTTCTCGATGCTGTACGCCTACAGCGAGAACTTCGTGCTGCCGATCAGCCACGATGAGGTGGTGCACGGCAAGGGCACGCTGTGGGGACGGCTACCGGGCAACGACCACGTCAAGGCTGCCGGACTGCGCGCCCTGCTGGCCTACCAGTGGGCGCACCCGGGCAAGAAACTGCTGTTCATGGGTCAGGAGTGGGGTCAGCGCGCGGAGTGGTCCGAGGAGCGCGGCCTGGACTGGTGGCAACTGGATGAGAACGGCTTCTCCGGCGGCATTCAGCGCTTCATGGCCGACGTGAACGCGATCTACCGCACCCATTCGGCGCTGTGGAGCCAGGACTGCAGGCCGGAGGGGTACTCCTGGATCGACGCCAATGATTCGGCCAGCAATGTGCTGAGCTTCCTGCGCCACGGCGCCGACGGGTCGGTACTGGCGTGCGTGTTCAACTTCGCCGGCAGTGAGCACAGCCACTACCGGTTGGGACTGCCACTGGCCGGCACCTGGCGCGAGGTGCTCAACAGCGACGCGACGGTCTACAACGGCTCAGGCATCGGCAATCTCGGCGTCGTGCACGCCACCGATGAACCGTGGCACGGCCGGCCCGCCTCGGCGCAACTGGTGCTGCCGCCCACCTCGGCGGTATGGCTGGAACCGGCGGAGTGAGACCGCGTAACGCCGGGGATTGAGCGCGTTCGTGGGGTGGATGTTCGCTAGTTCGCCGGCGGCGGTTGTGGTTGGAAGGGTTCGTACCACCACCAGTCGGCGCGCTCGCCGGTCGGTCCGGGAC
>CAYXBN010000019.1:0-65537 GCA_964463215.1 uncultured Mycobacterium sp. | reverse complement strand
GCCTACATCAACAAGATGAGCGACCACTGCGGCCGGTGCCCCTTCGACCCGAAGAAACGCCTCGGCCCCGATGCCTGCCCCTTCACCGCAGGCTACTGGGCGTTCACCCACCGGCATGCCGATCTGCTGTCGGCCAATATGCGCACCGCCCGGGCGGTGTCGTCGATGAAGAGGCTGGCCGACCTCGATGCGGTACTCGACCAGGAGCAGCGCCGGACCGGTTTTTGAAACATCGGTTTGTGAAACGTGGGCACAGCCCCGGGCGATATCTCCCAAGAAGCTCCCCCAGGAAGCTCCTCCAGGAAGCTCCCCAGGGCCCTCTGCGGGTCCACATTGCGCTAAGTTCGGACCAGGACGGGAAGAGGTTGACGTGCGAAGTCTGATGCTGGCCGCCGGCGCCGCTGCCGGTGGGGTGGCGGCGGTGCTGATCCTGGGCGCCACGGCGGGCAACGCCGCCCCGGGGGAGAACTCCACGCTGAACGTGGTCGGCGAGCCCTACGCCAAGGCGGTCGCCGTCCTGCGCGCCCAAGGCGTCGGGACCGTCTTCGGTGGATCGGTGGGCAGCGACGTCCCGCAGGCCCAGTGCGTGGTGGCCAGCCAGAAGGCGCTGGGCACCACCCGCAAGATGCAACTGAACTTGGACTGCTCGGCCGAGGCCCAACCTCAGCGGCCGGCAGCGACCCAGGGCACGCAAGGAGCCCAGGGCACTGCAGGCACCCAGCCCGCGGCCCGTCCCACCCCGGGCGCCCCGGGCGTGGTGACGGTCATTCCGACCCCGGTTGGCTGATCAGAGACTCTCCCGGTTTAGACTCGACGCGTCGGGAGGTGGAAAATGCTGCGACCACGCCGTCCGGGTAAGGGCCGTTCGGTCGAGGAAATCGATCCCGGGCCGGTTCAGATCCACGCCCGCAAGGTGGACTTCGACGGCTCTGGGGTCCCGCTGCACTGGATTCCGGACCACCCGGTGGCCTCACATATGGTCAGCCTGCTCAACATCGTGCTGCCGGCAGTCGAACGCTGGTTCGTCGCCACCTACAACGAGGCGTTGCCCTTGGTGAAGGATGAGCGCCTGGCCGAGGATATGCGCGGGTTCATCGGCCAGGAGGCAGTGCACGCCGACACCCACGAGCTGATCCTGCACCAGTGCATGCAGGCCCGCGGAGTCAACCCGAAGCCGATCCTCACCCAGATCGACTACGTGGTCGGCAAGGTCCTGGCTCCGAGCACCTCGACCGACCCCGACCGCCGGTTCAACCACCTCTGCGAACGACTGTGGCTGATCGCCGGTATCGAGCACTACACCGCGGTGTTGGGCGACTTCGCGCTGAACTGCCGCTGGGATGACTTCGGTGCCGACCCGACCATGGTCGACCTGTTCCGCTGGCACGGCAGCGAGGAAGTGGAGCACCGCTGCGTCGCCCACGATGTCGCGACCTACTTCCATGACAGCTATCTGGCCAGGATCCGAGCGATGGCGGCGGCGATGTCGATGATGGCGTCGTTCTTCGAGCGCGGGCTGTGGTACCTGTGCCGCACCGATCCGGCCTTGGACATCAACTGGCTGACGATGCAACGACTTCGGGCCGCCGACTCCAAACTGGGGTTGCTTCCGTTGTACCGCAACCTGTTCGGTACCTCCACACTGGCGTACTTCCGCCCCGACTACTCACCGCTGGATGTCGGGTCCACCGCGCAGGCTGTCGCGTACCTCGCCAGTTCCCCGGCGGCGCGTGCAGCCCACCTCTAAATGGTGCTGCAGCGCCTGCGCTCGGCGCCGACCCCGCTGCTCGGCCTCGCCGATGCGGCACTGACCGCGATGTGGGCCGTAACCGGCTCGCGCCGCGCGGTCCCGCCGCCGGTCCGGGACCGAGCCCTCACCTTGGCGGTGGCGCAGCGCCGCGTGGTGGCCCGCGACGAGAACGTCGTCGCCCTGACCCTGACGGCCGCGGACGGCACCCGGTTGCCCCCGTGGCATCCGGGTGCCCACCTTGACATCCACCTGCCCAGCGGCCGGGTTCGGCAGTACTCTCTCTGCGGGGACCCACAGCGTCGCAACGAATACCGCATCGCCGTCCGCCGCATCCCTGACGGCGGCGGTGGTTCCATCGAGGTGCACGACCGGCTGCCGGTGGGCGCGACGGTCACCACCAGTGGCCCACGAAATGCCTTCCCGCTCAGCGTTCCCGGTTACGGCTCCCCCACCCGGCGCTTGCGTTTCATCGCCGGCGGTATCGGTATCACGCCCATCCTGCCAATGCTGGGGATGGCCGATCGCCTCGGCGTGGAGTGGTCGATGATCTACGTCGGCCGCACCGCGGACAGCATTCCCTTCATCGACGAGGTGCGAAGCTTCGGTAACCGGATCGAGGTGCGGACCGACGACGTCGCCGGAGTACCGGGGGCGGACGATCTTTTGGGCGAATGCCTCGACGGCACAACTGTGTACGCCTGCGGCCCTGCGGAGATGCTGACCCTGGTGCGGCAGCGACTCACGGGTCGAGACAACGTCGAGTTGCACTTCGAACGCTTTGCCGCCGCGCCCGTCGTCGATGGCCAACCATTCGCGGTGACGATTACGTCGACCGGGGCGACGGTGCGGGTCGCCGCCGACGAGACCCTACTGGCGGCCCTGCGGCGCTGCGGGGTAACCGCACCGTATTCCTGCCAGCAGGGATTCTGCGGCACCTGCCGAACTCGGGTGCTCGATGGCGTCGTACAGCATCGCGACACGTTGCTCACCGACCCCGAGAGGGACGCCGGGATGATGCTGACCTGCGTCTCGAGGGCAGCCGCCGAGGAACATCTGACGCTGGATCTCTAACTCGGCTCAGTCATCCCAGGCGGCCGCCACCTGGGTGGCGACGTCGATGATTTTCGCCTGCTGTGACGCCGGACTGTCGATTTCCTCAGCGACGTAGGCGGCGACGAATTTTCGGATCTCGCCGTCCACCCCGCCGATGAGTCGGACGATCTCGCCGCGCAGCGATTTCGCCGTCACGTGCACAGCGATGTCGGAGGGGCGTGGCTTGGCCACGTCGATGACGATCAGGAGCGGCTCGGCGGCCCGGGCGGTGGCTCGAAGCGCGATGTCGCCATCGACCATGAACCGCTGCTTGTCCAGTCTCAGGTCGACGGTCAACTCGATGAGCAGGGGTATGCGGACCGCGAAGGTGATGTTCTCACCCAGATTGCGGCGCACATGAGGTTCCTGGATCTGGACCCGGGCGGTGACCTTGGCCAGTCCGGCCGGCCCCTGGGCCATCGGCCCCATCGTGATGTCGCCACCGGCGATCTCAGCGAACGCCGCTGCCACCCGCTCCTCGGTGACGGCTTCCTCGAAAAACCGGCGGCCGAATTCCTCGTAGCTGACGAAGGTGTGGGTGTGCATAGGGCTTCACTGTCTCACGCCCGCCGACGTCGGTGGTCGCCGCCTGAGCGCGGATCGGTAACAAATCACGCCGCACAGACCGGATCCAGTTAGGACTCCAGCAGCACCGTCACCGGTCCGTCGTTGATCAGGGTGATCTGCATGTGCGCACCAAATCGACCGGTCTGGACCTCGGCCCCCAGCGTCCGCAGTGCGGCCGAGAAGGCGTCCACCACCGGTTGGGCCACCGAGGCCGGTGCCGCGGCGTTCCAGGAGGGCCGGCGCCCCTTGACGGTGTTGGCATAGAGCGTGAACTGGCTGACCACCAGGATCGGTGCCGCGAGGTCGCAGGCCGAGAGCTCGCCGTCGAGAATCCTTAATCGCCAGAGCTTTTCGGCCATCCGGGAAGCGACGCCGGCGTCATCATCGTGCGTGACACCCACTAGCGCGACCAGACCCTGATTCTGCGGAGTGATGGCGCCGACCACCTCCCCGTCCACGGTCACCGACGCTGCGGTGACACGCTGCACCAGAACCCGCATTCGATCAGTCGGTCACTCGTCGTGACCCGTAGCCGACGATGCCCTTCGTCTCCAGGTAATCCTGGAAACCGAATTCACCCCATTCGCGGCCGTTCCCGCTGTGCTTGTAGCCGCCGAACGGGGCGGCGATGTCGATGGCGTGGTTGATCGACACGGTTCCGGCCCGGATCCGCCGGGCCACTGCCCGCGCCTGGTCGACATCGGTACCCGAGACGTAACCGTACAGCCCGTATTCGGTGTCGTTGCCGATCGCGACGGCCTGATCCACATCGTCGTATCCCAGGATGCACAGCACAGATCCGAAGATCTCCTCCCGGGCGATGGTCATGTCATTGCCGACGTTGGCGAACACGGTCGGTCGGACGTAGTAGCCGACGTCCAACCCGTCCGGCCGGCCGGGTCCGCCGGCCACCAACTCGGCCCCCTCGTCGATGCCGGTCTGAATCAGGCGCTGAATCTTGTCGAACTGGGCCCGCGAGGCGACCGGACCGAGGGCCGCGGGGTCGGCGGGGTCACCGACCTTGACCCGTTCGGCGGCGGCGCGCGCGACGTCAATGGCCTCCGGCATTCGGGCGGTGGGCACCAGCATTCGCGATGGTGCGTTGCAACTCTGGCCGCTGTTGAGCATCATCGCGGCCACCCCGGCCGCGACGCTGCGTGCGAAAGAGTCGTCGTCGAGGACGATGTTGGGACTCTTGCCACCGAGTTCCTGGGTGACTCGTTTCACGGTTGGCGCCGCGTTACGGGCCACCTCGATACCGGCCCGGGTCGAGCCGGTGAAGGACACCATGTCGACGTCGGAATGACTGGACAGCGCCGCTCCCACCCCCGGTCCGTCACCGTGCACCATGTTGTAGACCCCGGCGGGAACCCCTGCCGCATGCAGGATCTCGGAGAAGATCTGCCCGGAGAACGGGGCCACTTCAGAGGGCTTGAGCACCATGGTGCAACCCGCCGCCAGAGCCGGAAAAACCTTGCAGGCGATCTGGTTCAGCGGCCAATTCCACGGCGTGATCATCGCGCACACGCCGATCGGTTCCTTGACCACCAGGGTGTCGCCGAGGAGCTGTTCGAAGGTGAAGTTCTTCAGCACGTCGATGGTCGTCACCAGATGGCCCACGCCCATCTGCACCTGCGGGCCCGCCGCCAGCGCCGGCGGGGCTCCCATTTCCTCGGTGACGGCCTCGGCCAGGTCGGCTGAGCGGCGCTGATATTCGGCGAGCACAGCGCCGAGCAACTGCAGGCGCTCGTCCCGGCTGCTCTGCGACCAGTGTGCGAAGGCCGCCCGGGCCGCGGCGACGGCGTGATCGACGTCGGCCGAGGATCCGATGGCGATCCGGCCACAGACCTGTTCGGTAGCCGGGTTCTCCACGTCGATCGTCCGCGGTTCGACGGGGTCGACCCACTCTCCGTCGATGTAGAACTTCAGGTACTCGCGCATGGGGTCATCTTCCACCTGCGGGCGACTGCGGCGCAGTGTTACCCAGTATCCGGCAGGTGTGAGGACGGCCACCCCGGCAAAGGAGTGCCGCTCGGGGGCGCGCGGCGCGGTTTGGCCGCTGAGCATGTCACGGCCGCAACACGGAACCGTTAAACCCACTGCTGGAACGCCACTTTGCTGTATCTGGACGGTCTCGTTACCTGTAATACGCTGGCAATGAGGCTTTTTCCGTACTTGAAGTGGGCAAAATACGTTAATCGTGAGGCGTGACACAGACTTTGGAGTAATCACACTGCTGTTGTTAGCGTCTTTGGCATGTTTGCTCTCGCGGCTTTGATGTCGCTTATCTCACAAGTGTCGGGCACGCCCTACATCCCCGGCGGCGATAGTCCGGCCGGAACGGACTGTTCGGGTTTGGCGTCGTGGGTCGCCAACGTCGCATCCGGACGGCCGGCGTTCGGCAGCCGGTTCAATACCGGGAACATGGAGTCGGCTCTGCTTGCCCGCGGCTTCCATTACGGCACCGCACCCAACTCGGTGGTGATCGGCTGGAACGGTGGCCATGCCGCGGTCACCCTGCCGGACGGCACACCGGTGTCCAGCGGTGAGAGTGGCTCCGGCGTCCGCGTCGGTGGCGGCGGCGCCTATCAGCCGCAGTTCACCAATCACATGTACCTGCCGGTGCAGGCCGACCGGATGAACACCGAACCGGCTGAACCCGCCCCAGCGCCCCCGGCGCCCCCCGCGCCGGAGGCCCCGGTGACCGACCTGGCGGCCCCGGCAGCCCAGCCCGGGCCCCCGTCGGCCCCCGCTGACCTCCCGGCGCCCCCACCGTTCCCGGCTGACGTGCCGGCGCCCCCGCCAGCCCCCGTTGATGCACCGGTCCCGGCGCCTGCCGCGCCCCTGCCTGCGCCGGTCGCCGACCACGTCGGGCAACCCGCGGACCTGCCCCCCGCCCCGCCGGGCCCCTAGGCCGCCGGCGTCTGTGCTCCTGCGCCCCGCGCCCGCCCGACCGTGCGAATCCGTTCCGTCACAGTGGTACGGACCGCGCGGTCGGCGGGTGCGTGCGGCCTCGTCGGGGGCAACCCCGCCCGGGATCGCGGTGGTCGAGGGGAGTTAGATGGCAGACACACCTAGCGAACCAGCCTCGATAGGAGCGGCCATGACGATTGTCGAAGCAGACACCTCAAACCAGGTCGAGCAGGAGGTGGCCGACACCCAACGCTACTTCGACAGTCCGCGCTTCGCGGGCATCACCAGGCTGTACACCGCACGCCAGGTGGTCGAACAGCGCGGGACGATCCCGGTCGACCACACCGTTGCGCGGGAGACGTCGGTGGCCTTCCATGCCCGGTTGCGGGAACTGTTCGGCCAGCGGAAATCCATCACGACCTTCGGTCCGTACTCCCCCGGTCAGGCCGTCACCATGAAGCGGTGCGGCATCGAGGGCATTTATCTCGGTGGTTGGGCGACCTCGGCGAAGGGTTCCACCACCGAGGATCCCGGACCGGACCTGGCGAGCTACCCGCTCAGCCAGGTGCCCGATGAGGCGGCGGGTCTGGTGCGAGCGCTGCTCACCGCCGACCGCAACCAGCAGTTCCTGCGCCTGCAGATGACCGAGGAGCAGCGGGCGGCCACTCCGGCCGTGGACTACCGGCCCTTCATCATTGCCGATGCCGACACCGGGCACGGCGGAGATCCGCACGTACGCAATCTGATCCGCCGGTTCGTCGAGGCCGGTGTCACCGGGTATCACATCGAGGATCAGCGGCCGGGAACCAAGAAGTGCGGTCATCAGGGCGGCAAGGTCCTGGTCCCCTCCGACGAGCAGATCAAGCGCCTGAACACCGCCCGCTTTCAACTCGACATCATGGGCGTGCCGGGCATCATCGTGGCGCGTACCGACGCCGAGGCTGCCAACCTCATCGACGGCCGCGCCGACGAACGAGACCAGCCCTTCCTGCTCGGAGTCACCAACCTGGCTGTGCCGCCGTACAAGTCGTGCTTGTTGGCCGTGATGCGCCGCTTCCACGCCAGGGGTGTGACCGAGATCAACGGGCATCTGCTGTATGCGTTGCCCGATGACGAGTACGCCGCGGCCGAAGCCTGGCTGGAGGGCAAGGGCATCCTCGCACTGATCGACGAGGCCGCCGCGACCTGGGCTGCCTCTCGGACGGGCTCGCTGGATGTGCTCTTCGACCGGGTCGAGTCGCAGTTCGTCGACGCCTGGCAGGCCGACGCCGGTCTGGAGACATTCGGCAACGCGGTCGCCGAGGTGTTGCGGTTCAAGGACAGCGAAGGTGAAGCGCTGGCCATGAAACCGGCCGAGTGGATCGAGTTCGCCCGCACCGCTCCGTTGCACACCGCCCGCAAGAAGGCCGCCGAACTCGGCGTGGAAGCCCCGTGGAACTGCGAACTCGCCCGCACTCCGGAGGGCTACTACCAGGTGCGCGGCGGAATTCCCTATGCGATCGCCAAATCCCTTGCGGCGGCCCCGTTCGCCGACCTGTTGTGGATGGAGACCAAGACGGCCGACCTCGCCGATGCCCGCGAGTTCGCCGAAGCCATCCACGCGGTGTATCCGGACAAGATGCTCGCCTACAACCTCTCCCCCTCATTCAACTGGGACACCACCGGCATGACCGAAGATGAGATGCGGGCCTTCCCGGAGGAACTGGCGAAGATGGGCTTCGTCTTCAACTTCATGACCTACGGCGGCCACCAGATCGACGGTGTGGCAGCCGAGGAGTTCGCCACCGCGTTGCGCCAGGACGGCATGCTGGCACTGGCCCGTCTGCAGCGCAAGATGCGCCTGATCGAGTCCCCCTACCGGACACCGCAGACGCTGGTCGGCGGACCGCGCAGCGACGCCGCCCTGGCGGCCTCGTCGGGCCGCACCGCGACCACCAAGGCGATGGGCAAGGGCTCCACACAGGTGCAGCATCTGGTCCAGACCGAGGTCCCCAAGAAGTTGTTGGAGGACTGGCTGGCGTTGTGGAGCGAGCACTACAAGCTCGGCGAGCGACTCCGGGTTCAGCTTCGACCCCGCCGGGCCGGCTCGAATCTGTTGGAGCTCAGCATCTTCGGCGACAACGATGACGAGAAGTTGGCCGACGTGGTGTTCGACCCGATCACCGACCGGCAGGGCCGCAGCATTCTGACGGTGCGCGACCAGAACACCTACTCGGCCAAGCTGCGTCAGAAGCGGCTGATGACGCTGGTCCACCTGTGGCTGGTGCACCGGTTCAAGGCCGATGCCGTCTACTACGTGACGCCCACCGAGGACAACAAGTATCAGACCGAGAAGATGCAGGAACACGGGATCTTCAGCAACGTCAACAAAGATGTCGGCGAGATCATCGTCGCCGACATCAATTCCGGCCGCATCGCCGAATTGCTGGAACCGGACCGCCAGGCCCTGCAGAGATTGATCCGCAAAGAGGATTAGCGGACGATTACCGAACTGGGTTCCCGCGGGGCACCCAGGGTGTCACGGTGCGACGGCGGTCGTCGGCCGCCCTGATCGGTAATCCCGTATCGGGCGGCCAGTTCGGCTCCGATCAGGGTTCGGCCCGACAGCGAGCCCAGTTCCGGATCGGAAAAGAGCGCATCGAGAAGTCGACCGGTGAAGTGCGGTGTTTCGGCGTGTTCGGCAAAGGCCCGCCCATCGTCGGGCTTGCCCTCGAAGACCGCCCGCATCCGTTCGGTGAGCAGGATTCCCATCCAGATCGACGCGGTGCTGACTGCGGTGCCCCTGAAGTCGACCGCCATGTCGGCGGCCATCTTGTCCACACCGGCTTTCTGTGCGCCGTAGGCCGGGCCGTGCATGTAGCACACCGAACCCGGCGAGGAGGTGAACGCAATCAGACCGTGCTCGGCATTCAGGAGCAGCGGTGCGGCGTACCAGGATGCGACATAGGCTGAGCGCAGTCCGACGTCGAGCACATCGGCCAAATCCAGGGGCTTGTCCCAAAACGGCGCCGGATCGGTCAGCCTGTCGCTGATCGCCGCGGCGTTGTTGACCAGCAGGTGCAGTTGACCGCTCTCCGACCGGACCTGCTCGAAAAGCTCTGCCACGGCGGTGTGGTCACGATGGTCGACGGGCACCGCGATCCCCTCACCGCCGGCGTCGGTGACCGACTGCGCGGCCTCGGGCCCGACCGTGCGTCCGGTGAGGTACACCCGCCACCCCGCCGCACCGAGGGCTTCGGCGATGCCCCGGCCGGCCCCGCGGCTGGCACCGGTGACTACGGCGACCTGTGGACTCATGGTTGCTCCTCTCACGATGTTCCTCGCAGGATGGCCAAGTGCGGCCTAACATCCCGCCAGAACGTCGGCCATCGCCTTTTTCTCCTTGGCCGACAACCACAGTCCGTAAGCGGTCTTGACCTCGATCTGGCGAGCGACGAAGTCGCAGCGGAACTCCCGGTTCGGCGGCAGCCACGCGGCAGCATCGCGAAAAGCCTTGTCGAAGTTAGCCTGCGGGCTCACCGCCAGCAGATTGCGTGGATCGTTTGCGAAGTCCAGGCGTCGTTGCGGATCCCAGGACCGCGCGCCCTTGTACCAGGCGTCTGCCAGTGCGACGACATGATCGATCTCCACGCTGTTGGACGTCCGGGGGCCGCGAACGAACTCGATAACAGTGCCGGTGTAGGGGTCGGACAGGGTGCCGCTCTGGGCGAAGCAGGCGAACGGCCGGACGACCAGGTTATCGAGGTCCCGGCGCAAGATGTCATCACGGGTGTTGCAACCGTTGTGGCCGAATTCGACGTTGACGTCGTCGCTCCAAGCCGGGCCGAACTGGACACGCTGAAAGTCCGAGGTGCGATCCCAGCCCCGCACCGGCAGATCCTTGAGCTGGCGGCGCGCGAGGTCGTAGCGTGGCGCCGGTGGTGTCGCACCGGCCGCAGTCGACGGGTTGGCCGGTTCCTCGGCCCGCCAGGTCGGCGAGGGTCCGGAGGGGAAGTCCATCGACCGGCGCTGCCACATCAGTACCCCGAGGCCCGCGGCGATCAACAGCACGGCGGACAGGGCGAGTAGTACGCCACGCCGCCACCGCCGGGTCTTAGCTGCAGCCACCTGACGGTTGTAGCACGACCCTGCCCTGGCGGTCCGGCTCAGGAATTTCGGTTATGCAGTGGCATATCGAGCGTGATATCGGAGATGGTGATCCCGCCGTAGCTCCACGCGTCGAAGTAGTTCAGCGCGGAACTGGTGATCTGCAGGGTCAGGGAGTCACCGGCGTCGATGGTGTAAACGACGTCCTCCATCGGCAAGCTCACCGTGCGGGTGCGCCCGTCCAGTTTCACCGGGATGGGCGTGACGACGTTGCTGAGCACCAATCCGCTGACGTTGTCGACCAGTTGGGCGTAGACGGTGTCGCTGGTGCCCAGGCCCGAGTAGGTGAAGCTGATCGTCGGCGATCCGACGACCTGCTTGCCGGCCGGCGGTGTGACGTCTATGTTGAGCGCGTTACGCGCCTTGCCGGCGTCGATGATCGACAACGGGAGGCCCGTCAGCGGACCCGAGCCGCCGACCAGCGGCCAAAGACCCAGGAAACCGCCTCGACCAGCGGCGGTATAGGTGCCCTGGTTGAAGGCCGGGTCCCAGGGCAGCTTGTCGGAGGTGTGGTAGAGACCCTTCTGGTCGTACCACTGGAAGGTCGGGATGGCGTCGGCCGGCGTTCCGGACTTGGCGACGTACTGGTCGAGCCACTTCAGATTCTGGATGACCCCCTGGGCGTCCTGTTCGGCGGGTTTGTTGGGGATGTTGCAGACGCCATGGCCACCGCAGAACCAGAACAGTTTCAACGGCGGGTTGGCCGGGCTTGTCTGGATGGTCTGACCGTTGGCGACCGACTGGGCCAGCGGGAACAATGTGTCGTCGATGCCCTGCAACAGGAACGTGGGTGCCTGCTCCTTGGCGAGCAGGGTGGTCGGGCCGACACTGGCCAACACGGCCTGGGAGCTCTCGCTCAACACCCCGAACAGCGCCCCGGTCAGAATGCCCTGGTAGACAGCGGGATTGACCCGGGCACCGGTGGCCACCAGCGCCAGCGCCAGCAACGATCCCCACCCGGTCTTGAACGCACCACCCGGATACAGCGAGCTGATCAGCGAGTTCCACGCGATCTCCGGGGTGAGTGCGTCGATCCGGGGATCCACGGTGGTCAGTTGGATCCCCCCACCGTAGGAGCCGCCCGTCATGCCGACCAGCGGATCGCCGGCTTCGGTCTTGACCTGTGCCTTGGCGGGGTTCGTCGAACTGGTCAGCCACGAGATGATCGCGGAGACGTCACGGCCTTCCAGGAAGGGGTTGTCGATGTTCAACTGCCCCTCGGAGGCGAACTCGCCACGGGGATCCCAGGTGATCACGTTATAGCCGCCGCCACCGTCATAAGACGGACCACCAACCAGGGGTGAGGTGAAGGCATCCTCCCGCAGTGGTTTGATGCCCGGGGTCAGACTGCCGAACTGTACAAGCGGGAACAACTGCCCGTAGACGGTGTTCGGGTCGGTATTGGCCGCGCATGCCAGACCGGACGCGGCCAGCACGGTCGGGGCGTTGTCGACTTCACCGGTAGCGACCTTGATCGAGGGGAAGTAGTTGAGGCTGATCAGCGTGCCGTCGAAGGACGGCATTTTGTAGGTGAACGCGGTGGGACGCTGCTTGAAAACGTTGTTGGGGTCAGCCGCCAAAGTATTGGGCGTGACGGTGATGTCGACGATCTCGGCCTGGCCGATGATCGGAGAGAGCAGATCACCGACGAGTGGGATGCGATGGATGATCGCGAGCACCTGGGGCACCAGCAGTGCTCCCAGCGGGCCGAGCAGGTTCTCCACGAACTGGACCGGTTGGGAGTTTTCCAGCACCATGATCCGGAAGCTCTCCTTGGCCCCGGGGGTGGTCAGCGTGCTGGCGTACGGAACATAGGTGAACGAGCCGCCCGGGCCGAAGTTGGTCAGCGGTAGCAGCGGTCCACCGCCGAGCTTGCCGCCCTTGTCCGGCTGGGAGACGACCACGTAGCTGAGCGGGTCCCCCGAGGTTGTGGTGGCGTTCAGCGTTCCGGTGAGAACGCCCTTCTCCCACGCCACGACCGGCGCGGTGGAAATCGAGCCGCCGCCGAGCAGCGATGATCCGGTGGCCCCAGCGGTAGGGACGAGGCCGGCCGGGGCAAGGAGTTGCTCGCGCCGCGCGGCGGCGAGCATGGTCCACGCCATCGGGGAGTCGGGGGGCAGCAGGTCGTTGAGAACGGCCGACAGACCCTCGGTGGTGCCCGGCGCCGCGGTCACCACACCATGGACCGCGCTCACCGGCGCAGGATCAGGCGTGGAAATCGGATCAGCGACGGGGGTGCGCTCGGGAATGTCTTCCGGGATTTCCGCGGGGGCGCTGACGATCAGCGGGAGGTCGGGCAACGATGGTCCGGTATCCGCCTGGAGACCGGTATCCGGCTGGGGTGCAATCGGACTGGGGTCGACGGCCGCCGCGGCATCGGCGGCCGTCGGTGTCGGCGCGGCGACATCGTTAGTCGGCGGTGCGGCCGGCAACGTCGTTGCGGGGTGCTCCGCAAGCGCGGAGTCCTCCGGAAGCGTTGCCGTCGCCGCGAATTCGGTGACGTCATCATCGGCCAGGACCGGATCCGATGGCCGGGACGGGGGCTCAGCGACCGCGGCGGCCGACCGGGTCACGGCGCGCTCCGAACCGCGGCGTACCGGCCCGGGGGTTGCGTCGGGCGGCCGGTTCTGGGAGCGAGGGGTGTCGCTTCTGTCGGCGCCGGCGGTGTCCGATGCCCGGCCTCCAGTGTCGACATCAGCCCAGACCACCGGGGCGCCGTAGACGGCCGCACCCACCCCCAGGGCCACCGCCAACCCTCCGACACGGCCTACGAATCGTCCAGCAGCCATGGCACTTCCCCTTCAACCGCCCTCGCCACGTACCGGCCGGTGCCGGTGGGTGTCACAGGACTACCACACCGGCCCGGCGCAGACGACCCTTTTCGGATCCGCCCGATCCTGCGGTGTTCTCTGCGCTGACCTTGCCCAAAGCCGCACCGGCACTCTGAGGACGTTGCTACCTTCCGGTGCAACACTCTCGCGGGCACCCGCGCGCGGGAACTAGAACCAATGGGAAGGACTGGGCGCCGACCATGAAACGAACCCCGTTACTCGGCGAGTGCTCCGCGGAATTCTTCGGCACCATGCTGCTGATTCTCTTCGGCTGCGGCGTAGTCGCCCAGGTGGTGACCGGAGGGACCCCGCTGTCGACGGCCCCCGGTGCCACCGGGGACTACAACTCCGTGGCATGGGGGTGGGGACTCGGGGTGGCCATGGCGGTCTACGTCGCCGGCCGGCTCAGCGGGGCGCATCTGAATCCCGCGGTCACCGTTGCGCTCGCGACGTTCAAGGGTTTTCCCGCTCGCAAGATCGCGCCCTATATCGGCGCCCAGGTCGCCGGTGCGTTCGTCGGTGCCCTGCTGGTGCGCTTCACCTACAGCGACCTCATCAACAAGTCCGACCCGCAACACACCAAAGCTACCCAGGGCATCTTCTCCACCTCGCCGGACGCCGGGGTGACTCTGTTCACCGCCTTCTTCGACCAGGTCATCGGGACGGCGATCCTGGTTGCGGTGATCTTCGCGTTGACCAGTGCGGTGAACAATCCACCGCTGGCGAACATGGGCCCGCTGATCATCGGGCTGCTGGTCGTCGCGATCGGACTGGGCTGGGGTGCAAACGCCGGCTACGCCATCAACCCGGCCCGCGACTTCGGCCCACGCCTGGCGTCTTGGATCACCGGCTACAACGACGCCTGGTTCTCCGCCAACGGCCCGGACCTCTACTTCTGGATACCCATCGTCGCCCCGCTGATCGGCGGGTTGATCGGTGGCGCGCTGTTTGTCTTTTGCATCGAACGGTTCCTGCCCGAAGCCATCACCAATCCCGCCGAGATAGGCGTCGTCGAACCCACGCCGCTGCGTTAGCAAGGACAGCCGGTCACGGGGACCTAAGGTTCACTCCGTGAGTCGCCTCGACCGTTTTTTTGAGATCACCACTCGCGGGTCAACCGTGGGCGCCGAAATCCGCGGCGGCATGGTCACATTCATCGCGATGGCCTACATCATCGTGCTGAATCCGATCATCCTGTCCGGGCCGGAGGACGTCGCCGGTAACCAACTGCAGTTCGCCCAGGTGTCGGCGGTGACGGCGCTGACCGCCGGGGTGATGACGATTCTGTTCGGCGTTGTCGCTCGGCTACCGTTCGCATTTGCCGCCGGCCTGGGCATCAACTCCTTCCTGGCCACCTCGGTCGTCGGAAGCTGTACATGGCCCGAAGCCATGGGCCTGGTGGTGATCAACGGTCTGGTCATCGTCGCACTGGCGGTAACAGGTCTGCGGCGGTTGGTATTCGAGGCGGTCCCACTTCAACTCAAGTTGGCGATCACCGCGGGAATCGGCTTGTTCATCCTCTTCATCGGGCTGGTCGACGCGGGCTTCGTCGGCTCTACCGGGGAAGCCTCGCCTCCGGTCGGCCTCGGCAGCGACGGGGCCGGGTCGATCACCACCATCCCTGCCCTGGTGTTCGTGGTGACCCTGCTGGCGACCGGAGTCCTGGTGGCCAAACGGGTGCGCGGGGCAATCCTCATCGGTCTGGTGGCCGGAACGGTGATCGCGGTGCTCGTTGAGGCGATCTGGCACCTCGGGTCGGCGGTCGAGAACCCCGGTGGCTGGCGGTTGTCGGTGCCGGTGCTGTCCGGGTCCCCGTTTGCCCTCCCCGACCTGTCGCTGGTGGGCGAATTCAGTCTGAACAGTTTCAGCCGGATCGGGACGATGGCCGCGCTCGTGCTGGTGTTCACCCTGGTGTTCACCAACTTCTTCGATGCGCTGGGAACGCTGACCGGACTGTCCCGGGAGGCCGGCCTGGCCGACCCCCAGGGCAACTTCCCGCGCCTGCCGGCTGCGCTGATCGTCGAAGGCGCCGGGGCGGTCGTCGGCGGGTCCACCTCGGCGTCGTCGAACACCGTATTCATCGAGTCCGGTGCCGGAATCGAGGAGGGTGCCCGAACCGGATTGGCCAATCTGGTCACCGGGGCGCTGTTCCTGGCTGCCATGTTCGTGGCCCCGTTGGCGTCGATCGTGCCCACCGAGGTCGCCGCCGCCGCGTTGGTCATCGTCGGGGCGATGATGTTCTCCCACCTTCGCCACATCGACATCTCAGACTTCTCGGTGGCTCTGCCGGTCGTTCTCACCGTCGCTGTCATGCCGTTGAGTTACTCCATCGCCAACGGCATCGGGGTGGGCTTCATCAGTTGGGTGGTGTTGCGTTCCGCGGCGGGCAAAGCCCGCGAGATCAGCCCGCTGTTGTGGGTTGTCGCGGCGGGATTCCTGCTCTACTTCACCCGCTCCGGAGTCCAGACACTCGTGCAGTAACCCACCCCGCACCCGCGCGGTACGGCAGAATCCCGTCAATGAGCACAGACTCCGGCGCAGTCACCATCACCTCCCTGACCGACGGACCCCTCGAGGTAACCGGTGAGGTCGAAATCCTGGCCGCGGACGGCTCGCTGGTGAAACAGACCAGCAAGTGTTTCCTGTGCCGTTGCGGCTACTCGGAGAAGAAGCCGTTCTGCGACGGGTCGCACAAACGTGAGGGCTTCACCGCTCCCTGACCGCCAATCCGGTGTCCCCGGCGACTACGATGAAGACCGGCGGCCGGCCGGGTTCGGTGGGCCGTTCGGATCGATAGACGGGACGCAGACAATGACTGCTCAACGATTGGGCCGCGGGTTCCTCCTCGGCGCCGCCACTGCGCTGCTGACCATCGGCACGCTGACCGGGTGCAGTCCCACCACGGAGAAGGACGCTCCCACCAGCACGTCGACCTCCGCGCCGACGACCGCGACGACCGGATCCTCGGCGCCGGCTGTTTCGCCCACTGAGAAGGCGATAGGCCCCGGCGACGGCAACTCTTTCTCGCCGAGCGTGAACCCGGCCCCTCCGGGCGCGGTCTGCAAAGAGATCGTCAACGGCGTGTGCATACGCTGAACCCTTGATTAACAGACTGATTCGGGTCTGCGCCGTCGCGACGGCTGCTGCCGGACTGGCGGCTGTTCCGGTGGCTGGGTCGGCCCCCGCCCCGAACTGGGAGGGCTGGTTTCGGATCACGTTCCATACCGACCAGAAAACCGGGACGAGCCTGGCGGCAGCGCAGGCCGAGGAGCCCTATACGGCGGCCTACCGGTTCGGCACCGACTGCACGGCGGGGTCCTGTGTGGCCTCAGTGCTGACGGGGCCCGCGCCCAAGGACAACGTCACCGGTTCGGTGACCTTCGACTGGACCGGTTCGCAGTGGTCGCGAACCCACAGCTGGCGGTGGGACTGTCTCATGCCCGACGGCACCATCACCTTTGACCCGGCCAGTTCGGTCACCACCTACTCGCCGCAGGCCGACGGCTCGCTCACCGGCACCTTCGCCACCAATATCGGCGCCGGCGCCTGCCAGGGCACGGTGTACATCCCGCTCACTGCCGCACCCGTCGCGCCGGACTCGATCACCTGACGCAGCCTGAGTGGGCGTCCCGCCGCTGCGATGTTGCCCATCAGGGTGCTGACATCAGGGACATCGACGCCAGGGGTGTTGGCACGGCAGGAGTGTTGGCGGCACAGGAGTTTCGCCTCATTTCCTGCCCGCCCGGTGCTAGGTTGACGCGGTCGAGAGGCTGCGGAGGCAGTCGGAGGCGTGGGAGGCAGGGTATGAGTCGGGCCGACGCGGACGTGGACTGGGAGAGCCTGCACGAGGCGGCGGTCGCGGCCACTGCGAACTCCTACTCCCCCTACTCCAACTTTCCGGTCGGTGTCGCCGGCTTCGTCGACGACGGTCGGACGGTGTCGGGGGCCAACGTCGAAAACGCCTCGTATGGCATCACCTTGTGCGCGGAATGCTCCATGGTCTCCGCGCTGTACGCCACCGGGGGTGGCCGGTTGACGGCGGTCTACTGCGTCGACGTCAACGGTGACCCGCTGATGCCCTGCGGCCGATGCCGGCAGTTGCTCTACGAACACGGCGGGCCGGATCTGTTGGTGATGACGCCGCAGGGGGTCCAGACGATGGCCCAGATCCTGCCGCAGGCATTTGGACCGTGGGATCTGGTGGACAGGGTGCCGGCGCAGGAACGGGCGGCGACCCGTGAGCAGTGACACCGCGACGACCGGCGCCTTCGGCGGTCAGCAGAAGGCCAGCAAGGCTGCGTGGGCGATTCTGGCGGCGATGGGATTCGGCGCGCTGATCGCCCAGATGTTCAGCACCGTGATCGGACCGGCGCTGCCGACCATCAAGGAGGATCTGGCGCTGGGACTGTCGGCCCAAACCTGGACGATCACCGCCTACAGCCTGGCCTTCGGCGCCGCTTTGGTGGCTGGCGGCCGGATGGGCGATCTGGTGGGCGAAGTGAAGATGATCGTCATCGGCTTCGTGATCTTCGGGGGCGGTCTGTTGATGTCAGCGATCGCCGTCGGTGGTCCGTTGATGATCAGCGGCCGGGCCATCCAGGGGATTGGAATCGGCATCTCCGCGCCCGCCACGCTGTCGATCGTCGTCAACTCCTTTCCGCTGGCGCAACGAGGTTTCGCGGTCGGGGTGTGGGGTTTCGCGCACGGCTTCGGCCTGCTGGTCGGCCCGCTGTTCGCGGCGTGGATGATGGATATCGCGAGCTGGCGATGGGTGTTCTGGGTCGCACTGCCACTGACGGCACTGGTCATCGCGGTCACCCTCGTTGCCACTCGCGGCTACAAAAGCGTGCTGGCAACGGGCAGATACGACTGGCTGGGACTGATCCTCGGCGGAGTCGGGATCACCCTGCTCACCTACGGACTGCAGAATTCGTCATCGAGTTGGACGACCGCGGCGACCTGGGGTTCCATCGCCGGCGGTATCGCACTGCTGGCTGTTTTCGGGATCGTCGAATCCCGCATCGCGCACCCCCTGGTGGACTTCAGTCTCTGGAAGGAGCGCCTGTTCTCAGGCGGCTTCTTCGCCGAGAGCGCGGTGGGTTTCGTCTACATTCCGTTCCTGACGTTCATCGGATCCCTCTATCTGATCAACGTGCTGGATTACTCCCCCGGCAAAGCCAGTTGGGTCATCGTCATCACCACCGGAATCTGCATGCTGTTCGAACCGCCCGCAGGCCGATGGGTGGACAAGGTCGGCCCGGGATTGCCGATCACCGTTGCCTTACTCCTGCAGGCGGTGGCGCTGGCATGGATCGGCTTGACGTTCGGTCCGCAGACGTCACTGATGCAGATGGTGATCCCGTTGGCGCTGATGGGTATTGGCGTCGGTATCGCGCTGCCGGCCTGCAACACCGCCGGCATGTCGGCGGTCGACGCCCAGCGGGCCGGGATGGGCTCCGGGCTGATGCAGATGACCTTCAACATCCCGGCCGCTCTCGGTGTCGGTTTGGTGACATCGATCATCGGCGGCTTGACCGCCTCCAAAGTCAGTTCGGGTCTCGATGCCCGACCCGAATTGCGCGACGTCGCAACGGCGTACGCCGACGCCGTCCAGGACGGCGACAAGACCCGGGCCGACGAAGCGTTGGCCGGTCTACCCCAGGATTCGATCGACGCGATCAAGGACGCGGTGGCGGGCGCCTCCTCCGGTGGAATCACCACCGCGATGCTGGTGCTGGCCGCAGTCGCCCTGGCCGGAGCGATCTTCGCCTGGGCCGTCATCGGCCGCCGCCGTACCCCCGATCACATCGAGGTCACCCACGCGGCGCAGGTGTGAGCCGCTACAGGGCGAGGGCCTCGGCCACGCTGGCCCGAAGTGCGCCCAGTTCGGCGTCAGCATTCTGGCGCGCTTCGGCGACCTCGCCGCTGACTGGAACCACCACCTGCAGATAGCATTTGAGCTTCGGTTCGGTGCCGCTTGGCCGGATGATCACCCTGGCATCCGGCAGCAGAAACCTCAGGCCGTCGGTGGGCGGCAGCCCGTCGGAACCCTGTTCCAGGTCGTCCATGCGCAGCACCGCACGCCCACCCAGAGCGCGCGGCGGGTCGGCCCGCAGACGAGCCATCGCGCCGGTGATCAGGGACCGATCCGAGACCCGCACCGACAGTTGGCTGGTGGCGTAGAGACCGTGCCGGCGGGCCAGGTCGTCGAGAACATCCTGCGGACTCCGTCCCTGGGCTTTCAGCGCCGCGACCATCTCCAGCATCAGCAGCGACGCGGTGATGCCGTCCTTGTCCTTGACCGCCTCGGGATCGCAGCAGTAGCCCAGCGCTTCCTCATACCCGAACCGCAGGCCCGGAACCTTGGCGATCCACTTGAACCCCGTCAGGGTGGTGGCGTATCCCAGTCCGGCGTCGGCGGCGATCCGCTCGAGCAGGGTGCCCGACACGATCGACTGGGCGTACACCCCGGTGGCTGGCACGCCGTCCCGTCGACCGCGTTCGGCGATCCACCAACCCAGCAATGCCCCCACCTCGTCGCCGGTCAGCATCCGGTAGTCGGCGCCGGACCGGATACCGGCCGCGCACCGGTCGGCGTCGGGGTCGTTGGCGATGATCACATCGGCGTCCTGAGACCGCGCGTCGACCAGCGAAAGGTCCATCGCCCCGGGCTCTTCCGGATTGGGGAAGTTCACTGTCGGGAAGCGGCCGTCGGGAGCGAACTGGGCGGCCACCGCCGTCGGTGTCCCGAAACCGGCCTCACTGACTGCGCGCATGAACACCTCCCCACCGACGCCGTGCATCGCGGTGTACACCGCCGATACCGCACGCGGACCGTCGCCGAGCAGCGACACCGCGCGCGCAACATAGGAATCCAACACTGCACCGTCGAGGGTTCGGTAGTCGTCGGACTGGGCGATCGAAGCCAGAGGGCCGACCGCGGCGATGCAGGCCGCGATCTCGGCGTCGGCGGGCGGGACGATCTGACTGCCGTCACCGAGGTAGACCTTGTAGCCGTTGTCCTCGGGTGGGTTGTGCGAGGCGGTCACCATAACGCCTGCCGCGCAACCGAGTTCCCGGACCGCGAACGCCAGCACCGGGGTTGGCAGAGCCTTGGGCAGCAGCATCGCGGTGATGCCGGCCCCTGTCATGATCCGGGCGGTATCGCGGGCGAACACATCGGAGTTGCGTCGAGCGTCATAGCCGATCACCACCTTCAGTTGGCCGCCGGCAGAGTCCCCGCCCGCCGCGACCAGATAGGCCGCCAGTCCGGCGGCGGCCCGAGCCACGACGATGCGGTTCATCCGATTGCTGCCGGGACCCAACCGGCCGCGCAGACCCGCGGTCCCGAACTGCAGGGTGCCGTCGAAGGCGTCAGCCAGTTCGGCTTCGGCATCGGACTGCCCGGCTTCGGCTTTGGCCAGCAGTGCCGCCAACTCTGCGGCGGTGTCCGGGTCGGGGTCCTCGGCCAGCCAGGCCCGAGCCGTGGCGAACAGCGTGTCGACGGCCATCAGTAGTCGCCCGTCGCCTCGCCGCCGGCCACGATCGCGACCGACGACGACGCGCCGATCCGGTCGGCACCCGCATTGAGCATGGCCTTGGCGTCCTGCCGACTGCGGACCGCACCGGATGCTTTGACACCCAACGCATCTCCGACCATGGCACGCATCAGCGCGATATCGTGCGCGTTGGCCCCGCCGCCGCCGAAACCGGTCGACGTCTTGACGTAAGCGGCGCCGGATCGCGCTGCGATCAGACAGGCGACCGCCTTCTGATCGTCGTTGAGCAAGCTGGTTTCCAGGATCACCTTGACCGGCGCGGGCCGGGCGGCGCCGACCACGCCGAGAATGTCGTCGTAGACCGCGGCAAGGTCACCGGAGAGCAGGCCGCCGATGTCGAGAACCATGTCGACCTCGTCGGCACCTTCGGCCACCGTGATCCGGGCTTCCTCGGCCTTGGCCAGCCTGGTCGTCGCACCCAACGGGAAGCCGACGACTGTGCAGACCATCACTGCGGAGTCGGCGAGGCGTTCGGCAGCGGTCGGAACCCAGCGGGTGTTGACGCACACTGAGGCGAAGCCGTGCTCCCGGGCCTCCTCGCACAGTTTGTCGACGGCGGTCAGCGTCGCATCGGCTTTGAGCAGGGTGTGGTCGATCCGACCGGCCAAGGTGTCGGCGGTGCGCAGCACGTGCGGGATGTCGACTCCGTCCGGAGTCGGGCCGAGCGCTGTGGTCACGGCCGCGTTGGCCCGGTTGAACAGACCCGAATAGTCTGCGGTGTAGGTGTTCACGGTGGCTTCCTTCGATCAGGGGTGCAGCAAGCTGGTCTGGAGATAGTTGAACAGGGCGACCCCGGAGTCCTCGCTGAATTTGTGCAACTGCTCGGGTGTCGCAGTGACCTGATCGCCCTCCAATCGGTTCAGCAGGGTGCAGCAGATCATCGCGAATTTCGGGAAGCCCCAATGATTGAGGTAGCCGGCGAGCATTGCGCCCTCCATCTCGATGTTGCGGACACCGTTGTCCTCCAACCAGCGCAGCCAGGCCATCTTGGTCTGCGGCGTCTCAAAGCACACCGCGCCGTCGAGCCGGAACTGCTCGAGGAAGAACTCGTTGCCGGCCACGGTCTTCCCGGAGACGACCTCGAAGTCGGTGTGTTCGTTCGCGGCGATGATGGCGTGGTAGCTGGCGGGCGGGAAGTGCCCGTCGAACCAGTACTCCCCTTCGCCGCCTCGCAGCAACCGATACGGCTTGAGGTCGGCCATCAGACCCTCTGAGGAGACCACCACGGTGCCCCCCGGCAGACCGACCCCGCCGCTGGTCCCGACCCGGCACCAGAACACCTCGGCCATGGCGTCGAGATCGCCGCGCTTGAGGAAGAAGACCATCCGCATCAATTCCTGCAGTGCGATCGACGCGCTCGGCATGCCCATACCGTGCGAGGCGAAGAGCACGCCTCCGGCGTAGCGGGTGACGAACCGGTCTTCTTTGGGGAAGGCGACGATCTCTGATCCGCTCAGTGCGCTCCACCGTTGCGCGAACTCCTTGATGCGGCCACCGGATCCGGCCATGACCACGGCCCGGACGTCGCGCAACCTCTCCAGAAGCGGATCGGAGGAGGGGACTCCGAAGTGGTAGTACACGTCCTCATGGCTGCCGTCGAGCACCCCGTCGAGGAACGCGTGGTTGATGTTGTCGGTATTCACTGCGATCTCCCCGGCTTGTGCAGAACGCGACGAAATCTACGCGTCTGGCTGCGGTCGTGACGGCGGTTTGACGTTGACGCTGCCTAACCCCGGAGCTAGGTTCAGTCCACATATCTTCCTGCGCAGCAGCAGGAGCAGGGGGTTGTCATGGCGGCGTCGCGGAACGCGGGACGACTCAACGCGGCGGCGGTCACGCTGGGACTGGCGCTGGGTGCCGCGCTGCTGATGCCCGGCACGTTGGCGGCGGCAGTGGCCGACACCAGCGACAGCGGCAGTTCGGTCAGCGCCGATAGTTCCGCGCGCGGGGCCGCCGGCGGCCCTTCGCCAAGGGCGGGTGCGCCGGAGGCCTCTGATTCACGGTCGGACCCCGGCCCGCGCTCACCTCGCCACCCCAAACCGCCGGCCCGTGGTGGTGCGGACCTGCCCGATGACCGGGGTGTCGGAATCCCCGCAGTTCAGACAGCCGAGCCCACGACCCGTCGGACTGCCGTCCGGGACAGCGGTGCACCTGAGGAACCACTCGCCAAACCCACCACCCGCCGCCCGAATTCCGGCGCGCGGGTTGCCGCGGACACCCCGACCGCCCTGGTCACCCCCGCAGCCGCTGACGCCCCCGCCGCCCCGAACGCCCGGGCGGTCGCAGTCCCCGAGCGGGCGCCCGAGGGTGCGACCCTCGCGGCAACGGATCCCGCCGGCACCCCGGCCGTCGAGGGGATCGTCCCGACAGACCAACCGGGTGCCACGACGATCGGTGAACCGCAACCCGCTCCCGGTCCCGTCTCGCCCCGAGCCCTGGCGACAGTCACCAAACCAGTCGGCGCCGCAGCCACGTCGTTCAGCGGAACGCTCGAGGATCTCCTGGGTCCGATCCAGGCCTTCTTCGAGGGCGTGGCCCTGCTGGTTCGTCGCACCTTCTTCAATGAAGCGCCCACCCTCAGCCCGGTACAGCTGACCGGCCTCTCCGAAGGTCCGATCACCGGCACCCTCGGGGCCGTCGACCCTGAAGATGACCCGCTGACCTTCGCGGTCACCCGCAGCCCGCAGTACGGCTCGGTGACGCTGACGAGGGCCGGCGAGTACACCTACACACCCGGACCGGACTTCTCCGGCGCCGATAGTTTCAGCGTCACCGCCGCCGACGGCGGTTTCCACATCAATCTGCTGAACCCCTTCCGCCCCGCCGGCACCTCGGCGAGCCTTTCGGTGGCGCAGGGCGCGCAGGCGCCCACGCTGCGCTTCCAGTTCGTGTACGGGTCCGGGGCTCGGCTCTGGTCGTCCGACGCCCGCCTCGCCCTGGAATCGGCCGCGCGGCAACTGACGTCGTATCTGGTGGTGTCCGCGCCGACGACGATCACCTACGCGGTCACCGCTGAGTATTCACCGCTGTCCTCGACCCTGGCCACGGCCAGCAGCGACTTCGCCAGTGCCGGTGGAGGGTTCCTGGCCACCGTGGTGCAGCGGAAGATACAGACCGGGGTTGACGCCAACGGAGCCGCCGCCGATGGCGGTATCAGCTGGAATTTCGGACCCTCCTGGGGGTTCGGCAACACCGTCACGTCCACCCAGTACGACTTCCAGTCCATTGCGATGCATGAGTTGGCGCACACTCTGGGCTTCCTGTCGGCCACCGCCGCTCCCGGGTCCAACACGGGCCGGACCTGGACCGAATATGACGGCTATCTGGTGACCGCCGCAGGAGCCCCGGTCATCGGAGCCGACTTCGTCTGGAACAGCGCCTACAACAGCAATCTGACCGGCGCGAACAGCGGGTTGTACTTCGGCGGACCGAACGCGGTCGCCGCGTACGGCAGGCCGGTGCCGCTCTACACCCCGAGCACCTGGGCCGCCGGGAGTTCGGTGTCCCACCTCAACGACTTCGTGTTCACCGGTGCGAACGACACGCTGATGACCGCGCGGGTCACCCGGGGTCCGGCCCCACGCGAACTCAGCGCTGTGGAACTGGGCATCTTGCGCGACCTCGGGTACACCGTCGCGCAGGGCCCGGGAACAGCCACCTTGATGATCGTGGGCGTGTTCCTGTGGCGCCGCCCGCGTAGACCGCTGGCGTGACGAACTGCGATGACAGAGCAAGACGCGCGTCACGAGGAAGATCTGCGGGCGTGGCCCGAGCATGACAACGGTGATCAGACCGGTTGGGATGACGTTGACTGGGATGACGCCGCCTGGGATGACGCCGCCTGGGACGAGCACGTCTGGAGCAAGTACCACCCCCGGCCCGCAGCCCCGCCGCGTTCAGCGCAACGCACCTCCCGATTGCTGCTGAGCCTTATCGTGGTCGCGGCCGCGGCGCTGGTGGTCGCCGTCGCGGTTCTGGTGAGCGGAAACTTCGCCGGGCGGATTCCAACCAGCCCGCAGTTGGCCACCCCGACCTCCGAACCGGAGCCCGTCGCCCCGACCAACGCCACGATCCCGGGCCGGACGTCGCCCTCGAATACGTCCTCCGACGTGCCCTCGCCGGTCCGGACCACCGAGCCGGATTCAGCGTCGGAGACTCCCCAACCGGTTCCGGCGGCGCCGGAACCAGAGTCGTCGGAACCAACGGCGCCATCCCCAACGGCGGGGTCACCCGAGCGCAAGCCCGCGTCGGGGCCGCGGATCAACGTCACCCGCACTCCGATGAGCTTCACCCCAGGCATCCGCGGCAATTAACCGGATAGGGGCGAACTGGGGCCTTCCGGCATAATGGCAGGGCGAAAGTCCGGCCGTCGGCCGCAACAAACCCAAGGAGTTCGCACTATGTCAGCTGGCAAACGGTGGCTGCCGATCGCCGCGGTCTGCGTGATTCTCACCACCGGCGGTGCAGTCGGATGTTCCCGAACTGCTACCGACTCGCCCGCCACCGAGTCGCAGTCCGAGGCCGCCGCGAAGCCGACGACGCCGGCCACCGGGACCGCGGGCGCCAAACCGACGATCGCTGACTATCTGCAGCAGAACGACATCACGCCATCGCAGGTAAAGCCAGGTGATCCGAACGCCCCGGTGGTCAAGATCCCGATCCTGCCGAAGTGGCGGGATGCCGGCCAAGCAACCCCTGCCTACGCGTATGCGGCACAGGTTGACACCAACCCGGAGTTCAGCGCTGACCCGCCGACCATCGTCGTGGTGTACTCCAAACTGCCCAAAGACACCGACCCGGCGGAGATCCTCAAACTTGCTCCCAACGAGGTCCGGAACCTGCCCGATTTCAACGCCGAGTTCGGGGGCGGCGACGATCCGATCCAGGAAAAGCTGGCCGGCTTCGACTCGGTGCGATTCGGCGGGAGCTATGTCCGTGATGGAATCGGTCGGCTGATCGCCCAGAAGACGACGGTGATCCCCGGCACGGACGGGCTGTACATGCTGCAGATCAACGTCGACGGTCCGGACAACTCCATCGCCGACTTGGCCGAAGTCGGTACCGCCATCGACAAGTTCACCACGATCAAGAACTGACGACGCACCGGTCTATCCCGGCCGAGCTGGGTCGAGCCCCACACCAGGCGACTCGCGGATAACCGGGCCGTCAGCGCGGTAATTTGGGATGCTGGAAGGCGTGCCAAGCCTTCCCCGCCGGATCGCGTCAGAGGTGAACTCCAAGCTGCGCAGCCCGGAAACCGCCGCGTTCGTCGCTGGCCTCGAGAGCGGACTGACCCGGCGCCGCCGCGAGAAGAAAATGAAGTCCGGTGCGTTCCGCGGCGTCCATGTGGTGGTCTACCGGGGATTCGTCGCCGACGACGTCGCGAAGGTCCGCGTTCGGGTGATGGAGGCCCCGGAACTGCCCGGGGACAGCCGGATTCCCTACTGGGAGGTGGCGCAATCCAATCTGCAGCGGCACGCCGCGTTGGCGATCGTCGGCGCAGAGGTCGAGTTGCAGATCGGCAAGCACCGCAGCGCCGAGGTCACCGACAGTCACGGATTCGCGAACTTCTCGTTGGCTGTTCCGGGTCTGCGGGCGGGGTGGCATGAGGCGCACGCGACGCTGGCCACTCCCCTGGAGGACGGGCAATCCGCATCGGGCTCCGGACGGGTGGTCAAACCCTCACTCAAAGCACCGTTTCTGGTCGTCTCCGATATCGACGACACGATCCTGCTGACCGGTCTCACCGAAGGCATCGCCATGGTGGCCCGCACGGTGCTGCGTGAGGCCAGCGAACGGGCCGCCATTCCGGGGATGTCATCGTTCTACCGCGGACTGGCCCGCGGTGTCCCGTCACGCGGCGGCACCCGCAAGCCGGTGCCCACCTTCTTCTACGTGTCGACCGGCAGTTGGGCTTTCTACCCGACGCTGCAGGAGTTCGTCCAGTTGCGGGGCTTTCCGGTCGGCCCGATGTTTCTGACCGACTGGGGTCCGACCGAACGGTATCTGCGGCGCAGCGGGGCCGAACACAAGCGGACCACCATCCGCCGGCTACTGGCGGCCTACCCGAGTATGCGGTTCATCTTGATCGGCGACAGCGGTCAGCGCGACGCGCTGACCTATGAGGAGATGGCCCGTGAATTCCCGGGCCGGGCCGAGCTCATCATGATCCGCCAGGTGGGAAATGGTGACGACGAGCGCAATGCCGAACTGCGTTCGCATGCAACCGCACTGCGTGCCGAGGGCATCCCCCTGCATCTGGTGGGGGATGCCTCAGAGGCGGCCGAACTCGCCCACAAGGCGGGTTTGTGCGATGAGGAGACCCTGGTGGAGGTTGGCGCCGAACTGGGGAGCGCCTGAGCGCCCCCCAGTCCTGCGTGACTCCATGACGGGATTACTCGGAACTACCGTCCCAGCGCGGCATTGACCCGGCACCGCACCTCGTCGCGGTCGGTGTCCAGCATCCGGAACCTCGGGTTGTCCTTGGCGATGGCAGCCGCCTTCTCATAGACCTCGATGCACGGCTTCGTCGACGGCACACCACGCTCACCGGTGGTCTTGTTCAGCTGCAAGGCCCAGACCGTGAAGAGCGGTGCAAGCAGGGCCAGCAGAAGTGGGACACCGACGGCTCGCAGGTGCCGACCGCGCCCCTCACCGATCTCCTCGCTGTCGCCGCGCCGCACGGCGAGCCCGTAGACGATAAGTGCCAAGCAGAGCGCCACGCTTATCAGGACCAGTAGAATCGCCATGGAAGCGACGGTGTTTTTCGGCGTGAACGCCCCTGGAACGCGCCAAACAATCACCACATTGGCCAGCAGGAAGATCGCCCCGAGCAGAATTGGCAGCACCGCCAACGGGCTGCGGCGGACGCGCGGCGCGTTCTCGCTCTCGAGGATCACAACGTCGCGTTCGACCTCGATGTCCGAGTCTCCACCGACACCAAAGCTTTGATTTCGCTTCTCAAATTCAGACATGCAGCAAACCCTACATCAGGCGATCGCGTAGTCCGCCAACGGGAACCGGTCCTGCTCGCGAACCGCACTGCGGATCGACGTCGGCCGAAACAACGGGGCCTCCCCGGACTCGTTGAACCAGTAGGACCGCGACCCGGCGCAACTGCCCAGCACGAAGACGGAATCCGCAAGCAAATCCGACATCCGATTCAAGAATCGCGCGTTGGCCTCCTCGGTGACCTCGAAAGTGCTTGCGCCGCGCCGCTGCAACTCCGAGAAGAGCCGATTCATATGCCGCATCTGGCATTCCACGGTGTCGAACCACGACATGCCGACCCAGGCGTACGGGCTCGACAAGGATAGGAAATTCGGGAAAGCCGGAACCGACAGACCTTCATAAGCCTGAAATTTGTTCTCCCGCCACCACTTGCCGAGATTTCGGCCGCCACGGCCGATCACCTCGATCGCCGGCAGGTTTGCGTTCCATACGTCGAAACCGGTCGCCAGCACCACCGTGTCGACGACGCGCTTGACGCCGTCCCGGCCCACCACACCGTCGGCTTCGATCCGGTCGATACCGGCAGTCTCCAAGTGCACGTTGGGTTGATTGAACGTCCGGTAGTAGCTGTTGGACAGCGTGGGGCGCTTACACCCGTAGGAGTAGTTCGGCTTGAGTGCGCGGCGAATCCGCTTGTCGCGCACCGAGATGAACCGGTGCACCGCGGCAATGGCGCCCACCGCACGGCTGACCGGCTTGAAGTAGCGGTACTTCCACATCGCGATCAGCACCAGCAGATCGGTGAAGTTGTCGGTGGATCGGCGCAGCACCTGCTGGGACCGAGGCGCCCGGGCGAACGTCCGCTGCACAACCGGCGCGAATCCGAAATCGAGTTTGGGCATCACCCAGATCGGGGTGCGCTGGTAGACGGTCAAATCCGAGGCCACCTTGGCTAACTCCGGGATGAGTTGCACCCCGGTCGACCCGGTGCCGACCACCGCCACCCGTCGGCCATCCATCGAATAACTGTCATCCCAGCGAGCGGCGTGGATGACCTTGCCCGCGAAGGTGTCGATGCCGGGGATGTCCGGCATCCGGGGCTGGCACAGGTAGCCGGTTGCGGCGATGAGGAACTGCGCGCGCAACGTCTCTCCCCCGGCCAGGGAAACCACCCACAGGCCGGCCTCCTCGTCCCACCGGGCACCTTCGACTGTGGTGTTCAGTCGCAGGTAGCGGCGCAGGTTGTACTTGTCGGCGACGTGCTCGGCGTAGCGCTTCAACTCCACGCCCGGTGCATACAGCCGCGACCAGTAGGGGTTGGGCTCGAACCAGTAGGAGTACGTCGTCGATGGAACGTCGACGGTCAGTCCGGGGTAGTGGTTGACGTGCCAGGTGCCGCCGAGGTCGTCCTCGCGGTCGATGATCGCCAGATTGTCATAGCCGAGGCGGTTGAGCTGGATCGCGGCGCCCATTCCCCCGAATCCGGCACCGACGATGACCGCGTCGAGATGTTCCACACTCACCGGATGACCCTCCTGATGTGGCTATTCGCCGGCCTGTTCGCCGACGTCGGCGCGGGTGTTGGCGGGTGCGGTGTTGCCCCGCGAATCGTCATCGGCCGGCGCGAGGCCCCGGCGCTGCGCGACAGCCCGCGTCGGTGCGGCGTCGGCCCCGGCAGTGTCGGGCGCGGCCTTGGTCCCGGCCGGTCCGGCAGCGTCGATGTCCGCATCAGCCAACGCGGCGATCTCGGCGTCCAGCGCAGTGTCAGCGTCAGCGTCGGTGCTTTCCGCCTCCGCCTCCGCGGCGGCCGGGGCCGCAGGCCGCTCGGAACCGGCAGCATCGGCCGCACCGACACCAGCAGCATCCGCCGGGTCCGCGGCGGTCTGCGACGCAACCGGCACGACCGCCGGCGCGTCGGACCCGACACCGGTCACCTCGGCACCGGCGAGGATGGCGGTGCTGGCGGCAGGCCGCTGCGGGATCTGCCCGCCGACTGGGGGTCCACCCGGGTTCTGCGGGTCACATGTCGGGCAGAGCGTCGGGACGAAGGGCAGGAAAAGCGGGGTCAGGATGGTGTACGGCCAGCCCTTCAGCAGGAAGCTCCGCGGCACGAAGGGATTGAACGCCAGAACGAGCGCCTTACCGAGCCGTTCGACGGTGGCGGCGACCTCGTCGAGGGTGATCGGTTTCGGTCTGTTCGACGCCGGGTCGGCTAGCAGGTAGTTGGTAACGGCCCTGAGCGGGTCGAACAGGTCGAGCCGCACTGAGCCCTTCGACCAGGGCACCTGCGTTCCCACTGACCCGGGGATCTCCTCCCCGACATACGCCTCGTCGTCGCTGACCGGGTTGAACAGCTCGGGGAACTGATAGCCGGCGGCCAGATTCCAGATCGGGGCGAGAAACATGTCGCCGAGGATCGCGTTGGGGTCGGCGCAGGCCGGCCCGACTGACCCGGTACAGCCGGCGTTCATCGGGAGGTTGGCCCGGGCCCACCAGGCGAAGTGTTCACCGACGGCGTTGGATAGCGGCTTGAACGGGATGGCCAGGTTGGCCAGCGCGGTGATTTTGGGTGGGTCAGCGGGGTCGAAGCCCAGCACATTGGTCGGGGTGTAGACCCACCAGTTCCCGGTGACCTCCAGCGCATAGGAGAGGTCGTTGACGGCGTCGATGACGGCCCTGGGCACGCTGATCACGGCATTGAGCAGGTTCGCCGGGATGTTCGCCGCAGATCCGTTCTGGCTCAGCGCCACCGGCGTGTAGGACGGCGTCGCCCAGATGTCGCACCCTTCGGTGAGGTATCCCGAGCACGGTTGGGCGGCTTCCACCGCTGCTGCCAGGCTGACAGCCGCCGCCACGACGCGGGACTGCTCTTCGCTGAGGGGCGGGACGACCTGCGCCGCGGTGATCGCACCGGCGCCCATCAACGCCACGCTTGCGGCAACGTAGGAACGGACGGCAGCAGGCATGATGACCCCTTCAGGGTTCTCAGGTTGGGGGCTTGGTGTGGGGAGTTAGTGCATTTCGATGCTATCCACCGGACCGGGATGCGGCAAAACCAGGACCTGCCGCTGAAGTGTCGCGACGTGGCCCGGACGGCACACCTCCAGGCCCCCTACCCTGGCCCACTCCCCCGCGCCGCGATCACAGACCGTGGCAGGCCAGCCAGTCGTCGATGCTCCGGGCCACCGCCGGCCAGCCCGGTTCCAGCATCATGTTGTGGCCCATCCCGGTGAAAAGAACCGGTTCGGTGCGGTAGGCCCGGGCGGTCGCCCGGACCTCCTCGGTGGTGACCGCTCCGTCCTCGACGGCACCGATAACCAGCATCGGGGATTTCACCCGGTCAGGGCGCGGCAAACGCACCAACCCGTCCAGTCCCGAGCGCGCACTCTCCTCCTGAAGCCGGGCGGCGTAGCAGCGCACCAGGTCCTCGGGGGTGTGCGGCGAGAAGAATCGCTCGCGAGCCAGTTCAGGTGTGTTGACGTAGGCCAGCGACTTGCCGGTGATCGACAATTTCGTGAAGTGCCAGGGGTGGCTGCGTAGCCACCGCAGCCCGGACCGCAGATACCCCTGCGGGGGCAACGAGGCCATCAGGACGCCGGCAGGAGCGTCGTGGTCCTCGAGGTACTTCTGCACGATGGCACCCCCCATGGAGTGACCGATCACCACCGGTGGGGTCGGCAGTGTCCCGGCCACGCTGGCGATGTCGCCGATGTAGTCGGCGAATGAACAGTCCCGTAACCGGGTGGAGGTCGGACTGCCGCCGTGTCCCCGCAGGCTCAGCGCCACCGCGCGGTAGCCCCGCTCGGCGAAGAACCCGAGAAAGTGCTCATCCCAGCACCAGGCGGCATGCCAGGCGCCGTGCACGAACAGCAGCGGGGCGGGGTGGGATGGGCTCGCCGACCCGCGGTCGATGACCTCAAGCATCGCGACCAGCGTAGGTGCTGAAGCTAAGCCGGCGATATTGGGCAGGGCAGGAATTAGGATCGGCGGACCATGAGTCTGCCCGCCCCCGACGCCGACACCCCCGTCCTGATCACCGGGGCGTCCTCGGGAATCGGCGCCGAGATCGCCCGCGGGTTGGGGCGGCGGGGCTACCCGCTGGTCCTGGTTGCCCGCCGGGCGGACCGGCTCGGTGATCTGGCCGACGAACTGGCCGGGCGGTACCGGGTGCGCTGCGAGGTGCTGGCGCTGGATCTCGGGTCAGAGGCCGACCGCGCCGCACTGGTCGACAGGCTGGCCCAGCAATCCCTTGCGGGCCTGGTCAACAGCGCGGGATTCGGCACCAACGGGCTGTTCCAGGCGCTGGAGCGGCGGCGCGAAACCGAGCAGGTGACCGTCAACGTGCTGGCGGTCATGGAACTGACCCATGCGGTGCTGCCGGGGATGACCGCCCGAGGGTCCGGTGCGGTCCTCAACATCGGGTCGATCGCGGGTTTTCAGCCGTTGCCCGACGCTGCGGTCTACTCGGCCACCAAAGCCTTCGTGCAGACCTTCTCCGAGGCCGTCCACGAAGGTCTGCACGGCACCGGGGTGTCCTGTACGGCGTTGTGTCCGGGGCCGGTACCGACCGAATGGTGGGAGGTGTCCGGCGCCGCGGTGTCCCCGCAGTCCGGTTTGGGCGCCGTCGCCGTCTCTGCCGGCACCGTCGCCGAAGCCGCCATCACCGGGATGCTCGACGGGAAAAGGCTGGTCATCCCCGGCCTGGGCGCCAAACTGATGGGTGTGGGCGGCCGGTTCACCCCGCGGGGCCTGCTGTTGCCGGCCCTGCGCCGGGCCGCCGACCGGCGCGGGACCGGGCCTTAGCTGTCCGGACCCGCACCGTCAGGGACCTCGGGTCGTCCAGGCCCTCGGGTCACCGATCAAGCCAGACCCGGTTGCCGTAGGTGTTCAGGTGGACCACCTCTCCGACCGGTCGGCGGGTGGTCGGCCCGTAGCGGCCTTTGGGCCAGCCCAGGGGCACGATGCAGCACGGGGTGACCGAGACCGGCAAGCCCAGCGTCCGCCGGGCTGAGGCCAGGCTCCACAGCGGGAGGGTGATCAGCGAGGCGCCGAGTCCCATGCAGCGAGCGGCCAGCAACAGGTTCTGCACGCTGGGGTAGATCGATCCGAAGAATCCCGAGACCGCCGCGTGCGGCATCGGCAGGTAGGGCACCCGGCCTTCGCGAGCGGTGAGCCGCAGACACGCCACCACCAGCACCGGGATCTCATCGAAGTGATCGACCTGCCACTGCACCGCGCGCGCGGTCTTGGCCATCGACTCGTCGGTCTGGGCGAGCTTGCGGATCACCCCCTGGTAGTAGATGTTCCAGGCCTGCCGGTACCGACGTTGGAGCTTGCGTTTGACGCCGGGGTCCTTGACGACGATGAACTCCCAGTTCTGCCCGTTGGCGCCGGTCGGTGCCCGCAGCGACAGTTCGATGCACCGCAGGACTACTGCGTCATCGACCGGATCGGGACGCAACCGGCGCACGGCCCGCTGCGTCATCATCGCTTCGACCATCGTCTCGTCGAGGCGGGCCAGGGCCTGCGCGGTACTCGGTACCGGGCCCGACCCGTCGGCCAGTCCGGCGGGCGGCTCAGGCATCGGCCCCGCCGTTCTGGGAAATCCCCCCGACGCTCTGGGAAATCCATCGGGTCGTGAACCGCTGCACCCCGGGGATTTCCTTGACGATCTGGGAACTGATGTACTTCTCGATCTGCCCGCCGATCAACGGCACCGAGACCTGCACCGAGCCGCGGAACGTCAGCAGCGACCCGGCCGGGGTGGCCGAGACCAACGCGGTGGCCACCCCCGAGATTGGCGCTCCTGAGGTGGTGATGACGACGTCACCGTGCAACCCCTCGTCGCCGACGACCCGCCAGGTCTCCTTGCGCAGGACCTTCAAGTCACCGGGAACGGCCTTGGCGATCAAGGCGGGCAGGACATCGCTTCGCAGATCCTGAATGGTGGCCACGACCACCGATCCGGCGTCGACGACCAGGGAGTCCAGGCTGATGCTGCCGCCGCCGTATTCGGCCAGGCGAGCCTGCCAGTAGTCCTGATCGGCGAACGCGGCATGAACCTGGTCGACGGTGGCCGGGGAGGCGGTGGAGACATCGAACGGCCGCGGCACCGGCTACTCCGCGACCGCAGTGGGCCCCGGCGAACGCCGCGCCAACACCCGGTCGGCGAGTTCGGCGGCGAACCGGCGACTCTCGTCGAGTTGCGCCTCGCTGATGTTGGTGGTCGGAATCCGCACGCCCAGATAGCGCTCCCGGTACTCCCCCGAGCCCAGATAACTGGTCAGCGACAACATCGACCGCACCTGGTCACCGGGATACCCGAAGTGGACGGCGCCCTCGTAGCGGCCGCCCGCCTTCTCGGCGAGTTTGCGGACGGCTTTGAGGTTCTCCCGCCAGTAACGCCGGCACACCACGAACACCGCGAAAGGCTTTCCGTTCAGCACCGGGCCGGCCTCGGCGGATTTCAGGAAAGACCGCATCGGCATGCTCACATCGCGCCACCAGGTCGGTGAGCCGATACACACCAGGTCGTAATCGCTGCGCCGAAGTTCATCAGGGGTGCGAATCTCCCCGGTGGCCTTGAGCGTCTGGGCGGGCAGCATGCCGATGAAGTCGCGCCACACGTGGGCCATCGGAAACCGCGAGAACCGTTCCGCGTAGCGCGGATCGGTGAACAGAATCGGCGCGGTGTGCACCTCGCAACCCCGCTGGCGGAAAACTTCCCCGGCGGCACCGAGAACCTTGCGCGCCTGGCCCGTGTAGCTGTAGTAGACCAGCAGCACCTTCGGTGAACGGTTCTGGCCGTCAGCGCCGTCATTCATGGGCATCCCACCACCTTTCCCGCTTTCCCGCATGGGGCGGGTCCCACGGATTTCGCGCCCCGCGGCGCCTAGGAATACTCTCACACGGGTGCGCGACAGAGTTGCCGTGAACCTGACCGGCCCGGCCAAGACGATGCTCTCGACTTTGTATCTGAAGGCTCTCGACGCCGACTTCAAGCGTCCGGTTCTGGCCGATAAGTTCGCCAAGGAAGCGATCGCCCGGATCGACTACGACTGGAGCACACTGGATATCGGCGCGGCCTGGGCCCCGCTGTGCACGGTCCGAACTGCGCAGTACGACATCTGGGCGCGACGTTTTCTGGCGACCCATCCGCGCTGCACGGTAATCCACCTCGGTTGCGGACTGGACGCCCGGGTATTCCGGGTCGACCCGGGCGCGGAAGTCCAGTGGTACGACGTCGACTTTCCCGACGTGATCGCCCTACGCGAACAGGTGTACCCCACCCGGCCGAACTACCACCTGACCGCCACCTCGGCGACCGACCCGTCCTGGTTGGATGCGATCCCGGCGCAGGGTCCGGTGCTCTTTTTGGCCGAGGGCATCAGCATGTACCTCACCGAGGAGCAGGGCATCACACTGTTGCGGCAGGTGGTTGACCGGTTCGGATCCGGGGAGATCCAGATCGACTTCTTCAACTGGCTGGCCATCAAGTCGCAGAAGACCCAGACGCTGGTGCGCCGGTCCGGGTCGACGTTGTACTGGGCCGTCAACTCACCGCAGGACATCCTGCGCCGAGTGCCGGGACTGCGACTGCGGGAGTGGGCCACCTTCTTCGACGCCCGAACCTTCGCCAGGGTGACCGCCCGCTACCGCGCCGCGAAACGGGCCGCCCGACTGGCACCGGCGTTGCGCAAGGCGTTGCAGTACCACGTTTACGAATTCGGCCGGTCCACCTAAACCGCCGCAGAGCGTTTCAGGCCTGCTCGGCGGCGAATTCCCGCAGCAGGGATTCGATTGCGGCGATGCGTTTTTCCGGTTCCGGCCCGTGCGAGTGGTATTCGATCATCAGGCGCCCGGCGAAAATCTTGCTGGTGTAGATCTCGATCCCGGCGCCGACGGCGAAGTACAACTCGCCGTGGCTTCCGGTCAGCGTCAACTCCGGCGGGGTGGGCATCGGCGGGACGATGCCGTTGTCGGTGAACATCACCACATCCGGCAGACCGGGCGGATTGCCGACGTATTGCGGGCTGAAGTGCAGGAAGGACTGCTGGATGACGCCGTCGGCGATGTCCTTCTTGAACGTGTCGTTGATGTCGCGCGCCAACTCGACGATGTCGGTGTCGCTGCGAATTTCGGCCAGATAGGTGGCGATCCCGACCGGGTTGGTGCACTCGGTGGCCGAGACCGGCGGGGAGAGCAGGTAACGCAGATCGACCGGGTAGACGTAGGGAACCGGGATGGTGGGCGTTGCCCGCACCTGCCACTCCGCGGTCAGCACGATCGCCGACAGCAGACCGTTCAAACCCAGCTTGTTGGCCCGGCAGAAGTCGACGATCCGCTCGGTCTCGTCAGTACTCAGCAGACAGGAGACCATCGGGACTCGTTGCGGCACAACGGGATTGGAGTCCGCCGCGGTACGACGCGAGGGCGGCAGATCATAGACGAACATGGCGCCGAGCATTCGCTCGAGCCCGGAACGGTCCTTGCGCTCCACGCCACGGTCGGCCAGCACCTTCTCCATCGGGTCCGGCGCCGCGTGCACGGTGACCGGCTTCGCCTTACCGGTGGTGACGAGATCGGTGTAGGCGGCGAAGAGTTCCTCCACCAGGCTGAACTGGTGGTGGCCGTCGGCCAGGCTGTGATGGATGTAGAACGTCGGCTGGGCCTGACCGTCCCGGACGATCACACGCAGGTGGACCAACGCCGCGCTCTGGTCGAACAACGGTTCGGGCGCCTCGGCGTCGGGGCCGTCGAGGTCGATCACCTCGATGCCGGGGTGCAACAAGTCATCGAGGACGATCTCGTAGCGGCCGTCCGGATCCCTTTCCAGGTGGCCACCCAGCACGGGATGGGACTGCAGCAACAGATCGAAGGCTTCCGAGAGCGCGTCGATATAGACCGGGCCCTCGACGTGGGCGCCGAGACCGACGAAGTTCTGGGTTTCGGCGAACATCTCCTCGCTGCGGGCCAACTTGCGGATCGCCGATGACGGAAACACCGTGTCCTACACCCCCCGGCAATCAATCACGTCTGCTGGCCCTCCGATACCCCGCAGCCAGCGGGATGGCGATGACAGCGGCTATACCGGCGGACCATAGCAGCGTGCCCAGCACCGGCTTGGCCACGGGCCCTCCCATTGCCAGACCGCGCATCGCCTCGACCACGTAACTGCAGGGCTGATGTTCGGCGAACGGCTGCAGCCACTTCGGGAACTGGTCCAGCGGCACGAAACCGGTGCTGAAGAAGAACATCACCGCCGCAATGACCTCGGTTGCCTGCGGCACCAGGGTGTTCTGCGCGTAGAGCGCGATGGTCATCACCACCGCCGAGAACGCCACGCCGAATACCGCCGGCATCAGCAGCCAGGCCACGGCCTGGCCGAAACCCTGGGTGAAGCGGAAGCCGAGCAGCAAGCCGACACACATGACGAACGCGGTGATGATGACGATGCGGACCCCCTCGGCGATCAACCGGGAGAGCAGGCCGGACGCCCGGTGCGAGGGCACCACCCAGAACCGGGACAGCAGGCCCTCGTCACGTTCGCGCATGATGCCGACCGCGACGATTATCGCCCCGGAGGTGGCTCCGATCAGGGACACCAGGGGCACGCTGCCGTACAGCGCGCTGTGCCCGGTGACCCGTTTGACGCCATCGCCGAGGACGACGTTGAGCGCCACCAGAAAGAAGGCCGGGAACAGCAGCGACTGGGCCACCGTGGCGGCGTCGTTGCTCCACCGCCGCAGGATGCGGGCGGTGAGCAGAGCGGTTTCGCTGATCAGTCTCATCGGCGTCTCGGTTTCGTGGGGCGGCTCATTCTCATGGACGGCGTGCCACCCGTGCGTGCCACCAGGTGAAGACCACGATGATGCCGGCAATCCAGGCCACTCCCGGGCCGATGACCGACCAGGAGACAGCCGGGGCCGCTGCCGTGGAGTCGCCGGCCAGGGCGCGCAGTCCGTTGAGCCACTGCGACAGCGGCTGGTCGCGGACGAACGGCTGGATCCACCCTGGGAACCGCTCCACGGGTTGCAGGCCCACCGAGGCCAGACCGAGGGTGACCTGGGGAACCAGCAGTAGTGGAGCCGTCGCCTCCGGGTTGCGGGTGGCCGCCCCGATCAAGTCACCCATCAGGGCCAGAGCCGCACCGATCAGCAGGGCCAGCATGACGAATCCGATTGTCTCCCAGATGGTTCCGTAGAAGCGGAAGCCGATGATGTGCCCGCACACCAGCGACACCACCAGGGCCACCACGCAGCGGTACATGCTGGCTGTCATCCGCGCGGCCAGCGGCGTCAGCCTGGCCATCGGCATGGCGCGGAAACGCCGGTTGATGCCGGCCAGTGCGTCCATCGCCGAACGGAAGGCCGCTGAGACCGAGGCGAAGAAGATGGCCTGCACCACGATCAGCGGGGTGAGGTACTGCGCGTAACTGCTCATCGGCTGCACCGCGCCGAGGATGTTCTTCAGGGGCAGGTAGAACCCGACGGTGAAGACGATCGAGCCGACGATCTGGGTGGCCAGTTCACCGTTGGACAGGGTGGGGGCGATCATCCGGGTGGTCAGGGTCCACCATTGCTGACGGGTCGACGGCCGCGGCCGGACCGACAGCGGGATGGCGCCGGCTGTCATGTCAGCGCCTCCACGGCGGTCTCGTCGCGCACCTGATGTTCGCTGTCCTTGCCGGTCAGCTTCAGGAAGACCTCGTCAAGCGACGGGCGCCGCAGGGCGATGTCCTGCAACGGGATATCGGCTTCGGTGACCGCGTTGAGCGCCGCGATCAAGGTGTTGGCCCCGTCCGGGGCGGGCATGGAGATCCGGTCGGACACGTCGGTCAGCGCAGCGCGGTTCTCTTCGGGCAACAGCGGACCCAGCGCGGCGGCCAGAGCCGGGACGTCGTTCATGTCGCGCGGGACGATCTCGCAGTACGTCCCGCCGGTGCGTTCCTTGAGCGAATCCGCGGTGCCCTCGGCGATGATCGTGCCCCGGTCGATCACGATGATGCGATCGCTCAGCGAGTCGGCCTCCTCCAGGTACTGCGTCGTGAGCAGGGTGGCAATGCCCTCGGATTTGAAGTCGGACACCAGTTCCCAGATCGCCAGTCGGCTACGCGGATCGAGTCCGGTGGTGGGCTCGTCGAGGAACACCACCTCCGGGCGCACCACCAGCCCGCAGGCGATGTCGATGCGCCGGCGCATGCCGCCGGAGTAGTTCTTCACGCCGCGGTCGGCGGCATCGACCAGGTCGAACCGTTCCAGCAGTTCGGCGGCGCGGGATCGGGCCTCGCTCTTCTTCAGGCCCTGCAGCCGACCGAACATCACCAGGTTCTGCCGGCCGGTGAGCATGTCATCGAGGGCGACGTGCTGGCCGGTGAGCATGATCGACCGGCGCACCGCGGCCGGGTCGGCACGCACATCGTGGCCGGCCACGATCGCCGTTCCGGAGTCCGGTGTGGCCAGCGTCGAGAGGATGTCGACGGTGGTCGTCTTGCCGGCCCCGTTGGGGCCGAGCAGGCCGAGGACCTCCCCGCGGCGCACCTCGAAGCTGATCCCGCGCAACGCGGTCACCGATCCGAACGACTTCTTGAGATCGACGACGACGACGGCCTGATCGGTGCTGGACCCTTTAGTGCTCGACACAGCGGTCTCCCATGTTCGTTGTCACGGCAATGCTTCCCAGCCCTGAATTTCCTCGACCCGGACGCTTTAGTCCGAGTCGATCGCGGACAGGTCCACCAGGGCCAGTTCCTCCTCGGCGGACTCGATCTCGGTCTCGGCGATTGCTTCGGTGGTCAGTTCGAGCAGTGCTGCGGAGAAGTGCCGGGACAACGATTCCACGTCGGTGCGGCCCAGGCGGCGGGTGTCGTACCACCAGTCGATGTGCAGTTCCCCAGCGTAGCGGTACACCCGCAGTTCGATGGCGTGGCCGAGTCCGGGCACCGCTTCCCGGACCGGCAGGGCGAGGTCGGAGTCGAACTGCACCGGCGCCTCCTGCGACTGCCCGGCCGGCAGGTCCGGAATGGTGCCCAGGTGTGCGAAGAAGATATCGGCCGGGCGGACCGCGCCGAGCAGTCGCGCCGTTGGCGCATAGACATAGCGGAGCAGTCCGTAGCCGATTCCGTAGTGCGGCACGGCTTTCAGCGTGGTGGCGATGTCGTCGAGCAGTTCGCGCGCGCTGGCCTGCCGGGGGGGCGCGCACGGAATGACCACCGGGTAGATGGTGGTGAACCAGCCCACCGTCCGGCCGACGTCGACGTCGGGTCGCAGCACCGACCGGCCCTGACCGCCGAGTTCGACGGCGATCCGACCATCCCCCACACTCGCCGCGACGGCCCGGCCGAGTGCGGCCAGCAGGAGATCGTCCAACGGCACCGCCAGGCGCCGCCGGGCGTCGTCGACCACGCCGGTCTGCTCGACGCTCAGCGTCGACGCCAAGCGGGCGAGGTCGCCGGCGTCGGGGGGTTCCGACGCGGGCCCGGCCACCCCGAGGGTGGCCTGCCGGACCACCGTGAGCCAGTGGTCCCGGCTCTCCAGCACCGCCGGATGCATGACCAGTCCGGCGCAGCGGTGCAGCCATTCCCGCCAGGTGGTGGTCACCGGTTCCAACAGAATCGGGTCGCCCGCCAGTCGCTGGCCGAAGGCGGTGAACACATCGGTCAGCAGGATGTCGCGCGAGGCGTGGTCGCCGGCGATGCCGTGCAGACTGAGCACCAGGTAGCAGCGCTCGCCGGTCACGTAGGTGGCGTTCAGCGGTGATCCCAGCAGGTGGTGTTCGCGCATCTGCTCGGTCAGCACCGCCATCACCGCGTCCCGTTCGGCTGCGCTGCCCGGCTCGATCCCCTCGGGCAGCGAGTAGGTGGCCAGCGCGGAGAACTCCTCGGGCTCGCCCAGCCGCTGATCCCAGGTACCGGCGTGCTCGACGAGCCGAAGCCGCAGCGCGTCATGGTGGTTGGTCACCGCGGTCAGCACGGCCCGGATGTCGTCGAGTTCCACATCGGGGCGCAGCTGCAAGACCAGCGGCACCCGCCAGCTGCCGACGTCGCGTAGGCCGTGCTCCAGGAAGTAGGCGACGTTGGGCGGGACCGGCGGATGGGCCGAGTCGGTGCGGGTGCGGCGTGCCAGACTGCCCTCGGCGTAGCGGGCGGTGACGGCCCGGGCCAGGGTGGCGATGGTCTGGTTCTCGTAGAGGTCCTGCGGGCTGAGGTCCAGTCCCTCTTTGGCGGCGGTCATCGCGACGCTGATCGCGACCAGCGAATCACCGCCCACCTCGAAGAAGTTGGTGTTGCGGTCGATGCCGGCGATCCCCAGGCACTGCGACCAGATGCGCTGCAGTGCGGCCTCCATCTGCGAGGCGCTGCTGACCGGCGGGGCGCCCGCCCCGTCGGCCGCGGGGGGTCCGCCGGCGGTCCCGGGCACCCCGGCTCCGGCCTGGCCGGCCCTGCTGGCCGGGTTGTAGTCGATCCAATGCCGTTGCCGCTTGAAGGGATATCCGGGCAGCGACACCAGGGTCGGCCGCTCCCCGACCGTCGGGGTCCAGTCGACAGGCACGCCCGCCGCCCAGAGTTGACCCAACGCCAGCAGGAACGTGTCATGGTCGCTGCGGTTCTGGGCCTGGTGGCGCATCAGCCGAACCGCCCGGTGCGCCGTCGTCCACTTCGGGTGCCGCATCGCCGATGCAGTCAGGGTTCCGCCCGGGCCCACCTCGACGAAGACCCGGGCCGGGTGGTCGAGCAGCACATCGAGTTCGTCGGAGAACCGCACGGTTTCGCGGATCTGGCGTGCCCAGGTGGACGGGTCGGTCGCCTCGGCCGCGGTCATCTGCGCGCCGGTGACGTTGGACAGCAGCGGGATGGTGGGCTCGCGCAGGTCCAACCGGGACAGGAAGGCGGTGAACTCGGGGATCACCGGGTTCATCAACCGGGAATGGAACGCGTGCGCGGTGCGGACCCGCCGGGCCACGATGCCGCTCTCGGCCAGCCGAGCCTGGAAGTCGCGGATGGCCTGTTCAGAGCCCGCGACGACGCAGCTGCCGGGGTCGTTGATCGCCGCCAGATCCACCTCGGGGGTCAGATGTTCGGCGATCGCATCGGGTCCCAGGGCGACCGCCACCATGACCCCGCGGGCTGATGCATGCATCAATCGCGCCCGCATCGACACCGCTTTGACCGCGGTGGGCAGGTCGAATACGCCGGCCAGGGTTCCGGCGACCCACTCGCCGATACTGTGCCCGGCCATCGCCGCCGGTCTGATGCCGTAGGACTCGGCGAGCTTGGCCAGCGCATACTCCACCGCGAACAGGGCGGGCTGGGCCCGGTCGGTGCGTTCCAGGCTGCGCCCGGCCCCGTCGAACACCTCGGCGCGCAGATCGAATCCCATCTCCGCACCGAAGGCCGCCGCGCAGGCGTCGAAGTGCTCGCGGAACACCGGTTCGCACTCGTGCAGACCGCGGGCCATGCCGATGTGCTGAGCGCCCTGGCCGGGGAAGACGAACACCACGCGGTTGTCGCGGTCGCCGGCGGGGACGGCCGGGGCCTCGCCGAGGAAGACGTTGTCGTGCTCGGCGGCGCCGAGCACCGCCGCGGCGTGCTCCTGGTCGTTGACCACCGCGGCCATCCGGATCGGCTCCAGGCGGCGCCTCGTCAAGGTGTAGGCGGCATCGGTCATGCTGACCTCGTCGGCGTCGGACATCTCCGCCGCGAGGGCGGCGCGGGCGTCGTCGAGGGCCTCGGCGGTGCGGGCCGACAGCAGCAGTACCTGCGGGCCCGGGGTCTCCGCGGGGGTGACGAAGGTCGGCGCCTCCTCCAGCACGATGTGGGCGTTGGTGCCGCCGACGCCGAACGAACTCACCCCGGCCCGCAGCACACCGTTGGACTCCCACGGACCGTCCTCGCCGCGGATCGCGAACGGACCCCGGTCGAGGTGCAGTTCGGGGTTGGGGCTGGTGAAGTGCAGCGTCGCCGGGATGGCCCGGTGCTTGAGGCACAGGATGGTCTTGATCAACCCGGCGATGCCGGCCGCGGTCTCCAGGTGGCCGATATTGGATTTGACCGAGCCGAGGTAGCACGGACCGGACCGGTCCTGTTCGGAGATCGCGAACGCCTGACGCAGGCCCTCGATCTCGATGGGGTCGCCCAGTGGGGTGCCGGTGCCGTGCGTCTCGACGAAGCTGACCGTCGAGGCGTCGACCTCGGCCACCGCGTGCGCCTCGGCGATGACCTCGGCCTGACCGGCGGCGGTGGGGGCGGCGTAGTTCATCTTCGTCGCACCGTCGTTGTTCAGCGCCGAACCCCGGATCACGGCGTGAATCCGGTCTCCGTCATCCAGCGCGTCCTGCAGTGGCTTGAGGACGACGACCCCGACGCCGCTGCCGAAAATCGTTCCGTCCGAACGGATGTCGAAGGGCCGGCAGCGACCGGTCGGCGACACCATCGATCCCGGTTCGTACCAGTAGCCGACGCGGTGCGGAACCCGGATGGAGGCCCCGCCAGCCAAGGCCATCTCACACTCCCCGTTGAGGATGCTCTGGCAGGCCAGGTGCACGGCCACCAGCGACGAGGAGCACGCGGTCTGCACCGACAACGCCGGGCCGCGCAGGTTCAGTTGGTGGGCCACCCGGGTGGCCAGATGGTCTTTGTCGTTGCTCAGCGACAGGTTCACCATGTCGAAACTGGCGCCCTGCCCGATCACCATCGCCGGGTCGTAGTGGGACATCACATTGTGCAGCAGATACCCACTGGTGGAACTGGTCCCGAACACCCCGACCGTCTTCTCGCTGTCGGCCGGGTCGTAGCCGGCGTCCTCCAGCGCATGCCAGGCCGCCTGCAGGAACAGGCGGTGCTGGGGGTCGAGCATCCGCGCGGCCTGCGGGGTGAACCCGAAGAACTCGGCGTCGAACTCCTCGATGCCGGGCAGCAGGGCCGCACGGCGCACATAGGAGCGGTTGGCCAGGGCGTTCTCCCCCACCCCGGCGTCGATGAGGTCATCCTCGGACAGGTCGACGATCGACTCCACACCGTCGCGAAGATTGCGCCAGAACTCCGACAGCGATGCCGCGCCGGGGAAGCGGCCGGCCATACCGACGATCGCAATCGCGTTGGGCGGCGGCGGATTTGTCGAGTAGCCAGTGTTGGGGCTCACGGTCGTTGTCTAACCTTTCGGCGCGCCGCGGCCTGTTGGCGGGCGGCGGCACGTTGTTGTGCACGATCACGAACGGCGTTCGGGCGTTCGGTGGTGGCCTCGGCGAGGCCGAGTTGACGAATCAGGTCCACCGCGAGGTCGGCCAGCGTGGCACCCTGCAGGATAAGCGCCACGGGCGGTTCGACGCCGAAGTCGGCCCGGACCGTGTTGCGCATCCGCACCGCCATCAGTGAGTCCATGCCCAGCCCGGTCAGCGGCTGATCGATCTCGATGGCGCCGTCGCCGGAGAACCCCATCACCGCAGAGATCCGCTTGCGCAGGCGGGCGGTGACGACCCGGTCGACGTCGGCGGCGTCGAGTTCGCGCAGCGCATCCGGGCCGGCCCAGTCGTCGTCGGCGTCGGTGAGGTCCAATTCGGCGGCCAGGTTGGCGAAGTAGCTGAGCTGACCGATCTCCGGGAAGGCTTCGGCGGCCCGGTCCAGGCGCAAGCGGGCGATACCGATGTTGGTGACGTCGCCGGCCAGCACCGCGTCGAGCGCTTCGAGGCCCTCGGTCGGCGACATCGGGTCAAGCACGCTGAAGCTCAGCGTGCGGGCCAGACCCACATCGGCCCACTGTCCCCAGTTGATCGCGGTGGCCGGCAAGCCCGCGGCCCGCCGCCACTGGACCAGTGCGTCCAGCCAGGCGTTGGCGCAGGCGTAGGACAGCTGGCCGGGTGACCCGAGCAGCGAGGCCATCGAGGAGAACCCAACCCACCAGTCCAGTTGCCGATCGGCCCCCGCCTCCTGCAGGGCCTGGTGCAGGCGTACCGCACCGGCGGCTTTGGGCGCCCAGATCGTCGCCAGACTCTCCTTGGTGAGACCGCTGACGAGTTGGTCGTCGAGGACGGCCGCCGAGTGGATGACCCCGCGCAGCGGCCGGCCGCCGTCCTCGGCGGCGGTCAGCAGTCGCCTGGCCACCCCGGGTTCGGCCACGTCACCGAGTTCGACGACGATCTCGGTTCGGGACCCGAGTTCGGTCAGCACGTCCAGCGTCGAGGCCGACGGTGCGCTGCGCCCATTGAGGACGACACGGCCGGCGCCGTTGTCCGCCAGCCAGCGCGCCACGGTCAGCCCGATCCCGCCGAGACCGCCGGTGACGATGTAAGAGCCGTCGGAGCGGACGACGGTGTCGGTGCGCCGCTCCGGTTCGGTTGCCCGGGCCAGCCGTTCGGCGAACCGGCGTCCGCCGCGCCACGCCACCACATCGTCGGTGTTCGGCGCGCCGAGTTCGACGGTCAGCGCCGCCGCCGCGGCATCGTCGGCGTCGAGGTCGACCAGGGTGGTCTGCAACGCGGGGTGCTCGTAGGCCAGCACCCGCACCACGCCGCGCAGGGTGCCGGCCACCGGGTCACCCGCCTCGAGACCGCCGGACCCGTCCCCGACCACCAGTCCGCCGCGGGTGACCAGCCACAGCCTCGGCGGCTTCCCGTGCCAGCCGCCGGTGATACTGCGCACCGCCGCGGCCACCGACCAGACCATCTCCCGGGCGTGGATCAGTGCCCGATCGAGGTCGTCGCCGTCACCGCCGTCGGCGGCCATGAACACCACCCCGGCCGGCGGCAGCGCGGGGTCTCCCGCGACTTCGGCGAAGGCGTTCTGCACCTCGGACTCGTCGTTGAGGTCGGCGGTGATCACCCGGCGATCCCGGGACAAGAACCCGACGGCGAATTCGGCTGCGGCCGAGTCGGGTCCGTCGGTGAGCACCAGCCAACTGCCCTTGGCGTCCCCGCCGGACGGGATCGGCACCTCTTCCCACACCGCTTTGAACAGTTTCTGCGACAACGGCAGCGGCACGGTCTGCCGCTGGATACGGCGGAGATACACACCGCTGACCTGGGCCAACCGACGACCCGCATCGTCGGTCAGGGTGATCTGACCGACGGCGTCCCCGCCCCCGTCGGCGATGCTGACCAGTTCGGCACGGCAGCGGGCGCGCCGGCCCACCTCACCGAACACCCGTACGGACTCCATGGCGACCGGAAGATAGGTGACTTCGCTTGAGTTGGCGAGGATTTCGGCCGGCATCGCTGCAGCCAGGCTTTGCAGTGCCGCGTCGAGCATCACCGGGTGCAGCACGGCGCCGCGGTAGGGCGTGGCCTCGTCGGGGAGCACGATCTCGGTCTGGGTCGCGGTGTCGGCGGTGCGCACGATCTTGGTCAGGGCGGCGAACGCCGGTCCGTGGTAGGCACCGGTCCGACGCAGCCCGGTGTAGAAGTCGTTGGGCGCCAGCGTGGTCGGGCCTCCGGTCACACCCGGACCGGGAACCGGCGCCGAATCGGGACCGGGCACCTGCTCGGCGGCCTCGCCGGTGCGGGCCGCCACCCGGGCCACAGCGTGGCGTTTCCAGTGGCCGGCCGCAGAGCGCGAGTGGATCTCCACCCGGGCGGCGCCGTCGCCGTCGCCGAAGAGTTGGGTGATCAGCCTGGTCCGGGTGTCCAGCGGCAGGATCTGTTCGACCTCCAGACGGCCCAGTTCCAGCTCATCGACCGGGCGGCCGAGGGCGGCGCACCCGGCGGCCAGGGCGATTTCGGCGAAACCCGCGCCGGGCATCACCGGTTGGCCGTGGACCCGGTGGTCGGCCAGCCAGGGATTGAGTTCGGTTCCGACGTCGGACTGCCAGACATGGGCCCCGCCGGCCGGGAGTTCGACGTGCATACCCAGCAGCGGGTGCGATCCGGTGAACTCTCCACCCGCGGTGGGGGTCTGCATCCAGTACCGGGTGTGCAGCCACGGTGTCGGCGGAAGATCGACCAGCAGGTCCCGGCGTCCGGCGGGCGCATTGTCCACCGGGGGGCGCACCAGAGCCAACTGGGTGTGGAAGGTCAGAGTCTCGGGCTGGTCGCGGTACACCGTGGCGGACACCCGGGCGCTGCGCTGGGTCAGCGTCTCGGTGATCGCATGGGTCAGCAGCGGGTGCGGGCTGATCTCGATGAACGTGCTGTGATCGGCGGCTGCTTGTTGGATGGCGCGGCTGAACCGGACCGGATTGCGCAGGTTGGCAACCCAGTATTCGGCACCGAACATCGTTGCACCGCCGGGGTATTCGGCGGTGTTGATGACCGGGATCCGCGGTCCGGCGGGATTCAGATAGTCCAGTGCGGTGCGCAGTTCGGGCAGGATCGGGTCGATGGTGGCGTGGTGGGAGGCCACGTCGACCTCAACGCGGCGGGCCAGCAGCCCGCGGGCGTCGACCTTGGCGATCAGCTCATCGACCAGATCCGGCGGTCCGGCGATGACCGACTGGCTCGGTGAGGCGTACACCGCCACCGACACCTCCGGATAGTCGGCGATCAGCCGTTCGGCCGCGGCGGCGTCGAGTTCCAGCAACGCCATCGCGCCCTGCCCGGACAGCCGGGACATCAGCCGCGACCGGGTGGCGATCACGTCCAGCCCCTCGGCCGGGGTCAGCGCACCGGCCACCACCGCCGCGGTCACCTCACCCATCGAGTGACCGATGACCGCATCCGGTTCCACCCCGTAGGAACGCCACAGTTCGGTCAACGCCAACTGGATCCCGACCAGCACGGGCTGGATCCGGGCGATCCCGGTCAGCGGCTCACCCACCTGCAGGACATGACGCAGCGAGAACCCGACCTTGTCGACGAAGACCGGTTCCAGCGCGTCGACCGCCGCGGCGAACGCCGGTTCGTCGGCCAGCAGCTGCCGGCCCATCCCCGCCCACTGCGCACCCTGCCCGGAGTAGACGAAGACCGTCCCCGGTCCTGGTGAGGCCTCGTGGCAGGCGACCACCCCAAGCCCGGGCTGTCCGGCGGCCAGCGCCCGCAGTCCGGCGACCGACTCGGCGGCGTCCCGTGCGGAGACGGTGGCGACGATGCCGTACCGGCTGCGGTGGTTCAGGGTTGCCGCGACATCGGCGATCGGAACCGTCGCGCCCAGGCCCGCCAGCCAGTCGGCCAGCACCCCGGCCGACGCGGCCACGCGCTGCGGGGTCTTTCCTGAGATCACCAGCGTGGTCACCGCCGGGGTCCCAGCCGCCGGGAGCGGCCCGGGTTCGGGTCCCTGCTCGAGGACCACATGCGCGTTGGTGCCACCCATTCCGAATGACGACACCGCCGCCCGACGTGGACCCTCGACCGCCGGCCAGGGCACCGCGGTGGTGGGGATGAAGAACCGGGTGGCCGACGGGTCGATGGCCGGGTTCCACTCGGAGAAGTTCAGATTCGGTGGGATACGGGAGTGCCGCAGCGCAAGCACCACCTTGATCAGCCCGGTGATACCGGCGGCGGCCTCGAGGTGACCGAAGTTGGTCTTGACCGCGCCGAGCGCACAGGGCACCTCGCCCCGGCCGTACACTGCGGCCAGCGCATCGAACTCGATGGGATCACCCAGGGGTGTTCCAGTTCCGTGCGTTTCGACGAAGTTCACCGACGCCGCCGCGACGTCGGCCGAGCGCAACGCCCGGGCGATCACGTCGCGCTGAGCCGGGGCGTTCGGGGCGGTCAACCCGTTGGACCGGCCGTCCTGGTTCACCGCCGAACCGCGAACCACCGCCAGTACCCGGTCGCCGTCGCGCACCGCGTCGGTGAGTCGCTTGAGAACGACCACACCCGCACCCTCGCCGCGAACGAAGCCGTCAGCCTGGGTGTCGAAGGCGTTGCACTTTCCGCGGGGCGACAGCATCCCCCATTTACCAAGGGCCAGTTGGGTTTCCGGCCGCAGCGTGAGGCTGACCCCACCGGCCAGAGCCAGATCGCTCTCCCGCATCCGCAGGCTCTGGCAGGCCAGGTGCACCGTCACCAGCGACGACGAGCAGGCAGTGTCCACCGCCACCGCGGGCCCGCGCAGGCCAAGCAGGTAGGCGATACGCCCCACGGTGACGCTGTGCGCGTTACCCGTCGCGGAGTAGGCGTCGATGGTGTCGGGGTTGCCGGCGGCCAGGCTCTGGTACTCGTTGTAGTAGACCCCCAGCATCACCGCAGCGCGGGTCTCGCTGAGCCGGTCCGGCGCCAGGCCGGCGTTCTCCAATGCCTCCCAGGCGACCTCGAGTGCGACCCGTTGCTGCGGATCCATCGCGACCGCTTCGCGCGGGGAGACACCGAAGAAGTCCGCGTCGAATCCCGCGACGTCGGACAGGAATGCGCCCCATTTGGTGGGCATCCGGCCCGGCGCCATCGGGTCGGGGTCGTAGTAGGCCTCGGCGTCCCAGCGGTCGGCCGGCACCACCGTCACCCCGTCGGTGCCGTCGTCGAGGAACTTCCAGTACTCCTCCGGACCGGTGACGCCGCCGGGCAGTCGGCAGCCGATGCCGATCACCGCGATGGGCTCGGCGCCGGCGATCCGGGACGCCTTGTCGAACTGTTCGGACAGCGCACCGCGTTGCTCGGCCGTCATGGCCGCGATCCGGTCGAAGGTCGTCTTCATCGGGCTTCACCTTCCAGGCTGCCTTCTACGCTGCTGCCCTCCACGCTGTCGAAGAGGGCGTCAAGCACACTGAACCCGCCGTCGGAGATCTCCTCGACGGCGGGTTCGTCGTCGAGTTGCGGTTCGGGGGCCAGCAGCCCTGCAACATGCTCGGCGAACGAGGTCAGAGTCGGGTGATTCCACAGCATCGTCGCCGACAACTCCATGGCCACCAGGGCCTTGGCGTCGCGCAGCAGAGTCATCGCCATCATCGAGTCCAGTCCCAGCTCCGGGAAGGGACGGTCGAAGTCCACCGCGGCCTCGGGCATGCCCAGTTCGCGGGCCATGATCGTCCGCAGCCTGATCCGCAGTTCGTCGACGACCTCCGCGCTGGTCATCGACGACCAGTCCGGGACGTCGATCGGTTCGGCCGCCGAACCCGCCCCCGCATCGGCGGGCACCGGCACCGAGTCCACCTGGGCATACCGCAGACCGCGCAGGTCCAGGCAGGTGCTGCCGTCGGAGGAGCGCGCCGTGAGGTCGACGAGCAGATCGGTGCCGCCGCCGTCGCGTCGCACCGCCTCGATGACGGTCTGGGTGCTGACGCCGGCGCCCACCGCGAGCGCGTCGACCGCGGCCGGCAGCATCAGCGACTCGGAGCCGTCCAGCAGACGGGCCAGATGGACGGCGGCGTCGAGCAGGGCAGGAACCGATGCGTCCGGCACGCTGACGGTGGCGCGCAGCCCGCCCGGCACCGGTTCGCAGGCGGCCACCGTCCAGGCGAATGGCTGACCCTCCACCCCGGATTTGCGTTGTAGTTCGGTAATCACCTGCGGATCCCAGCGCAGTTCCGGCGTTTCCTCGGATTGCGTTGCCGCCGCGGCTTTTTCGTCGGGCATCGTGGTGATGATCTGGGCGCTGCAATGCCGCGTCCAGCGGTCCGCGGGCGAATCCGGTGCGGTGCTGGAGGAAACCGTGACCGAATCACCACCGGTCACGACCTGGATCACCCGGGCTTGCTCGGCGACGATCGGGTACTCGAATCGCACATCGCCCAGCACGGATCCGCCGCCGTCCGGCACGGCCGCCGAAAGGGTGTGCAGGAGCACCGACACCGGGACCACCTCGACACCGCGGACCCGATGCCCGCCCGGATACGGTCTGGCGTCGGCCAGCAACGCCGCACGCCAGGTGCGACCGGCAGCGGTGTCCACCGGTTCACCGAGCAGGGTCCCGAAGGCCGGCGCGGGCACATCGGTGAGGTCGCTGCCCGCACCGCCGGACAGCAGGTGGTCGAGGACCGGCATCGGGGCCCGCATCCCGTAGGCGTCGGACAACCGCTGCCAGTCCGCACCCGCCACCACCGACTGCACTGCCGCATCGGGGCTGAGCACCGCCGGGAGCATCCGGATCGCGACGTCATTGGGCATCGGGAGCAGGCCGGCCGCCTTGGTGGAGGGTTGGGCGTCGGCCCAGGTCTTCCACAGCCCCCACTCGATGACCGTCGCGGCCAGACCGAGTGTGCGCCGTGCATAGGCCAGCCCGCCCAGGAACGTGTTCGCCGCCGTGTAATGCCCCAGCCACCGCGACCCCAGGATTCCGGTGATCGACGAGAACAGCACGAAGCGGCGCACCGGGGTCCCCAAGGTGAGCCGGTGCAGCACCGCGGCGGCGTCGAGCTTGGACCGGAACATGGTCGCGACGTCGGCGTCGCTCATCTCGGTGAGCAGCGACTCGCCGCCGGCCAGTGCCGCCAGATACACCCCTTCCAGCGGGGGCAGGTCGGCGCCGAACCGGGCGAACAGCCCGGCCATCGCCGCCTCGTCGGCGGCGTCGGCGGCGACCTCCACCAGGGTGCCGCCGAGGGCTTTCACCTCGGTGGCCAGATCCGCCAACTCCGTTGATCCGCTTCGGGATACCGCAACGATCGTCGCGGCGCCCATCTCGGCCAGTTGGCGGATCAGATAGGGCCCGACGTTGCCCGTCGCACCGATCACCAGATGGCTGGTGTGCCCCTCGAACCGGGTGAGGGTCACCGCCGGAAGCTCCCGGCGCGCCAGCCGCGGAACGTGCCGCTGACCGCGGCGGTGGACGGCCTGATCGTCGTCACCGGCGTGGCTCTCGGCCGCCAGGATTGCGGCCAGCAGTTGCGCCGGGGTGGAGGCGTCGACGTCGACGATGCCGGCCCAGATCTCCGGGTGCTCCAACCGGATGGTGCGGGCCATCCCCCACAGCACGGCGTGCGCCGGATCGCACCGGTCACCGTCGGAGGTCGGCTGACCGTTGCGGGTGAGGATCATCAACGTGGGCGGCTGCGCCATCCCGGCCAGCAGGCTCAGTACCCGCCGGGCGGTGTTGAACAGCCGGTAGCCCTCCGCGGCGTCGATGCCGGCAGCGGATCCCGGCGCGTAGACGACGTAGTCGACACCGCGCAGGGTTTCGGCGGTCAGGGCCGCCCCGCCGTCAAGCGCCGCGGCGATGTCGTGCGACCGGGATCCGTTGCCCAGCGCCGCCGCGAGTTCCGCCGCCGACTGCTGCCCGTCGGTGTCACCGAGGATCAGCCAACTGCCGTCGGCGGTGCCGGCCGGGAGGTCGCGCACCGGCCAGGTCAGTTCGTGGAACCAGTCCGCCCCGGCGGAGGCGCCTTTCGGGGCGCCCCCAGCGCGGTTGGAACCGGTTGAGATCGCGGGACCCGCTGAGGTTCCGGGGCCGGACCCGGCGGCGGAGGTGTCCAGCCAGTGCCGGGTGTGATGCCACGGGGTGGCCGGCAGGACGGGTCGGGGCCGGTCCGGATGCGGCACCTCGGGCGGTCGCACGGTATGGGTGGCGTTGAGGTTGGCGCGGAAGGTGACGGTGTCGCTGGTGTCGCGCAGCAGCGTGCCGAGGGTGTGGTGATGGGCACCCTCGAGGCTCTGGTCGACCGCGTAACTCAACAGTGGGTGCGGGCTGACCTCGATGAAGAAGGTGTGGTCAGCGCCGGCGGCGGCGACGGCCTGGCTGAACAGAACCGGTGTGCGCAGGTTGTCCACCCAATAGTCGGCGTCGAACACCGGCGGTCCCGCGGCGGCCCGGCCGCCGGTGGTGACGAACACCGGGATCGCCGGGGGCTGCGGCGTGAGGTCGGCCAGCGCGGCCCGCAGATCCGGCAGCACTGGGTCGATGATCGCGTGGTGGGAGGCCACGTCGACCTCCACCCGCCGGGCCAGCCGGTCCTGGGCTGCGACCGCAGCGATGACCGCGTCGACCTGATCCGGTGGGCCGGCGATCACCACCTGCTTCGGTGAGGCTTCTACCGCCACAGTGACATCCGGGTGGTCGGCCAACACCTTCTGGGCGGCGGCGGCGGACAGTTCCAGCAGCGCCATCGCGCCCTGCCCGGACAACCGGGACATCAACCGCGAGCGGGTGGCGATGACCTTCAGGCCCTGCGCGGGGGTCAGCGCGCCGGACACCACCGCCGCGGAGACCTCACCCATCGAGTGTCCGATCACCGCATCCGGCACCACCCCGTGCGCGCGCCACAACGCGGTCAGTGCCAGCTGCACGCCCACCAGGACCGGTTGGATCCGGTCGATACCGACCACCGGCTCACCGGACTCGAGGATCCCGCGCAGCGAGAACCCGGCCTGTTCGACGAACACCGGCTCCAACTCGTCGACCGCAGCGGCGAACGCGGGCTCGTCGGCGAGCAACCGGCGACCCATCCCGGCCCACTGGGACCCCTGACCGGAGTACAGGAACACCGTGCCCGACCCGCACGGTCCGGGGTGCGGGGCCACCACCGCGGGATCGGGATAGCCACCGGCCAGGGCACGCAGTCCGGCCACCGCCTGCCCGCGGTCTGCCGCGGCGACGGTGGCGAACAGCGGAAACCGGGCCCGGTGATGGTTGAGGGTGTGGGCGACGTCGGCCAACCCGATATCGCCGGCCGCCAACCAGTCGGCCAACCGGCCGGCCGTTGCGGCGATCCGCGCCGGACTGCGACCGGTCACCACCAGGGTGCTGACCGGGGGCTCGGGCTCCTCGCCCGGCCCGGGATCCGCCGCGAGCACGTCAGCGGGCGCCTGTTCGATGATCACATGGGCGTTGGTGCCGCTGACCCCGAACGAGGACACCGCGGCCCGACGCGGCCGACTGACCTCCGGCCAGTCCAGCGCTTCGGCGGCGATGACGAACCGGGACGCGCCGGGACCGGCGTGCGGGGTGAGCCTGCTGAAGTTCAATTGGCGGGGAATGTGGGCGTGGCCGACGCTGAGCACGGCTTTGATGAATCCGGTGACCCCGGCCGCTGATTCGAGGTGGCCGAGGTTGGTCTTGACCGATCCCAGCACCAGGGGTGCCGACGCGCCGCGGTCGCCGTACACCTCGGCCAGGGCGTCCAGCTCGATCGGGTCGCCCAGTCCGGTTCCGGTGCCGTGCGCCTCGATGTAGTCCACCTCGGCGGGGGCCAGTCGGGCGGCGTGCAACGCCTGGCGCATCAGTGCCTGTTGGGCCGGGCCGTTGGGGACGGTCTGGCCGCTGCTGGCCCCGTCCTGGTTGACCGCCGATCCGCGTACCACCGCCAGCACCGAATCCCCGTCGCGCTGGGCATCGTCCAGGCGTTTGAGGACAACGACGCCGCAGCCCTCACTGCGGACATAACCGTTGGCGTCGGCGTCGAAGGTCTTGCAGGTGCCGTCCGGGGAGAGCATCCCGAACCGTGAACAGGCGATGCTGTTCTCCGGACTGAGGATGAGGTTGACTCCCGCGGCCAGGGCGGTGTCGCTCTCCCGGCGGCGCAGGCTTTCGCAGGCCAGGTGGATGGCGACCAGGGACGACGAGCAGGCGGTGTCCATCACGACTGCCGGGCCGCGGGCGCCGAGGAAGTACGACAGTCGGCCGGCGGCGAAGTTCGGTGCGTTGCCGAACGGGATGTAGGCGTCGATCTGCTCCCGACTCAGTTTCCCGGCGACGGAGTGGTAATAGTCGTTGGTGGTCAACCCGATGAACACACCGGTCTGCGTGCCGCGGAGGGTCTGCGGGTTGATCCCGGCGTTTTCCAGTGCCTCCCAGGAGACTTCGAGCAGCATCCGCTGCTGCGGGTCGATCGCCGCGGCCTCGCGGGGCGCGATGTTGAAGAACTCGGCGTCGAACTCGTCGGGCTGCCAGGAGGTCAGAAATCCACCCTCGCGATTGCAGATCGTTCCCGGCACGGTGTGATCGTCGGCGTAGTAGGCGTCGGCGTCCCAGCGGTCGGCCGGGACTCGGATGACGCCACTGGCGCCGTCGCACAGCAGCGTCCAGAACTCCTCGGCGCTGCTGACCCCGCCGGGCAGTCGGCATCCCAGACCGACCACCGCGATCGGTTCGGTCGCGGCCTTCTCGGCGATCGCCAGACGCTCGGTCAGATCATCGATCTTGCGGAGCGCCTCGGTGATGATCGCTCTGCGATCAGGCGAGGAGGCTGACGGGGCTGTCATGGCGGGTTAGCTCAGTCTTTCCGATAGTTTCTGCAGCAGTTCGTCTTCGGCGAGTTCGTCGTAGTCGTCGTCATCGTCGGCGACCGCGGCGACGTCGGCGGTCTCGGGCAGTTTCGCGGCCAGGTAGCCCACGAGGTCGGTCACGGTCGGGTAGTCGAACACCACCGAGGCCGGCAATTCTTCGCCGATGGAGTCCGACAGCGATCGCCGAAGGGCCACGCTCATCAGCGAATTCATGCCCGCCTGGAAGAATCCCACCGAGTGGTCGACGTCCGCGGGCGAAGACAGGCCCATCGCCTCGGCTACCAGGGCGCGCACATGATCGGTGAGCATCGCCCCCCGTTCGGCGGGCTGGCAGTCCTGCAACGCCGACCGGAAGGTGGTGGTGATGCCGCCGGTCTGCGCACCCGGTTCGGTGGTCAGTTCGTCGATGATGTGCAGAGCGGCGCGGCTGCGGTAGGCCCCGGCCAGCCTGTTCCAGTCCGCCGCGACGACGGCGCAGCAAACCGGCGCCTTCGGGGCGGTCAGCACGGACAGGGCGCGGATGGCGGAGTCGTCGGGCATAGGCAGCAGCCCGGACTCCAAGCTGACCTGACGTTCGGCGTCGGACTGGTTGTCGGCCAACGATTTCCACCAACCCCACTCCACGGCGGTGGCCGGCAGACCGGCCGCCCGCCGGGCGTAGGCGAAGGTGTCCAGGAACGTGGTGGTGGCCGCGTAGTGACCCAGCCACCGCGAACCCAGCAGTCCCGAGATCGAGGTGAACAGGACGAACTGCTGGACGGGGTGCTGCAGCGACAGTGTGTGCAGCAGCCAGGCGGCGTCCAACTTCGGGCCGAACATGGCCGCGACGTCGGCGTCGGTCATCTCCTGCAGGGTCGCCGGCCCGCCGCCGAACGCCGCGAGGTAGATCCCGGCCAGGGCGGGAAGGTCGGCGCCGAACCGGTCGAACAGTTCGGCCATCGCGCGGCGATCCGATGCGTCGGCGGCGACGGTCACCAGGCGTATTCCGCGCTGCGAGAGAGCTTCTGCCACGGGGTCCAGCCGCGAACCGGGGTTGCGTGACACCGCGACGACGGTGCGGGCGCCCTGACCGGCCAGGTAGCTGATCAGGTGCGGACCGATGTTGCCGGTCGCCCCGACGACGAGGTGGCTGCCGTCGGGGTCCAGGCGAACCGGGACGGCCGGGGCCGCGGCCCGGCGCAGACGGGCGACCCGCCGGATACCGGCGCGGTAGACGATCTGATCCTCGGCCTGATCCCCCGCCGCCCGGGTCTCCGCCGCGATCCACGACGCCGCGAGCGCTGCCGGGACCGATACGTCGATGTCGATGACGCGGCCCCAGATCTCGGGATGTTCCAGTGCGAGGGTCCGCCCCAGACCCCACAGCACGGCGTGACCGGGGTTGGCCTGGTCGCCGGCGTCAATGGGCGCGGCGTTGCGGGTCAGCAGGGTCAGAGTCGGCGGCAGCGGGCGATATGCCATGGCGGCGGCCAGCTTTCGCGCCGCGGTGAAGATTCGGGTGGCCACCGTAGGGTCGCCGGCGTCTTCGAGGGCGGGTGCGTAGAGGACGTGGGTCGCTCCGGCGAGTTCGGCGAGCACCGCATCCGGGTCGGCGGCGAGTTCGGCCGGGTCGACGACGGTGACCGCGGCACCGTCGCCGAGCAGGCGGCGCAGTTCGGCTCCGATCGCCGGATCGGCGACCGCGAGCCAACTCTGACCGGCGACGAAAGAGTCCTGCTCGCCTGGCGGGTCGGGGTCAAGCTGTTGCTCCGGCCAGTGCATGGTGCACACCCACTCGGCCGGGACCACCGACGGCGAACCGTTGCCGGCGGCCCGGTCCACCGACTGCCGCTTGGGCGGCCGGGGAACCCAGTGGCTGCTGTGCCGCCACGGGGTGGCCGGCAGCGCGGGGTGCGGTTCGGGTGGGTGCGGGGTGACCGGCGGGTGGGTGGTGTGGGTGGCGTTGAGGCTGGTGTGGAAGCTCAGGGTGTCGTCGGCGTCGCGGACCAGGGTCGCCACGGTGTGGTGGTGGACCTCACCCAGGGTCTCGTCGATGGCGCGGGTCAGGATCGGGTTGGGGCTGACTTCGATGAAGGTGGTGTGATCGGCCGCGGCAGCGCTGATCGCCTGGTGAAACCGCACCGGACGGCGCACATTGGCGACCCAGTAGTCGGCGCCGAGTCCCCCTGCTGGCACGCCGGTCGGATCAGTGACGGTGGAGAACATCGGGATCGCGGGCAATCGCGGGACCACATCGGCCAGTTCGGTCCGCAACGCCTCGCACACCGGGTCCATCAGCGCGGTGTGGGAGGCCACTTCCATGTTGACCCGGCGGGCGAACCGGTTTGCCGCGGTGGCCGCGGCGAGCAGGGCCTCGACCGCTGCGACCGGGCCGGCCACCACGCTCTGCCGCGGGGCCAGATACCCGGCGATCTCCACCCCGGGATAGTCGGCGATCAGCGCCTCGGCGGTCGCCGCGTCGGCGTCGAGCAGGGCGACCGCACCGGGGCCCGCCAACTCCGCCATCAACCGGGACCGGGCGGCGATCACCCGGAACCCCTGCTCGGGGGTCAGCGCCCCGGCGACCACGGCGGCGGTCACCTCCCCCATCGAGTGCCCGATCACCGCGTCCGGGTGCACGCCGTAGGACCGCCACAACGCGGTCAGCGCCAGTTGCAGGCCCATCACGACCGGTTGCACCCGCGCGTCCCCGGCCACCACCTCACCGTCGGCGATCACCCGCCGAAGCGAGAACCCGAGTTGCTCGGCGAAGGCGGGATCGAGGTCGTCGACGGCGGCGGCGAAGGCGGGTTCGTCGGCCAACAGCTGCCGGCCCATACCGGCCCACTGCGAACCCTGACCGGAGTAGACGAACACCGTGCCCGGACCGCAGCGACCGGTGTGCGGGGCGACCACCCCCGCGGCGGTGGTTCCGGCTGCCAACGCGGCCAACCCCGCCCTGGCGCCACTGCGGTCGCGCGCGCACACCGTGGCGAAGACCGGGTGGTGGGTGCGGTGGTGGTTGAGGGTGTGGGCGATCTGGTCCAGGTCGCAGCCAGACCCCGGGCCGTCCAACCATGAGGCCAGCGCCCCGGCCAGGTCGGCCACCCGTTCCGGGTTCTTGGCTGCGAGCACCAACGTGGTCACCGCCGAACCCGGTTGCGGCTCACGGCCGGAATCCTCCAGCAGCGCAACCGATTCGGCTGGCCTGTCGGCGGCGTCGACGGTGGCGGCAGCGGGCCCTTCGAGCACCAGATGGGCGTTGGTGCCACCGAAGCCGAAGGAGGACACCCCGGCGATCCGCGGCCGAGATCCCGGCCACCGGGTCGGTTCGTCGACGACTTTGAGTCTCAGATTCCCGAACGGGATGTGCGGGTTCGGGTTTCGATAACCCCGGTTACCCGGGATCTCACCGCGGCTGACCGCCAGCACGGCCTTGGCCAGACCGGCCACCCCGGCCGCAGCCTCCAGATGACCCAGATTCGACTTCACCGACCCGATCAGCAACGGCTCATCCACCGCACGGCCCCGACCCAGCACCGTACCCAACGCCCGCGCCTCGATCGGATCCCCCAACAACGTCCCCGTGCCATGCGCCTCGACATAGTCGACCTCACGCACATCCACCCCCGCATCGGCATACGCCGACCGCAACACCGCCATCTGCGCCGCCGGATTCGGCGCCATCAACCCATTGGACCGACCGTCCTGATTGACCGCCGACCCCCGGATCACCGCCAACACCCGATCACCGTCACGCACCGCATCACCCAGCCGCTTGAGCACCACCACCCCGGCACCCTCACTGCGCACGAACCCATCCGCCGCGGCATCAAAGGCGTGACAGGCACCGGAGGCCGACATGGCTTCGACCACGTCGAAGCTGCGGGTCGGCGCCGGGGACAACAACACGTTGACCCCACCGGCCAACGCCACATCCGACTCCCCCGACCGCAGGCTCTGACACGCCAGATGCACCGCCACCAACGACGACGAACACGCGGTGTCCACCGTCACCGACGGACCCCGCAGATCGAACACATACGACACCCGATTGGCAATGATGCTCAACGCCCCGCCGGTCGCCGACCACGCGTCGACGGCGCTGAGATCGGTTGTCGCCATGGCCCAGTACTCCGCCGAGCAGGCCCCGGCGAACACCCCGGTGCGGGTGCCGGCCAGCGCGTCGGCGGGAACTCCGGCGTGCTCGAGGGCTTCCTGGGTGACCTCCAGCAGCAACCGCTGGTGCGGGTCCATCTTGTCGGCCTCGCCGGAGGGGATCTCGAAGAACTCCGCATCGAAGCCGGCCACATCGTCGAGGTAGCCACCCCACCGGGTGGTCCCGGCCAGCGCCGCCGCCTCCTCCGGCGAGCCGTCGGCGAACCAGGACCAGCGCTCCCGCGGCACCTCCCGCACACCGGAGCGGCCGGCGGCCAGGAAATCCCACAACCCGTCCAGATCGGTGACCCCGCCCGGGAATCGGCAGCCCACCCCGATCACTGCGATCGGCTCTCGGCCATTGTTCGCGGGATCGCGTTGCCCGCTGGTGAGCGCCGGTTCCACCTCGCCGCCGGTGACGAAGCGCGCCAACGCATCCACCGTCGGGTACTGCCAGAACTCCACCGGCGAGAGCGGTCGGCCGAGGAACTCCGAGAGCCGCCCGGTCAGGACCACCGCGTCGCGGGAGCCGACGCCCAGGTCGTGCATGGACGCGCCGCGGTCGATCTGGTCCCGACTGCAGGCCAGCGCATCGACCAGGTAGTCGGCCAGCCAGCGCCGGACGTCGTCCTCGTTGAGTTCGGCTGTCATGGACCGACACCCAGCGGACTCAATTGACCGGACACGTAGCGCTGCGCGGAGGCCGCGCGGCGCACCTTGCCGCTGGTGGTGATCGGCAGCGCCCCCGGTTCGAGCAACACGACATCGGCGACCCGCACCGAATGTGCCTTGGAAACAGCCGCGGTCACTTTGCTTTTCAGGTCCGGCAGACCGGCCGAGTCGGGTTTCCGCAACTCGGCCAGCACCACCAGTTTCTCGGTGTTGTCGTCGGGCAGCGAGACCGCGGCAACCCGGCCGCCGGTGATGTCGACGACGGTGGCTTCGATGTCGTCGGGGTAGATGTTGCGCCCGTCGACGATCAGCAGATCCTTGATCCGGCCGATGATGTACAACTCCGCGTCATAGATCACCCCGAGATCCCCGGTCCGCAGCCAGGGCCCGGCCGGTGTGCCGCCGGACGGGTCGGACAACTGGCCGCCGAAGGTGCGCGCCGTCAGCTCCGGATTACGCCAGTACCCGGCGGAGACCTGCGGTCCGTGCACCCAGACCTCACCCACCGAACCGGCCGGCAGTTCCACCAGCTTCTCCGGGTCGACGATGCGTACCTCACAGGACCGCGGCCTACCGCAGCCCACCAGATCCGAACCGCCGTCAGGCCGGACTTCGGCGTGGCCCGCCGACAGCTTTTCCAGATCGAAGGTGAGCATGGTCGAGGGCTGTCCGCCGGGTGAGCCCACCACGTACACCGTCGCCTCGGCCAGGCCGTAGGACGGCCGGATCGCGGATTCCGGTAGACCGAACGAGGCGAAGCGGTCGGTGAAGCGTCGCATCGTGGCGCCGTGAACCCGCTCGGCGCCGTTCGTCATGACGGCGACACCGTCCAACCGCAGCCCGTCGAGATCCTCGTCGGTGGTGCGGGCCGCTGCGAGGTGATAGGCGAAGTTGGGCGCCGCGGTGAATGCGGTGGTGTGCCGGGCGAGGTTCTGAATCCAGCGAGCCGGCCTCTGCAGGAAGGCGACCGGACTCATCAGCACGCCCGGGCGGCCCATCATCAGCGGCATGAACACCCCGAGGATCAACCCCATGTCGTGGTAGAACGGCAGCCACGACACGACGGTGGTGTCGGCCGGCGGGGTGTGGCCGTGGGCCTCGAACATGTCGTGCAGCGCCTGCTCCCCGTTGGCGATGACGTTGGTGTGGCTGATCATTACGCCGGCGGGTTGCCGCGTCGATCCCGAGGTGTACTGCAGGTAGGCCGTCTTGGATGCGGGGACGGCCGCAATCGGACTTGGCGGCGAGTAGAAGTCCAGCGCGTCGACCTCGATCACCTGCGGTGCCCGCTGACCAGGCAGGCTCTGCAGGTAACGCCGGATGTCATCGACCGCCGCCGAGTTGGTCAGCACGGCCACCGGTGTGCAGTCCCGCAATGCGCCGAGGACCCGTTCGTCGAGACCACCGCCCAGCGGTACCGGCAGCGGAACGGCGATGAACCCGGCGGCGATGGCGCCCAGGAACCCGATCACGTAGTCGAGGCTCTGCGGGGCGAGGATCACCGCCCGGTCGCCGGGCGCCCCGTTCTTGAGCAGCGTGGCGGCCACCACCTGCGCCCGCTGCTGCACGTCGGACCAGGTGAGGCTTTCGGCGAAGCCGTCCGGGTCCGCTTCATAGTCCAGGAAGGTGTAGGCGATGTCGTCGGGCTGCTGCTGCGCCCTGCGCTCAAGCAGCGCGGGGATCGACTTCTCAACCTCCGGCATCACAGCACCCTTTCAATCGGATTGGTGGACATGGCTTTTCGCTATGGAGTCAAGGCTGGAACGACGTCGACTCCACGGTGTCGAACAGGGAGTCCAGCACGCTTCCGGCGTCCTCGACGTAGTCGACCTCGTCGGCCTTCGCGCCCTCCGGTGACAGCCGAATGGCCAGGTACTCGGCGAAGCTTCTGATGGTGGGGTGGTTGAACAACATCGTCGCGGACAGTTCAATCCCCACGAACTGCTCGAGTTGGCGCCGGATCGAGATCGCCATCACCGAGTTCAGACCCATCTCGGCGAACGGGAGGTCCAGCTCGATCTGCTCCTCGGGGACCCGCAACTCGCCGGCCAGGATGGCCCGTACGCCGCGCTGGAGTTCAGCGCGCAGATCCTCCTCGGACAACCCGGACCAGTCGACCTCAGGCGCGCCGAGCGCGCCCGCACCGGCGGCTGGGACATCACCGTGCATCGGCGCCATCACCACTTGGGCGGTATCGAAGCGGCTGACGTAATCCCAGGCGGCGGAGGCCTCGGCCGGGTTGATCGGCCGCGATCCGACCCGTTCGAGTTCGTCGACCACGAGTTGGGCGTCCTTGCCGAAACCGAGTCCCTCCCAGGCCACCCAGTCCAGGCTGACGGTGTTGTCGCCGCGGCGGTGTCGTGCCCGGGCCAGTCCGTCGAGGTAGGCGTTGCCGCCGGCGTAGGCGGCCTGTCCGGGGACGCCGAACACCGTGCCGGCCGAGGCGGTCAGGTAGAGGAAGTCCAGTTCGCCCGGGGGGAACGCCTTGTCGAGCACCTGCGCTCCGGCGATCTTGGGCCACACGGTGCGCCGCACCCGCTCGGGTTCCAAGTCGGTGAGCAGTTGGCCCTCGGCCAGACCGGCTGCGTGAATGACCCCGCGGATCGGCGCGGCACCATCAGCCGTCCGGCCGGCCAGGAAGGCGTGCACCTCCTGCTCCGAACCGATGTCGATGGCCGCGGTCTGCACCGCCGCCCCGCGGCGTTGAAGTGAAGCGATCGCAGCCAGTCGGCGGCGCAGGCCCGGATCGGCGGTCGCGCCGGGGTCGGCGGCGGTCGGCACCTTGGTGCGACCCAGCAGGATGATGCGCCGGGCGCCTCGATCGGCGAGCCAGTCCGCCATCAGCAGGCCGAGATCCCCCAGCCCGCCGGTGATCAGGTAGGCCCCGTCCGGACGGCAGCGCAGTGGTTGGCGGGCCGGCGCCTGGGAGACCGGTGCCAGCACCGACGTCAGCAGGACGCCGTCGCGCAACAGCAGGGAGGACTTCGCCGGGGTGTTCAGCACCGGTGACAGCGTTGTCGCGCAGTCTGTGACCGCCGCGTCCGGTCCGATATCGACCAGGCCGCCCCACAGTTGGGGCTGTTCGGCGCCGATCACGCCGGCCAGCGCCCACAGGCAACTCTGCCGCCGGGCGGAATCGGTCAGGGCGTCCTGAACGCCTCGGGTGAGGATCCACAGCGTCACCGGGTTGCGCGGATCGCGGTCGACAAGCCGCGCCACAAGGTCGCCGATTTCACAGATCAGCCGGGTCGCAACGTCGACGTCGGTGTCCGGGGTGGCCACGTTCGGGACGTAGACGACATAGCGGGCGTCGGCGAGGTCGGCGGCCGGATTACCCAGTTCGGCGAACCGGTCCTGCAAGGTCCGGGCGTCCTCGCCGTCGCCGATCACGGCGACGGGGGCGTGCGGCGCCGGGGCGGAGTCGGTCTCCCAGGGCTGCCAGTCGATGATGTGGGCGATGGTGTCGGGGTCGGCAGCCGGCGCCAGTGCCGCAGCCGATTCCACCACCCGATATCGCAGGCCACGCACCTCCGCGCAGGGGCGCCCGTCGGCGGTGCGAACGGAGACGTCGACGACGAGGTCGCCGGAATCCCCGCGTCGCCACACCTCGATCACCCCGCCGCCGACGTCGGAGGCGGTGGGGGCGGCGTGGACGCTGTCGGCGGCGATCGCCAGGGTGAGGCCCGCGTCTGGGCTGTCGGCGTCTGGGCCGGCCTCTGCGGCGACTGCCTGGGCGATATCCATTGCGGCGTCCATCAGAGCCGTCGAGGTCGACCCCGGGGGGACCACCACGTCGACCCGCAACCGTCCCGGCGTCGCCTCGTGCGCATCGACCGACCACTCGAACGCGTGGCCGTCGATACTCCAGACGTTGTGCCGTTCGTCGAGGGCGGCGGGATCGGCGGCGGGAGTGTCACCGACGCCGGGTGCAGCCGGTTCGGCGGCGTCCCGACCGGAGATCCGGGCCGTCACATTCCGCACCCAGTGCCGACCGTCGTCGGCCGCCGAGGAGATGGTGACCGCGTCGCCGTCGGTGAACACCTGAACCATCCGAGGTTGGTCGAGGGTCAACGGGCTGTCGAAGCGGATGTCCTCGACACCGTCGGCGCCGTATTCGGCGGCGGCCGCGACCAGGGTTTCGATGAGCACCGAGGCGGGCACGACCTCCACCCCCGCGATGCGACGCACACCGGGGTAGGGCCGACCTTGCGCAACCAATCGCGCCTGCCAGAGGTGACCTCCCACCGCACCGGCCACCGGGGTGTGCGAACCCAGGACGGTGCCGGGCGCCGGGCCGGACACGCCGGTGTGCCGCGGGGGCGGGTCGGGGATCCAGTGGTGGGTGTGCTGCCACGGCGTGGTCGGCAGGTCGATGTGCGGTTCGGGGTGGTGCGGGGTCTGCGGCGCGCGAGTGGTGTGCGTCGCGTTGAGGTTGGTGTGGAAGGTCCAGGTGTCGTCGCCGTCGCGGGCCAGGGTGGGCACCGTGTGGTGGTGGACGTCGGTGAGGGTGTCGTCGATCGCGTAGGTGAGCACCGGATTGGGGCTGATCTCGATGAAGGTGCCGTGCTGGGCGCCGGCGGCCGCGACGGCCTGGCTGAACCGAACGGGGTTGCGCAGGTTGGCAACCCAGTGTTCGGCGTCGAACTCCGCGGCGCCCGTCCGGCCATCGGTGGTGACGAACACCGGAATCGTCGGTTGGCGCGGGTCCAGATCGGCCAGTTCGGCCTGCAGGTCGCCCAGCACCGGGTCGATGATCGAGTGATGCGAGGCGACGTCGACGTCCACCCGGCGGGCCAACCGGTCCCGACCGGAGACCACCGCGATGATGGCCTCTACCTGTTCGGGAGTACCGGCGATGACGACCTGGCGCGGCGAGGCCTCCACCGCGACTGTCACCCCCGGGTACCCGGTGAGCAGTTCCTGGGCCTGGGCGGCGGAGAGTTCCAACAGCGCCATGGCGCCCTGGCCCGATAGCCGCGACATCAGCCGGGATCGGGTCGCGATGACCTCCAATCCCTGCGCGGGGCTCAGCGCCCCGGCCACGACGGTGGCGGTCACCTCACCCATCGAGTGCCCGATCACCGCGTCGGGGTGTACCCCGTAGGACCGCCACAGCGCGGTCAATGCCAGTTGCAGACCCACCAGCACGGGCTGGATCCGGTCGATGCCGACCAGCGGATCACCCGATTCCAGAACCGAACGCAACGAGAACCCGACCTGCTCGACGAACACCGGTTCCAGTTCGTCGATGGCCGCGGCGAAGGCGGGTTCGTCGGCCAACAACTGCCGGCCCATACCGGCCCACTGCGAACCCTGGCCGGAGTAGACGAACACCGTCCCGGCGCGGCACGGACCCTCGTGTGGTGCCACCACGCCCGGCGCGGAATCCCCGGTGGCCAGCGCCATCAACCCAGCCTGCGCCTGGGCGCGGTCCCGGGCGCACACGGTGGCGAACAACCGATGCCCGCCGCGGTGGTGATTGAGGGTGTGCGCCACCTGGTCCAGATCGGCCTGGGCTCCGGCCCCGCCGAGCCAGTCGGCCAGCATGCCCGCTGTCGCGGCGATCCGTGCCGGACTCTTTCCGGAGACCACCAGGGTATGCACCGCCGCGGGGTCAACAGATTGCGGCGCCGCCGAGTCCGGTGCTTGTTCCAGCACGATGTGGGCGTTGGTGCCGCCGAAGCCGAAGGAGGACACTCCGGCCCGGCGGGGCCGGTCGCGATCGGCCCAATCAGTCCGTTCGGCAACGACTTTCAGGCGCAGGTCGTCAAACGGGATGTGCGGATTCGGGTTGACATAGCCCAGCGTCGGCGGAATGACACCCCGGGACAGCGCCAAGGCGGCCTTGGCCAGACCGGCCACCCCGGCCGCAGCCTCCAGATGACCCAGATTCGA
>CAYXBN010000018.1:53339-66066 GCA_964463215.1 uncultured Mycobacterium sp. | reverse complement strand
GCTAGTCGAGGGCCGCGATGAGGTCGCCGATGGTGTGGTGCGCCTCGAGGGGGTGACGAAGCCGGCCGCGCTCGTTGATCGCGTAGACGTTGCGGCGGCCGTCTTTCTCTTTGCTGAGATAGCCGGCTTCGGTGAGCTCGGCGAGGATCACCTGGACGGCTCGTTCGGTGATCCCGACGTAGGAACTCAGTTCCCGTGCGGTGAGCGCCTCGCCACGGGCCAAGCAGATCAGGACGTGGCTGTGGTTTGTCAGGAACGTCCACGTCCGTGCCGGTGCGGGCGGGGCGCTGCGAGACGGGGTGCTGCGCGACCGGCGTGTGGTGGCCGACCGCCGCGTTTCGGTTGCCCTGGTCATTGACGGACCTCACTTTCCATCTGGGGATCTTGACCGGGGAGCGGGCTGCGGGCCTGACCCCGGGTGGCGATCAGGCTCCAGGCGATCGACACCCCCAGGGTGACGACGATCGCCCCTAGCGTCAGCGGGATGGGCAGTTTGCCGACCGGTGTCTCCGACAGGATGAGCTTGACGCCGGCCAGACCGAGCAGGACCGCCAAGCCGTAATGCAGGTACACAAAGCGGCGCATCAGCCCGGCCAGGCAGAAGTACAGGCTGCGCAGGCCCAGTACCGCGAACGCGTTGGCGGTCCAGACGATGAAGGTGCTGGTGGTGATCGCCAGCACGGCGGCCACCGAGTCGATGGCGAAGATCAGGTCGGTGGCCTCCACCGCGATGAGCACCACGAACAGCAGCGTGGCGACCCTGGTGCCGTTGCGGCGGGTGAAGAACCGGCCCTCGTCGTACTCGGGGATGGTGGGCACCACCCGCTTGACCATGCGCACCAACAGGTTTCGTTCGGGATCCATGTCACGGTCGTGGTGGAAGGCCATCTTGTAGGCGGTGTAGATCAGAAACGCCCCGAACAGGTACGCCGTCCAGAAGAAGGTCTTGAGCAGTTCGGCGCCGACGAAGATGAACACGAGTCTGAACAGCAACGCCCCGATGACACCCCAGAACAGCACCTTGTGCTGAAAGCGTTCGGGCACCGCGAAGTAGGTGAAGATCAGTGCGAAGACGAAGACGTTGTCGATCGACAGCGCCTTCTCGATCAGGTAGCCGGCGAAGTAAGTCCCGGCGACGTCGCCGCCGTAGGCCCACCAGACCACCACTCCGAAGCCCAGGCCGGCCGCGATCCAGATGGCCGACCAGATGGCCGCCTCCTTGAATTGCACCACGTGGTTGTCGCGGTGCAGGAACAGGTCGACGGCCAGCATGGCCAGGATCGCGACGGTCAGCGCGACCCAGGCCCACAGTGGAACGACCGGATTCACGTCAATCACGGACGAAGAATTACACGCGAAGCAAAAGTTGTCAATTCAGAAGCGTGCATAGGTGCGAGAGTCGTGTATGCGGGGTGGTGTCGTTGCGGATCGGGTTACGCTCGCCGCGCAAGGCGCCCACGAAAGGCAACCATGACCGGCTCTTCAGGACATCTCGAGAGTGCAGGATGCTGCACCCCCCATCCCGCCAACGCCGCCCGGGTTTCCCTGGCCGGTGTCGAACCGGCACGGCACGGCGTGCATCCCCCGCGCAGCGAAAACGCCAGTAAGGCCGATTTACTCGTCGCTGGTTCGCTGCGCACGATGGACGAGGCGCAGCCCACGGCCGAGGCGATGGCGGTGGCCAACGGCCGAATCCTGGCCGTCGGGTCCCGCGCCGACCTGGAGACCTTCGTCGGCCCGGTAACCAGGCTGGTCGAGCACACCACCGGCGTCATCATGCCGGGGTTCGTCGAACCGCACCTGCATCTGGTGTCCTCGGCGCTGGTCTTCGACGGCGTGGACTGCTCACCGTATGCCAACAAGACCCTCGAGGCTGTCCTGGCCGCGCTGAGGGCGGCGGTGGCCAGGGCTCCCAAGGGGCAAACCGTGGTCGGTCAGTTGTTCGACCCGAGCCTGCTGCCCGGCCAAGCTGAGCTCACCGCCGATCTGCTCGACGGTGTCTCCGCTGAGGTGCCGATCGTGGTGATGAACGCCTCGCAGCACTTCTTCTACGTCAACTCCGCCGCCTATGCGGCGGCGGGGATCACCGCTGATACCCCCAACCCGCCCGGCGGGAACTTCGGGGCGCGCGACGGCAAGCTCACCGGAACCGTCGCCGAGGCCGCCGCGATGATCCCGTTCATGAAGCTGCTGCCGTCACTGACCCCGGAGGTGATCAGCAAGGCCATCACCGGGATCGCCGCCATGGCTGCCGGGGCCGGCGTCACCTACATCCATGAGGCGGCAACCGGTGCGATCGCCGGCGTCCAGGAAGTTGATCTGCTGCACCACGTGTTTGCCCAGCCGGGTTTCCCGGTCCGCGGGTCGCTGTCGTTGTGGGGAGAGCGGCTCGACGACTTCATCGGCGCCGGAATCGCCCCGGGCGCCGGCGATGACAGGCTGCGCAGCCAGACCGTCAAATGGGTCTCCGACGGTTCGAACCAGGGTTACACCGGCTTTATGCGGGAGAACTACGTCGGCCGCGACACCCGAGGCGTGGCCAACTTCACCCCCGAACAGCTCGCCGCGAACTTCGCCAAGACCGTCACAGCCGGATGGCCGATCATGGTGCACGCCAACGGTGACGCTGCCCTGGACATGGTGATGACGGCCTTCGCGGCCACGGCCAAGCTGCCCGGCTGGGACCCGGCCAGGCGGCACCGAATCGAGCACTGCTCGCTGCTGCACGACGAACACATCACCGCGATGGCCGGCTTGGGCGTCACCCCGAGTTTCCTGATGAACCATGTTCGGCTGTGGGGTCGGGTGATGCGGGACGACATCCTCGGCCCGCAGCGCGCCGATCTGCTGGATCGGTACGCCTCGGTGGTCAACGCCGGCCTGCGGGCCAGTTTCCACTGCGATTTCTCGGTGTCACCGATCGGACCGCTGAACTACATCGCCACCGCCGCCGCCCGGACCATGGCCGACGGGGGAGAGGTGCTCAACGCCGGCGAGCGGGTCAGCATCGCCCAGGCGCTCAAGGGCAGCACCATTGACGCGGCATGGATGTGCCACGCGGACAGTCTGGTTGGCTCGTTGGCCGCCGGCAAGGCCGCCGACTTCGTGTTCCTCGGCGCCGATCCGGTGTCGTATGAGGCTGACCCCGACGCGGTCCGTGACATCCAGGTGCAGGCGACCTACGTCGACGGCGCGCAGGTCCACGCGGTCTGAGCGGAGCCTCGGTTCCCAACGCCGCTAGGTGCAGCTAGCGGCGTGGCCAGTTGAAGACGGCCAGGATCAGGCCCACGATCGCGATGATGGGCCCGGCCACCGACCACGTGGTGGTGTTGCTCATCGGGCTGCCCTGCACCGCCCCGAAACCCTGCAGCGCGAACAGCGTCCCGCTCATCGCCATGACGATCCCGATCAGAAGTAAGGCCTGTCGCATGGGGTCATCATGCCGCAGCGAGCGCGGGCCGGGCTTTACCACGACCGCGAGTCGCTGCGGTCCCGCAACCCGTTCGACTACTTCTTCTTTGGCAGCTTGGGCATCTTTCGGACCACGCCGTCATCAAGCATCTGCTGGAAGTGCTCGGTGAAGGTCTCCTGCACGGGGCGGTAGGTCAACCCCAACTCCTCGAGGCTGCGACTGTTGTCGAACGCCAAGGGGTAACCCACGTTGAGGTCGACGAATTCCCGGGTCATGCCGGCAAGGGGTGCCAAGGCCTTCACGACCGGCTTGTGTACCGTCCTGCGCGGGAACGCGTACAGTCGGCCGAATCCCTTTTTGAGGATCTTGCCGACCTCGAGCAGAGTCACAGTTTCCGCGTTGGCGATATAGCGGCCATGGGCCGTTGGCGTGAACCCCGCCCGCAGGTGGGCGTCGGCGACGTCGCGAACATCGACCACGGGGACGGTCATGTCGGGTGCTCCGGCCAGCAGTGTGCCGTCGGTGAATTGCTTCATCGTGCTCAGGCTCGCGGAATCGCTGGCCTTGGTGAGTGCGGGTCCGAACACCATTCCAGGGTGAATGGTCACCATGTCCCAACGGTCCTGGGCCTGCTCGTATCGCCAGGCTTCCTGCTCGGCCACCGTCTTGGAGTACGAATAGGGTTGGTGGTCAACGCTGCTGGTGGTGTTCCAGTGCTCCTCGGTGAAAACCCCGTCGGGAACCTGCTGGCTGTCCTTGTTATCGCCGTAGATCGCCACCACGCTGCTGGTCAACACCACCCGCTTCACCGACGGCGTGCGGTTGACCGAGTCAAGGACATTGCGGGTGCCCTCCAGAGCCGGGCGCACCAGCGCTGCCTCCGCGTCGTCGAAACCGGAGAGCAGAAATGGTGAGGCGATGTGCATAACGAGTTCGCACCCGGCCATCGCCTCGTCAAAGCTGCCCTCCTCGAGCAGGTCTGCCTTGAACAGCTTGAGCCGCAGGGGATGCTGCTCGGACAGCATGTGCAGATGTTCCAGCCCGGACGTCTTCGCCGGGTTGCGCACCGTTCCGTGCACGGTGCGCCCGGCCTCAAGGAGCGACCTGACGATCCAGCTTCCGACGTAGCCGCTGGCGCCCGTGACGAGGACGGGCGCCGCCGGGTCTATTGTCGTCGGCTTTCCGATCATGGCTGGTTCCTCTCGGCTGGGGTCTGGCAGTCACCATAGATGCCACGCCGTCGTCAGGAGACGGACTCGATCGAGGCGCACCACCTCAACCGGCTGGAACGTGCCTGCCGATGCCCACGCTACGGTGGGCTGTCACACCACAGGCAGGGGAATTCGTGAACGCCGGCGAACAGACCGTCGACTGGCTCTACCGTGAGCAACTCCAGGTCGATGACCAGTGGGCGGTACGCACCGACCAGGGGTTCACCTGGTGGGCCGACCAGAACGCGCAGACCATCGAGATCCTCGGGCAGGAGACCGGCTCGGACGGTGACACCGGCTATTTGATCGGGGTGCGCACCGACATCGTCACCGACCTCGACCTGACTGAGGCCGCACTGGGCGACCTCAACGAGGGGCCCATGCGCCTGGCGGCGCTGTCCGGTCCGGTGTACGACGCCCAGACCCGCACCCTGAGCTTGTGCTCGCTGGCCCGGGTGCACGAGGAGATCGCCCCGTGGATGTCGGTAGTGATCGGCGCGGCGGCGGTCACCCAGATCGCCGAGGCGCGGGTGCTGGGCCCCGATCTGGCCCAGAGCCTCGGCGCGCAGTCGGCGCTGACCGGTCATCCGCAGCACGGTGCGCGACCGGAACCCGACGACATGGTCTACGCCGTCGGGGTTCTCATCGGCGAGGGCCGGGAGGACTGCCAGTGGCCGGCCGAGCAGTTCGACGCCGCCGTACACGACTTCATGCGTCAACCGCCCGCTCTGATGGCCTCGGCCGGCGGGCAGGGTTTCACCGTGGAATTCCCCTACGGCCCCAACTCGTCGCTGTGCCAGGTCTTCGGCACTCAACCGCATCCGCTGTACGGCAACGGGTTGCTGATCCTGCAGCGCTTCCCGTACCCCGTCAGTTCACCGGCGAAGGGCGTCGAACTCGCGCTGACGCTCAACGCCGCAGAACTGACCAAGAACGTCACCGGCTACGGATTCGGCAGCTACGTCTATGACAACGGCATGGTCTGCTTCACCGGGTTCGTCCCCAACGCCCTGCACCGCCAGGTCGCGCTGCCAAACCTCTACTTCGCCTGCGCCGCCCGAGCCCGGGCGATGTCGGTGTGGCTGCTCGACCAGGACTGGGGCGCCGAGTCGTTTTCCCCCGACCACAGCGCCATCGGTCGGAAACTACTGTCGAGCAACAACACCGACACTGACGCCGACGCCACCAACTGAGACACCCCCAGACGACGAGGACCCCCGCCGTGACCGACGATACGTACGCCAGCGCCCACGAACTCGGCCTGATGGAGGGCTTCCCGCCCCCGCCCGGCAAGCGCGTCGACCGCACCAACGCGCTGATGGTGCCGCCCTACAACCGGTGGGCCTACCAACACATGCGCACCATCTTCCCGTCCGCGCCGATCCGCACCAGCGACGCCGCGATACCGGTCCAGACCCACATCGACACCGCCATCGACGATCTGGAGGTGGCCCGGGCCGACGGCACCAGCACCGACTTCCGGACGTTCCTGCGCGAAACCTTCACCGACTCCTTGCTGGTCGCCACCGGTGACCGGCTGGTCTACGAGCACTACGCCAACGCTATGACCCCTACCCAGCCGCATCAGATGATGTCCTGCACGAAATCCTTCGCCGGGCTGTTCGCACTGATGGCGGTGGCCGACGGGCTGCTCGAGGAGCGCGGGCAGGTCACCGACGTGATCGGGGAACTCACCGGAGCCTCGGCGTTCGCTGGGGCCAGCGTCGGGCAGGTCCTCGACATGGTGAACTCGATGGACTTCAGCGAGGACTACGCCGACCTCGAGTCGGGCATCGCCCGGTACGGACTGGCGCTGGGATGGCTGGAAATCCCGGGCGTGGCCGCCCCGGAGAGCCTGTATGACTTCCTGGCCACCCTGCAGCGCAATCCGGCACTGCAGCACGGTGAGGTCTTCTGCTACCAGACACCCAAGACCGACGTCGTCAACTGGGTCACCAACCGGGTCACCGGGAAGTCCTTCCAGGACCAGATGTCGGAGGTGCTCTGGACGAAACTGGGGACCGAAGCCGAGACCTACGTGCTGCTGGACCGGTGCGGCACCCTGGTCGCCGGCGGCGGTCTCAACGCCGCACCCCGCGACCTGGTCCGGTTCGCCATGATGATGCTCAACGACGGCGCCGCGGGCGGGCAGCAGATCGTCGCACCGGAGATCATCGACACTCTCGAGACCGGTGGCAGCCGGGCGGCCTTCTCCGCCGGGCCCGAAGCCACCGGCGCCCTGGCCGGCGGGGACTGGAGTTACCGCGCGCAGTGGTGGATCCGGCACACCCCGGGCCGGGAGGCCATCACCGCCATCGGCATCCACGGCCAGTGGATCTACATCGACCGCCGCCACCAGGTGGCGATCATCAAACAGTCCTCCCAGCCGGTGTCGTCGGATCCCGATACCGACCAGTTCATCCTCAACGCCTTCGACGCGGTGATCGACCACCTCGGCCGTTCAACCGGGGTCGACGGCCGTTAGTCGCAGTCGCAGGGCATTTCCAGGAAACAGCTGTCGCAGAACGTCACCGGCTTGCCGAACTTACGGCGGACCTCGTTACCGGGGAAGACCACCCGGCCCATCGGCTCGACCTTGACCTCGGGATTGCGCTGCTGCAACTCATAAAGGCAGCCCTTGACGTAGTCCAGTAGCGCCGGCGAGGCGCCCTGCTCCCACAACTCCCGGTACCCGAAGGAGTTCTCGTAGGCGTTGGCCGACCCGGTGGGCAGCCGGCCTTCCAGCATGTGGCGGACGCTGCGCATCACGTTCTGCACGTAGGACGCCGTCTTGCCGCCCCACTGCACCGCCATCTCCGCGGCGGTCAGCCCCTGCTCCATCCCGCGGAAAGCCTGGCCGTGCCGCACCGAACTGCGCCGCAACAACTGCTTGATTTCCTCCAGTAACTCTGGGGTGAGTTCGCTCATGCTCAATTCCCGTTCCCCTTACGCCGCCGCGCTCGCCCCTCTTGGTTGGGTGCGGCACGTAGCCCGTAACGTCTTGTCCTGATGGTGTGTCTTGATCTTCAGCGGCGGGTGCGGGCAGGTAGCGGGTAGTGAACTACCTGTTTTCCGGTGCACGGCAGGCCGGTCAGCTCAGGTAGCCCCCATCAACGCTAGGAAAAAGGCCCTCAAGCGGGCGACGAAAGGCGCTCAGTGGGCCTAACATTCGGGCGTGGACTGGCCTTTCACCGGGCGCGGCGGGGAACTGGACCTGCTGACATCGCTGCTCAGCGGGGACGGCGGCTACGCCGGAGCGGCCGTGGTGGGTGGGGCCGGCGTCGGCAAGACCCGGCTGACCCGGGAGGCCGCGGGGGCCGCGGCCCGCCGCGGGTGGGCCGTGCGGCCGGTGGAGGGGACCGTCGCCGGGCAGGCCATCCCGCTGGGAGCATTCGCCACCTGGATCGACCGCCTCGATGATCAACCGCTGAACCTGGTCAGCACGGTCATCAAGGCGATCACGACCACCCCTGACGGTCTGCCGGTGTTGGTCACCGTCGACGACGCGCACCTGCTCGACGACCTGTCGGCGTTCGTGCTCCATCAGCTGGTGGCCCGCGGCGCCGCGCGGGTGATCGCCACCCTGCGCGGCGGAGGCGAGTCGGTGCCCGAGACGGTGACCGCGCTGTGGAAGGACGGCCACCTGCGCCGACTGGACCTCGAACCGCTCACCCGACTGGAATGCGACGCCCTGCTGAGCACCGCGCTGGACGGTCCCGTCAGCCCGTCGGCGGCCGCCCGGGTCTGGGAGCTCACCGACGGCAACGTGTTGTTCCTGCACCAGTTGGTTCGCCAGGAGGTGCAGGCCGGCCGATTCGTGCGCGACGACAACGGTCGGTGGCAGTGGAGCGGGCCGGTCACCGTGTCGGCCACGCTGGCCGATCTGGTCGACGTCTCCATCGGCGCCGCCCCCGACTCGGTCACCGAGATCCTGGACCTGCTCGCCGTGGCCGGTCCGCTGGACTTGGCCCACCTGCGCAGCCTGGCCGACCCGGCGGCGATCGAGGACGCCGAACGCCGCGAACTGATCCGGGTGTCCCAGGGGGTGCCGACCGATGTGGTGCGGATCGGCCATCCGCTCTACGCCGAGGCCCGCCGCGCGAGGATGGGCCTGATGCGCGCCAGGCGCATGCGCGGTCGGATCGCCGAGGCGATGAGCGCCAGCAACGACCATGGCGCCGGGGCCGCCGCGCCCGATCCGGTCCGCCTCGGGGTGTTCTGGCTGGACTCGGATCTGACGCCGGACCCCGACGTGCTCTACCGGGCTGCCGCCGAAGCGTTCCGGCGACTCGACATGGCACTCAGCGAGCGCCTGGCCGACGCGGCGATCCGGGCCGGCGCCGGGACGGAGGCCTCCATCGTGCGGGCCCGCGCGCTGGCACTGCTGGGCCGGGCCGCCGACGCCGAGACGGCGCTGAACTCGCTGCCCGACCAGGACACCCCGGATTCGCTGTGGGCGGCGACCGCGGTGCTCCGGGGCTTGAATTTGCTTCTGGCGCAAGGCAATGTCGAACAATCCTGGGCGGTGATCGACGAGGCGGTGGCCGCCGCGCCGCCAGCGACGGTGCAGGAACTGCTGGCCTTCCGTGGCCTGCAGCTTGCCCTGGCCGCGCGCCCGGCCCAGGTGATCGCACTTGCCGACGGCATCGACTGCGACCAGCTGGCCGGGCGCTCGAGGATCAACCTCAACTTCGGCGTCACCATCGCCCTGGGGGATTTGGGCCGGCCGCAGCCGGCGACCCAGGCCCCCGAGGACGCCACCGTGTTGGCGGCCAACTCGCCGGTGGCCGCGTATCAGGCTGTGGCACTTGCCCTCATGCACGTCGACGCGCTGGTCAACAACGGCTGCATCGATGAGGCGTTGACTATCGCCGAGCGGGTCGGGCAACAGTGGGCCGGCCTGCCCAAGGCGCCGCAGATCATCGCGACCGCGATCGACGGGGTGGCCGCCCTGGGCCACGGGGATCTGGCCACCGCCACCAGCTTGCTCAAAGCCGCGCTGGCCCGCCGGGAACTGCGTCCGGAGCAGTCCGGTCTGCCCTACCTCGGAGTCGGCTACTGGCTTTGGGTGGCCTACACCGAAGCGCTGGCGAGGGCCGGACAGACCGAGGCCGCGCAGGAGGCCATGGCGGCTATGCAGCGCAGCCGCCACCCGGCCTACGGTTTCCTCGAACCCAACCGGATGCTGGCCGAGGCCTGGGTGGCCGCCGCCCGCGGGCACACCAGTGCGGCAATCGAACTGGCCCAGGACGCCGCCGAGTTCGCCCGCGATCACGGTCAGCCCGCCCGGGAGGTGGTGGCCCTGCAGACGGCCCTCCAGTTCGGGGCCGGTCCGCAGGGGGATCGGCTCACCGAACTGGCCGGCATCGTCGAGGGGCCCCGAGCCGCACTGGTGGCGCGGTGGGCGGCGGCGTTGATCGCCCGGGATGGCCGGGCCCTGCTGGAGGTCTCCGGTGACTTGGAGACGATGGGGGACCGCATCGCCGCGGCCGACGCCGCCGCGCAGGCCGCGCAGATGTTCGGCAGCGAAAATCTGCGCGGCGCCCGACTGACTGCCGCCACCCGGGCCGCTGAGCTCACCGGCGGGTGTGGTGCGGTGACACCGGCGACCCGCGAGGTGGCCACCCCGCTGCCGTTGACCAGCCGGGAGCGGGAGATCGCCGCGCTGGTCCGAGAAGGTCTGTCCAACAAGCAGATCGCCGAGACTCTCACCATGTCGGTGCGGACCGTCGAGGGCCACATCTACCGGGCCTGCGCGAAGCTCGGCATCGCCAATCGGGCGGAGTTGGCCACCGTGATCGGCGGGCGGCCGGGGTCGTAGCCCGTCGGTGTGGGTCACTCCGGCGGGTTACTCCGCGGCGAGCCACTCCGGCTCGGACCGCTCCGGCTCGGCCCACGACGGCAGCGAGGTCAGATGCCAGCCGCGGCAATGTTCACACGGATACTCCCGGCGCACCGTCCAGGAGGCGCGGGCGTCCTCGAGTGCGGCCCCGGCCCGTTGGTGGCGGGCAGCCTCCAGGGCCTGCTTGGCGTCCTTGCGTTCACCGAGACGCTGTTTACCGGTCTGCGGACAGATCGGCCAGCGTCTGCGCGCCCGCCGGCGCCTGCCCTCACCCCGGTTCATCCGCACCCCTCTCTGTGCCACGCCCTGTAGTTGCGATGTGCCCTGTATCGCCGACCTGTGCTGTATCGCCGACCTGTGCTGTATTGCCGACCTGTGCTGCATCGGGGCCGTCGGTTGGTTCCTGCGGACTGTTCTACTTCCCGGCACCGACAAAACGGCGGCTGTCATACCCCGTCGTTAGCCTGCTGTCGTGCGGCCGCAGACGGCTCATGCAGGGGCGATACGACTGGCCGGAAGGTCCAGAAAAGGAGCAGCCGGGGGAGATGGGACAGAAGCGCACATCCTCATCGGACGGTTCGGGGGCGATGTTTGCGGTCGCTCTCGTGCTGTATCTGATCGCGACGTTCATCTGGTGGATCATCGCCGCGGCCGCAGCGGTGGCGCTGTTCTATGCGGTGCGGGCCGTTGTCCGGGAGAATCGGCGGCGCCGGGCGATCTACGCACGCCGCTGCGCCGAAATCGCCGCCCGCGCCGACGAGCAGTACAACTGGGTGCTTCAGGGCGACGACCGCGGAATCTACGGCCCCGAGGGCGCCGCGCTGATGCGGGCCATCTGCGCTGTCCCCCGGGCGCCCTACTCCCCGCGGTAGTCGGGGTAAGGACCCGCGGCCACCTTGTGGCCCATCTGCGTCATCACGGCGATCACCTCGCCGCGACGCTCGCCCAGCCACGGCGGTACACAACGTCGCCATTCGGACTCGCCAGGCAGGTACGCCACCGGCGGCTCCACCCCCCACCCGCAGGAGAAGGTAAAGGAGCGACTGGCCTCATCGGTGACGATGAGGACTTCCTTCCATTCGGCGTGTCCACTCAGACCCACGCGCCCATCATGCCCGGATTGGCCGATCCACAGTGCCGTCGGAGATGTTTACCAACCCGTAGGAGGTGACGTTCTCGAAGTTCGTCGCCCAACTGGTGATCTGTAGGCGTCAGTGCCGTTCGGGGTGTAGGCGATGTTGGCCACTGGATGGTGACGGTGCGAAAACGCGATCAAACTTGCAGAACCGTGATAAACCCCTAAGAACGTTTCGGCCCTCCGTCGTTTTCCCACACTTCAACAGTGAGGCAACATCATGTGCTCGGAATACTCCTCAGGTCGGCGGTCGCAGCAGGGCGAGGGGCGGAATCCCCGGAACAGCCCCAGCCGCCAGTTGGCATCGCTGCTGGCGATGCGGCTCCATGAAAGCCTGCAGGGGACGGCCGTGACGCAGTCCGCGCGTGCGACGCATTCGGTGGGTCGGGTCGGGGCGCTGGCCGTCGCCCTCGGTATCGGTTCCGCGATCCTGGGTTTCAGCCCGGCCGCGGCGGCTGACTCTCCGGACTCGACCGGGTCGGCCGGGCAGGAGTCGAGCCGCTCGGACGACTCCGGCCCGCGCGCGAGCACGTCGGCACGTCGCTCGGCCGGTGCGGGGACGCCCGCCGACGCCGGGTCGGCGTCGAACGGAGAGCCTCGCACCGGCCGCGCAGCGCGGTCGGGACGCGGATCCGGCGGCCTCGAGTCCGGCCCGGCGGAGGGACCCGCCCAGGCGGTGGAACCCGCTGAGGCCCGCGACCCGGGAACCCCCTCCCGCGGAGTCACGCAGCGTCCCGAGGTCGCGTCGGCCGCCCCGAACAACGTCGCGCCGGTCCCGCCCATCTCCGTCGAAGGCGCTCCGAGCGTCGTCGTCGAGGCGGTGGCGCCGGTCGCCGTCAAGCCCGCGGCGGTCGACGTCCAACCGGCCGCGTCCATCGCCGGCCCGGTACCCCAGAGCGCAGCCGTCATTCCGGTTCAGGTCGCCGCTGTCGCCGACGAGGCGCCGGTGATGATGGCGGCCGCGCCCGATGTCCTGGCCGGTGGCGATGTCGATCCGACGACCCTGCAGGGCGGGGGTGGCGGCGGTGAGCCCGGCACCGAGCCGCTGGCGTGGGCCGCGCTGGCGGTCACCCGGCGCGAAGACCTGGCTGGCGCGAAGCCGGAGGTGGCCCCGGCGGCGGCGGTGA
>CAYXBN010000018.1:40218-53239 GCA_964463215.1 uncultured Mycobacterium sp. | reverse complement strand
CGGCGCGAAGACCTGGCTGGCGCGAAGCCGGAGGTGGCCCCGGCGGCGGCGGTGAGCACCGGGGAGGCCGACCCGGCGGCGGCGAACGCCGCAGCGTCCGAGGTCGAAGTCGGTGCCTCGCTGTCCATCGCGTCAGTCAGCCCCAATTCCGGTTCCGTCGGCGACACCATTCAGATCACGCTTGCGAACGTGCCGAACGTTTTCAACCTCGGCAGTGTGAAATTCGGTTGCAGCGATTCAGCGTGTAAGGACGGCGCAAAGGCGGTCGATCCGACACGAAACGGGAATGTGGTGACGGCGGTCGTTCCCGATGGCGCGGTCACCGGCCTCATCGAAGTGAACAGTCTCAGCGGCTTAGTGTTTGCACTCAGTCAGCAGAATTTCACCGTCACCGGTGACCCGACAGCAGTGCCCCTGCCGCCGCTGCCCGCGTGTAACAACAAGGGCAATTGTGACTACTTAACATCCACGATCCCGGTCATTGGCAATGTCCGGGTCGTGTTGACAAACAAGATTGCCGAGGCGGTGGAGAAGGCTTTTCCGACGTCGGGGGCGGCTGGCGGCTGCAAACCCAGTGGATGTCCGATCGTGGACGGCGAAACCACGGCCTCGGTCTCCAACACGATCGGCATGTACGGGTTCAACGTGGTGTACGCGCTCAGCGGGCCGCTTGACCCGCCCGTGGTGGGGCAGCAACTCGTCAACCTCGTCAACCAGCCGAACGTGCTCACGTTCATCTCGCAAACGGTCGCCAACGATTTCTCGATCGTCGGCGGGCGATTCCCGATCCTTCCGCCCAATGTCGCCACGACGCTCGGCAACGCGGCCGCCGTGTTCGTTCAGCAGTCATTCGGAAACCAAGCTGTCGCGACGGCACTCGCACCGTTCCTCTACTCGCTCAATGTCCCGACGACCAGTGACGAAATCATCCCGTTCGTGAAAGTGGCGGCGACTTCGGCGACGAAGGCGCTGCTGGGCACGTTCAATCCCCAGCAGGGACAGCAGGCGCTGATCAACGACTTCTTCACGGTCTCGCCGGTCCAACAGCAACTGGGCAGCGCCTTCGCAAGCGCGATCAGCGTGCTGCTTGGCCAGAGCAGTCCGAGTTGGACCGGTGCGCCCGCGACGGACAGCAACGCCGTCGCGAACTACCTCGGCGAGCTGGGTGCCGCTGAGCTGCTAGGCGAGACCAACACCTACACGCCGGCGCTGGCCGCCACGATCGCCACCGGGCTGCAGAATCTCTTCACGGCGATCAACACCCCACTGGGCGCCTCGGCCAGCAGCGCATTCCAAGCGCTCCTCAACGCCCCGGTCGTGGTCCCGGGCCAGGGAAACACCCCCCTCATCCTGGCCGACTACATGGTCAATTCGCTGTACAACTTCCTACAGGCTCCGGCCACCAATCCGCCGCCGTTCCCGAACCAGCCGCCGCTGTTGAAGGCGCTGGCGCCGGCGGCCGGTTACGCCACCACGAATTTCGTGAACTCCCTGTTCAGTCCCGCCAATATCGGAACCGTCTCAGCAGGTCTGGGGGAGTTCGTCAGCCAGGTCGTGCCCGGTGTGCTCGGTAATCAGGGCATTCAGGACGAGATCGGTACGCGGGTATCCGATCTGGTGTCGGTCCTGCTCGGCGACGACCTGGGCGCGGTGGTCGGTCCCCAGGTCGGCGACGCGGTCGTGGCACTGGTGGCGAACCCCACGGTCGACGACGCCTTGACGGCATTCGTGAACACGGCCCTGGGCGCCTTCATCGGCTCCCCGGGTGTCATCCCGGCGCTGGCGGACGCGGCCGGCACATTGGCCACCGGGCAACTCAGCGGCACCTTCGCCGCGGCACTGCAGCAGGTACAGCAGGCCTTCAGGACCAATCCCGCGGTCGCCAACGGGGTGGACGTCGGCCTCACCGCAGCGGTGGCGGGGTTGCTGAGCAACAAGGCGGTGTGGGCGGCCGTCGATTCGACCCTGTCGTCGCTGGTGGCCACGCTCCTCGGCGATGACGGGGTTCAGACCGCGCTGGCCAAGGAGGTGGCGGCGCTGGTAGCCGGCCAGGTCAAGGGTCCGCTGGGGCAGTTGCTCGGCGCTCAGGTGGGCACCGTGGTGGTGGAACTGGTGACCAATCCGGTGGTCCAGTCCGGGCTGCAGGGCGTGGTGGACACCCTGGTCAGCGATTTCTGGACCACCTCGGGTGTGGTGACGGCCTTCTCCCAGGCGGCAGGCGAGCTGGCCGCCGCGACGGTGACCGGGGATCTGAAGACGGTGGCCCCGCAGGTGACAGAGGCACTGCGGGCCAACACCGACGTGCAGGCCGGTGTGCAACGCGCCGTCGGTGCCGCGGTGGCCGAGTTCCTCGGTGACCGCAATCTGTGGTCCGCGGTCGACGGAACGCTGTCCGCGGCGGTGATCGAGCTGTCCGATAACCCGTTGGTGCTCAACGCGCTCGCCAACGCCGTGTCCAACGAGGTCACGATGCTGCTCGGCGCGGATCTCGGCGCGGCGCTAGGCCCCCAGGTGGGGGCCGCGGTCGCCCAGTTCGTGAGCAATCCGGCCGTCGTCACCGGGTTGATCGGTGTGGTGGACACCGTGTTCTCCACGTTCTTCGGGACCGCCGGTGTGGTTGACGCATTCGCCACGGCGGCAAGTCAATTCGCTCTGGTGGTGGTGGCCGGCGGCGGTCTGGCGAAGGCGGTCGAGGCCGCCGAGACGGAGTTGACCTCGAGCGGCGCGGTGCAGTCCGGTGTCCAAACGGCGATCACCGACGCGCTCGACGAGGTCGACACCACGATCTTCGGCAACCCCACCGTCCAGCAATTGCTGGGAACGATCACCACCAACCTGATCGAGGAGGTGGCGGGCGACCCGCCGGTCCAGTCCTACGTGGCCGAACGGTACGGAGCCGCGGTGGCGAGCCTGTTGGCCGATACCGCGGCGGTCGACGCGATCGCCACCCAACTCGGGTCGGTGGTCACCGGACTGCTGGGCTATCCGGGAGTCAGCACCGCGGTCACCGAATCCCTGGCCCTGTTCGCCGGCGAGTGGCTGGGAGGCACCAGCATGTCCGTGGCGCTGGGCGATGCGCTCAGGGCGCTGCAGTCAGATACCGCCTTCATTGCCGCGGTGAACGCGGTGATCCCACCGGCCGTGAACAACATCCTGGCCGACACCGCCGCACGGTCGGCGATCGCCGTGGTGGTCGGGGACGAGGTCGTGGCCGCGCTCAAGGGGGCCGGCATCAACAACACGTTCCTCGACAAGGTGGGCGGCCAGGTGGCCAAGGGTACCGCGCAGTCGCTGCTCACCCGGAAAGCCGGCATCGCCCTGGTCGATGACCTTGCGGTCAAGCTGGTGCTCGGTATGCCGTTGAGCGACGTGACCGGATTCGTGGGAGATGAGGTCCTCCACAAGCCGGCGCTCCAGGTCGCGCTGGGACTCTCGATCGGCCAGGGGGTCGGCTCGCTGTTCGGCGACAACATCTTCGGCCGCCTGATCGGCACCATTGTCGGGATTCCCACCGCGATCACCATCAGCGTGGTTTCCGGATTGCTGAACTTCTACGCCTGGCTGTCGGGAGGCTGGGCCGTCGTTCCGGTCTTCGGGCCTGCGCAGGCGGTTCCGGCCGCTGCTGACGGCCGGTTCACGATAGCCGGGCTGGCGCTCGCCGAACCCGACGGCGATCAGCCGAGTTCGCTGGACTTCGCGATGACCGTCGATGCCGGCGGCATTCATACCGTCTCGTTCCAGTTCCCGCTGGATTCCCTGCTGGCGTCCTGATTCTGCGTCGGCACATGTCAGCGCTGGCCTGATATGGATCGGGTTGGTCCTTCTCGAATGCCTCCGGAGGAGTCAGGAAGAGATCGGTAACTGATTGCTTTCGGGGTCCGCGTGTTGACGCTCATGGACCTTCTGACACGCCCCGGAGGTGAGCGCCTCGGCCAAACACCGGAATCGACGGGTCGCCACACACGGAGCGAGACGAAGAATCAGTTGCTCCGCTGAACCGGGCGTTTCGCGGACTGACCATGCCGAGCGTGTGGTTCACCGCAGCCCGCGATGCGCGCGATCACACAGTCGCGGGTCCGGCGCGCCAGATGAGCCATGCCGGCCGAGGCCGGCCGGCGCCTCTGTCCGCCTCTGTCAGCCGTACTGAGTTAGGCGAGTAACGTGCACTCCGACGGCGGCGTATAGGACGGAGCCGCCGGGCCGCATCCCGTCACCGCCGCGAGAATGCCCTCGATCCAGACCACCAGTTGGAACAGGCCGACCGTGGTCAGCATGCCGATATCCGCCGCGATCGGGAGGCCGATGGCGTTGATGAGGCCCTTGGCCACGTCGCCGGCGAGCATCTGCTTGACCGACGCGAGCACGATGTTGGTGTTGTAGGCCTGCAGCGGGAAGACTGCGGCGTTGATGAAGTCCGCCGTCGCCAGCAGCGTGGCGTACGTCGCCGACAGAGCGGTGGAGATCGTCGACGCGGTCCTGGTGATCAGGTCTCCAATGCCGGTGAGCACGTCGCCGGCCGCGAAGGGGTTGGCCCTGGGCGCGGACAGTGACTGGGCCATCGCGGCCAATTCCTGCTGCACCGATCCGGCGGATCCGAAAGACTTGACGAAGTCATCGATACCCTGTCGCACGCCGGCGATCAGTTTCTCGGTTACCTCGATGGGGCTGACTTGAGGGAACAGTCCGAAGGGAAGTTCGACGTTCGCCATCGGCTGGGTGGCCGATTCGAAGCCGTGGGCTTTGTCGCCGTAGCCGAGGTCAACGATGACCTTCAGTGCCGGCTGGAGCAGTGCGACCAGCGGCTTGCCGATCAGGGGGATCTGCGCCAGCGGCTGGAGCAGCGGCAGGTAGGGGGTCTTGATGAAGTAGTACTTCTGGTCCCCGTTGGGTCCCGTCGTCGTCGGCAAGGCGAGGCAGGACGACGAGCCCTGGTTGCATGCGACTCCCGGCCCCTCGGTGCCCATGACCGCGTCAAAGGCCCCGAGGCCCGTTCCGTAGGTCCTCGCGAAGTAGTCGGGGTTCAGGTACTGCGTATGGATGGTGAAGATGCCGAGGACCGCGTTGGCGACCGACAGGGCGTTGCCCGGGTAGCGCGGAAAGTCGGCGAAACCGTCGTATTCCAGTGCGTAGTTGGTCGTGGGGTAGGCGTTGAGCGTCTCGGGCGTGTCGTTCGCCGGCGTTGCGCCGTAGAAGTCGATGCCGGTGCTGTCGAACTTCAAGCCGGGGAAGCGGGCGAACCAGCCGCCGTTGGGGTTCATCTCCTGACCGACCGTGACGTACTGGATCTGTCCCGGGGCGACGGGAGAGCCGACCGCCTGTTGCAGTTGGCGCTGCAGTAGTGAGCCGATGATCGCGCTCTGCGAGTAACCGAAGTAGGAGATCGGAATGTCGGGGTTTACCCCGAGGGTTGCGAAGACCGTATTCTGGACCTCCGTCAGACCCTCCTGCACCGAGATGTCAAGCGGCAGAACCTTAATGCCGGTGATCGGGTACGCACCCTCCGGTGTGTAGATGATCTGGGAGGTGAAGTCGACACCCGGGCTGTTGGGCTGGATGTAGTACTTCATGGCCGTTTCGGCCTGCTCGAAACTCGGAATCGGAACACCGCTTGCGCCGAGGATGTACGCGCAGGCGGTGCTTGACTCGGTGCACACACTCGGCTGGAAGGCCGCCGCGGCCGCCGGGGCGCCGGAACGCCGCGCGAATGCGGCGACCGCCCACTCCAGCGGGTTGGCGACCGGGGCGACGGGGTTGCCGTTGGCGGCCGGATCGACGGTGTCGATGCCGGCCGTCGTGACGGCGGACATCTGGGCAGGCGCCGCCACCACCGGCGCTGCGACGGGTGCCGCCTCGATGACGGCCGCGGCCGGGAGCGCCGGCGCTGCGACCGCCGCCGCCGGCGTCACCGATGGGGGCGCGGGCGGGGTCGCGGCTGGGACCGGGTCGGGGACCGCCGGCGCCGGATCCGCGGCAGGAGCCGCTTCGACGGCCTCGATGACCTTTGGCGCGGGGATCTCGGCTTCGGCCCCGCCCGCAACCGAACCATCGCTGCTCTCAATCGAATCATTGCTGGGGGTGCGCTGGGCGTCCACAACGGCCGCAGCCCCGATGGGGGCGCCGCGGTCCCGGGCCGCCCGCGATGGTGAAGCCGACTGCGGTCCGGCGCTCTCGCCGCGAGCATACGAAGCGCTGTCGCGGGACGGGGCGACATCACTCCCGTTGTCCGCCCCGGCCGCCCGCGATGGTGAAGCCGACCGCTGTCCGGCGCTCTCGCCGCGAGTGTGTGAAGTCCTGTCGTTGGAGGCGCCGACATCTGACCCACTGTCCGCCCAGGCCACACCGGAGAAGCAGACTGCTCCGACCCCCAACGCCACCGCGAGGCCGCCGACGCGGCCGATCAGACGGGAAGCGCTGAGATCCGATGAGGACTTTTCACTGTTAATCATCAGGAAAGATTAAGGCTCTTTTAGCTTGCGGCGGGCGAAAACGAGCAGAAATCCCGGCCGTGTGTCGGAAAGTCGGCGTGAGGTCTCCGGCCGTTCTACCGGTTGGACGTCCACCACGTGCCCGCCTGAGTGGTTCTGGCGCCGAGCACATATTTGCCAGTGCGCCCTGATTGCACCGGGGACTTACACCGGGGGATTACACCGGGGAACGTGCGGCGTTTGTGCACGCCAGCGGAGTTGGCCGGAGGTCCGGACCTATTAGTCAGAAGGGTACCGGGCATGCGGCAAGGCCGGCGTTGGGCCGTCGCGCCGCGCCAGGTTAAAGCTCTGTCAACTCGATCCGGAACAACGTTTCGCGCGTTAACCTGAGCCCGGACGCCAGGTCCCCCGCAAACACCAGAGGAATTCCCATGGCCAGTCCCGCACTTCCCGTTCGGGCCGACTCGAGTCGCCCGCGGGTCGTCATCATCGGCTCCGGTTTCGGCGGGTTGACCGCCGCCAAGTCGCTCAAACGGGCCAACGCCGACGTCACCCTGGTGGCCAAGACCACCAGCCACCTGTTCCAGCCATTGCTCTACCAATTGGCCACCGGGATCCTCTCGGCCGGCGACATCGCGCCGACCACCAGACTGGTCCTCAAGCGGGTCAAGAACTGTCAGGTGCTGCTCGGTGACGTGGAGACCATCGACCTGCACAACCGGGTCATCACCTCCCGCCTGGGCACCATGGAGACCGTGCTGCCGTTCGACTACCTGATCGCCGCGGCCGGCGCCCAGCAGAACTACTTCGGCAACGACCACTTCTCCACCTTCGCCCCCGGCATGAAGACCATCGACGACGCCCTGGAGTTGCGCGGGCGCATCCTCGGGGCGTTCGAGGCGGCCGAAGTCACCACCGATCCCGACGAGCGGACCCGGCGGCTGACCTTCGTGGTGGTCGGTGGCGGACCCACCGGGGTGGAGTTGGCCGGCCAGATCGTCGAACTCGCCCAGCGCACCCTGCCCGGGGCGTTCCGCACCATCGACCCGGCCGAGTGCCGGGTGCTGCTGGTCGACGCCTCGCCGTACGTGCTGTCGCCGATGGGGGAGAACCTCGGCATGAAGGCCCAGCGGCGGCTGGAGAAGATGGGTGTGGAGGTGCGCGGCAACACCGTGGTCACCGACGTCGACTACCAGGGCATCACGGTCAAGGACAAGGAGACCGGCGAGGAGAGCCGCATCGAGTGCGCCTGCAAGGTGTGGGCGGCCGGGGTGCAGGCCAGCCCCCTGGGCGCGCTGATCGCCGAGCAGTCCGACGGCACCGAGGTGGACCGGTCGGGGCGGGTGGTCGTCGAGCCGGACCTGACCGTCAAGGGCCACCCGAACGTGTTCGTCGTCGGCGACATGATGGCCGTGCCCGACGTGCCCGGCGTCGCCCAGGGCGCCATCCAGGGCGCCAAGTACGCCACCAAGATCATCAAGAACGATCTCAAGGGCCGGGACAACCCGGATTTCCGCGAGCCGTTCAGTTACTGGGACAAAGGCAGCATGGCGACCATCTCCCGCCACCACGCGGTGGCCAAGGTCGGCAAGCTGGAGTTCGGCGGCTACATCGCTTGGCTCGCTTGGCTTTTCCTGCACCTGCTGTACCTGGTTGGGTTCAAGAACCGGCTGAGCACATTGTTCAGCTGGATGCTGACCTTCACCTCCCACAGCCGCAGCCAGCTGACCACCACCAGCCAGTGGGTGTACGCCCGGTTGGCGATGAACATCGTGGAGAAGCAGTTGCAGTCCCCGGTGGCCAGCTCCGAACAGCTTGCCGACGAGCTCGTCCTCGAACCGGCGCTCCAGCAGGCCCTCTCGCCGGAAACGATGGTGACGCCGCCGGCGGTCCGTCCGCTGGGTTAGCGGATCATGGCTGCATGGCCCGCTCGCTCACCGACGCGCTCCGCAAGCCCGTTCCGCCGCCGATAGCGCCGCCGGACCACTACGAGCCCGACGACGTCGCAGCGATGCTGCGCGAGATCGGCGCTGCGCTGGTCGAGTGTTCTCAGCCGATCCAGTTGGTCGAGCAGCGACTTCGGGACATCGCCGCCCGCTACACCTCCCAGCCGGTTCAGGTGGCGGTGCTGCCCACCCTGCTGTTCGTCCAGATCGGCTCGGCCACCCACCAGATGGAAACCACGGTCCAGTCCTCCGGGCTGTTCGACATGGCGGCCCGCATCGACGACATCACCGCCCAGGCCGCCGCCGGCGCGATTAGTCCCCGCGACGCCGTCGCGGCGGTGCACGCCGCGCGCACCGCGCCCCCGCGATTCGGCGCGGCGCTGACCATCCTGGGGTATGCGCTGACCTCCGTCGGGTTCGGCATGGCCGTCATCCCGTCCTGGCGGGCGCTGCTGGCGCACTTCGTCCTTGGTCTGGTCGTCGGCCTGATCGTGCAACTTGCCCGCCCGTTCCCCGGCCTGGGCCCGATCCTGCCGACCCTGTCGGCGATGGTGGTGACCCTGCTGGGCACCTGGTTCGTCGCCGACGTCGCCGACGGCGGGTTGTTGCCGGTGATCACCCCGGCGCTGATCGCCACCCTGCCCGGCATGGCGCTGGTGATCGGGGCCATCGAACTGGCCAGCGGCAAGATCATCTCCGGGTCCAGCCGGGTGGTCTACGGCATCGCCCAACTCGGGCTGCTGGTTTACGGGGTGGTCATCGGGGTGCGCATCGCCGGGCAGGTCACCCCGCAGGGCGCGTCGACGCCAATGGGGTCGTGGTCGGCCTACGTCTCGGTGGCGGTGATCGCCGTCGGACTCTATCTCTACCTGTCCGCCCCGCGCCGGTCGCTGGGCTGGCTGGCGCTGGTGATCGGGGTGTCGATGCTGGCGCAGAACCTGGCCGGCCTGGCGCTGAGCATCGCGCACTCCGGGTTCATCGGGGCGATGGTGGCAGTTCCCTTCGCGGTGCTGTGCTCCCGGATCCCGACCGCGCCGCCGGCCAGTGTGCTTGCCCTGGCGGCGTTTTGGTCGCTGGTTCCCGGCCAGCTGACATTCATGTCGGTCAGTCGGGGAGCGACGGGAGACTACGTCGGGACGGCCAGCCTGGGCGTGGCGGCGGGGGCGATCGTCTCAATCGCGTTGGGCACTCTGGTCGGCTGGAGCCTGCTGCGGGCGCTGACCGCCCGGTTCGCGGTCACTGCCCGCTGAGCGGGTCTCCGATGATGGCGTCCCCGATGACCTCGCGGAAGCCGTGCCGCAGGCTCTCCAGCAGGCCCTCCCGGTCGGTGACCGCGGCGTCGTCGGAGCTGACGCCGACGCTGGCGACCCCGGTATAGGTCAGCATGGTGACGTTGATCGCGGCGCCGATGGTGCCCACCAGCGGGTACATCCGCTCGACTTTGGCCCCCGACAGCCACACCGGGACCGGGATCCCCGGCACGTTGGAGGCCGTCAGGTCCGAGGTCTGCGCGGCGGCCGAAACCAGCTCCGGGGGCAGGAAGCGGCTGAGCTCAGCCAGATAGTCGGCCAGCTTCAGAGCCGGCTCGGCCCGCCAGCTGCGTACCGTGTTGGCGGCGGTCTCCAGCACGTCGTCGATGACGTTGCTGACCGGGATCTCGAAGCGAGCGATGGTCACCGCATTGCTCTCTTCGGCGGAGGTGCGCAACGAGATCGGCATGTTCATCCGCAACTCGTCGACCGGATGACCCATCTTCTGGTGGTAGTCGTGCATCCCGACGCTGATCGCCGCAAGGAACAGGTCGTTGACCGTCCGGTTCCGTTTCTTGGCGGCGGTCTTGAACTGCTCGAAGTCCATGTCGATCGTGTCGAAGTGGTAGTTGATGCTGCGGCCCTTGAGGATCGGGGACAGCGGCTCAGAGGACACCTTGGTGAACCGGACCACCGACCCGGCGGTCTCCCGGATCTTGCCGAACAACGTCCGGGGGTGCCGCAGTGCGGTAGCCGCCAGCGGCCCGAACCCCTTGATGGCGTCCTCAGCGGTCCGGGCCACCCAGCCGACGTTATTGCGGATCACCGCCTGCATGAAGCCCTTGGTGTCGAGCAGCACCGGGTCCGGCGCCGGCGGCATCGGACCCAGGTCGGTGCCCTCCGGGGTGAAGTCCAGCAGCGCCAGTCCGAGCTGGACCGCGCCCTGGCCGTCGGCGATGGCGTGGTGCAGTTTCTGCACCAGCACCGACTTGCCGCCGGGCAGCCCCTCCAGCAGGGTCACCCGCCACAGCGGCCGGTCCTTGTCGAAGTCGGCCATGCTCTGCCGCCGGGCCTCCTCGAGAACGTCCCGCCACGTCGACCCGTCCGGCATCCGGAACCGGCGCATGTGAAAGGACAGGTCGAAGTTGGGGTCGACGACCACGCGCGGGGTTTCCAGACCGGTGGGACCTTCGACCACCTTGGACCGCAGCACCGGCGCCAGCCGGCTGGCCCGCTCGTAGCGCTCGCTGAGCTTGTCCCAGTCCGGGCTGCTGTCCAGCACCAGCACACCCAGGATGGTCGAGCGCATCACCGGATCATCGGTGGCCATCCGCCAGGTGGCGAAGTCCCAGCCGCCGAGCCGACGGGCCTCGGTGACGGTCTCGTCGCCGCGTAGTTTCTTGGCCCGTGGCTTGGGGCTGGCTTGGGCGGCGGGTGCTTTCTTGACGGGAGCCTTCTTGGTAGGGGCTTTGGCGGGTGTTTTCTTGGCGGGAGCCTTCTTGGCCGGAGATTTCTTGGCAGGGGCTTTCGTGGCAGTGGCCTTTTTCGCAGGTGCCTTCGCGGCGGGTGCCTTCTTGGCGGGTGCTTTTCTCGCCGCCCCGGGCTTCTTCTGCGGGCTGTCCGCCACGTGTCCTCCTGCTTCGACTTGCCTTGCCCGCCGTCGGGCTCAGTGGGCATCCTGCCACCAAGCAGGCGGCCGGGTGGGCGACATGGCCGAGGCGGTCCGGGTCTGCGGCCCCGATTTCGTAGGCTGCCCTGGTGACCAGTCACCCGGACCCCGCCGTCCACCTCGCCCCAGTGTGGCAGGAACGGTTCGCCTTCTTTGATCGCTACGGTCTGCCCAACGCCAGCCCGCAGGGCCGCGCGGCCTACCGGGCGATGGAAATCCTTCCGCGGCTGCGGCTCAACTCCAATGTCCTGGCACTGCTGTTCGGGCCGCTGTACTTCTTCGTCAAGGGCATGTGGCGCAAGGGGTTAACGCTGCTGGGGGTGGGATTCGTCGCGATCAACGCCCTGCTTGCGCTCGGGGTGTCCCCGGGTCTGGTGCAGGCCCTCGGGTTCGCGGTCTCGGCCGCGGCGATGCTGACCGCCAACTACGCCTACTACCTGCAGGTGCGGCATGGCAGTACGTCGTGGAACCCATTCGAGGGGTTTGGCCGGCGCCAACCCGGCTGACCGTTCCTGCGCGGCCGGCGGCTGGGCGGCTACCCCCCGTGCAGCAGTTGGAACACGATGGTGCCCAGACACAGCGCCACCCCGAGATAGGGGATCACTCGCGGGACGACGATGGAGCCCCGATGGGTCTCGCCGCGTCGCTTGATGACGATCAGGGAAGCATTCACCAGCGCGAAAATCGTCAGCACCAGCAGACTGGTCAGTTGGGCCAGAGACACCAACGGCAGGGCGGCGGTGGCGACGATCATGGCGGCGACGACCGCGACGGTCGCGACCACCGGGGTTTTGAAGGTGCCGTGCACGGTGCCGAATCGGCGGTGGATCCAGCCCTCGTTGGCCAGTCCGTAGAGGATTCGGGACGCCATGATCATCTGGACGATGACGCCGTTCATCGCGGCGATCATCCCGATCAGGCTCAGCAGTGCCACGTTGGAGGCCCCACTGCGCTCGAAGACCAGGGTCAGCGGTGCCTGGCTGGCGGCCAGGTCGGCGGGGGAGACCAGGGTGGTGGCGACGATGACCACGAGCAGGTACAGGACCGTCGAGGCAAGCAACGCGAACAGAATGGCCAGCGGCATGGTGCGACTCGGATTGCGGGTCTCTTCGGCCACGTTGACCATGTCCTCGAAACCGATGAAGGCGTAGAACGCCAGGAAGGCCCCGGCCATCACACCGCCGATCCCGACCGCGGGATCCACCGTGAGCAGGCGGTCCACGTCCACCTGACCGAATGCCTTGCGGCCGAACCAGATCACCAGCAGCAGACCCAGGATCTCCAGGCCGGTCAGGACCGCGGCGGTGATCGCCGATTCCCCGATGCCCTTGACGGCGACCGCTCCCAGCACCAGCAGCAGCCCGACGCTGGCGGCGAACTCCGGTAGCGCGACGAACGAACGCAGGTAACCGGCGAAGCCCTGGGCCAACGCCGCCGCCGAGGCGATACCGCCGGCGGCCATCGCCAACCCGATTGCGGTGGACAGCCGGCGCCTGCCGAAGGCCCGGTGCAGGTACACCGACACGCTGGCGCTGACCGGGTAGCGTCCGGCGAGCTCCATGTAGGACAGTGCGGTCACCCCGGCCGTGACCATGGCCAGGACGAAGGCCAGGGTGGTGCTCGACCCGGCGAAGCCGGCGACCTTGCCGATGAGCACGTAGATGCCCGCGCCGACGATGTTGCCTAGGCCGTAGAGGGTGACCAGCGGGAGGCTCAGCGTTCGGTTGAGTC
>CAYXBN010000018.1:0-40118 GCA_964463215.1 uncultured Mycobacterium sp. | reverse complement strand
ATGTTGCCTAGGCCGTAGAGGGTGACCAGCGGGAGGCTCAGCGTTCGGTTGAGTCCACCGTTCCGCCCCATCGGGGCAGTGTAGGTGGGCGCCCGCCCCGGCAAACCTGTCGGAGCCCGGGGTTAGCGTGCGGGGACACCGAATTGGGGGAGGTTCACATGCGTGGTCGAGCTGTCGGGCGGAGCGGGGTCATCGTCGCGGTGGCGGTTGTGATCGGCGTGATGGGGGCACCGGTCGCAGCCGCGGATACCAGCGTCTGCGTCGGGGTGCTCAATCAGAGCGGCTGCAAGCCGGCGCCGTGGAACGGCCAGTTGATGCAGACCTGGAACACGCCGGGCTACTACGGCGGCTGGACCAACGGCCCGGTGATGTGTGATCCGTTCACCCGACAGTGCCGGGGCTGGGCGCAACCCTAGGAGCCACCGTCGCGGCGGAACGAACGCGCGCCCGACGCACCGGTCGCCACGTCCATCAGCGCGGCGGCGTGTCTTCGTTGGCGGAGAACTCCTGCTCGGGGCGACCGGTGCTGCCGTAGCGCAAGCCCACGGTGACTTCGTTGCTGGTGGCCAGCCGGGCCAGATAGCGCTGCGCGGTGGCTCGTGACACCCCGACCTCGGCGGCGACCTCCGAGGCCGACATCGGCGTCGGGCAGTCCTGCAACGCCTGCAGGACAAGCTGTTTGGTGGGGGAGGACGCCGCTGAGGGGGCCTGCTGAGTGCTGATACGCGGACGCAGCGCGTCCAGTGCCGCGTCCAACTCGGCCGGTCCGAGGCTGCCCGAGGAGAGGATCTGCCGGTAGCGGGCGTACCCGGCCAACCGGGCGGCCAGATCGGTGGGGGCGAACGGTTTGATCAGGTAGCTCAACGCCCCGGCGGCAAGGGCGGCGCGGACGGTGGCCGCCTCGTTGTCGGCGCTCAGCACGAGAGAGTCGCAATGCAGTTCGCGGATCAGGTCGATGCCCGATCCGTCCGGCAGGTGGACGTCGACCAGAGCCAAGTCGACCGACTCGACCTCGCGGGCCGCCGCCACGGTGCTGGCGGTCCCGGCCACCAGGAACCCGGGCAGCGCCTCGACGATCCCGGCGTGCATCTGGGCGACCCGGAAATCGTCGTCGACGACCAGCACGGTCAGATCAACGGTGCTCACTGGCCGGCCATCACTCCCGGTAGCACCGCGATGAACTCCGCGCCGGACAACGGCGCGCCGGGGCGTCCCGGCGCGGACAGTCGGAGGTCGCCGCCCAGTGCCCGGGCGATCTGGCGCGACACCGTCAGGCCGATCCCGCGCCCGCCGGGCAGATCGGATTGCGGCTTGGTGGAGGTGCCCTCCTCGAAGATCTGAGCCTCGAGGTCCGGTGCCACCCCGTCGCCGCTGTCGGCGACGGTGATGTAGAGCGTCGAGTTGTCTTGCACCAGTTCCACCTCCACCAGTTTGTCCGCGCTGGCGCCGGCCCGGGCGGCGTCGATGCCGTTGTCCAGCAGGTTGCCCAACACCGTCGTGACGTCCACCGGAATGGTCAGTTCGCCGGGGACCGCGGTGTTGGGCCCGATGCGCAAGCTCACCCCGGACTCCCGCACCCCGGCTGCCTTGGCCGCCAGGAACGCCTGCAGGTAAGTGTCGCGGATCGCGTCGATTCCGGGCAGCGCCGCGCCCAACGGGCCGGAGCCGAGTAATTCCTCCAGGTACACCGACGCTTCGTCCTGATTCCCGTTCTGCAGCAGGCCGTAGAGCAGGTGCAACCGGTTGGCGTACTCGTGGCGCTGCGCCCGCAGCACGGTGCTCATCAGCCGCACCGCATCCAACTGCCGGGTCAACGACTCCACATCGGTGCGGTCCCGCACCACCAGCACGGTGCCCAGTTCGCGGCCCGCCCGCGACACCGGCCGGGCGGAGACCACCAGCACCCGTTCCCCGACGGTGGCCAGCGTCGGTGTCGGATCGGCGGCCCGCATAACGTCCAGTACCCGCGGCGTCAGGCCGATCTGGTCGACGGGAAGCCCGGCGGCCGGGCCGATTTCGAGCAGCCGGCGGGCCTCGTCGTTGACGAAGGTGGTGTTGCCTGCGGTGTCGGCGGCCAGGACGCCATCACCGATGCCGTGCAGTACCGCTTCCTGGTTGCGCACCATCTCGGTCATCTCGGTGGGCTGCAGGTTCAGGGTCTGCCGACGCCACCGCCGGGCCAGCAGCGCCGACAGCACCAGGCCGGTCAACAGCGCCGGACCGCCGGTGAGCAAGGCGAGACGGCGCTCCCCGCGCACCAGGCCGTAGACCGTCGATGTGGACATCCCGACGCTGACCTGGCCGATCACTCGGGTCGAATCCGGTTCCAGCACGGGGACTTTCGCCCGTACCGACGGCCCCAGAGTGCCGGTCTCCTGGATGACTTCTTCCCGCCCGGTCATGGCGGCGACGGGCTCGGTGCTGACCATTTTCCCCAACTCGGCGGGGTTGGGATGGGTCAGTCGGAGGCCGCGCTCATTGGTGATCACCACGAACAGCACCCCGGTGCCCTGCAGAACCTGGTCGGCGAGCCGCTGCAATGGCCCCTCGGCGAGTTCCTCGGCCCGGGGCAGTCCGCCCTGCAGTCCGGCCACGTCGGCGCGAACCGCGGGTGCCCCCGCGATCACCCGGGCTATGTCCAGGGACCGGGCCCCATACTGGTCGATGAGCCGGTGGTGATAGATCACACCGAACAACGCGAAGGCGACCGCCAGCGTCAGCAGGACGACAGCCAGTTGCAACAGGAGAATCTGCGTTGCCAACCGCACGTCGATACGGCGCCTGCCCGTCACCCGGGAAGCCTACGAGGGGTTAAGCAGAATGAGCAAAAGCCCTGGTGGTTCCTGCGGCCTCAAGGAAAATCCGACGAAGCACCTGTAAGTAGAGGTGCACCGAGTGACGCGCCTCAGTGGTGTCGGGGAACGACACCATGGCGGTTGTCTGGTGGGCGTTGCGGGTGACCCAGATGTTCAGATCGCCGTGCGAGAGGTCATCGATGTAGATCCCGAACCGGTTGCCGCGGGCGTCGGCCAGGCTGCGGAAATCGAAGAGGGAGACCATCATCGACGGCCTGCTGGCCGTGGTGACGCCGAGGTCATCGGCGGGCGCGAGTTCCAGGACTCGGCGGAACGGGATGCCGGAGAGATGCCTGTTGGCATCGAAGGACTTCTGCGCCGCCCGGGCGATCTGGGCGAAGTCACGGTCCTCGATGGGCATCGAGACCGGGAAGACGCTGGCGTACCAGCCCGCGCACTGCGCCTGACCGGGGCCGCTGCGGGTGTCCGACGGGGTGAACGTGTGGAAGACCTCGGCCTGGGTGAACTCGTGATCGGCTAGCGCCGCACACGCCATCACCCCACCGCTGAACCGGGCGCCGGCGGCATGGCAGGCGTCGGCGAAGGCCTCGGTCTCGGCGGCGTTGAGCAACTCGACGGTCACCGCTGCGCCAGCACCGGTGGCCGGGGTGTCGCCCAGGGGCAGCGGAAAGCTGGGCCAGTCGCCGTCGGTCTCGCGGGCGAACTCAACCCAGTCCTTGATCGGGCGGGAGTCCAGCGTCAGGGTGTCGACTTTGAGGTGCTGGCGGTTGGTGAAGTCGCGGTAGGTGCTGGCCTGCGGCGACTGGTGGGATTCCTCGGCGACCAGCGCCTGATAATGCTGGTGGATGTCGCGGTAGACCAGGACCGCTGAGTACCCGTCGGTGTGCAGGTGGTCGATGTTGGCGAACACGGTGAAGTGGTCGGACTTCTGGACGACGCCGAAGGTGAAGCAGTCCCACTCCAGGGTGCCTGGCGTCGAGCACAGGGCATGGGCGCGGATCTGGTCGTCGGTCAAGAATCCCAGCGATGCCGGGCGGAACTCGATGTCCTCTGGGTCGATGGTCCGCCGGGTGATCGTCTCGCCGTCGACGTTGAAGGCACTGTGATAGGTGTCGTGGCGGCGAAGGTGGGTGTTGATCGCCTCGGTCATCGCCGCGACGTCGCACCACCCGTCGACATCCCAGGCCGCCATGATCAGTCGGGGCGCCGGGCGCCCGAGTTCGCGCGCGCGGGCGGCGTTGAGCAGATGGTGGGTTTGCTGGAAGGTCGGCGGCAGCGGGTCATGGGCGGCGCCGGCCATCGCCGCGCGGCTTGCCGGTGAGGCGGTCCACGTAGTGACCGGCCCGCTGCCGGGCTGCCAGCTCTTGATGGCGCCGATGGCGACCATGTCGACTCCTTCGTTGGGCTGCAACTCTTTGCAGCTGCAAGTGAATGTAGGGACGTGCCGACCGGCTGTCGCGGTTGTGCGCGCTACCCGCGAAATACTTGATTTGGGCAGTTTTGCGCGTTCCGCTCAGCCTTAAACTCAGGAAAACCCTTTGAAAGATAGACTAAAACTCAGCAAAAGCGAAGTTGTCGCTCAGGTCAATCTCAGAATTAACGAGTTTGTGATGTAGGTGACACTCGTGGGGCGGATGTGACACCACACCACCACGGTCAATTCCTGTGGGAGTTTTTGTGCGCGATGACGGTGATCCGGGCACCCCGGCGGGGTTGTTGGATGACTCCGCTGACCCGTGTCCGTTCACCGGATGCGGTGGTGGTTTTCAACTCCACGCCACGCAGCACCTCGCCGAGCACAAGGCGCATTTCGGCAAGCGCCAGATTGGCACCCAGGCAGCGCCGGTTGCCGCCGCCGAACGGCAACCAGGTGGTCGGTGACTGGCTGTTGTCGAGCATCCGGTCCGGCCGAAACCGGTCGGGGTCGCTGTACACATCGTTGCTGGCGTGGACCAGCCCGATCGCTGGGATGACCGTGACGCCGGCCGGGAGCCGGTACCCGCCGATCTCCACCGGCTCGGTGAGAACCCGACCCACGTCGAAGACCACCGGCCGGATCCGCAGCGACTCCCGAGCGACCGCGTCGAGATACTCCTCATCACCGGCCTCCGCCGCGGCCACCGCGCGGGCCAGCACGTCGGGGTGGCGGGTGAGCCGCTCCAGAGTCCAGGACAGGGCCGTGGCCGTGGTGTCGTGCCCGGCCAGCAGCAGGGTCATCAGTTGGTCGCGCAGTGCGGCGTCGGTCATCTGCCGGCCTTCGTCGTCGGCGGCGCGTACCAGCATGGCCAGCGCGTCGGTGCGATCGGCGAGGTGGGGATCGGTCCTGCGGTCGGCGATCTCGGCATAGAGCAGCGCGTCGGCCTCAGCGATGCGCCGGCCCAGACCGCGCCATGGCCAGCGGCGCTGCAACGACGGACGGGCGATCGCGAGGGTGTCGAGGTAGCCCAGGGTCAAAAGCCGAGGCATCAGTGCTCGCAGGGCGGCCAACCGATCCGGGTCGCTGGCGCCGATGGCGGTCCGCAGGATGACGTCCAGGGTGATCTCGGACATCTTCGGAGCCACCGGAAACGGTCTGCCCACCGGCCAGTCGGCGATGTTGGCCGCAGCGATCTGGCAGATCAGTGCACTCTGGCGAGCCACCGCGTCACGGTGGAACGGCGCCAGCATCAGCCGGCGACGATCTCGGTGCAGATCCTCGTCGAGCACCAGCACCGAACTGGGACCCAGCATTCCGGCCAGCACCGCATTGGCCTGCCCGGCGTGGTAGGTCCGCGGGTTCCCGGCGAACACCGTCTTGATGTGCTCGGGATTGGCCAGATAGACCCCCGGCCCGAAACCGGCCAGTCGAATCGTGAACACATCGCCGTAGCGCCGCTGGCAAGCGAACGCCCAGCCCGACCACCACCGCAGCATCAGCGCGGTCTGCACCGCCGCCGGCAGCGGGGGGCCGGGCGGCAGTTTGGTCATGGGTCCAACTCTACGGTTGGCCCTCGCCGGGCGTGTAAAATCGCAGCTAGAGTGCTATAATTGAGTTGTCTGAAGCGGTTCGGGAGGGCCGCTTGTCATCGACGGGGGCTGTTGAGATTCGGTGTCGAAGGTGGCCTCCGTCTACCCTTCGAAAGGTATGCCATTGACCGACTCCAGCAAATCCCTGATCGCCGCCCTGCTCGACCGTTCCGGCTCGATGAGTACCTCGGTGGAAGCCACCGAGGACGGGTGGCGGGAGTTGCTCTCCGGGCAGCGGGCCAATCCCGGCCCGTGCCAGGTCACGCTGGCCCAGTTCGACCACGAGTACGAGGTGCTGTACCCGCCGACTGAGATCGGCGCGGTGCCCGAATTCGTCCTCGAGCCGCGCGGACGGACCGCCCTGCTCGACGCCGCCGGCCGGTTCATCACCGAAATCGGGGAGCGGCTCTCGGCGCTGCCCGAGGAGCAGCGGCCCGGGCAGGTGATCTGCCTGATCATGACCGACGGCATGGAGAACGCCAGCCGGGACTGGACGTGGGAGGCCGTCAAGGCGCTGATCACCCAACAGCGTGAGGTTTACGGGTGGGAGTTCATCTTCCTCGGCGCCGACATCGACGCCATCGGGGTCGCCACCCGGATGGGCATGGACAGCCGGTACGCCATGAATTTCGACAAGCGCAACTACGCCTCGAACCGGGCGGCGTTCGCGTCCACGAAGGACGTGATCGCGCGGAGGCGCTCCGCGTCCCCTGCTTACGATGGCGGCTTCGACGACGACGACCGCCGGAAGGCCATGGGGCAGTAGCTTGTTCAGGCCGCGGTGATCTCCGCCGTCTGTGCCTGTAGAACCGTGTCGGTCGGGGCGGTGCGTTCCCACAGCACCGCCCCGACGCATGCGGTTATCACCCACGCGGTGCCCAGCACCGTGCACCAGGTCATGATCGCCATGGCCACACCGATCGGGCCGAAGCTCGTCCAGGCGTCAATCACACCCGGGAAGATGATCCGCCCGATGGCCGGGACGATGATCCCGTCGATCACCACGCCCGCAAGTCCTGCCAGCGCAAGGTATTTCAGACCGTGGCCGCCGTCGCGCACCAGCACCAGCGGTGTCAGTGACCAGAACGCCCAGACCGGCACCAGCGCCACCGTGAAAAGCAGAAGCTGTGTGAGGCCGTGATACTCCGCGCCGAAGGCAGTGCGCTCCCGCAGAACCAGCATCATCAGATACAGCGCGAACCACAGCGAGCCGCGCAGCAGGCGCTGGCCGGCGCTGAACTGCTCCCGCCGCCAGGCCTTGGCGAAGATGCTCGCCACCATGATGGCCATCGGTATTCCCCAGACCAGGAAGGCGGCGACGCCGACGACAGTCCACAGTGACTGCAGTGCCGCGGTGTCGCCGAATGCATCACGCACGGTATCGCTGGTCGGCCCGGACAGGCCCAACTCCCGGATCCAGATCGTGCCCGGGCTGGCGTTCTCGGCGAACCCCTCGAAGTAGCTGAACCCAAGGATCATCAGCGGGATGACGACGGTGAACAGTTGCACCGACACCAGCACGCCCTGGTTGGCGCCGTCGATCTCCTTGAAGCGCTGCAGGACCGCCTTGAGCGGGCTCAGCGCCTTCGACTCGGCCAGCCGGCGGCGGCGCTCGACGAGGTGTTGATGGACGTCATCGCGGCGCACAGATCCCATGGGCGGTGAACGTACAGCGTGTCAGTCCTCGATGCTGAGCGCTTGGGTCGGGCAGTTCTCGCAGGCCTGCTCCAGGTCGGTGCGGCGGTCGGCAGGAACGTCGTCCATCAGGATGGTCAACACACCGTCGGGTCCGATCTCGAAAATGTCCGAGGCGGTCGCCTCGCACAACCCGATCGAGGAGCACTTGGTGCGGTCGACGATCACTTTCATTGCGTCGCTCCGGCGTTTTCGGGGGTGAATTGAGCCTGCATGCTCATCACGGTATGGAAGAAATTTCCGTTGCCCAACTCCGGCTCGCCGACGACGCGGATGTCGGGCAACCGGATGAGCAGTTCTCTGAACGTGGCGGCGATCTGCCGGCGGGCCAACTGGGCGCCCAGGCAGTGATGGATGCCGCCGCCGCCGAAGGCGACGTGCTTGTTGGGGTGCCGGGACAGGATCAGCTGTTCGGGGTGGTCGAACACCTCGGTGTCCCTGTTGGCCGACGAGTAGAACATGATCACCTTGTCGCCCTGGGTGATGTGCTGGCCGCCGAGTTCGGTGTCGTGGGCGGCGGTGCGGCGGAAGGTCATGATCGGGGTGGCCCAGCGGATGATCTCCTCGACCGCCATCGGCATCCGGCCGTCGAGATCCTCCATCAGCCAGGCCCGCTGGTCGCCGAAGTCGGTGAGGGCCTTCATCCCGTGCGAGATGGATTGGCGGGTGGTGTCGTTGCCGGCGATGATCAACAGGAAGAAGATCGAGGAGATCTCCTCGTCGCTGAGTCGCTCCCCGTCGACCTCGGCCTGCACCATGGCCGTCACCAGGTCGTTCTCCGGTGTGCGGCGGCGCGCCTCGATGAGTTCCATCGCGATGGCGTGGACGGTGGCGATCGCCTGGGCGATCCGGGCGAGTGGTTCGGCGCCCTGCAGCAGTCGCGGATCACGCCAGCCGTCGGGGAACTGCGACTCGTAGGCGATGGTGCGGCGGTGCTGCTCCGGGATGCCCATCATGTCGCAGATGTTGTGCATCGGAACCAGCGCGGCCACGTCTTTGACGAAGTCGATCTCACCCGTGGCGCTGCCCTGTTCGATGGCGTCGTCGACGACGCGGCGGGCGTTGGCCACGATGTGGTCGTCGATGCGGGCCAACTGCTTGGGGGTGAACGCCGCCGCCATCAAGCGTCGGATCTTGGTGTGCCGGGGCGGATCCATCGCGATGAAACCCTGTGCGGCGTCGAGGATTTCCTTGGGCAGGGACTCGAAGGCGATGCCCTCACCGGAGAGGAAGTCGCCGGGCCGCCGGGTCACCTCGACCAGATCGGCGTGCCGAACCACAGCCCAGAAGCCCTGGTCGTTCGGATCGGCGAACAAGCCGTTGGCCACCGGGCGGTGCCAGGAGATGGGGCGGTTGGCGCGCAGCTCGGCGAAGGTGCGCTCGCGGTCGGCGGCGGTGGACGCCCAGAACTCGTGCGAGGAGACGTCGGCCGGGTCGTACGGGCGATCGGCGCGGGTGTAGGCGGGAGCGGTCATGGTCGTCTCCTAGTGGTCATGTCGTTAACAACGACTCTCTGACAATAAATAAAAATTGTCAAGCACTAACGACATGGAACGTAAAAATGTCGGAGCTCGCGCTAGACTCCCGGGCGTGACCTCAGTCGACCTCCGTGCCGAGACCCGCGCCTTCGCGCGATCCCGGCTGCGCGAGCTCGCGCTGGACGCGGCCCGCGACGTCGTCCTCGAGCGGGGATGGGCGGCGGTCCGGATGGGTGCCATCGCGACCGAGATCGGCATCAGCCGCCAGAGCCTGCACGCCGAGTTCGGCACCAAGGAGGATCTCGGCAACGCCGTCGTCCTGCGCGAGATGGCGGAGTTCTTCGACGGCGTGGGGGAGCGTCTGGCGGCACATCCCGGTGACCTGGCCGGCGCGGTGTCCGACGCGGTGGAGTACATGCTCACAGTGGCCCGCGACAATCCGCTGCTGAAGACGATCTTCACCCGGGCGGCGGCCGGCGGCGATGTCTCGTTGCTGTCTCTGCTCACCATCCGCGGCGAAGCACTGCTGGACACCGCCACCGCCGTCGTCCGCGATTGGGTGGTCTCGCAATGGCCTTCGGCCGATCCCGCCGATGTGCGGGTAATGGTGGAAAGCGTTGTGCGCCTCTGCCAGAGCCACATCCTGACCCCGACGAAGGGACCGGCGGCCACCGCAGCGGACCTCGCGCTGGTGGCCTGCCGCTGCCTCAAGCGTTGAGTGAGGCACCACGCAGACAAAGTGCGAGTGCCCCTCTGCGTAGTGCTTCACTCAACGCAGGAATCAGTCGATAAGGCCCAACTCGGCCATCAACTCCCAGTTCGCCACCAGCGCGGCGTAGCGCGGCCACCAGTGCTCCAGGTTGGGCGAAACGGCCCGCATGGCCAGCGGGAACGGCGCATAAGCGACATCCCAGTGGTGGGCATGAGCCATGGCCAGGTGGGTGTTCATCCCGACCGGCACGATCGACTGCTTCTGGGTGAGTTGCATGTCGTTGTTGGCGTCGTGCGAACTGAGCCGCACCGCATCCATGAACTGGAAGTTGGGCACCTCCAACGGGGTGGTGGCGGCGGTCAGGCCGAAGATCGGGATGCCCAGACTGTCCAGGTAGGAGGCGTGTTTACGGTTGAACGCCTCGCGTACCTCGGTGCGCAGGTCGTTGATGGCGCCCTTGACGTCGAACTCGTCGAGTCGCCGGACGCCCACTTTGTCCAGCATGGCCGGGCTGATCACCGACAGCAGTGCGCTGAGGAACTCGTAGGACTTCTCCGTCGGCAGATCCTTGATCTGGCCGTAGATCCCGTCGGCGGTGTAGGACCCGCCGGCCGCCCCGGCCCAGGTGAACACCCCCTTGATTCGGTCGTGGTACTGCGGATTGTTGACGATGAACGACAGGATGTCCGGGGTGCCCTTGCTGTATCCGAGCAGAAAGGCCTTCTTCGGCGGTTCCGGTTCGGTGATCGGCTGCATCGATGCGTCGAGACCCTCGCCGCGGAAGGCCGCCTCGATGTCGGCCTCATTGGCCTCACACGACCGCATCGGGTGCACGTCGGCGCGGATGTGCCGCCAGCCGCGTTCGGTCATCAAGCGGTCGGCCTCCACCGGGAAGGCATGGGCGCCCGGGTGCAGCAGACCGGTGAGCAGGCCGCCGCACAGGATCAGCGTGGTGTTCTCGATCGGGTCGTGCTGAGCCGGGGGCATCTCGGCCTGCGATTCGCTCAGCGGGGCGTCCTTGAGGAAGCGCTCGGCGATCGCCTGGCGCGGATTGCTTTTCTTCAGCAGCTTGGGCAGCGGCAGACCGGAGAGCAGCAGCGGCTTGGAGGCATAGTCCACCGCTTTGCTGTCCTTGACCGCTTCCTGCATGAACAGGTCACGCCAGCGGCGGCCGATCCAGCCTTTGACCCAGGGGTCCTTGATCGCGTCGGGATTCTCGCTGACCAGCGCGCGGACACCGCTGATAACAGCCAGATAGTCTTGTGCCTCTTCCTTTTTGGCGAGCTTGCCGGTCAGCTTGGTGGTCTGCATGTTCGAAATCATGGAGTACGCGGCCCGGCCACCGAGGCGGTTTCGCCGGACCGGGTCACAGCTTCAGTGACGCACCGATGTCGTTGAGGGTTTTGGCTGAAGCCTGCAAACCGAGCAGTTCGTTGACCGACAGCGGGACCTCCAGGACCTGTCCGGCCCCCGAGCGCGATACCAGGGTCGGCAGCGACAGAGCGATGCCGTCGAGTTCGTAGGCGCCGCTCTGGACGGTGGAAATGGGCAGCACCCGGTTCTGGTCGCCGAGGACGGCCTCGATGATCCGGGCGGTGGACAGCCCGATCGCCAGGTTCGTCGCGCCCTTGCCCTCGATGATTTCGTAGGCTGCGTTGACCACGCCGCGCCCAACCTCCTCGCGGGTGGCGTCGTCGAACACCAAGGCGCCGCCCGAGCGCCACTCCATCGCCGGCACCCCGCCGATCGAAACGCTGGACCACAGCGGGATCTCGGAGTCACCGTGCTCGCCGACGATGAAGCCGTGCACGTTGCCGACGTCGACCCCGGCGCGTTTGCCGATCAGATAGCGGAACCGGCTGGAGTCCAGGACCGTCCCGGAGCCGAAGATCCGGCCGGGTTCCACCGCGACGGACCGGGCGCCGGCCAGGGTGACGACGTCCACCGGGTTGGTGACGAAGATGATGACCGCATCGGGGGACTGCTCGAGCAGTTGCGGGGTCAGTGTCTGGGCCATCGCCACGTTGGTGGCGGCCAGTTCCAGGCGGGTCTGGCCGGGTTTCTGCTTGGCCCCGGCAGTGACGACAACGATCGACGATCCGGCGGTGACGTCGATGCTGTCCGAACCGGTGACCACGCAGTTGGGCACGAACTGACTGCCGTGGTTGAGGTCGAGGACCTCGGCGTGGACCTTCTTGGCGTTCATGTCGTAGAGGGCCAACGCGCCGGCCGATCCGCGGATCAGGCAGGCGTAGGCGATGGCCGTCCCGACGCTGCCGACTCCGACGATGGACACTTTGCTGGTGCGCTGTTCGGCCATGTCCCGAAGTATCGCCCATCGCCTGCGGGCTCACCGGCGATTCAGGCCGGTCACCTCCCTCGGCGAGCAGACACAAATCACCCCGACACGCCGGGTTCTTGGGGGATTTTGTGTCTGGTGGCGGCCGGGAAAACTAACCTTCCCCTATGTCATCGCGCCGCCGACCGCAGCTTCCGTGGTGGAAACGTGGTCTGGTGGCCGGCGCCAGTGGAACCGCCGCGATGGCCGTCTGGTACCACGCCGAGCGCACCCTGCGGAAGGGTCGTTACACCGGGGTCAAGACGTTGGCCGACGGAACCCCGGTCGAGGGGTTGTGGTCCCATGAGGGCCTGGACTACGACGACAGCGTGGTGCCGGGCCGGATCGTGGCCAGCCTGCTGCGTCTGCCCACCCCGACCGACCGGGAGGCCGGTGCGATCACCCTGGCGTTGCGGTGGTCCTACGGTTCGGCGTTTGGGATCGCCCATGTGTTGCTGCGCAACAAGATCCGGGAACCCTACGCCAGCCTGATTTTCGGTTCGACATTGATGACGGTGACGTCGGTGGCGTTCCCGTTGCTCGGCGGGACGCCGCCGCCGTGGAAGTGGCCGCTGGACGTCCAGGTCAGCGCGGGCGGCAGTCACGCCGCCTACATCATCACCGCCTCTGTTCTCGACAACGTGCTGCGCTGACTGTGACGTCTCGTCAGCTGTCGGCGCTCTTTGTGCTGTGCCTGGCGGTGTTCATGGTGGCCGTCGACGGGACGGTGATCAGCGTCGCTGTCCCGGCGATCACCGAGCAGTTGAAACCGGACTACACCCAGGTGCTGTGGATCGGCGACATCTACTCGTTCGTCCTGGCCGGTCTGCTGATCACGATGGGCAACGTCGGCGACCGGGTCGGCCGTAAGCGGTTGCTGCTGATCTCCAGCCTGGCGTTCGGGGCGGCGTCGGCCGCGGCGGCACTGGCACCCACCGCCGAGGTGCTCATCGCCGCACGGGCGTTGCAGGGAATCGCCGGGGCCGGTTTGATGCCCTCTACGCTGGCGCTGCTGCGGACGGTCTTCACCGATGACGCCCAACGCATGCGGGCGGTGGGTGTGTGGAGTGCCAGCGGTGCGGCCGGCGCGGCACTGGGCCCCACCGTCGCCGGTCTGCTATTGGAACATTTCTACTGGGGCTCAGTGCTTTTGGTGAATCTGCCGGTGGTGGCACTGATCGCCGGGGTGGGACTGTGGGTCCTTCCAGAGGCCCGCAGCGGCACCAAACACCCGCTCGACGTGCTTTCCGTCGCGTTCTCCACGGTGGGCATCCTCGGGGTGGTCTACGGCATCACCGAATTGGCGCACTCCGGGCCGGCTTTCTGGCCCGCCTATGTCGCGCTGGCGATCGGAGCCGTGCTGCTGGGGGTGTTCCTACGCCGCCAGCGTCGCCTCCCCGTGCCCCTGCTGGAGCTCGGGCTCTTTGCCCAACGCCGGTTCAGCGCGGCCATCGTGGCGCAGTTGATCATCGTATTCGCCAACGTCGGCGCGCTGTTCTTCCTGCCGATCTTCCTGCGTCAGGTCGGCGGATTCTCGCCGCTGCAGTCCGGTCTGGCGACGCTGCCGGAGTCCATCGTCAGCCTGATCACCGCCACCTACACGGCCCGGCTGATCGGACGGTGGGGGCATCGGCGCATCCTGCTGGCCGGGCTGACGGTGGGTGCGGTGGGGCTGGTATCGCTGGGCCTGACCGTCCCGGTGTCCTACCCCGCCATGGTGGTTCCGCTGATGCTGCTTGGCTTCTCCTTCGGTTCGGTGGTGACCGTCGCCTCTGATCTGGTGCTGACCAGCGCCAGCGCGGACCGCGTCGGTGCGGCGACCGGGATCTCCGAAACTGCCTTCGAGTTGGGCACCGCGCTGGGGATCGCTCTGACCGGCAGCGCGGTGTCCGTGGTTTACCTGTTGATCAGCGGTCAGTCGGCCGACTTCGGCGCGGCGGTGGATCCGCGCACCCTCACCGTCAGCATGGCTGCTGCCTGTGTGTCGTTCGGTCTGCTGCTTGCTGGGCTCACCGCCGTCATCGGCCGGGCGCTGGCCGCTGGGGACCGGGTCGCGACCGCCGCCTAGGTCGGCTGGCGGTACGGCCCGACTCGGTCGGCGCCACTCGCCTCGGCGGATACTGCATCGGTGATCGAGGTGCCGGCGGAGGTCCGGGCGATGGCCGGCCGCGGACCGCTGTGGGCGCAGTGGGTGGCCTCACTGCCGTCGGTCATCGGGCGGGTTGTCGGGCAGTGGGACCTTCGCCCCGACGGCCCGCCGGGTAATGGGCATTGCTCGCTGGTGCTGCCGGTCCGCACCGCCGATGACGGCGCCGCCATGCTCAAAGTCGGCTTCCCGGATGAGGAGTCTGAGCATGAACACCTCGCGCTTCGGCGCTGGGCCGGTCGCGGGGCTGTGCGACTGCTCAGCGCGGACCCGCCGGTGCGCGCTCTGCTGCTCGAGCGGTGCCGGCCCGTCGACCTCTCCGCCCAGCCCGAAGCCTTGGCCTGCCAGATCGTCGCCGGGCTCTACCGGCAACTGCATGTTCCGGCGCTGGCGTCGTTGCGGACACTGTCCTGGTTCATCGAGCGTTGGACTGCGGATTTGGCGAATCTGCCTCGCAGCGCGCCGATTCCACGTCGACTTGTCGAACAGGCCATCGCACTGGGAACCGATCTGAGCGGCGAAACCTCAGCTGCCGACCGGGTCGTGCACACCGACCTGCACTACGGCAACGTGCTGGCCGGTGACCGTCAGCCCTGGCTGGTGATCGACCCCAAGCCGGTCAATGGCGATCCGCACTACGAGATCGCACCGATGTTGTGGAACCGCTGGGACGAGATCGCCGACGATGTGCGCGACGGGGTCCGCCGGCGGTTCTGGCTGCTGGTCGACGCCGCCGGTTTCGATGCGGACCGGGCGCGGGCCTGGGTGGTCGTCCGGATGGTGCACAACGCAATGTGGGCGGTCCAGGAGGGATCCGGGACCGACCCGGGGTGGCTCACCAGGTGCATCGCGGTGGCCAAGGCGGTGCAGGACTGATCAGGGTGTGTCCCCGCCCAGCCACTTTTGTTTGATGAGGTTGTAGTCGCCGTTTTCGCGGATCGACAGCAGTGCGTCGTCGGCCTGCTTGCGCAGGTTGCTGCCGAGTGGGAAGGCGATGCCGTAATCCTCGAATTTGAAGATGGGACTTGCGATCTCAGCGACCCCCGCGCCGGAGTGCGCGATGTAATACTGCAGCACCGGGGCATCGGCCACCACCGCTTCGTACCGGCGGTTCTTCAACCCCTCGTAACATTCGTCCAGTTGGGTCACCCCGGTGAACGGCGCGCCGGCCTCCTCCAGATAGGACGCGGCGGTGGTGTTGGCCTTGGCGCAGACGCTGCGTCCGACAAGATCGTCGGGAGAACCGATTTTGGAGTCGATCTTCTCGACGGTGAGGTTGGCGGTCAGCGTCGCGGTGTAGTAGGCGACGAAGATGATGCTGACGAAGGCCCACAGCACGGCCAGCGCGCGAGTTTGCCAGTGTCGGGGGGCGTCGTCGGCGGCGGCGGCCAGCATGCCCAGACCCCAGGCGAAGGCCTGGAAGATGCCGGGGAAGTAGGACTTGGACACCATCGAGTCGGCGTGGCGGCGTTCCAGCAGCCAGATGATGTGTGCGGGGATGACCGTCAGGGCCAGGGCGGCGAGCAGCCAGACGGCCATGGTCTTGGAGAACAGCAGTTTGACGAAGTCGCTCAGTCCGGGCTGGGAGCGCTCGACCGTACCGGCGGGCACCGCGATCTGCAGGCCGCCGTTGAGAATCGGTTGGGAGAAGTCGACGACGTCGACACGGTCGGCGGTGATCGAGATCGCCGCGGCAGCAGCGTCGGTGCGTCTGTTGGCGACGTCGCTGAGGATGCCTTTGACGTTCTTGCCGTCGATGTAGGTGTAGGTCCAGTTTGTTCGTTTGGCGATCTCGTCCAGCAGGTCGATGGTGAAGCCGGTCTTGATGCCGTCCTCGGTCATGACGAACGGTTCGATGTCGTAGGTGGAGATCGTCACCTCGCGGGGCGGCGGTGGTGCGGCCCCGGCCAGTCCCGGCAGCCCGCCGATCAGCGCCACCAGCACAGCCACCCCCAGGATGGCCCGTAACCGTGCGCCCACGTTGCCGACCTTTCGATTGGCCCTAGCGGTTGGGTCTATTCGCTACCCAGCCACTTGCTTTTGATGAGGTCGTAGTCGCCGTTCTCGCGGATCGACAGCAGCGCGTCGTCGAAGGGCTTGCGGAGATCGCTGCCGAGTGGGAAGGCGATGCCGTAATCCTCGAATTTGAAGATGGGACTGGCAATCTCAGCGACCCCCGCGCCGGAGTGGGCGACGTAGTACTGCAATAGCGGGGCGTCGGTGACCACCGCTTCGTACTTCTGCTCCTTCAACCCCGCGTAACAGTCCTCAAGCCGGGGCGCCCCGGTGAAGGCGACGCCGATCTCGTTGAGGTAGGACGCCGCGGTGGTGTCGGCGATCGTGCAGACGCTGCGTCCGACGAGGTCGGTCGGCGCACCGATCTGGGAGTCGATCTTCTCGACGGTGAGGTTGGCGGTCAGCGTCGCGGTGTAGTAGGCGACGAAGATGATGCTGACGAAGGCCCACAGCACGGCCAGCGCGCGAGTTTGCCAGTGTCGGGGGGCGTCGTCGGCGGCGGCGGCCAGCATGCCCAGACCCCAGGCGAAGGCCTGGAAGATGCCGGGGAAGTAGGACTTGGACACCATCGAGTCGGCGTGGCGGCGTTCCAGCAGCCAGATGATGTGTGCGGGGATGACCGTCAGGGCCAGGGCGGCGAGCAGCCAGACGGCCATGGTCTTGGAGAACAGCAGTTTGAGGAAGTCGGTCAATCCGGGCTGGGAGCGCTCGACCGAACCGGCGGGGACGACGATCTGCAGGCCGGCGTTGAGAATCGGTTGGGAGAAGTCGACGACCTCGGCCCGGTCGGCGGTGATCGAGATCGCCGCCGCGGCAGCGTCGCTGCGTCTGTTGGTGACGTCGCCGAGGATCCCCGTCACGGTCTTGCCGTCCACATAGTTGATCGTCCAGCCGGTCCGTTTGGCGATCGCGGTGAGCAGGTCGATGGTGAAGCCGGTCTTGATGCCGTCCTCGGTCATGACGAACGGTTCGATGTCGTAGGTGGAGATCGTCACCTCGCGGGGCGGCGGTGGTGCGGCCCCGGCCAGTCCCGGCAGCCCGCCGATCAGCGCCACCAGCACAGCCACCCCCAGGATGGCCCGTAACCGTGCGCCCAATACCCGACCCTTCGTTTGCGCCTTACGGAACCTTGAAAGGATAGACCTACGGGCAATGATCGCAACCGGCCCGAACGCGAGGCCGTCCCGACAGGCCCCATCTGAAAACCCAGATACAAACCCCGGATGCAAAGCAGCCCCCGGGTATCCCGGGGGCTGCTTTGTGTGCAGGTGATGCGTATCAGTTGGTGCTGACGGTCTCGCTGAAGCCGCCCGCGCCGTTGTTGGTCCAGCTGATGGAACCGTTCTGGAACTCGCTGATCCAGCCGCCGTCAGCGGTCCGGGGGCCGCCGCCGGTGGTGGTCTCGTCCGCGGTCGGGAAGCCGAGCGCGCCGGTCGGCCCGCCCTGCTCCATGTAGACCCGCAAGATCTCGCCCTGGACCAGGTAGGTCCCGGCGGGCGAGGAGTAGATGGTGCCGTTGGCGAACGGAGTCATGCTGCCGTCGCCGACCTTCTCCGACATCCCGGTGGGAGCACCGAGGGCACCCTCACCGCCCAGACGGGTGTACGCCGCGGCGGTGTCGGCATCCAGCGACACATCGCCGACACCCGGCACGTTCATCGTGGTGGCGCCCTCGACCGCGGACGACACCGCACTGGAGGCCGCGCTGGCACCGCTGCTGACGGCGCTGCTGGCCGCGCTGGCACCGCTGCTCACAGCGCTGCTGGCGGCGCTGCCCACGCTGCTGGCGGCATCGCCCGCGGCACCGGCGGCACTGCTGGCGGCGCTACCGGCGGCACCGGCGGCGCTGCTGGCGGCGCTACCGGCGGCACTGGCGCCACTGCTGACGGCACTGCCGGCCGCGCTGGCAGCGGAGGAGGCGCTCGACGCGATGTCCTTGGTCGCCTCTTGCGCCTGCGAGCAGCTAACGGCGAAGGCGGCGGCGATGGCAAGACCGCCGGCGGCGGCCGCTGCGCGAGCCATTCTGGTGTTCATACTGGTGGTTCTCCTTATGGTGTATCGACAGGGACGACTGGCGTCGCCCGCCAAAATAGCAAACGCACCTCGCGGTGCGGCAAACCCAAGATACTGGGACAGACCGCACCTGTGGCGGAACCGCGCACATAAAGATCCTATTGTGACGGGTGGGACTCGCCTGTAACTCCGACCCGCTAACTACCGTCCTCGCGACGTAAGGGCGGTTATGCTCTGCGGCGGAGCGGCAATGTGGCCGCCCGGCGAGGAGTGACGATGCCGGCACCAGTGGTCGACAACCAGCAGGCCAAGGGGTCTAAACCCGCCAAGGGCCGGCCGAATGGGCCCACCCTCCCGCCGAGCAGGACGATGATCGTGCACTCCGCCGATGGGACGCGGTTGCACACCGAAGTGTTCGGTCCGTCGCACGGCTACCCGATCGTGCTAGCCCACGGAATCACCTGTTCGCTGCGGGTGTGGCACGAACAGATCAACGACCTCGCCCGCGACTTCCGGGTCATCGCCTACGACCACCGCGGTCACGGCCGCAGCGGGGTACCCGCGGCGTCGGCCTACAGCCTGGACCATCTGGCCGCCGACCTCGATGCGGTCCTGGGTACCGTGCTGCGCCCGGGGGAGCGGGCCGTCGTGGCCGGCCACTCGATGGGCGGCATCGCGATCAGCGCCTGGTCGGACCGCTTCCGCGACCGCGTCCAGTACCGGGTCGACGCCGTCGCGCTGATCAACACCACCCACGGCAACCTGCTGGACAAGATCCAGCTGTTGCCGATGCCCGGTGTGCTGCGTTCGGCCCGGGTGGCCGCGGCGCGGACCGCGATCCGCTCCCTGGGCGGCGCACCGCTGGTTCGCGGCACCCAGCCCGGCAGCCTGCGGTTCCTGCAGATGATGGCCGTCGGCGCCGAGGCCGACCCGGCCATCTCGCGGTTCCTGCACGACGTCTTCGCGGCCACCCCGCCGGCCGGCCGGGGCGCCTGGGCCAAAGTGCTGGTCGACGAACTCGGCGCCCGCAACTACATCGACCTGTCCGGCCTGACCGTGCCGGCCCTGGTGATCGGCAGCACGAAGGACCGGCTGCTGCCGGTGTGCCGGGCCCGCAAGATCGCCGGTGCGCTGCCCAATCTGCTCGACCTGGTCGAGATGCCCGGTGGCCACTGCGCGATGCTCGAGCATCCCGGCGTGGTCAACCAGCATCTGCGCAGCCTGGTCAGCTCCGTCGCCGCGGCGCAGCGGATCAGTTCCTGAGTGCTGCCACCTCGGCGGCCGCGCGCTGCCCGGAACGCACCGCGCCGTCCATGAAGCCGGTCCACTCGTCGGCGGTCTCGGTGCCGGCCCAGTGCAGCGGGCCCACCGGTTCGCGCAGCAGCCGGCCGAACTGGGTCCAGGACCCGGGCGGCACCGCGGCGGTCGGTCCGCCGGGGGCGAAAGACTCAGCACCCCAGCGCTGATCGAGGTAGTCGATCGGATTGGCGGCTTGATCGCCGAACAGGGCGGTGAAGGATCCCAGGACTTGCTCGCGGCGTCGCTCGTGGGACTGGGCGTCGAAACCCCGGGGGTCGGTGAAACCGAGCAGAATCCCGATACCGCCGTCAGGTGGGCTGACGTCGAAGGTGATGAACACCGGACCCTGATCGGAAAGAGCCTGTCCGGAAAGCCCTTTGGCCCGCCAGAACGGGGTGGGGTAGGCCGCGTAGGCCTTGGTCAGCGCACCCTGCGGCCAGCGCTGGGCCAGTTGCTGGTACTCGATCGGCAGCGCGGGCGCGATGTCGATGTCCAGGCGGTGCGCGGGCGGGACCGCCACGATGGCCTGCCGAGCCTCGACCACCCCGGCGGTGGAGTTCACCGCCACGGCGGCGTCGGACCACTCGATGCGGGAAACCCGCGCGCCCAACCGGATCCGGTCGCCCAGCTCGGCGGCGATCCGCTCGGCCAGCTCGTGGCTGCCGCTGACGAAGTGATCCTGCTGGGCGCCGCCGACGACGTCGAGCATCCGGTCCAGCCCGCCGGAGGTCTTGACGTAGCGGGTGGCGTGCAGCATCGAGACCTCGTCGGGTTCGGCGCCCCAGGTCACCCGCGACATGATCGACATCAGGTCCCGCGAGCCGGCGGTGGCCTTGATCGAGCGCAGCCAGCCGCCCAGGCTGATGGCGTCCAGCGCGGCGGCGTCGGAGGAGTTCCACGGTTCGGTGATGCTGACGCCCCGGGCGATCCGCTCGAACTGCCATTGGATGCGGCCCATGTCGAGCAGCCCGATCAGACCGAGCTTGGGGATGGTGCCGCTGTACTTGTGCACCCGGCCCCGCCACCGAATCAGGTTGGCGCCGTTGGCGTAGGTCGGGGTGGTCTGGCAGCCCAGGTCGGCGGCGAGCTTGAGCACCGCGTCCTGGGTGGGGCCGACGAAGGATGCGCCGCGGTCGACCGGCACCCCGGCCAGCGTCCCGGAGAAGGTTCGCCCGCCCACCCGGTCGCGCCCCTCGAGGACCACCACATCGAATCCGCGGCCGACGAGGTCCCGCGCCGCGGTCAGCCCGGCCAAGCCCGCCCCGATCACCACAACGTCATGCGCCATGGCCCCAGTCTTCCCGATCTCGGTGCGCAAACGTGCGCCTACCGTCGGTTGGCGCACCGAAGCCGGCGGAGGCGGAGTCTAGGGTTCGCTCATGAAGGTGATGACTGCCCTGTTCGGGCCGAGCGACGCGGTGGTGCGCGCCCAGGTGCTGCGGGAGGCCGGCGCGGCCGGGGTGTTCACCTTCGAGGGTCCGCACGATGTGTTCGCCCCGCTGACGCTGGCCTCCACGGTCGGTGGTCTGGACTTGATGACCAATGTGGCCATCGCGTTCCCGCGCAATCCGGTGCAACTGGCCCATCAGGCCTACGACCATCAACTGCTCTCCGGCGGCCGGTTCACCCTCGGGTTGGGCACCCAGATCCGCACCCAGATCGAGAAGCGCTACGGCGCCCAGTTCGACCGGCCGGTGGCTCGGATGCGGGAACTCGTCGCCGCGTTGCGGGCGATCTTCGAGGCGTGGCAGGGCGGCGGGCGGTTGGACTTCCGTGGCGAGTTCTACCGGCACACCCTGATGACGCCGACGTTCAATCCCGGACCCAATCCGTATGGGCCGCCGCCTATTTACGTAGGGGCGCTCGGGCCGCGGCTCACCCGGGCGGTGGCCGAGACCGCCGACGGGCTGTTGGTGATGCCGTTCTCGTCGACCCGGTTCCTGAGCGAGGTCACCATGCCGGGAGTGCGGGAGGGCATGGCCGAGGCGGGCCGCAGCGAGTTTGCCGTGGTGCCGGAGGTGATCGTCTCCTCCGGCGACGATCACGAGGCCACCCGGCGGTTGCTGGCGTTCTACGGCTCCACCCCGGCCTATCGGCCGGTGCTCGACGTGCATGGGTGGGCCGACTTGCAACCCGAACTCAACGCGTTGTCCAAACAGGGCCGGTGGGCCCAGATGGGCGGGCTGATCACCGACGAGGTGCTGCACACGCTGGCGGCCTGCGGGACGGCCACCGAGATCGCCGCGCACATCCGTCAGCGTGCCGCCGCGGCGAACGGGGCCGACACCGTGTGTCTGTACCAGCCCGGGCCGATCCCGGTGGACGTCCTGGCCGGGGTCGTCGACGCCTTGCAGTAGCACCTCGTGGTTGGCCAGCCAGAGGCCCACCACCACAACGAAACTGATGACGAACGCCAGCACCTGGTCGCCGAGTCGGTGTCCAGCAGCCCGCTCAGGCTGGCCCACGCGGTGGCCGGCGGCACGACCAGGGTGGTTACCAGCAGAGTCAGGGAGAACCCGAAGATCGCGTCGATCAGGGTGACGGCACGGCTGAACTCGATGGAATCCCGTTCGAACACCCGGCGTTGGGCGGCCATGCGGTCAGGGGGCGACGGTGAGCCAGTCGGAAAAACCCGACGGATCGTGCCGACCCAGCGCACCGTGCTCGAACAGTCCCCAACCCTCGTGGACCACCGTCGAGTCGTCGTAGCACAGCGCACGTCCGACGTGGTCGATCACGCCGAACGCCAAGCGGCCGATGATTGCCGGGTCGGTCATGTCGTAACTGCGGCGTTCGGTGAACTTCTCACCCCGCCACACGCCGTGCAACCAGTCCGAGTCGCCGCCGTAACCGCCCCCGACGTGGATGGGTACCGGCAGCTTCGACTCGATCTCGAAGCGCAGGGGGGCACCGGTGGCGTCGGTGGCGTCGATGATCGCGCCGGTGGGAATCCTTGTGCCGGAGCGATAATGGATTCGTACCCGCGGCCAACCTAATTGCTCGACGCGTCCGTCCCGCCAGATCCGGGTGCAGTCGTTGACGGTGCGGAATCCGCTCGGCTCCTCTTGGATGATCACGATGATGGCGAAGTCATCGAAGGCCATCGGGACATACAGCCACCACATGCCCTCGAACGGCGGGTCGGCCGGGCGGCCGGGCGGCTCGGGCTCGCCGATGGGCCGGATGCCCCAGGACCGATCGCGGGTACCGATCCAGGTCGCGGGGTCGACGGTGATCTCCTCACCGTCGATGACGAGATTGCCGCGCCAGGAACCCAGTTGGGCGAAACGCTGGGCGTCGAGGGTAACCCGGTTCCCAGAGCGCATCACGTGACGCTGTTCCTGCACCACCCCGAACAGGCCGTCCCAGGTGAGGTCGCAGATGATGCCCTCGGTTTCCTCCAGGGTGATCCGCAGCTTCTGCAGTGGCTCGATGACCTCGACGCGGTAGCCGTTGACGCGCTGGTTGAGCCGGTCGGCGTCGATGGCGTCGGACAGGTGCACGGCGGTCTGGGTGTCGCCGATGCCGCCGAATTGGCCTGCGCGGCGGGAGACCAGGAGAAACGCATCCTTGACCCCGAGATTGGGGTAGTAGCCGATGCCGGTGATGACGAAGATGTTCCCGGTGCGGTCGTGGGCGTTGAAGTAGGAGCGGTCGTAGAAGTTGCGGTCTGAGGATCCCGGCCAGGCGATCGGCTGGGGGACCTGGTGGACGGGGTATTCGTCAAGTGGCCCAAGCATTGTCTATGCCTCCTCGTCGAGTAGCCGCCGTAACAGACCCCCGTGGTAGAACAACGTCTCGACGTCGTCGGGCTTGTCGATCTCACCGAAGTGCACCCGCCGGGCCCCGGTGCGCATGAAGACCACGCACCAGATCACCGCGGAGTAGACGTAGAACCAGCGCAGGTCGCCCAACTCCACGCCGCTGAGCCGCTGATAGGTGTCGCGGACGTCATCCTCGCGCAACACCTCGGGCAGGCCGGGAAGGCCGGCCAGGCCGGCCAGCTCCTGGAACACCATGTGCGCGAATATGATCCACGCAACATCAAGCTCGCGCGGCCCGATCGTCGCCATCTCCCAGTCCAGCACCGCCACCGGTCGGAAGTCGCGGTAGAGCACGTTGCCGATCCGCGAATCCCCCCAGGAAAGCACCGGTTCGCCGGTGGCGACCTCGTCGGGGAAGTTGCCCTCCAGCCAGACCAGCGCACGCTCGACCAACTCCGAACGGCCGATGTCGGGGACAGCGAAGCCGTACCAATCCTTGAGCCAACCGAAGTGCCGTCGCAGCGGGTTGTCACCCGGCGGGTCGGCGTCGGTGAGGAAGCCGAAAGTCGATGCCGCGTCTGGGATCGCATGCAGGGCAGCCAAAACCGCGACGGTGGCGTCCTGCAACTCGCGCTGTCGGTCGGCGGGCGAATCGGCGAACCAGTTGCCGCCGAAGGTGTAGGGCATGACGTCGGGCGGCACAACGCCCTCGACGAGGTCCATCAGGAAGAACGGGCTGCCGATCAATTCGCCGGTGGGTTCGATCCAGCGCACCTGCGGCACCGGCACATCGGTGAGTTCGGAGACCAGTCGCAGCACCTCGAACTGATGATCCATCCGGTAGGCGGGGAAGACCGGGACGTCCTGCGCGGTCGGGGCCACCCGGGCCACCCACGTCTGTTCGACGGGCGCGCCGTCGATGATCCACCGACCGGTCACGATGATCGTCTCCGAGGACATCCCGTTGGAGTCGATCCCGCTTTCCACGGTCACCTCGGGCGTCACGCCACCGGGCATCGTTGTGGACAGCCACTGCGACAACACGGCGGGGATGGTGCTGGTGTCGCGTCCCGAGCGCTGCAGGTGCGAGACCTCGGTGTCGACCGTCGGTTGATGGCTCACAGGCTCCTCCGGACCATTACGATACGCGGGGTAGCGTTATGGAACCAGACACATCTGAGGGTTCGTCGCCCGGCCGGCCGCGTGATCGCCGAATCGACGCTGCCATCCTGCAGGCGACTGCGGAGCTGCTCGTTGAAACCGGTTACGCGGAGCTGACGTTGGCGGCCGTCGCCGAGCGAGCCGGCACCACCAAGACCGCGCTGTACCGCCGCTGGTCCAGTAAAGCCGAACTGGTGCACGAGGCCGCGATCCCGGCGGCTCCGACCGCCCTGGCCGCACCCGCCGGCGACATCGCCGCCGATGTCCGGGCGATGCTGACGGCGGCCCGCGACGTGTTCACCAACCCGGTCACTCGCGCCGCCCTGCCCGGCCTGATCGCCGATATGGCCGCCGATCCCGCCCTCAACGCGCGGGTGACCGCGCGGCTGGCCGGTCTGTTCGCGGCGGTTGGTGAACGGTTGGCTGAAGCGGCGCGCCGCGGTGAGGTTCGCGGTGACGTCGACCCCGACCGGTTGGTCGAGGTGATCGGCGGCGCGGCGATGCTGCGAGTCCTGCTGCGGCCCGACGATCCGTTGGACCAACGCTGGGTGGACCAGACGACGGCGATCGTCGTCAACGGGATTCTGCCGCAGGAAGGCCAAACCCGATGACCGCACCGGGCGACGGGCATGGCGAATCCGGTGGAGCAACAGTGGAACTGAGGCTAGAGTGTGGCAGTTGTCGCGCGGCGGCCAGTTGCAGAGAGGCGTAATCGATGTCTGGATCAATGTCTGGGGCCGTTGAGCTGGCTGGCCCGGTCGACACCGGCCGCGGCTGACGGGATGGTCGACGTCAGCCGGCCGTTGCGCGAGCGGCTGATCAACCTTGAGGACGACGACACCGCGGCGGCGCGCGGCCGCGCCCATCGCAAGCTGGTTCCCCGCAGTTCACTTGCTGAACTGGTACCCGCGCCGCGCAGTGCGACCGAGATTCTGGTCGAACAGAACCGCAATCGTGTGGCGGATCTGGTGCCCTTGCGCTTCGCTCGGATGCTGACCGACCCGTTCTCCTTCTACCGCGGGTCGGCGGCAGTGATGGCCGCCGACCTCGCGGCGAGTCCGGCCAGTGGGGTGGAGGTGATGTGCGGCGGCGATGCCCATATCTCCAACTTCGGGGTGTACGCCTCACCGCAGCGCAGCCTGATCTTCGACCTCAACGATTTCGACGAGACGGCCGTGGCACCGGCCGAGTGGGACCTCAAGCGACTGGTCACCAGCGCCGTCGTCGGCGGCCGGCACGCTCGCTACCCGGAAAAGGCCATCCGGAATATCGCCGCCGGTGCCGTCCGGCGGTATCGGGAGGGACTGCACGCCATGTTCGACATGACCGTGCTTGACCGCTACTACCTGAGGCTGGAGCCGCAGAACTACGTTCATGAGGTCTCCAGTGATCTGGCCAGGACGATCAAGAAAACCAGCCGGGCGGCGCGGGCGAGGACGTCGGCGCGGGTTTTCGCCAGGATCATGCGCGCCGGCCCGGACGGCCGGATGCAGCTTTGTTCGAACCCTCCGCTGCTGACCCACGTCGATGTCGAAGACGAAGCAGCGCTGACCAATGCATTCCGCGAGTACCTCACCAGCGTGCCCGCAGACGTCGCGATGCTGCTCTCGCAGTTCCAGCTGACCGATATCGCCCAGCGGGTGGTGGGCGTGGGCAGTGTGGGGGCCCGCTGCTATCTGCTCATTCTGACCGGGCCGGACGGGACGCCGTTGATCCTTCAAGTCAAACAAGCCAACCGTTCGGTGCTCGAAGAGTACGGACTGCGCCGGCAACCGGACAGTCTGGCGACCGTCGAAGAGGCGTTGGGGCACGGGTCGCGGGTGGTCGCCGGCCAGCGGATCATGCAGGCGATGTCTGATGTCTTCCTCGGCACCCTGCGGATCGACGGCCGGGACTACTACGTCCGTCAGTTCCAGGACATGAAGGGCAGCGTGGAGACCGAGGGAATGTCTCCGGCGGCGTTCGGCCAGTATGTCGGCGCCTGCGCGCTCTCGCTTGCCCGGGCGCATGCCCAGAGCCTGTCCGCGCCGATGCTGATCGGTTACGTCGGCAGCGGCGAGAAGGTCAGTCGCGCAGTACTTGAGTGGTCATACGCCTACGCTGACAAGACACTCGACGATTTCAACCAACTGCGGGCCGCGGCCGACGCAGGCCACGTCGAGGTCGCCGACGATCCGCTCCGCTGAACCCCGGTGTGGTAGTAAGGCGCGGTGTCCTTCGTTCACATCGTCACCTTCAAGTGGAATGACGGCTTTTCCGGCGAACCGGTGGCCGCTGCCTTGCGCGAGTTAATCCCCCAACTGGGCGGGGTGCAGAGCTACCGGTGCGGCTGCGACCTGGGTCTGGCTCCGGGCAGTTATGACTTCGGCGTCGTCGGCATCTTCGACACCCGGGATGATTTCCTGGCCTATCGGGACCATCCCGAGCATCAGCGCATCCTCAGGGAGATGATTGTGCCCAACCTCGCGGACAAAACGACCGTCCAGCTTGAGGATTGAGTTCAGCTCATCCGACGCTTGTTGCGCTAGCTCATCTGGCGCTTGTTGCGCCGTGCGACCTCGCGCTGCCTGGCGGCAAGTTCCCCGGTGTCCATCGGGGTGGCCGCGCTGATCTGACGTTCGGCCGCCAGGGCCGGGCCGGTCACCGGCTCCGATCCACGACGGTACATCTCCAGCAGCCCGGTCATGATCGGAGAGGGGACCTCGGCGATCTGGCTGGCCAACTCCACGGTGCGCGGCAAAAGCTGTTCGTGCGCAACGACTTCGGTCACCAGGCCGATCCGCTCGGCGCGGGCCGCGTCGACGACCTCGCCGGTCATCGACAGTCGGTGGGCCATCGCCGAACCGACCACCTGCGGTAGCCGCGCGGTCATCCCGCCGCCGGGCAGGATGCCGACCCGGGCGTGGGTGTCGGCGAAGACCGCCCGCTGCGAGGCGACCAGGAAGTCGCAGGCCAGCGCGATCTCCAGACCCCCGGTGAACGTTGCACCGTTGATCGCCCCGATCACCGGTGTGCGCAGATCGGCGATCGCGGCCATGCAATCGTGCCGGGAGAAGCGCCGGAAGTACTCGCGGCCCAGCTGCTGGGCCTCCTTGAGATCCACCCCGGCGCAGAACGCCGGGTCGGCCCCGGTGAGCACAACGGCGCCGACGGTGTCCTCGCGGTCGGCCGTGAGCAGCGCGGCGTGCAACGCCTCGACCAACTCGGTGCTCAGGGCGTTGCGGGCCGCGGGCCGATTCATGGTGAGCACCCGCACGGCGCCGTCGTCGTCGGTGCGCAGGATCATGAGCCGAAGAACTTCGCGGCGCCGTCGACGAGGTCGAGCATGGGCTGCGGGAACGTTCCGAGCGCGAAGGTCACGGCCAGCGGCAGCGCGATGGCGACCAGGGTCAGCCCGCCCGGTGGGCGGACCTCGGGAGCGTCCTCGGCCGGGTCGGTGAAGAACATCAGCACGATGACGCGGACGTAGAAGTACGCGGCGATGGCACTGGCCACCACACCGACGACGACCAGTGCCGTTGCCCCGCCCGCCGCAGCGGCTTTGAACACCGCGAACTTACTGATGAAGCCGGAGGTCAGCGGAATCCCGGCGAAGGACAGCAAAAAGATCGAGAACACCGCTCCGGCAACCGGATAACGCCGGCCCAGCCCGGCCCAGTGCCGCAGTTGGGTCTGCTCGACGTCAGCATCGTCGCGAACCATGCTGACGAAGGCGAACGCCCCGACCGTGGTTAACCCGTAGGCGGCCAGATAGAACAGCGTGCCCGAGACCCCGGCGTCGTTGGCGGCGATCACCCCGACGAGGATGAACCCGGTATGGGCCACCGCGGAGTAGGCCAACATCCGCTTGACGTCGCGTTGGGTGACGGCGGCGATCGTGCCCAGAGCCATGGTGAGGATCGCCACCGCCCACAGCACCGGCCGCCACTGATCCTTGAGCTCCGGCACCGCCACGTACAGCACCCGCATCAGGGCGCCGAACGCGGCGATCTTGGTGGCCGCGGCCATGAACGCGGTGATCGGGGTCGGGGCGCCCTGATACACGTCGGGCACCCAGGCATGGAACGGCGCCGCACCGACTTTGAACAGCAGTGCCACCGACACCAGCGCAACGCCGAGCACGGCCAGGGTGGTGTCGCCCGAACCGGTCTGCACCGCCTGCCCGATCCCGGTGATGCTCAGCGTCCCGGCGTACCCGTACAGCAGCGCCATCCCGTACAGGAAGAACGCCGACGAGAACGCCCCCAGCAGAAAGTATTTCAGCGCCGCTTCCTGTGAGAGCAGGCGGCGGTACCGGGCCAGCCCGCACATCAGGTAGAGCGGCAGGGACAGCACCTCCAGGGCGATGAACATGGTCAGCAGGTCACCGGCGGCGGGGAAGAGCATCATCCCGCCGACGGCGAACATGGTCAGGGGGAACACCTCGGTCTGGGTGATTCCCGCCTTGGTGGCGACCTGTTCAGCCGCGCTACCCGGCACCGCCGATGCCTGCGGGGTGAAGCCGTCCAAACCCCCGGTTCCGCTGCGGCGTTGCGCGATCAGCAAGACTCCCAGTATCGCCACCAGCAGGATGCTGCCCTGCATCACCAGTCCGGGACGGTCGACGGTGACCGCACCGACCGCGGCAACCCGGCCGCCCGCGTCCAGGCCGCGGTACACCGTGACCACCCCGGCGGCGGCAGCCAGCAGACCGGCCAGGCTGAGTCCCACCTGGGCCTGATATCGGGTCTGCCTCGGCAGGAAGGCCTCGACGAGCACCCCGGCCACCGCGGCGGCGAAGATGATCAGAACCGGGAACAGCACCCCGTATTCCACACTGGGCGTGGCCACAACGGGTGCAGTCATTTCGCCGCTCCCAGGGTCGGCGCCGGGTCGGTCTGGCCGATGTCGGACAACGTGTGTTCCACCGCCGGGTTGATCACGTCCAGAGCGGGTTTGGGGTAGACCCCGAGGATCAGCAGCAGCGCGATGAGTGGGGCCACCACGACCAGTTCGCGGGGTCGCAAGTCGGTCAGTCCTTCATTCCCGTCGGTGACCGGGCCGGTCATCATCCGCTGGTAGGCCCACAGCACGTAGAGAGCTGACAGCACCAAGGCCACCGCGGCCAGCACCGCGAGCACCGGATACCGGGTGAATGTTCCGATGAGAACCAGGAATTCGCTGATGAACGGTGCCAACCCGGGCAGCGACAGGGTGGCCAGGCCGGCGACCAGGAAGGTGCCGGCTAGCACCGGCGCAACTTTCTGAACCCCGCCGTAGTCGGCGATGGCCCGGGTGCCGCGTCGGCTGACCAGGAATCCCGCGATCAAAAACAGTGCCGCGGTGGCGATTCCGTGATTGACCATGTAGAGCGTCGACCCGGACTGGCCCTGGCTGGTCATGACGAAGATGCCGAGGATGATGAAGCCAAAATGGCTGATCGAGGTGTAGGCGATCAGCCGCATCACATCGGTCTGTCCGATCGCCAGCACCGCGCCGTAGATGATGCCGACCACCGCGAGCGTGGCGACGATGGGGCGAAACAGCGTCGACGAGTCCGGAAACAGCGGCAGGCAGTAGCGCAGCATCCCAAACGTACCGACCTTGTCCATCACCGCCATCATCAGCACCGCCGCGGCCGGGGTGGCCTGGACCGCCGCGTCGGGTAGCCAGCGATGCAGCGGCCACAGCGGAGCCTTGACCGCGAAGGCGAACAGGAAACCGGCGAAGATCAGATGCGCGACGGCGGGTTGGATGGCGAACGTGCCGTCGGCGACCGCCTGGGAGATGACGCGGATGTCGAAGGTGCCGCGGCCGACGAAGTTGTCGGCGGTCACCACGTACAGCCCGATCAGCGCCGCGAGCATCACCAGACCGCCGAAGAGGTTGTACAGCAGGAACTTCACGGCGGCGGCGGATCTGTTCTCGGCGCCGAATCCGCCGATCAGGAAGTACATCGGAATCAGCATCGCCTCGAAGAACACGTAGAACAGCAGGATGTCCAGGGAGATCAGTGAGATCAGCACCATCGCCTCGGCGGCGAGCATCAGCGCTACATAAGCCTGCGGGCCGCGACCGCCCAGCCCCGGCCGGTCGTCGGCGTCGTTCCAGCCCGCGATCAGCAGCAGCGGCATCAGCACGGCGGTGAGCACCACGAGGGCCAGCGCGATCCCGTCGACGCCGAGGATGTAGCCCGCGCCGAACGAGCGGATCCACGGATGGTCCTCGACGAACTGGTAGCGCGGGCCGGCCGGGTCGAACCGCACCGCCACGACCAGCGCGACGACCAGCACCCCGAGAGACACCCCCAGGCCCGCGTACTTGGCGGCGGACCGCAGCGAGGCCGGCAGCGCGATGATGGCCACCGCGCCGATCAGCGGCAGCACCCACAACATGGTCAGCCACGGCATCCCGGTCACCGCCACATCGCCGCGAGGAGGACCGCGCCGCCGAACAGGGCGGCGCCGGCCAGCATGGTCAAGGCGTAGGAACGGGCGAAGCCGGTCTGCAGGCCGCGCAAGGTGTCGGAGAACCGGCCGATCCCCGCCGCCGCGCCGTCGACGCCGCCCTCCAGGGCCACATCATCGACGACCACCAGGGCCCGGGTGAGCTGCTGTCCGCCGCGCATGAACACCGCCTCGTTGACGGTGTCGCCGTAGAGATCGCGTCGGGCCGCCACGGTGAGCGCCGACACGTCCTGCGGCGCCGTCTGCGCCACCTCCCGTCCGGCGTACTGCCGCCAGGCCACCCCGACACCGACCGCGACCGCCGTCAGAGCCAGCGCGGTGGTCACCCACACCGGAACCGCGTGGTGGGCCTCGTGTTCGCCGACGACGGGCGCCAGCCAATCAGCCAGCCTGTGGCCGAGGGTGAGCACCGCACCCGCCCCGACCGAGCCGACCGCCAGGACGATCATCGGCCCGGTCATCACGGCGGGGGACTCGTGCGGATGAGCCCCGGCAGCCCAGCGACGCTGACCGAAGAACGTCAGCAGCATCACCCGGGTCATGTAGTACGCGGTGATCGCCGCGCCGAGCAGCGTGACCCCGCCCAGCAGCCATCCTTTGAATCCGCCCGCATTGACGGCCGTTTCGATGATCGCGTCCTTGGAGAAGAACCCGGCGAACGGCGGCATCCCGATGATCGCCAGGTACCCCAGCCCGAAGGTGACGAAGGTGACCGGCAGCAGCGGGCGCAGCCCACCGTAACGGCGGATGTCGGTCTCGTCATCCATGGCGTGCATCACCGACCCGGCGCCCAGGAACAGGCCGGCCTTGAAGAATCCGTGGGTGATCAGATGCAGGATCGCCACCGCATACCCGGCCGGGCCGAGGCCGGCGGCGAGCACCATGTAACCGATCTGGCTCATGGTCGAGGCCGCCAGAGCCTTCTTGATGTCGTCCTTGGCGCAGCCGATGATCGCACCGAAGAGCAGGGTGACCGCTCCGACGGCGACCACCGCGGTCTGCGCGGCCGGCGCCAGGTCGAACACCGGCCCGGAGCGCACGATGAGGTACACCCCGGCGGTCACCATGGTGGCGGCGTGGATGAGCGCCGAGACCGGGGTGGGGCCTTCCATCGCGTCGCCGAGCCAGGATTGCAGCGGCACCTGGGCGCTCTTGCCGCACGCCCCGAGCAGCAGCAGCAGACCCACCGCCGTCAGCGTGCCCTGACTCATCTGCGGGGCGGCGTCGAACACCTCGGCGAAGTTCACCGATCCGACGCTGGCGAACAACACCATCAACGCGACGGCCAGTCCCATGTCGCCGACCCGGTTGACCACGAACGCCTTCTTGGCCGCGGTGGCGGCGCTGGGTTTGTACGACCAGAAACCGATCAACAGGTAGGAGGCCAGGCCGACGCCCTCCCAACCGGCGTAGAGGCCCAGATAGTTGTCGGCCAGGACCAGCAGCAGCATCGCGGCGACGAACAGGTTGAGGTAGGCGAAAAACCTTCTGCGGTCGGGGTCATGGGCCATGTACCCGATCGAGTAGAGGTGAATCAGCGCCCCGACACCGGTGATCAGCAGGACGAAACACACCGACAGCGCGTCGAGCTGCAGGCCGAAGTCGACCCGCAGCGCTCCGACCGGAACCCAGGAGAACATCGTGTGCTGGACGACCCGGTCGTCGGCCGGCAGACCCAGTAGATGGGCGAAAAGCCCTATCCCGCACAAAAAGGAGCCGATCACCGTCGCGCAGCCCAGCAGATGTCCCCACCGGTCGGTGGTCCGGCCGCCCACGAGCAGCACCGCCGCCCCGGCCAGGGGCAGCGCGATGGTCAGCCACAGCAGCGTCGTCACCTGTCAATGCCCCCCATCAGTTCCTGAGCAGGTGCGACTCGTCCACGTCGGCGCTGCGCCGGGTGCGGTAGATGGCGACGATGATGGCCAGGCCGACCACCACTTCACAAGCGGCGACGACCATGGTGAAGAACGCCACCGCCTGACCGTCGAGACGGCCGTGCATCCGGGCGAAGGTGACGAACGCCAGGTTGCCGGCGTTGAGCATCAACTCCACGCACATGAACATCACGATCGCGTTCTTGCGCACCAGGACCCCGGCGGCGCCGATGGTGAACAGCAGCGCCGACAGGTACAGATAGTGCGATGGCGTCATCGGGCCGGGTCCCTGTCGGTGTCGGCGGCCCGGATGGTGGCGCTGACCGAGGACGCTTCCTCGGATCCGTCCGGCAGCAGGGCCGGGGTGTCGACGGCGTTGCGGCGGGCGTAGACCCCCGGGTTGGGCAGCGGGGTGGCCCGGCCACCACCGGCGCGGAACCGGCTGATGGCCAACTCGCGCTGGGTCTTTCGGCGTTCGAAGCGTTCCCGGTGGGCCAGGACCATCGCGCCGAGTGCGGCGGTGATCAGCAACGCGCTGGTCAACTCGAACGCCCAGAGGTTGCGGGTGAAGATCAGTTCGGCCAAGCCCTCGACGTTGCCGGCGCTGTTGGCCTCAGCCAGGCCGGTGAACCCGGAGGTGGCCATGCTGCCGATGCCGGCGATGAGCAGCACCCCGAAGCCCAGGCCGGCCAGCACCGCGGCAATGCGTTGGCCGCGAATGGTTTCCACCAAGGACTGCGCGGAATCCACCCCGACGAGCATCAGCACGAACAGGAACAGCATCATCACCGCGCCGGTGTAGACCACCACCTGCACCACGCCCAGGAACAGGGCGTCCTGGACCGCGTACAGCACGGCCAGCGAGATCATCGTCGAGGCCAGGCACAGCGCGGAGTACACCGCCTTGGGGGCGGCGACCACCCCGATCGCGCCGATCAGCGCTACCCCACCCAGCACCCAGAACGCGACGGCCTCGGCGGTCACCGGTTGACCTCCCGGTCGGTGCCCGACGGCATGGGGTCGGACTCGGAGGTCGGGCCGGTCACCGGGCCGATGCGACCCAGGTAGTAGTCGTCGTCGCTGGTCCCCGGGGCCATCGGATGCGGCGGGGCCAGCATGCCGGGTTGCAGCGGGGCCAGCAGTTTGTCCTTGCCGTAGATCAGATCGCCGCGATTGTCGTCGGCCATCTCGTAGTCACCGGTCATGGTCAGCGCCCGGGTGGGGCAGGCCTCGATGCACAACCCGCAGCCGATGCAGCGCAGATAGTTGATCTGGTACACCCGGCCGTAGCGTTCGCCGGGGGAGTAGCGCGCGGCCTCGGTGTTGTCGGCACCCTCGACGTAGATGGCGTCGGCGGGGCAGGCCCACGCGCACAACTCGCAGCCGATGCACTTCTCCAGTCCGTCGGGGTAGCGGTTGAGTTGGTGGCGGCCGTGGAACCGCGGCGCGGTGGGTCCGGGTTTCTCCGGATACTGCTCGGTGATGGGCTTTTTGAACATCGTCGACAGCGTCACGCCGAACCCGGCGACCGCCTCGAGGAATTTAGGTCGTGGCACGGGCGGGCTCCGCGGTCTCGGTGATGGCGGGGGGAAGCGGCGGGACGGGGAACGATCCGTCGGTCGGCGGTGGAGGCGGTGGTGGCGGGGGTCCGATGCGCCTGCGGCGCAACGCGTTCACGCCGAGCACCAGTGCAAGCAGCGCGGCGGCGGCCAGCAGGTTGGGGACGATCCCGTCGATGCCGGTGGTGCGCAGCACGGCGACGACCAGGATCCACAGCAGCGACACCGGGATCAGCAGTTTCCAGCCCAGCGCCATGAACTGGTCGTAGCGCAGCCGGGGCAGGGTGGCGCGCAGCCACATGAAGACGAACAGGAACGTCCACACCTTGATGACGAACCACAGCAGCGGCCACCACCCGGAGTTGGCGCCGTCCCACAGGCTCAGCGGCCACGGTGCAAGCCAACCACCCAGGAACAGCGTGGCCGCTAGCGCCGAGACGGTGGTCATGTTGACGTACTCGGCGAGGAAGAACATGGCGAACTTCAGCGAGGAGTACTCGGTGTGGAAGCCGCCGACCAGTTCCCCCTCGGCCTCGGGCAGGTCGAACGGGGCGCGGTTGGTCTCGCCGACCATCGCGGTGACGTAGACCGCGAAGGCGGGCAGTAGCAGCAGCACGTACCAGGTCTGGGTCTGGCCGGCGACGATCCCCGAGGTCGACATGGTTCCCGAGTAGAGGAACACCGAGACGAACGCCAGCGCCATCGCGATCTCGTAGGAGACGACCTGCGCGCTGGACCGCAACCCGCCCAGCAGTGGGTACACCGACCCGGATGCCCACCCGGCCAGCACGATTCCGTACACCCCGATGGAGGTGATCGCCAGCACGTAGAGCACCGCGACCGGCAGGTCGGTCAACTGCAACGGGGTGGCGTGACCGAAAATCGACACCACCGGGCCCAGTGGGATGACGGCGAAGGCCATGATCGCGGTGATCACCGAGATGATCGGGGCCAGAAGGTAAATCGGCTTATCCACCCCAGCCGGCACCAGACCCTCCTTGAGGGCAAGTTTGATGCCGTCGGCCAGGGACTGTAGCAACCCGAACGGTCCCACCCGGTTCGGGCCGTGCCGCATCTGCATGCGGCCCAGCAGGCGTCGTTCCGCCAGGATCGCCACCAGTACGGTCAGCAGCAGGAAGGCGAAGACGCCGACCGCCTTGGCCACAATCAGCCACCAGGGGTCGTGGCCGAAGACGGCCGGATCCGGATAGGTCATCCCGGCCCCCCTGCCTCGATGCCGACCACGGCCCCGGTGGTCACTCCGAGCATCGTGTGCACCGCGCAACCCGGCGAATTCAGTGGCAGCCACACCACCCGATCCGGCATCGCTGCGACGGCCAGGGGCAGTTTGATCGACCCGCGGGCGGTTCGGACCGTCACCGTGTCGGTGGCCCCGATCTCGGCGGCGGTTCCCGCCGACAGCCTCACCACCGGCGGTCGTGCGGTGCCGGCCAGATGCGGCTCACCGTCCTGTAACCGCCCGGCGTCCAACAGCATTCGCCACCCGGCCAGGATCGCCTCACCGGGCTGTGGCGAGGGGGCCGCACCCGGCGGGACGCACGGGGCAGGGGGTCGGGCGCCGCCCCAGCGGCCCAGGGCGATCTGCTCGGCGCGGGCCTGCTGCGCGGTGCGCACCCCGAGGTCGACGCCCATCTCGTCGGCCAGGGTCACCAGCACCCGCAGATCCGGGGCGGCGTTGGAGGACAGCGCGGCACTGAACGGCCGCACTCGGCCCTCCCAGTCGGTGAACGAACCGTCCTTCTCCGCCACCGGCGCAACCGGGAAGACGACATCGGCGCGGTCGGTGACCGCCGAGGTGCGCAACTCCAGGCTGACCACGAATCGGGCCGAATCCAGAGCCGCCAGGGCGGCGTCGGGGTCGGCCATGTCGGCCGGGTCCACCCCGCCCACGACGAGCGCGTCAAGCTCACCTCCGGCGGCCGCGCTGAGGATTTCCTCGGCGTCGCGACCCGGTTGGGCGGGCAGGTCTGCGCACTGCCACGCCTCGGCAACCTGCTGGCGCGCAACCGGGTCGGTGACCGGGCGACCGCCGGGTAGGACGGTGGGCAGGCAGCCTGCGTCCGCCGCGCCCCGGTCCCCGGCCCGGCGCGGGATCCAGGCCAGTCGCGCGCCGCTGCGGTCGGCCAGTCGCGCCGCCGCCGACAGTGCGCCGGGGCTGGTGGCCAACCGCTCCCCGGCCAGGATCACCGTGCGGTCGCTGAGTTCCCCGGCCAGGGTGTCCAGCGCGTCGGTTTCGGCGCCGGGCGGGGTTGCGATGAGCCGGGCGTCGAGCTTCGTCGACCCCCGGGAGGCGAACGGCGCGATCGTCAGCACCGGCAGGCCGCGCTGGCGGACCGCCTTGCGCAGCCGCAGGAAGACGATCGGCGACTCCTCCTCCGGCTCGAACCCGACGAGCAGCACGCGGTCGGCCGATTCCAGGTCGGTGTAGGTGAGCGTCATCGGGGTGCCGGCCACCCGTGCGGTCAGGAAGTCGGTCTCCTCAACCGACAGGGGCCGGGATCGGAAGTCGATATCGTTGGTGCCCAACACCAGTCGAGCGAATTTGGCGTAGCCGTAGGCGTCCTCGATGGTGGACCGTCCGCCGACCAGCACGCCGGTCCGACTGCCGGACAGTCCGGCGGCGGCCCGGGCGAGGGCCTCCGACCACGACGCGGCGCGCAGATTCCCGTCGTCGTCGCGGACCATCGGGGTGGCGATCCGGTCCCGGGCGTAGGTGAACGCCCAGCGACCCTTGTCGCAGTTCCACTCCTCGTTGACCTCCGGGTCGTCGCCGGCCAGTCGACGCAGCACCACGCCGCGGCGGTGGTCGGTGCGCTGGGCGCACCCCGACGCGCAGTGCTCACAGACACTGGGCGAGGACACCAGATCGAACGGCCGGGCCCGGAACCGGTAGGCCGCGCCGGTGAGCGCCCCGACCGGGCAGATCTGCACGGTGTTGCCGCTGAAGTAGGAGTCGAAGGACGCCCCCGGGGCGATGCCGACCTGTTGCAGCGCACCGCGTTCGAGCAGTTCGATGAAGGTGTCCCCGGCGATCTGGTTGGAGAACCGGGTGCATCGGGCGCACAAAACGCAGCGTTCCCGGTCCAGCAGCACCTGCGTCGACAGATTGATGGGTTTGGGGAAGGTCCGCTTGACGTCGGTGAAGCGGGTTTCGGCGCGGCCGTTGCTCATCGCCTGGTTCTGCAATGGGCATTCCCCGCCCTTGTCGCACACCGGGCAGTCCAGCGGGTGGTTGATCAGCAACAGTTCCATGACGCCGTGCTGGGCCTTGTCGGCCTCCGCGGAGGTGTGCTGGGTGCGCACCACCATGCCGTCGGTCACCGTGATGGTGCAACTGGCCATCGGCTTGCGCTGGCCCTCGATCTCGACCAGGCACTGCCGGCACGCACCGACCGGGTCGAGCAGCGGGTGGTCGCAGAACCGGGGGATCTGCACCCCGATCAGCTCGGCGGCGCGGATCACCAACGTGCCCTTGGGAACTGCCAGGGTGGTGTCGTCGATGGTGACAGTGACCAGGTCGGTATCGGTGGAGGATTCGGTCACCGGCGCGGCCCCCCGTTCCCCCGCGAGCAGACACAAAAGCCACCTGTGGCTCGGCGTGTCGGGGACGTTTGTGTCTGCTCGCGGGAGGAGGTGACGGTCATGAGCCGACCCGTTCCGGTGCGGCCAGCATCGAGGCGGACGGGTCGAACGGGCAGCCGCCGTCCAGGTGCGCCTCGTACTCGGCGCGGAAGTACTTCAGCGAACTGACGATTGGGGAGGCCGCGCCGTCGCCCAGCGCGCAGAACGACTTCCCTAGGATGGCGTCGGCGATGTCGAGCAGCTTGTCGAGATCCTCGGCAGTGCCGCGGCCGGTCTCAAGCCGTTCGTAAATCTGCGCCAGCCAGTAGGTGCCCTCCCGGCAGGGCGTGCACTTCCCGCATGACTCGTGGGCATAGAACTGCGTCCAGCGTCGCACTGCCCGCACCACGCACGTCGTCTCGTCGAAGAGCTGCAGCGCCTTGGTGCCCAGCATCGAGCCGACGGCGGCCACGCCCTCGTAATCCAGTGGTACGTCGAGGTGTTCGGCTGTCAGCAGGGGAGTCGACGACCCACCCGGGGTCCAGAACTTCAGCTCATGTCCGGCCCGCACGCCGCCGGCATAGCCCAGCAACTCGCGCAGCGTGACACCCAGCGGAGCCTCGTACTGACCCGGCCGGGTGACGTGCCCGGACAGCGAGTACAGGGTGAATCCCGGTGATTTCTCAGTGCCCATCGATCTGAACCAGTCCAGCCCGTTGGCCATGATCGGCGGCACACTGGCGATGGACTCGACGTTGTTGACCACCGTCGGGCAGGCGTACAGCCCGGCCACCGCCGGGAACGGCGGCCGCAGCCGGGGCTGGCCGCGACGGCCTTCCAGCGAGTCCAGCAGGGCGGTCTCCTCGCCGCAGATGTAGGCGCCGGCGCCGACGTGCACGATCAGGTCGAGGTCATAACCGCTACCCAGGATGTTGCTGCCCAGATAGCCCGCGTCATAGGCCTCGGCGACGGCGGCCTGCACCCGGCGCAGCACCGGCACCACCTCACCGCGCAGGTAGACGAAGGCGTGCCGGGCGCCGATGGCGTAGGCCGCGATCACCGCACCCTCGACCAGGAAGTGCGGGGTGGTCAGCAGCAGGGGCATGTCCTTGCAGGTGCCCGGTTCGGACTCGTCGGCATTGATCACCAGGTACGTGGGCTTCGGCGAGGTGCGGTCGATGAACGACCACTTCGTGCCGGTCGGGAAGCCCGCGCCGCCGCGCCCGCGCAGCCCGGACTCCTTGACCTCGGCGATGACCTCGTCCGGGGACATTCCGAGTGCCCGGCGCAGGCCGTCGTATCCGTTGTGCCGCAGGTAGGTCTGCAGCGTCCAGGGTTGCGGCTCGTCCCAGAACCGGCTGAGCACCGGGGTCAGCATGCGTCCTCCCCGTCGAGTGAAGCACCTGGCAGAGGGTTACTCGCACTTTGTCTGCGTGGTGCTTCACTCGATCTGCGGGCGGCCCGCAGGCCGGCCAGCGTGGGATCGCCGGGGCCGGTTTCGTCGGAGACCTGCGGCCCGAGGCCGGCCAGGGTGCGGGCGATCTGGCGGAATGGGCACAGGGCAGCGCCCCGGGTCGGGTTGACGGTCTGGCCGCTGCGCAGCGCGGCGACGAGTTCGGTTGCGCTGGAGGGTGTCTGATTGTCGAAGAACTCCCAGTTCACCATGACCACCGGCGCGTAGTCGCAGGCGGCGTTGCACTCGATGTGCTCCAGGGTGATCAACCCGTCGGCGGTGGTCTGCCCGGCGTGCACACCCAATTCGCCTTCCAGCGTCTCCAGGATCGCATCGCCGCCCATCACCGCGCAGAGGGTGTTGGTGCACACCCCGATCAGATAGTCCCCGGTCGGGCTGCGCCGGTACATCGAGTAGAAGGTGGCGACGGCGGTCACCTCGGCGGCGGTCAAGCCGAGTTGGTTTGCGCAGAAGTCGATTCCGGCCGCGGTGAGGTAGCCGTCCTGGGCCTGCACCAGGTGTAGCAACGGCAGCAGCGCCGATCGGGACTGCGGGTATCGGGCGATGATGGTGGCGGCGTCGGTGGCCAGCGAGGCAGTGACCTCGGCACGATAGGACGCCGCCCCGCCGATCGGGGGGCCCGGTTCCTCCGGGCGGGGGCCCAGGACGAGGTCGACGCTCATCGGTCGACACCTCCGCCGCATGGGTCGACGCTCATCGGTCGACACCTCCGCCGCATGGGTCGACGCTCATCGGTCGA
>CAYXBN010000017.1:46068-72286 GCA_964463215.1 uncultured Mycobacterium sp. | reverse complement strand
GGTTTTCTGGCTCCACGCGGCGTTGACCGGTGGCGTCCTGGCACTGGCCGCGACGACGGTCCCGAAGCGGTCCAACGCGGTCCCCGGCCACGTCGACTGGGTCGGTGCGGCCGCCCTGGCGGCCGGGTTGAGCGGTGTGCTCCTGGCTATCAGTAAAGGTTCGGCGTGGGGTTGGACGTCGCCGCTGACGTTCGGGTCGGCGATGGCGGGAATCGCCACCCTCTCGATGTGGGTCTCGTGGTCCCACCGCTGCGCGGACCCGTTGATTTCGCTGAGGACGCTCACTCGCCGCCCGGTCCTGTTCGCCAACACCGCGTCGTTCCTGATCGGATCGAGTTCCTACCTCTCGTTTCTCGGGCTCACCCATTTCGTGCAAAGCCCAGGCAGCGAGGGTTTCGGCTTCAGCGCGACCGTCCAGGACGTCAGCATCGTCTTCCTTCTGCCGGGTGCGCTGATGGGCACCGTCAGTGCCGTTGTTGCAGGCCGTGCCATCGGACGTCTTGGCGCCCGTGCTGTCGTGGCTGCCGGCGGGGCCGCGGGCGTACTCGGCTTCGCAATTCTGGTATTCGCCCCCACCCAACCGTGGGAGGTGGTTTTTGCCGGCATGCTGAACAACAGCTTCCTCAGCCTGGCGTACGGAGCGTTGCCGGCGATGATCATTGGCGTTGTCGGACCGGCTGAGACCGGGGTGGCGACGAGCCTCAACGGAACGTTCATGTACTGACCGCGGCGGCTGTGATCGTCCTGGCACTGTTGGGACAAGTGCGTGGTGCTGAATCGACTCGGCCGTTACGGGCGGTGGTGACCGGCCCGCGGGCCATGCCGGCACTCGCGCGCGCTTGACGCGCAACGTCTACAGCCAGTGGTTGCGGCGGAACGTTCGGTACAGGAAGAAGCAGATCGTCACCATCACCAGCAGCACCGCCGGATAGCCCCATTGCCAACCGAGTTCGGGCATGTTCTCGAAGTTCATTCCGTAGATGCCCGCGATCGCGGTCGGGACCGCTGCCATCGCCGCCCACGCCGAGATCTTGCGCATGTCCTGGTTCTGCTGCATGCCGACTTTCGCTGAGGCGGCTTGTACTAGGGAGGTCAACATTTCGTCGTACTCGGCGATCTCCTCGGCGGCCAGGATCTGATGGTCTAAGACGTCGCGCATCTGACGGCGCACCTCTTTGGACAACAGATCCTGGTTGCTCGAGTTGAGCCACTCCAGATCGTCGGTCAGCGGGGTCACCGCCCGCTTGAGTTCGACGACCTCGCGCTTGAGCAGATAGATGGGCTCGATGTCGGTCTTGGTCGTGGGGGAGAACGTCGACTCTTCGACAGCGTCGACGTCGGCCTCCATCGCCCGGGTGACATCCCGGTAGGTGTCGACCACGTGGTCGGCCACCGCATGCATCACCGCCATCGGCCCCAGTCGCAGCTGATCCGGATCGGACTCCAACCGTCGGCGCACGTCGGCAAGGCCGGTGTGCTCACCGTGGCGGACCGTGACGACGAAGTCGGCGCCGACGAACACCATGATCTCGCCGGTCTCGACGATCTCCCGGGCCAGCGCGACGGTCTCGTGCGGGATGAACACCACCGTCTTGAGCACCAGGAAGATCGTGTCGTCGTACCGCTCGGCCTTGGGGCGCTGATGGGCGTGCACCGCGTCCTCGACCGCCAGCGGATGCAAGCCGAACAGGTCGGCGACTGCCTGCATTTGGTGGTCGTCGGGTTCGTGCAGCCCGATCCAGACGAAGGCGGACTGCCCGGACTGCTCCAGTTCGCGCATGTGATCCCGCGCCGCGGCCGGGGTGTACTTTCCGGGGAGACGGGTGCCGTCGAGGTAGATCGCGCAGTCGACCAAGGCTTCGGTGACCGGCAGCGGGATGCGGCTGGGATCGAGCTCCGGGTGGCGGGTCCGGTTGATCCCCAGCAGGGTGGGTGGCCGCGGCCGGAAGCTCGCCATGAGCCCACCTCCTCGCATGTCACGGCAGATGGTACGCGCCGACGGTGCTAGCTGGGGCGACGCTGCAGAGTTCCGCGGGGACGGTTCGCCGAGGGCACCAAGGGCGTCGAGTACCCTGACGCGGTGTCTGAAACGGTGCCTGCCCCCAATCTCGTGATCGACGACGAGGAGATCTTCGCCGCGCACCAGGGCGGGAAGCTGTCGGTGGAATTGAAGGCGCCGCTGGACACCCAGCGTGCGTTGTCCATCGCCTACACGCCCGGTGTTGCTCAGGTGAGCCGGGCCATCGCCGCCGACAACACCCTGGCCGCCCGCTACACCTGGGCGCACCGCCTGGTCGCGGTGGTCAGCGACGGCAGCGCGGTGCTGGGTCTCGGCGACATCGGGCCGTCGGCCTCACTGCCGGTGATGGAGGGGAAGTCGGCGCTGTTCAAGACCTTCGCCGGCCTGGACTCGATCCCGATCGTGCTGGCCACCAAGGACCCCGACGAAATCGTCGACATCCTGGTCAAGCTGCGCCCCACCTTCGGGGCGGTCAACCTCGAGGACATCTCGGCGCCGCGCTGTTTTGAGATCGAACGCCGGGTCATCGAGGCCCTGGACTGCCCGGTCATGCACGACGATCAGCACGGCACCGCGATCGTGGTGCTAGCCGCCCTGCTGGGCGCCACCGCGGTACTCGACCGCCCGATGAGTTCGCTGAAGATGGTGATCTCCGGTGCCGGCGCGGCCGGGGTGGCGTGCGCCAACATCCTCATCGAAGCCGGCCTGACCGACGTCACGTTGGTCGACTCGCGCGGCATCGTCCATTCCGGGCGCGACGACCTGAATTCGGTCAAGGCCGACCTGGCCGCCCGCACCAACCCGCAGGGACGCACCGGCGGGGTGGCGGAAGCACTCAAGGGCGCCGATGTCTTCCTCGGGGTTTCGGCGGGCAAGGTGCCTGAGGAGTTGATCGCCACGATGGCCCCCGACGGCATCGTGTTCGCCTGCTCCAACCCCGACCCGGAGATCCACCCCGAGGTGGCCAAACGGCACGCCGCGATCGTGGCCACCGGCCGCAGTGACTTCCCCAACCAGATCAACAACGTGCTGGCATTCCCCGGCGTCTTCCGCGGTGCGCTGGACGCCGGTGCCCGCCGGATCACCGAAAAGATGAAAGTGGCTGCCGCCGAAGCGATCTTCTCGGTGGTCGGCGACGACCTGGCGCCCGACCACATCGTGCCCAGCCCGCTGGATCCCCGGGTGAGCCCGGCCGTCGCGGCCGCGGTGGCCGCTGCCGCCGAGGTCTGATGTTCCGTCGGCTGCTGCTGGTCGCCCTGGCATCGCTGATGGTGGCCTGTAGCACGCCGAGTCCCGGCCCGTCCCTGATCGTCGGCGCGTCGTCGGACCCGCAGAACGCCCTGCTGGCCAACATCTACGCGGCCGGGTTGCGCTACTACGGGACCGACACCGAGGTGCAGACCGTCGACGACGAGATGGCCGCCCTGGACGCCGGGAAGGTCTCCGTCACAGTGGGTTTCACCGGCCGACTGCTCCAGCGGTTCGACCCCGGCTCGGCGGCCCGTTCCGCCGAGCAGGTGTACCGCGCGATGGCAGGGGCATTACCCGAGGGGCTGGCCGCCGCCGACTATGCCGTCGCGGCCGAAGACAAAGCCGCCCTGGCGGTCACCGAGTCGACCGCCGAGGGTTGGGGCAGTCGCGAGTTGAGTGCGCTGGTGGAGAACTGTCCGCGGGTCCGCGTCGGGGCGGTGAGCGGATCGCGACCGCCGGACTCGGTGGGCCAGTGCGCGTTGCCCCCGCTGCGCGAGTTCGCCACGTCGGCAACGATGTTCGAGGCACTGCGCTCCGGCGGGATCACATCGGCCTGGACCAGCACCGCGGCCACCGCAATCCCCGACGGCGTGGTGGTCCTCGTCGACCGCAAGCCGGCACTGTTACCGGCCCAGAATGTGGTGGCGCTGTTCCGGCGCAACGAATTGAGCCAGATGCAGTTACGCGCCCTCAACGAGATCGCCGGGGTGCTCGACACCGCCTCGCTGGTGCAGATGCTCGGTCAGGTCAACGCCGGTGCGGACCCGCAGACGGTGGCCCAGGAGTGGCTGGCGGACAACCCGTTGGGGCGGTAACCCCGGCGGTAGCCCAGGCTTAGCTCCCGCGTCGTAGCCCCGGCGTCGTAGCCCCCAGCGGCGACGCGTACGCCGTCAGCGACTCGGGGGCATCGCCCGCCGGGCCAGCGCGACCAGCAACTTGTGGTAGCCCGGTCCGGTCACCCGGACGATGGTGTCGAGGATTTTGGCGTCGGTGCCGACCAACACCCGGGCCTTGTTCTTGGCGACCCCGTCGAGGATGATCCGCGCCGCCTCGTCTGCGGAGGTCCGAGCCATCTTGGTGTCGAACCACTCAGCCAGGGACGCCGAATCCAGACCCTCGGCGGCGGTGGCGTTGCGGGCGATGGCGGTCTTGATCCCGCCGGGGTGCACCGTGGTCACCTTGACCGGATGGCTGGCCAGGATCATCTCCTGCCGCAGTGCCTCGGTGAACCCGCGGACGGCGAACTTGGCGGAGTTGTAGGCGGCCTGGCCCGGCACCGCGAAGATGCCGAACACGCTGGAGATGTTGATGATGTGGCCGTCCCCGGAGGCGATCAGGTGCGGCAGGAAGGCCTTGGTGCCGTTGACCACGCCCCAGTAGTCGACGTCCATCACCCGTTCGATGTCCTTGAACGGGGTGATGTCCACGTCACCGGTGTAGGCGATGCCGGCGTTGTTGTAGATCTGATTGACCTTGCCGAAGTGCGCCTTGACCTCGTCGGCGTACAACTCGAAGCGTTCCCGCTCGGTGACGTCGAGGCGGTCGGACTTGACCTTGGCCCCGATCGCGGCCAGGCGGTCCTCGGTGACCTTCAGGCCGTCGGTGTCGACGTCGCTGATCGCCACGGCGGCCCCGGAGCGGCCCAATTCGACCGCCAGTGCCTGCCCGATACCCGAGCCTGCCCCGGTCACAACTGCCACTTTGCCGGCGAATCCCTGCATGAACGCTCCTGTTGACGGGTGTCGAGTCCGCTTAAGGCTACAGCGGAGGCTCGGTTCCGTAACGTCCGCGCGGGCCCTTACGATGCCATCATCATGAAGATCCGTCGCGTTGCCGGTTCGCTGTTCCTCGCCGCAGGTCTGGCCAGCGGTGTGTTCGCCGCCCCGGCCCAGGCCGAGCCGGGCGACTCCGGCGGTATCCTTGACAGCGTCGGGGGCACCGACATCGTCGACCGCGTCGGCAACGTCACCGATTTCCTGACCACTCTCGACGGTCTCGGCCTAACCGACATCGACCCCGGGGATGCGGTGGCCATCGGCCAGTCGCTGTGCCCGATGCTGGCCGAACGCGGTCAGAACACCGCCGACATCGCCGCCGAGGTGTCCGAGGCCATCGGCCGGCCGCTGGGACCCTCGACGATGTTCGCCGGCACGGCGATCTCGTTCCTGTGCCCGCGGGCGGTGGAGAACGTCACCAACAACCTCGTCGACGGCAAGCCGCTGCTTCCGCTGTTCGGCGACTGAGCCTGCCGGACCCGCAGCACTGTGCCGGGTGTGCCGATTCGTACACCCCAGCGCGCGTGTCGCGGATGAAATCGCACTGTCGGCGCGGGGGTCGCGGGGTCGCGGGGTAGCAGGCGCGGTTTAGCCGAAGGCCTCGTCGATGATCTCCTGCTGCTCGACGGCGTGCACCTTCGATGAGCCCGACGACGGCGCCGACATGGCGCGCCGGGAGATCCGCCTGATCCCGCTGAGCTTCTCCGGCAGCAATTCGGGCAGCGTGAGCCCGAAGGTGGGCCAGGCGCCCTGATTGGCGGGCTCCTCCTGAACCCAGAAGAATTCGCGCACGTTGGGATAACCGTCCAGCGTCGCGGCCAGTCGCCGCCTGGGCAGCGGGGCCAATTGCTCGACGCGGACGATCGCGACGTCGTCGCGGTGGTCCTTGGCTTTGCGGGCCTCCAACTCGTAGTAGAGCTTGCCGCTGGTCAGCAGTATCCGGGTGACCTTGCTGCGATCGCCGTCGCCGTCGGTGTAGGTGGGCTCCTCCAGGATCGAGCAGAACTTCCGTTCGGTGAAGTCGCGCAGATCGCTGACCGCGGCTTTGTTGCGCAGCATCGACTTCGGCGTGAACACGATCAGCGGGCGGTGGACCCCGTCGAGTCCGTGCCGGCGCAATAGGTGGAAGTAGTTCGCCGGCGTCGAGGGCATCGCGATCGTCATCGACCCTTCGGCCCACAACTGCAGGAACCGTTCGATACGGCCCGAGGTGTGATCCGGCCCCTGGCCCTCGTGGCCGTGTGGCAGCAGCAGCACCACATCGGAGAGCTGACCCCACTTGGCCTCACCGGAACTGATGAACTCGTCGATGATCGACTGCGCCCCGTTGACGAAGTCACCGAACTGAGCCTCCCACAACACAATTGCCTCGGGGTTGCCCACCGAATAGCCGTACTCGAAGCCCACCGCGGCGTACTCCGACAGCGGCGAGTCGTACACCAGGAACCGGCCGCCGGTCGGGGTGCCGTCCGGGTTGATCGTCAGCAGATCCAGCGGGGTGAACTCCGCCCCGGTGTGCGGGTCGATGATCACCGCGTGCCGTTGGGTGAAGGTGCCGCGCCGGGTGTCCTGACCGGAGAACCGGATCAGCTTCCCTTCCGCCAGGAACGTGCCCAGTGCCAGCAGTTCGCCGAAGGCCCAGTCCACCTTGCCCTCGTAGGCCATCTCGCGGCGCTTCTCCAGTACCGGTTTGACCCGCGGGTGGGGGGTGAAGTCGGCCGGGAAGGACAGGTGCGCATCACCGATGCGGGCCAGCAGCGCCTTCTCCACGGCGGTGTTCATCCCGCGCGGGATCATCTGCGCGGTCTCCACCGACTCGCTCGGTTCGGCCGCGTGCTTCTCCAGTTCGCGAACCTCGTTGAACACCTGCTCGAGTTGGCCCTGATAGTCGCGCAGCGCGTCCTCGGCCTCCTTCATCGAGATGTCGCCGCGGCCGATGAGTGCTTCGGTGTAACTCTTGCGAACCCCACGCTTGGTGTCGATGACCTCATACATCGCCGGATTGGTCATCGACGGGTCGTCGCCCTCGTTGTGCCCGCGCCGGCGGTAGCACAGCATGTCGATGATGACGTCCTTGTTGAACTTCTCCCGGAAGTCCACCGCCAGTCGCGCGACCCACACGCACGCCTCGGGATCGTCGCCGTTGACGTGGAAGATCGGCGCGCCGATCATCTTGGCCACGTCGGTGCAGTATTCGGCCGACCGCGAGTTCTCCGGTGCGGTGGTGAAACCGATCTGATTGTTGACAACGATGTGGATCGTCCCGCCGGTGCGATACCCCCTGAGCAACGCCAGGTTCAGCGTCTCGGCCACCACACCCTGGCCGGCGAACGCGGCGTCGCCGTGCAACATCAACGGCACGACGGTGAAGGCTCGGGTCTCGTCGATCGGACCGCCACCGCTGACGCCGTCGATCAGGTCCTGTTTGGCCCGGACCAGACCCTCCAGCACCGGGTCGACGGCCTCCAGGTGCGACGGGTTGGCCACCAGCGACACCTCGATGTCGTTGTCGCCGAACATCTGGATGTAGGTGCCCTGCGCGCCGAGGTGGTACTTGACGTCTCCGGAACCGTGCGCCTGGGACGGATTCAGGTTGCCCTCGAACTCGCTGAAGATCTGGGAGTAGGGCTTGCCGACGATGTTGGCCAGCACGTTCAGCCGGCCGCGGTGCGGCATCCCGATGACCACCTCGTCGAGGCCGTGCTCGGCGCACTGGTCGATCACCGCGTCCATCATCGGGATCACCGACTCGGCACCTTCCAGCGAGAACCGTTTCTGCCCAACATATTTGGTCTGCAAGAACGTCTCGAACGCCTCGGCGGCATTGAGTTTGCTCAGGATGTACTTCTGCTGAGCGACGGTGGGTTTGTCGTGCGGAACCTCGATGCGCTCCTGAAGCCATTGCTGCTGTTCGGGTTCGAGGATGTGGGTGTACTCCACACCGATGTGCCGGCAGTAGGCGTCGCGCAGCACGGAGAGCACTTCGCGCAGTTTCTTGTACTGCGCACCGGCGAACCCGTTGACCTTGAACACCCGGTCGAGGTCCCACAGCGTCAGGCCGTGGGTCAGCACATCGAGGTCAGGGTGCATCCGGAAGCGATTCTTGTCCAGCCGCAACGGGTCGATGTCGGCCATCAGGTGCCCGCGGTTGCGGTAGGCGGCGATCAGCTCCAGGACGCGGGCGTTCTTGTCGTCGATGGAGTCCGGGTTGTCGGTGCGCCAGCGCACCGGCTCGTAGGGGATGTTCAGGTCGAAGAAGATCTCGTCCCAGAAGTCGTCGGAGAGCATCAACTGGTGGATGGTGCGCAGGAAGTCGCCGGACTCCGCGCCCTGGATGATGCGATGGTCGTAGGTCGACGTCAGGGTGATCAGCTTGCCGACTCCCAAATCGGCGATGCGTTCCTCGCTGGCGCCTTGGAACTCGGCCGGGTACTCCATGGCGCCGGCGCCGATGATCGCGCCCTGCCCGGCCATCAGCCGCGGCACCGAGTGCACCGTGCCCAGCGTGCCCGGGTTGGTCAGCGAGATCGTCACGCCGGCGAAGTCCTCGGCGGTCAGCTTGCCGTCCCGGGCGCGGCGCACGATGTCCTCATAGGCCGCGACGAAATCCGCGAATCCCTTTGCCTCGCAGCCCTTGATCGCCGCAACCACCAGCGAACGCTTGCCGTCCTTGCCCTGCAGGTCGATGGCCAGGCCCAGATTGGTGTGCGCCGGGGTCACAGCATTGGGCTTGCCGTCGATCACCGCGAAATGACGGTTCATATTGGGGAACTTCTTGACCGCCTGCACGATCGCGTAGCCCAGTAGGTGGGTGAAGCTGATCTTGCCGCCGCGGGTGCGCTTGAGTTGGTTGTTGATGACGATGCGGTTGTCGATCAGCAGCGTCGCCGGGATGGCCCGCACGCTGGTGGCGGTGGGGATCTCCAGCGAGGCGTCCATGTTCCTGACGACCGCGGCGGCCGCGCCCCGCAACACCTGGGTCTGTTCGCCCGGGGCCTCCGCGGTGGGCGCGGCGGCGGCGGCAGGAGCGCTGGCGGGCGAAGTGGCGCCGGCCGGGGCGGCGGCCGGCGCCGGCGTTGGGGCAGGGGTGGGATCCGGGGCAGGCGCGGGCGCTGCAGTGGGCGCGGGCGCCGCAGTCGGTGTCGGCGCGGCGGCCGGAGCGGCCGCCGGGGAAGGAGCCGGTGCCGAGGGGGCTGGTGCCGCGGGTGCGGGTGCGACCGGAGCGGCCGGCGGCTGACCGTTGCCCGGCCCGGCGGGCTGGCCGGCGGATTCGGGCCGGTAGTCGGCGAGGAACTCATGCCAACTCGGGTCCACCGAGGACGGGTCGTCGCGGAACTTGCGGTACATCTCCTCGACCAACCACTCGTTCTGGCCGAAGGGTGAACTTGTACTGCTCACGGAAGCGCTCGCCTCGATTCTGTGCCCGGTCAGCCGCCCACTAGACGACGACTCAAAGGCTAGCGCGTGTGGGGGGTTCGAAGAAGCACGTCAGGTGCATCCCTGAGGCCGCCGCCGTAACGCCCTGCCCAATGCCGCGGGCCGTGCCATAAACAACGGGCGCTACCGGACGTCCTCGATGGCGGGGGTGTCCTCCACCCCGGGCAGCACCCGCAGCGCACCGGGCCAGCGGGCCGGGGCCGGGCCGAACGCCTTGCGGGCATTCTCGAGGATCTTCTTGCCCATCATCCGGTTGCCGCCGCCGCCGACCGCCGCACCGATCCCGACCGGCAGCATCTTGCCGAACGCCATGGCGGTGCGCTTGATCGCGTACTTCTTGACGAAGTACTGGGTCAGCCGGGAGTTCAGTTGGGACACCACCGGCAGCGGCAGCAGTTCGGCCTCGGCCAGCCAGGCGCCGCTGGTGCGGCCTGCTCCCAGCAGGTCCTTGACCGCTCCCGAACCGTCCTCCCCGACGAGTGCGGCCAGCACGAGGGTGCGGCGGCGCTCGCGGTCCTCGACCGGAATGCCGTGCACCTCGGCGACCGCCAGCACGAATGCGGCGGTGGCCTCCAGGAACAGCACGGTCTCCCCGGCGACCGCGGACAGCGCCGCGATGGTGCCGATACCCGGGAAGGCGGCGGCTGACCCGACGGCCGCGCCGCTGGCCATGACCGCGGCCAGATAGTGCTTCTCCAGCTTGGTGACGATCTCGGCGGGCGTGGCGTCTGGGTTGGCGCGGCGTAACCGGGCGACGTAGGCCTTCACGGCCGGGGCCTGCACCCGCGCGGAGGACTCCAGAACGTGCGACAGCAACTTCGCCGACGTCCCGGGATCGTCTTGGCGGGCCGGCAGGTTGTCCGGCGGCGAGGTGTTGCGGCGGAGCCTCATGACAGGCCTTTCTCTGGTAGCCGAAAGGGTGGGGCCCGTTCTTTCGGGGCCCGTTCTTTCGGGGCGCCGCCGCCGGTGCGGGGGTCGTCCGACCAGGCTAACGAACGAGAGGTCCGCGAAGTGCCCCGGTCAGCCGATGTTCGGGTCGGCGTAGCGCAACACCGCCGCAATCCCGTCGGTAGGGCTGAGCCGCTGCCCGACGCAGACCAACGAGGCGCCGCAGGTGACCGCCAGCAACGGCAAGGCCTCGTCGGCGGGCAGTACCCGGTCCGGTGATCCGCCCAGCGCCGAGACCGTCGTCGCGTCCGGGCCCGACATCAGCAACTGATCGTGGTCGGCCACCACCGTGGCGTTGCCGAGATCGCCGATGATCAGGGTCTCCACCGAGCCGTCCCGTAGGGCTGTGGTCACGTCGGCCAGGCCCTCGATCGCCAGACCGGCGCCGTGCCCGGCGTTGAACCGCGCGACCGCGTCCTCGATGACCGCCAGACGCCGGGCGGTGAACTCCGCGGCGATCTCGTGGGCGACCTCCGCCGGGTCGGTCCCGGCGGCGCGTCCGCCGCCCTGAAGTTGGACGGACTTGACGGCCACCCGCTCGGGGAGCTCGGCGAGCAACTCGGCGCGGGATGCCACCTCACCGGTGATGAACACCACATCGGCGCCGGTGTCGTCGGACAGCTTGGTCAGGTGCTCGGCGACTTCCCGGATGTTGCGCCGAACGGCCTCCTCGACACGGCCCTGCGGGCCGCCGTACCCGGCGGTCTCGGCGCCGTGGGCCTTGTGCACCGGATGGCCCGAACCGTCGACGGTCTGGCTCGCCCCCCGGCCGTCGTCGTGCAGGGAGATGTCGGCGCCCGTGCTGTCGACCGCCACCAGCAGATAGGAAGTGTGCGGGATGCCGTGCTCGACGACCGGAAGGATGAAGGGCAGTTCGGAAACCCGCACGATCGTGGCGACCGGGGGCACCGCCAGATGCTGGTCCATCACGACGCGCCTTCCGGCGGCGATCAGGCCGCGGCCGCTGCGCCCAACCGGCGGGTGCTTGGCGCGCACCGCCGCCTCGATCGCCGGGATCACCGCGGTGTCCACCAACCCCTCGTCGGCGGCATCTTCGAGGTGCTTGCGGATATCGCGCAGCCGGGCGTCGAGTTGGGCTTCGGCGTCGGCGGTGTCGTGGGTGTCGTCGAAGTACACCGACACGAACGGTCCGGTGACCCCCAGTAACGGACGAAAACGATCGGCGTGCATGAATCCCCTTCCCTTGCCGCCAAACCTAACAGGGCCGCAACCCCGCACCGCTGCGCCGGCCGCTCGGCTGGCAGCATCAACGCAATGACCACGACGGCGTCCGGGCAGCCGGTCCGCCCCTGGACGACGTTGTGGGTGATGCTGGTCGGCTTCTTCATGATCCTGGTGGATTCGACGATCGTGGCGGTGGCCAACCCGACCATCATGGCGGCGCTGAACATCACCAGTTACGACAGCATCGTCTGGGTCACCAGCGCCTACCTGCTGGGTTACGCGGTACCCCTGCTGCTGTCCGGCCGGCTCGGCGACCGGTTCGGTCCGAAGAACCTGTATCTGGCGGGTCTGGCCGTGTTCACCGCTGCGTCGCTGTGGTGCGGGTTGTCCGGAACTGTCGGCATGCTGATCGCCGCCCGTGTTGTACAGGGAGTCGGCGCAGCCCTGCTCACCCCGCAGACGCTGTCGACCATCACCCGGATCTTCCCGGCCGACCGGCGGGGTGTCGCGATGAGCATGTGGGGTGCCACCGCCGGGGTCGCCACCCTGGCCGGTCCGCTGGCCGGCGGTGTCCTCGTCGACCGCCTCGGCTGGTCATGGATCTTCTTCATCAACGTGCCGATCGGCGTCGTCGGTCTGATCTTGGCCGCCCGACTGGTCCCGGTGCTCGAAACCCACCGCAACCGCCTCGACATTCCCGGCGTGCTGCTGTCCGGAATCGGGTTGTTCCTCATCGTCTTTGGGCTTCAGGAAGGCCAGGCTCACCACTGGCAGCCCTGGATCTGGGCGATGATCGCCACCGGTGTCGTGGTGATGGCGGTGTTCGTCTACTGGCAGTCGGTGAACCGGTACGAGCCGTTGATTCCGCTGCGGATCTTCACCGATCGCGACTTCAGCCTGGGCAACGTTGGCATCGCGGTGATGGGTTTCGCCTCCACCGCGATGATTCTGCCGCTGATGTTCTATGCGCAGTCGGTGTGCGGCCTGACCCCGACCGGGGCGGCGTTGCTCACCGCGCCGATGGCGGTCTTCAGCGGTGTGCTGGCCCCGTTTGTCGGCCGGATCGTGGATCACAAGCACCCGCGGCCGATCATCGGATTCGGCTTCACGGCGGTGGCCGTCTCGCTGGTCTGGCTGGCGGTGGAGATGACGCCGACGACACCGATCTGGCGGCTGCTCATCCCGTTGGGCGTGATGGGCGTGGGGATGGCGTTCGTCTGGGCGCCGTTGAGCGCCACCGCGACCCGCAATCTTCCCCACCGGTTGGCCGGTGCCGGTTCGGGTGTCTACAACACCACCCGGCAGGTCGGTTCGGTGCTGGGCAGCGCGAGTATGGCGGCGCTGATGGCTGCGCGGGTCAGCGCCGAAATGCCCTCCGGCACCGGCGGTTCGGCTCCGTTTTCGGAGGTGGCGTCCGGGTCCGGGGATGTCATGAACATCCCCCCGGCACTGCACGGGCCGTTCGCCGTGGCGATGTCGCAGTCGATGCTGCTGCCGGCGTTCGCGGCGCTGTTCGGGGTGCTGGCCGCGGTCTTCCTGATCGGCCCGGCCGGCGTCAGTCGAACAGCACGGCCGGGTTGAGGAAACCGGTCGGGTCGAAGGCGGCCTTGACGGTTCGCATCGCCGCGATGTCGTCGGGCCGCCGGGACATCCCGAGGTAGCCGCGCTTTCGGCTGCCGACGCCGTGCTCGGAACTGACGTTGCCGCCGTGGGCGGCGATGAGTTCCATCATGGGGCCGTAGATCCTGGACTCGTCGTCGGCGTCGCATCCCAGCACGTTCAGATGCAGGTTGCCTTCCCCCACGTGACCAAAGAGCACCGAAACCGCCTGCGGGGCAGACTGTTCCAGCAGTGACGCCGAATCGGCGCTGAACCGCGCGATCGCAGGGAGGGGGAGGGACAGATCGAACTTCAACGGCGGACCGAACACGCCGACGATCTCTGCCAGGGACTCGCGAAGCTGCCAGAGCCGATGCTGGTCGGCGTGGTCGACGCCCACCGCCGCCGGGCCGGACAGGGGTGCGTCGTTGAGTAGGTCCGCCAGCGCACCGGTGGGGTCGGTATCGCCGGCCAGTTCGGCCAGCAGCAGCCAGTCACCGTCAACCGGCGGCGGCAGGTCCAGGTGCTCAGCGGCCAACCGGGCGGCGCGCCCATCGATGAGTTCCAGCGCGGAGACGGTGTCGACATCGCGCAGGCGCCGGCCGACCGAGATCAGGGCATCGAGGTCGTCAAACCCGCAGACCGCGGTGACCCGGTGGGCCGGCACCGGGTGCAGTCTCAGGTCGATCGCGGTGATCACCCCGAGGGTGCCCTCGGCGCCGATGAACAGCGAGGCCAGGTCGTACCCGGTGTGGTCGGCCCGGACCCGCGGGTGGCGTTGCAGCACCGTCCCGTCGGGAAGGGCGACCTCCAGGCCCACCACCTGATCGCGCATCGGGCCGTAGCGCACGGTGCGCAGACCGCCGGCGTTGGTGGCGGCCATCCCGCCCACGGTGGCCGAGTCGCGGGCCGACAGATCGACGCCGAAGAGCAGGCCGGCCGCGGCGGCGGCGCGCTGTACGGCGCTCAGCGTCACCCCGGCACCGACCCGGATCTGACGTTCGACGGTGTCCAGTGCCGCCATGCCGGTCAGTCCCTCGGTCGACAGCAGCACGTCGTCGTGCTCGGGCACGGTGCCGGCGACCAGCGAGGTGCGTCCGCCCTGCACGGTCACCGGGACACCGGCTGCCCGGCAGGTGCGCAGCACCGCCGCCACCTGCTCGGCGTCGCCCGGTCGGACCAGGGCGCGGGCCCGACCCCGGTAGCGCCCGGTCCAGTCGACGCTGCGGGTGGCCAGCACGTCGGGTTCGGTACTGAGTCGGGCCGCGCCGACGATTCCGGCCAGCGAGTCGAACAACGCGGTGTCGCTGCGCACTCAGTCTCGCTGCACTGACTCGTCGTGGGGGCGCTCGTCGTCGTGGGGACGATCCCTGCCCTCGTCGACGGTCAGCAGATCGTCGCGAACGTTGCCTTCCCGGTAGGCCAACTGCCCGACCCGCTGGCCGATCACCGGCGCGGTGACGAGGGTGAACACCCCGGTCAAGATGAGCATCCCGATGTCGACGTTTCCGCGTAACTCGATGGCGGCGCCGGCCAGCACCAGCAACAACCCGAGCACCTGCGGTTTGGTGGCCGAATGCATCCGGCTGAGGGTGTCCGGGAACCGGATCAGGCCGATGGCCGCCGTCAGGGCCAGCGCCGAACCGCTGAGGATCAGCACGGCGGTCAGGATCTGCGGGACGTCCATGCACTCACCTGCCGTCCCGGATATCGGGCACCCGGAACCGGGCGATGCTGACCGAACCCACGAAGCTGATCAGCGCCAGCGCGGCCAGACTGTAGGTCACCGTGGTGTCCTGGCTGTAGGCCGCCCAGGTGGCGATCCCGCACATCGTCACCGCCACGGTGGTGTCCACCCCGATCAGGCGGTCCAGCGTGCTCGGTCCGAGCAGCAGTCTGGTCATGGTCAGCACCGCCGCCAGGGTGAGCATGGTCCCGGCGGCCGTCCACACCCACGTCACGGCTGGGCTCCCTTCTCGACGTCTCTGGCGACCGACCGCCAGTCGCTGTCGCGCTCGAATGCCGCGACCAGCAGCCGTTCCAGATCCGCGACCTGCTGGTGGAACCGGTCCACGGCACCGGGTGAATCCAGGCCGAGCACGTGCACGTACACCAGGCGTCGCGCCTGGTCGATCTCCACAACCAGTGTTCCCGGGGTCAGGTTGAGGATGTTGACCCCCAGTGCCAGCACCAGATCCGATTTCAGGTTCAGGTGGGCCCGCAGCACCGCGGCCCGCGGTGGCGGTCCGGGCCGCAGGGTGAGCCAGGCGATCTGCAGCGAGGACCGGACCAGCCACCAGTTCACCGTGATCAGCAGCCACAGCACCGCCAGTGGGCGTGGCCTGCCCTGGATCGGCACCTCCGGCAATGGCAGCAGAACCGTGATGACCAGCGCCACCACCAGACCGGAGATCACATTGGCCGCCGACAGCGTGCCCCACAGCAGCACCCATACCGCCACCAGTGCGGTCACCAGTGTGGCCCGCAGGAGTCGCTGACGGGTGATCATGTCGGGGTCCCCAGCACCGCGGTGACGTATTGCGCCGGGTCGAGCACCTCTTCGGCGGCCCGGTCGCTGTAGCCGAAGATCGGGCCGGCGGCCACGGTCAGTGCCAGACCGACCGCGATCAACGCCATGGTGGGAACCAGCATGCCCAGCGGCATCCGGCCGACATCGTCGCGGTCGGCGAAGGCGATGTCGTCGGTGTCGTCGGTCTGGTCGATCAGGGCCGACGGGGCGACGTCGGCCAGATCGCCCTCGGGTGCGTCGTCGCGGTCCCGCCAGAACGCCTTGGTCCACACCCGCATCACCACGTAGAGGGTGAGCAGGCTGGTCACCACCGAGCCTGCGACCAGCAGCCAGGCCAGTACCGACCCGTCCTCGGTACCGGCCTGGAGCAGAGCAACTTTGCCGATGAAACCCGAAAACGGCGGAATGCCACCGAGATTGAGGGCCGGAACGATGTAGAGCAACGCCAGCAGCGGGCTGGCCGCGGCCAGCCCCCCGAGCCGGCGCAGGGTGGAGGCCCCGGCCTGCCGCTCGATCAGTCCGATCACCAGGAACAGCGTGGTCTGCACGACGATGTGGTGCGCCACATAGTAGATCGCGCCGGACATCCCGAGGCGGCTGGACAGGGCCACCCCGAACACCATGTAGCCGATGTGACTGACCAGGGTGAAGGACAGCAGCCGTTTGATGTCGTTCTGGGCGATCGCGCCGAGAATGCCGACCAGCATGGTCAACAGCGCGGCGACCAGCAGCACGGCGTTGAGACCGCCGTCGGGGAACAGCAGCGAGTGTGCCCGGATGATCGCGTAGACACCGACTTTGGTGAGCAGGCCGGCGAACACCGCCGTGACCGGAGCCGGGGCGGTGGGGTAGGAGTCCGGCAGCCAACTCGACAACGGAAAGACCGCCGCCTTGATCCCGAAGGCCACCAACAGCACGGCGAACAGCGCGTTGCGGGTTCCGGCGTCGACGTCGGCCAGACGCACCGCGATCTCGGCCATATTCAACGTTCCGGTGGCGGCGTAGACCAGGGCCAGGCCGGTCAGGAAGATCATCGAGGAGACCATCGAGACCATCACGTAGGAGATCCCGACCCGGACCCGCTCCCGGCTCGATCCGATCGTCAGCAGGACGAAGCTGGCCGCCAGCAGCACCTCGAAGCCGACGAACAGGTTGAACAGATCGCCGGCCAGGAAGGCGATGCACACTCCTGCCGACAGCACCAGGTAGGTGGGCAGGAAGATCGACACCGGCTGGCGTTCATCGCCGTCGCGGATGCCCTGCCCGATCGCGTAGAACACCACGGCCAGCAACACCGTCGCCGACACCACCAGCATCAGCGCCGAGAGCCGGTCGACCACCAGCGTGATGCCCAGCGGCCCCAGGCCGGCGTCGGTGGGTCCCCAGCCACCAACATGCAGGGCCGTGACCCCGGCCCGGTCGGTGTGCACCAGCAGGGCGACGCTGACCGCCAGCACGGCGGTCAGCGCGGCCAGCGTGATCGCCCGCTGTAAGCGCGGCGTCCGCCCAGCGAACAACGTCAACGCCGCGGCCAGCAGCGGGATCAGCACCGGCAGCGGGATCAGGGCGCTCACCGCGAGCCCTCCATGCCCGGTAGCGCGTCGAGTTCGTCGGGTGCGTCGGTGTCGGGGTAGGTGAGCCCTTCCTCGCGGTCGGCGTCGGCCCGGTTCTCCCGCAACTCGGGCAGGTCCGCCTCGCTGAGTTCGGCCACCCGGACGTCCTCGGGGTCGTTGGGCAGATCCTCCTCGGTGGTCAATCGGTAGGACCGGTAGATCAGGGCGAGCACGAAGGACGCCACCCCCAGGGTGATCACAATCGCGGTCAGGATCATGCCCTGGGCCAACGGGTCGGCGGTGGTGACCCGATCGCCGCTGGTGCGGCCGCGGACCGGGGGATTGCCCGCCCGCCCGCCGACGCTGAGCAGCAGCAGGTTCACCGCGTTGCTCAGCATCAGCAGGCCCAGCAGCATCCGGGTCAGGTTGCGCGACAACAGCAGATACACACCGCAGGCGGTGAGTCCGCCGATCACCACCAGGGGCACCAGGTCGACGGTCATCGCCGCACCCCCGATGGGCCAGCCGGCTCGGCCAGTTCGAAGTCGATGCGGGCGCCCAGGCTGCGCAGCACGTCGAGCACCAGACCGACCACGATCAGATACACCCCCAGGTCGAAGAACAGGGCGGTGACGAATTTGACGGTGCCCAGCACCGGCACCTCCATCTCGATCAGCGCCGAGGACAGCGCGGGGGCGCCCACCAGCATGGAGGCGACCGCGGTGCCGGCGGACAACGCCAGACCGAGTCCGAGGATCTTGCCCGCGTCGAACGGCAGCGTCTCACCCAGTTCGTAACGCCCGCCGGCCAGATAACGCAGGAACAGTGCCAGGCCCGCGGTCAGACCGCCGGCGAAGCCGCCGCCGGGGGTGTTGTGGCCGGTGAAGAAGAAGTAGACACTGAGCACCATCATCAGCGGGAAGATCAGCCTGGTCGCGACCTCCAGCACCAGCGACCGCTGACTCGGGTCGCGCATCTCGCTGCCCCGCAGCCAGGTGATGTCCCCGGTCGCCGGACTGTAGGTTCCGGCCCGGTCGGTCCGAACACTCTGCGCGACAGGGCTTTCCGGGCTCTGCGGCAGCCGCGGTGCGGCTCCGAAGCGGCGGTGCCGGAACACCAACGACGCCACTCCGGTGGCGGCCACCACCAGGACCGCGACCTCGCCGAGGGTGTCCCAGGCGCGAATGTCGACCAGCAGCACGTTGACGGTGTTGGCGCCGTGTCCGCGGTAGTAGGCGGCCTCCGGCAGGATCGCCGCGACCGGGGTGGTGCTGCGGGCGGCTTCGGCGAAGGCCGCCAGGGCGGCGACGGTCGCGCCGACGGCGACGGCCAGTGCTGCGCGCGCGAGGCGGAACCCGCGCTGTCCGCTCTCCTCGGTCTCGGCCGGCAGGGTGCGCAAAACCAGCACGAAGATCGCCAGCATCAGGGTCTCGACCAGGAACTGGGTCAGGGCGAGGTCCGGTGCCCCGTGCAGGGCGAAGATCACCCCGCACCCGTAGCCGGTCATGCCGACCACCAGCACCGCGGCCAACCGGTTGCGCATCACCGTCGCCGCCACGCCGGCCGCCAGGGTCAGCACCCCGACGATCGGCTGCAGCACCGAATCCGCCGCGGCGAACTGCGGTCGGTCCCGGGCGCCGAGTAGCAGCACCGCCGTCGGCAGCACCACCAGGGTGACCAGGATGGTTGCCTGGGTGATCGGCAGTGAGCCGCGCTGGGTGATGCCGGTCAGTCGCAGGGAGGCGACGTCGGCGCCGCGGACGACCGCATCGAAGGCCCGGTCGGCGTTGCCCAACGGCAGGAACTTCGGGTCGCGCACCCGGCGCAGGCGGGCCCGGCCGAAGAACTCCGCGGCGCCGGCGAAGAGGACCAGAGCCGACAACAACAGTGGGAGGTTCACCCCGTGCCACAGCGCCAGGTAGTAGTCGCCGTCGCCGGTCCCCGCCGCGGGCAGGGTTCGGGTGTAGCCGGACAGCACCGAGCCGAGCCACTGTGACAACAAACCTCCGAGCAGACCGGCGGCGGCCAGGATCGCCGGCGGCAGCAGGAACGCGGGCGTCGGCCGGTGCAGACCAGCTACCAGCGGTGTCGGTGCGGCCAGGCCCTTGCGCGCGAACGCCCCCCAGAGGAAGCGCAGGGTGTAGACGGTGGTGAACACCGATCCGAGGACGACGGTAGCCAGCACGACCGCAGCCCAGCGGCCCAGCGCCGGGCTGTGCAGGAGGGTCTCGAACGCCGCCTCCTTGGCGGCGAAACCGAGGAACGGCGGCAGCGCGGCCATGCTGGCGGCGGCGGTCGCGGCGATGACGAACAAAACCGGCAGTCGGTGGCCCAGCCACCCCAGTCGGCGGATGTCGCGGGTTCCGGTCGAGTGGTCGATGATGCCGACCACCATGAACAGCGCGGCCTTGAACAACGCGTGCGCGCACAGCATGGCAAGGCCGGCCAGCATGATGTCGCGCCCGCCGCAGCCGACCAGCACCACCAGGAAGCCCAGCTGGCTGACGGTGCCGAAGGCCAGAATCAGCTTGAGGTCGTACTCCCGCACCGCCCGCCAGCCGGCCAGCACCATCGTGACCACCCCGAGGGAGACAATGGTGAGCCGCCAGCCGGGGACGTCGGCGAAACCCGGTGTCAGACGGGCAATCAGGTACACCCCCGCTTTGACCATCGCCGCGGCGTGCAGATAGGCGCTGACCGGGGTCGGCGCCGCCATGGCACCGGGAAGCCAGAAGTGGAACGGCACGATCGCCGACTTCGACAACGCGCCGACGATGATCAGGATGACCCCGACGGTGACCGCGGTGCCGCCGGGCGGGTCGGCCACCCAGTCCGACAGCAGGTAGCTGCCGGCCCGCTGGCCGACGATGATGACCCCGACCAGCATGGCCAGCCCGCCGAAGGTGGTCACCAGCAGCGCCTGCATGGCGGCGGTGCGGCTCACCGCACGTTCGGCGTAGTGCCCGACCAACAGGAACGACAGCACCGTCGTCAGTTCCCAGAACAGGTAGAGCAGCAGCGCGTTGTCGCAGACCACAAGGCCGAACATCGCTCCGGAGAAGGCGACCATCTCCGCGGCGAAACTGGGCAGCCGCCGTTCGGTGTGGCCGTCGTGGTGGTGGAAGTACTCCGCGCAGTAGACCAGCACCAGCGAGCCGACGCCGAGGACCAGGACGCTCATGATCGCCGCGAGGGAGTCGAAGCGCAGCGTGATGTTCATCGACAGTTGCGGGATCCAAGCGATGTCGATGCGCTGCTCGGCGCCCGGCCAGTGGGTCAGTACCCACAGCAGCGAGCCCAGCGGAACCAGGGCCAGCGGGTAGAACGCCCGACGGCCGAGGCGAACGACCAGCAGGGGAGCCAACGCCGTCGCGATCGCATGCGCGACGAGAATCCCCAGCATTGGGCTGTCAGCGTCCGGTGTCGTGGTGGCTCATTTGGGCTAGACCCTAGTCAACGAGTGGTCAACGCGCCTGCTGCTGCCTAGGGGATCGCGGACAGGAACAGAAAGGTTGCCAGCAGAACCAGATGCACCAAGCCCTGCAGGGCCAACGCACGGCCCTGGGCCAAGGTGAGCACCGATAGGACCACCGACAGGGTCAGCAGCACGATCTGCGTCGGTTCAAGACCCAGGGTCAGCGGGCCGGGCAACCAGATCATGGCAATCGCGATCGCCGGGATGGTCAGGCCGATGGATGCCATTGCCGAGCCGTAGGCCAGATTCAGGCTGGTCTGCACTTGATTGCGGGTCGCGTTGCGCACGGCGGAAATGGTTTCTGGGGCCAGCACTACCAGCGCGATCACCACGCCAACGACGGCATAGGGCAGTCCTGCGGCGGTCACCGCGTCGGTGATCGCCGGTGACAGCAGCTTGGCCAGGCCCACGACCGCGATCAGGGAGACCACCAACAGCGCCAGGCTGGATAGAGCTATCCGAGCGGAGGGCGGATCGGCGTGGCCGTCGCCGTCCGCGTCCAGCAGGCCGGTCACTGTGCCGTCCCGATCGGCTGCGACCGGTAGGAAGAAATCGCGGTGCCGACCGGTCTGGGTAGCCACGAAGCCGCCGTAGAGCACAAGCGACGCAACGGCGGCGAAGGCCAGTTGGGAACCCGAATACTCCAGGCCCTGAGCGCTGACCGTGAAGGCCGGCAGCACGAGGCACACGCCGGCCAATGTCACGACCGTCGCCAGTGCGGCGCCGGAACCGGATGCGTTGAACGACACCAGTCGGTGCCGAAGCGCCCCGGCTAGCAGGCTCAGGCCGACGATGCCGTTGAGGGTGATCATGACCGCTGCGAATGCAGTATTCCGGGCGTAGGTGGACGCGCCGGGGCCACCGCCGATCATGAGCATCACAATGAGTCCGACCTCGATGACGGTGACGGCCACCGCCAGCACCAGCGAGCCGAACGGTTCGCCGACGCGGAGTGCCACAACCTCCGCGTGGTGCACGGCAGCCAGGACCGCCGCGATCAGGCTGGCTGTAATCAGCGCCACGATCAGCGGATGGTCGTGTCGGGTCCAGGTGGCCAGCAGTAGGGCAATTCCCAGGACCGGCGCTGCCAACGTCCATCGCGGTTGCCTACGCCTGGCGGCGCCGCCCATCCGCAGTCCGGCGTCCATCAGGAGACCATAGTGAACGGCGGCCTGATCAGCGGGTGTTGCCGATCAACTCCACACCCTTGCCGTTCCACCGGAACTTCACCACGCTCTGCAGGCCCATCCCGCCGGCGAAGGTCAGTGCCACGGTGTCCCCGGTGCTCTGGGTGGCGTCAATGCCGTTGAACCCATAGGTGTCCGGGACCCCGGTGGGGATGTACTTGCCGAGATGGAACATCACCGCACGGGTGTTGGGGTTGGCGGCGTTGGTGTTGGCCTTGACGATCACCGCTGACAGCGGCGCGCACTCGTTGTAGTTGCCGGCGACCGGTTCGGGGTTCCAGCCCTGCTGGCTGCGAGGATCGCGGGGCAGTTCGGCCACCGCCCGGGCGATCGCCGGAGCGGCCAGGTTGACCACACACGGGTCGGGGGCCGCCGGTCCTGGCGGCGGTTCGGCGGCCGCGGTACCGGGGGCGGCCGAGGTGGGTTCGGCCGCCGGCGTCGAGGGCATCGGCGTCTTGGACACCGTGGAATCCCCCGACCCACATCCGGTCAACACCGCGACCGCGCCGACGGTCGCCGCGAAGCCCACGCCGGTCAGCCGTGTTCGCACACCGCAGCACGGTACCGGCACCGGTGGAGCCGCGGCGGATCCGACGCGCTGAGGCACTAGACTGCCGGGGCAATGACAAACCCCGCCGCACCGCCGAATACCTTTGCCGAACTGCAGATTCATCCCGCGGTGCTGCAGGCGGTGACCGAAGTCGGCTACGAGTCGCCGTCGGCGATCCAGGCCGCGACCATCCCGGCACTGCTGGCCGGATCCGATGTGGTGGGCCTGGCTCAGACCGGGACGGGTAAGACGGCCGCCTTCGCCATCCCGATCCTGTCGCGGATCGACACCGCCAGCACGCAGACCCAGGCGTTGGTGCTCGCACCCACCCGGGAGTTGGCGCTGCAGGTCGCCGAGGCGTTCAGCCGCTACGGCGCGCACCTGAAGATCAACGTGCTGCCGATCTACGGCGGCTCGTCCTACGTCCCCCAGTTGGCCGGCCTGCGGCGCGGAGCGCAGGTCGTCGTGGGAACACCCGGCCGCGTCATCGACCATCTGGACAAGGGCAGCCTGGATCTGTCGCACCTGGACTACCTTGTGCTCGACGAGGCCGACGAGATGCTGCAGATGGGGTTCGCCGAGGACGTCGAACGCATCCTCGCCGACACCCCGGAGTACAAGCAGGTCGCCCTGTTCTCGGCGACCATGCCCCCGGCGATCAAGAAGATCACCACCAAATACCTGCACGACCCGGTTGAGGTGACGGTCACGTCGAAGACCCAGACCGCCGAGAACATCACCCAGCGCTATTTCCAGGTGTCTTATCCGCGCAAGATGGACGCGCTGACCCGACTGCTTGAGGTCGAGCAGGGCGACGCGATGATCGTGTTCGTCCGCACCAAGCAGGCCACCGAGGAGGTCGCCGAGAAGCTGCGGGCGCGCGGGTTCGCGGCAGCGGCCATCAACGGCGACATTCCGCAGGCCGTGCGGGAGCGCACAATAGCCGCGCTCAAGGACGGCTCCATCGACATCCTGGTCGCCACGGATGTCGCCGCCAGAGGCCTTGACGTGGAGCGCATCTCGCATGTGGTGAACTTCGACATCCCGCACGACCCCGAGTCCTACGTACACCGGATCGGGCGCACCGGTCGCGCCGGCCGCTCGGGCACCGCCCTGTTGTTCGTCACCCCGCGCGAACGGCACCTGCTGAACTCCATCGAGCGGGTGACCCGCCAGAAGCTCATCGAGGGCCAGCTGCCCTCGGTCGAGGACGTCAACGCCCAACGGGTGGAGAAGTTCCGCGACTCCATCACCGATGCGCTCAACGCTCCCGGCCTGGACATGTTCCGCCGCTTGATCGAGGACTACGAACGCGACAACGACGTGCCGATGGCCGACATCGCCGCGGCGCTGGCGCTGCAGAGCCGCGACGGCGCGGAGTTCCTGATGACCGAACCGCCGCCGGAGAAGCGTAGGGAACGACCGGAGCGCGAGCGCGCCCCCCGCAAGGTGCGTGACGATCTGGCGACCTACCGGATCGCCGTGGGCAAGCGGCACAAGGTGAATCCCGGTGCGATCGTCGGGGCGATCGCCAACGAGGGCGGCTTGCACCGCAGCGACTTCGGCCACATCACCGTCAAGGTCGACCACTCGCTGGTCGAGCTGCCCGCCCGGCTTCCGAAGGAGGCCTGGAAAAAGCTTGAGAACACCAGAATCCAGGGTGTGCTGATCGACCTCAAGCCTGACCGTGGCCGCCCCACGGGTCCACCCCGCAAGTCGGGGCCCGCCGGCGGAAAGCCGCGCCGCCCCCAGCAATGACCGCGTCCAGCGACCTCGATCAGGGCGGCCTGGAAGCCGTCTCCCGCGTCGACCGGGTGCCGTCCCTGACCGGCATCCGCGCAGTCGCCGCACTGCTGGTTGTCGCCACCCACGCCGCCTACACCACCGGCAAGTACACCCACGGCTTCGCCGGCGTCGCCTACTCGCGTCTGGAGATCGGCGTGCCGATATTCTTCGTGCTGTCCGGGTACTTGTTGTTCACGCCGTGGGTGAAAGCCGCCGCGAGCGGATCACCGGCGCCGTCGGTCAAGCGCTATGCCTGGCACCGGGTGCGGCGCATCATGCCGGCCTATGTCGTGACCGTGCTGGCGGCGTATGTGATCTACCACTTCCGCGACGCCGGACCCAACCCCGGGCACAACTGGTGGGGGCTGTTCCGCAACCTCACGCTGACCCAGATCTACACCGACAACTACGGTTTCGTGCTGCTGCATCAGGGTCTGACCCAAATGTGGAGTTTGGCAGTCGAAGTCGCGTTTTATGTGGCGCTTCCGGTGCTGGCATACCTGCTCATGGTCGTGCTGTGCCGGCGGTCTTGGCGACCGGGCCTACTGCTGGGCGGACTGGCTGTGCTCGCCCTGCTGAGCCTGGGTTGGCTGGTGCTGGTGCACACAGTCGACTTCCTGCCCGATGGGGCCAAGCTGTGGTTGCCGGGCTATCTGGTGTGGTTCCTCGGCGGGATGGTCCTTGCGGTACTGGCGCTCATGGGCGTTCGGGTGTACGGGTTCGTCGCGGTCCCCCTGGCGGTGATCTGTTTCGTCATCGTCTGTACGCCGATCGCCGGCGAGCCGCAGACCTCGCCGACCGGTCTGGCGCAGGCATTGGTGAAGATGGCGTTCTACGCGGTGATCGCCACGCTACTGGTGGCGCCGCTGGCCCTGGCGGATCCCGGGTCTGATCCCAGCGGCCACTCCGGTTGGTACACACGGTTGCTGGCCAGCCGGCCGATGGTCTGGCTGGGGGAGATCTCCTACGAGATCTTCCTGGTCCACCTCATCCTGATGGAAGTAGCGATGACCAACGTGCTGCACTGGCGGGTCTACACCGGGTCGATGCCGGGGCTTTTCGTCGTCACGATGGCGTTGAGCATCCCGGTGGCATGGCTGCTGCACCGGTTCACCCGGGTGCGCCCCGGCTGAGGCGATTGCTGCTGACTTGCTGCTGACATCTTGATGTCATTAGCTGATGCTAAGATGCCAACATGCGCACGACCATCCGAATCTCCGACGACCTCTACCGTGACGTCAAGGCACTGGCCGCCCGGTCCGGTCGGACGGTGGCGGCCGTGTTGGAGGACGCCGTGCGCCGAGGGTTGAGTACCGCCGAGCAGCGCACCACCGATCGCTATACGGTGGTCGCCGCCGGGCGCGGGGGACTGCGCCCGGGGGTAGTTCTTTCGTCGAACGCAGCCGTCGCCGAAGCGCTCGATGACGGGTCATCGCTCGATGCGCTGCGTTGACGTCAACATCCTCATCTACGCCCACCGCGGGGATCTCCCCGAACACCCCGCCTACCGCGACCTTCTGGAAGAACTGGCCAACGCCGATGAGCCGCTGGGATTGCCCGACGCCGTTCTGAGCGGATTCCTGCGGGTCATGACCAGTCGGCGCATTTTCGCCGAACCTACTGCCCCCGAGCAGGTTTGGCAGGCTGTGGACAGGCTGCTCGCCGCTCCGGCCGCCATGCGGTTACAGCCCGGCGAACGGCATTGGGCGGTGTTCCACCGCCTGGCAACTGAAGCCGGCGCGGCCGGTAACGACATCGCCGACGCCTACCTCGCGGCCTACGCGGTGGAGAACAACGCGACCTGGCTCAGCGCCGACCGCGGGTTCGCCCGGTTTCCGTCGCTGCGCTACCGCCACCCGTTCGGGTAGCCGATCTGCGATCGAATCAGACCACCGATCTGCGATCGAATCAGACCACCGATCT
>CAYXBN010000017.1:13777-45968 GCA_964463215.1 uncultured Mycobacterium sp. | reverse complement strand
CCGATCTGCGATCGAATCAGACCACCGATCTGCGATCGAATCAGACCACCGATCTGCGATCGAATCAGACCACCGCGCCCGGATTCATGATCCCGTCCGGATCCAAGGCGTTCTTGATCCTGCGGTTGAGTTCCATCGCCTCCGGTCCGAGTTGCCCGGCCAGCCAGGGCTTCTTGAGGCGGCCGACGCCGTGCTCGCCGGTGATGGTGCCGCCCAGGCCGACCGCCAGATCCATGATGTCGCCGAACGCCTTCTCCGCCCGCGCCGTCATGGCGGCGTCGGATGCGTCATACACGATCAACGGATGAGTATTGCCGTCGCCGGCGTGGGCGATCACCGAGATGGTCAGGCCCGCGTCGGCGGCGATCTTCGCCACGCCGCCGACCAGATCGGCCAGCCTGGGCAGTGGCACACCGACGTCCTCAAGCAGCAGCGAGCCTTTGGCCTCCACCGCCGGAATGGCGTAGCGGCGGGCCGCCACGAACGCCTCGCCCTCGGCCGGGTCGTCGGTCGAAAAGCATTCCGTGGCACCGGCTTCGGTGAACACCTTGGCCATGAACTCGGCGTCCTGGGCGCCGGCGGGGCCGCGGTCGTCGGAGGCGGCCACCATCATGGCGGCCGCATTGCGGTCCAGACCCATCTTCAGCTTGTCCTCGACGGCGTTGATGGCGACGGCGTCCATGAACTCCAGCATGGAGGGCCGGATCGTGCCGGTGATCTCGACCACCGAACCGGCCGCGGCCTCCACCGAGTCGAAGGTCGCGACCACGGTGGCGGTGGTGCGCTGCGGTGGCAGCAGGCGCAGGATCACCTCGGTGACCACCCCGAGGGTGCCCTCGCTGCCGACGAACAACTTGGTCAGGCTCAGGCCCGCGACGTCCTTAAGACGCGGCCCGCCGAGACGCACGGCGGTGCCGTCGGCCAGCACGACCTGCAGGCCCAACACGTAGTCGGTGGTGACCCCGTACTTCACACAGCACAGTCCGCCGGCGTTGGTGGCGACATTTCCACCGATGCTGCAAATCTCGTAGGAGGACGGATCCGGGGGGTACCACAGCCCGTATTCGGCGACGCGACTTTTGACCTCGGCGTTGAGCAGTCCGGGTTGGACCACCGCGGTGCGGGTTATCGGGTCGACGGTGATGTCGCGCATTTTCTCCGTCGACAGCACGATCCCGCCGTCGAGGGCCGTCGCACCGCCGGACAGTCCGCTGCCGGCACCGCGCGGCACCACCGGCACCCGGTGGGCGCTGGCCCAGCGCAGAACCGTCTGCACCTCTTCGGTTTTGGTGGGGCGCACCACCGCCAGCGGGGTACCCGCCGCGGGATCCATCGCCCGGTCGTGGCGGTAGGAGGCCAGGATGTCGGGATCGGTGACGACCACCCCGTCGGGCAGTTCTGCGGCGAGGCCGTCGAGGTCGGGGTGCATGGAAACAATGGTAGGTCGCTGCCGAGCGCGGACCATCAGCCGTTCGGCTCGTCGTCCAACTCCCGCAGCGCCGGGATCCACGGGCACACCAACGCGATCACCACGATCGGCAGCGCCAGCGCCAGAAAGGCCGCGGTCAGGCCGAACCGATCCACCAACGGCCCGGCGATCATGAATCCGACCGGGCCGGCCGCATACGCCATCGAGGTCATCACGCCGACCACCCGGCCGCGCAGATGGTCGGGGGTGCGGGTCTGCATCACCGAGTTGTAGATCGGGCCGATCGGCCCGTAGACCAGGCCGACGATCGCCGAGAGCACCAAGATCACCGGCAGCGGCGGAAGGAAGCCGATTACGACCGCGGCGATCCCGAACGTCAGCGTCGCGGTCAGCACCGTCGCCCGCCTGCTGGTGATCCGGGACAGCACCGTCCAGCTCAACGCGCCGACCAGCCCGCCGATCGACAGTGCCATCAGCACCCAACCCAGCTGGGAAGGCTCGTTGCGGTCGGAGAAGTATTTGGGGAACAGGACGCTCTCCATCGGCAGGTACAGCCCGGTGATCGCCAGGTCGATCAGGCCGAGGGTGCGTAACACCTTGTTGTTCCACACGAACCGCAACCCCTCGAGCACCCCGGCCACCACCCCCTCGGGTTGCTTCTCCGGACGCTGTGCCCCGGACAGCCGCAGCGCCGCCATCGCCAGGATCGAACAGCCGAACACCCCTGCGGTGACCCACATCGTGTTGATCGCACCAACGGTCGCGATCAACATGCCGCCGATCCCGGGACCGGTGATGTAGGCCAGGTTGAACGCAGCCTCGTAAACGCTGTTCGTCCGGTCCCGGGTCCACCCGGCGCGTTGAGCCGCCTCGGGCAGCATCGACAGCCGGGCCGTCATCCCCGCGGGGTCGAAGAAGGCACCCAGGGCGGCCAGGCCCGCCAGGACGGTGGTGTTGAGCACCTCCATGCCGGCGGTGAGTGCCAGCACCGGGATGGCCGCCACCGACAGCGCGGAGAGCACGTCGGCCAGGATGGCGACCGGCCGGCGGCCGAGGAAGTCCACCGCCGTGCCGGCGATCAGGGTGGCCACCAGCAGGGGCAGGGTGGCCGCCGCCGCGACCACCGAAGCCGATGCCGCACTTCCGGTCTGCTGCAGCACCAGCCATGGCAGAGCCACCAGCGAGATGCCGTTGGCGGCCGCGGCCAGGAACGCCGAGCACAGTACGAGCAGCACCGGCACTCGCGACGTCCGCACCGGTGCAGCTTAGATTCGAGGCCGTGACACCCTGGCCGCACCCGCGCACCGGCGCGCCGTTCGACTCTCCGGTGCCGCCGGGCACGGGCTGGCCGGGAGACCCCGCCACTGCGGCGACGCCGGTGGCTCACGACGCCGCCGGGGTCGCCGGGTTGGCGGCCGCCGCCACGGATCTCGGTGTCGTGGATGCCGAGGTGAGCGTCTGCCGGGCTTGCCCGCGTCTGGTCGACTGGCGAGAGCAGGTCGCCGTCGCCAAACGTCGTGCCTACGCCGAACAGCCCTACTGGGGCCGCCCGATCACCGGGTGGGGCTCGCGGCAGCCGCGGATCCTGGTCCTCGGATTGGCACCGGCGGCCCACGGCGGTAACCGGACCGGGCGGGTGTTCACCGGCGACCGGTCCGGCGACCAGTTGTTCGCCGCCCTGCACCGAGCCGGCCTGGTGAACTCGCCGGTGAGTGTCGACGCCGCAGATGGACTGAGCTCCAGCATGATTCGGGTGGCCGCGGCGGTGCGATGCGCACCGCCGGCCAACGCCCCGACACCGCAGGAGCGGGCGACGTGCGCGCCGTGGCTGACCGCGGAGTGGCGGCTGATCTCAGCGCATGTTCGCGTGATCGTGGCGTTGGGCGGGTTCGCCTGGCAGGCTGCGCTCGAACTGCTCGGTGCCGACCCGCCGAGGCCGAAGTTCGGCCATGGTGCGGTCGCGACGATCGGCTCTGGGCTGACGCTGCTTGGCTGCTATCACCCCAGCCAGCAGAACATGTTCACCGGCCGACTCACCCCGGCGATGCTCGACGAGATCTTCACAGACGTGGCCTGCCGGGCGGGTGTTCGATAGTGCGCGATCCGAAGCCATAGCCCGTGTGCCCACCTTTGAGCGACAGGCCCTCGGCTGAGGGGGCTTGTGGCGGGGCGTTCGCGCTGGGAGTTTCGCGCTGGGGACTTTCGCGCTGGAACTGGGGGAACGCGACGTTGTCGCTACAAGGTGGGCACCAACAGTGCCCGTTCGCGTCGGGGACAGAAGTGACAGCTGAGGCTGGAAACGCTAAGGCGTCAGCCGGATCACCGGGATACCCCGGGTGGTCTTGGCCTGGTAGGCCTCATAGCGGTTTGCATTGTTGGCGTTGACGATTCGCCACAACCGGGCATAGTCGGGATCAGCGGGCAGAACCGTGGCAGCGGTGACGGCGAAGCGCCGCCGGCCGACGTTGATCTCAACGGAGGGATTGGCTTTCAGGTTGTGATACCAACCGGGGGAGCGGGGGTCACCGCCATTGGAGGCCACCACCAGGTAGTCACGGCCGTCCCGGGCGTAGGACAGCGAATTGGTGCGCGGCAGGCCGGTCTTGGCGCCGACGGTGTGCAGCAGCAAGCTGTTCGGCGCGCCGGGGATGCGGTGTCCGATCCAGCCCTGGGAGCGCTGATAGACCGAGTCGTGCACCCGGACGAACGTCCCGAGTGCCTTCTCGGCGAGCGTGCTCATGGCTGCGCCGCCACGGCGTCGCGCAGCAGTCGCCCGGTGGCTTCCCGGTCCGGATCCCGGCGCAGCAGAACCCCTTTGAAAAAGGAAACCCTGTCCCCGTCGCGACGGGGGACAACATGGAGATGGATGTGGAACACCGACTGGAAGGCTGACTTGCCGTCATTGATCGCCACGTTGTTGCCGGTAGCCGCCAATCCGGAGGCCCGGGTGGCCTGGGCGATGCGCTGCCCGACCCTCAGCATGCCGGCCAGGGTGGGCGCGGGGGTGTCGGTCAGGTCGACGCTGTGCTGCTTGGGGATCACCAGGGTGTGACCCCGGGTAAAGGGCCGGATGTCCAGGAAACCGAGGTAGTCCGCATCCTCATAGACCCGCACAGCAGGTGCTCTGTCGGCGACGATCTCGCAGAAGATACAGGGCATCGGACCACCGTAACGGGTCCGGCCGGGACCAGCGGCTACGCTGCCTCCAGTGGACGCCACCGACCTCGCCTTCGCAGGCGCCGCCGAGCAGGCCCGCATGCTCGCCGGCGGCGCGATCACCGCACCTGCGCTGCTGGAACGCTACCTGGATCGCATAGCCCGGTTCGACTCGGAGTTGCGCAGCTTCCGGGTGGTGATGACCGAAACCGCCCGCAAAGAGGCCGCCGACGCCCAGCAGCGCCTCGAAGCCGGTGAGCGGTTGCCCCTGCTCGGTGTCCCCGTCGCGATCAAGGACGACGTCGACGTCGTCGGTGAGTACACCTGCTTCGGCAGCAACGCCTACGACCTGCCGGCCACCGCCGACGGCGAAGTGGTGCGACGGCTGCGACAAGCCGGCGCGGTGATCCTGGGCAAAACCGCGGTCCCGGAGATGATGCTGTGGCCGTTCACCGAGACCGTCGGCTTCGGCGCCACCCACAACCCGTGGGATCTGGCCTACACCCCCGGCGGCAGCAGCGGTGGCAGCGCGGCGGCGGTGGCCGCCGGCCTGGCGCCGCTGGCGTTGGGCTCCGACGGTGCCGGGTCGATCCGTATCCCGGCCACCTGGTGCGGATTGTTCGGCCTCAAACCCCAGCGTGACCGGGTGCCGATCGGTCCGCATGAGGACCCCTGGCTGGGCCTGAGTGTCAACGGTCCGCTGTCGCGCACCGTGGAGGACGCAGCGTTGTTCCTCGACGCCACTCACGACGGCAAGGCGCCGCGGGGCGGGTTCGTCAAAGCCGCCGCCCGTAAGCCAGGCAGGCTGCGAATTGCTCTGAGCGCCAAGCTTCCTCCCACCGTCATCGCCCGGGTGGGGCGCGCCCAGCAGCGGGCCCTCGACGGGGTGGAGAGTCTGCTTCGCGACCTCGGCCACGAAGTGTTCTGGCGCGACCCGGATTACCCGGCCTGGGCGATGTACGGCCATGTGCTGCCGCGGATGTGGCGCGGGGTCTACGAGGATGTGCAGAAACTGCCGCACCCCGAACGGCTGGAGCCGCGGACCCGGGCGATCGTCCGGATCGGTGGGCTGATCCCGGAGAGCCAGATCGCCAGGGTCCGGGCGGCCGAGGCCACCCTGGCGGCGCGGGTGGGCTCGATCTTCGACGACGTCGACGTGTTGATCACCCCCGGCACCGCCACCGGCCCGTCCAGGATCGGGCAGTACCAGCGCCGCGGCGGGGTGAGCACCCTGTCCCTGGTGGCCCCGCGGGTCCCGTTCAACGCCATTTTCAACGCCACCGGCCAACCCGCCGCCGTGGTGCCGTGGTTCTTGGAGGGCGAGAACCTGCCGGTGTCGGTGCAACTGGTGGGGCGGCCCTCCGATGAGGTCACGCTGCTGTCGCTGAGCAGCCAGATCGAGAAGGCCCGGCCCTGGGCGGACCGCCGCCCCGCGGTGTCGTGACCGTTGACGCCGAGTCCTCCGGGCTGCTGGACGGTTTGACCGGCCGGACCCGCGCGGAGCGCGCCGAGTTGATCGAATGGCTTGTGCGGCAGGGTTTCTCCGTCGAGGAGATCGGTGCGTCGATCTCCCCGATGCTGCTGCCGGCCCGCCGGGTCCTGGGTTATGACGGCTCGCAGGTGTCGGCCCGGCAGATCAGCGAGGCGGTCGGTCTGGACCTGGAGAACCTGACCAGATTCCAGCGGGCGGCGGGGCTCCCGCACGTCGACGACCCTGACGCGGCGTTGTTCACACGTGCCGACGGCGACACGGCGGTGTACATCAAACGGTTCCTCGATCTGGGTTTCGACCCCGACCTGATGCTCAACATCGTGCGGGTGTTGGCCCAGGGGCTGGCCAACGCCTCCGAAGTCATGAACGTGGCGGCGCTGGCCACGGTGCTCAAACCCGGGGCCAGTGAACTCGACACCGCGCAGGGCACGCTCGCGCTGGTCAGTGCCGCCGCACCGTTGCTCGGCCCGATGATCAACGATCTGCTGCTGCTGCAGTTGCGCCACACCTTGGAAACCGATGCGGTCAATGCCAGTGAGCGTGCCGCGGGCGTCCCACTGCCCGAGGCCAAGATGATCGGCGCCGCGTTCGCCGATCTGGTCGGGTTCACAGCACTGGGCGAAGAACTGCCGCCCGGAGACCTCGAACAGCTGGCCAACCGGCTGGCCGAGTTGGGCCATGACGTGGCTGGGCCGCCGGTGCGGTTCATCAAGACCATCGGCGACGCGGTGATGTTCGTCTCGACCGAACCCGCGGGCCTGCTGGAGGCGATGCTGGACCTCCTCGACGGCGCAGCGGCCGACGAGGCGCTGCCTCGGCTGCGGATCGGAGTGGCCTACGGATCTGCGGTGAGCCGCGCCGGGGACTGGTTCGGCAGTCCGGTCAACCTGGCCAGCCGGATCACGTCCATCGCCCGGCCGGGAGCCGTGCTGGTGTCCGGGCCTGCCCGCGACCAGATCGGGGACAAGCCGGGGTTCGGATGGTCCTTCGCCGGCACCAGAAGGCTGAAGGGGATCGCCGGCGAGGTGAAGGTGTATCGGGCCCGCCGGGCCGAACCGGAGGCTTAGCGCTTGCGCAGGACGGCCATACCGCCCGCGACCAGCGCGACCACCAGCAGGACGATCGCCCAGCCGGCTCCGGCCAGCCACCACACCACCCCGACGGCCACGAGGACGGGGGACACCGCGAAAAGCGCCATCGCCGGATGCTGACGGACGATGTCCCGGGCGGCCCGGGCGCGCTGAGGATCGAGCTCATTTCCTGCCATCTGGCCATTATCCAGGGCATGGCTGCCGGGGGTCGTGAGTTCTGCGCACTGGGCGCTTCTGTTCACCGGGCGCGAACCCCTGGCGCAACCACAGAAACGGTGTAATCATGTAATCATGAAACAGAGCACACGGTCTGGCCGGGCCGGCGGTTGGCAGTTCGCCGATCAGCCGAACGCCGGTGACGCCGCCGAATGGTTCGCCGGTCGGCTTCCGACTGGCTGGTTCGACACCGATCCTGCTGTGATCGTCGACCGCGAGGAAATCATCGTGATCGGCCGGTTGCCCGCCGAGCCGGACGAGACAGCCGCCCGGGCGGCCGGGCGGGCGTCGCGGTTCCGCGAGGACACCCGGGGCGAGCGGATGCGGATCGCCGATGAGGCCCAGCAGCGCTACGGTCGCAAAGTCTCCTGGGGTGTGGAGATCGTCGTCGGTGAGGCACCGGAGACGTTCCTGTTCACCCACATCTCGGTGCCGGTCATGACCCGGCTTCGGCAACCGGAACGGCGGGTCCTCGACACCCTGGTCGATGCCGGAGTGGCCCGATCGCGGTCGGATGCCCTCGCCTGGTGCGTGCGCCTGGTCGGTGAACATGCCGAGGACTGGCTGGCCAAGCTGCGGCAGGCGATGGCTGAGGTGGACGATCTGCGAACCCAGGGCCCCCAGCCGTAGAAAAGCGCTCGCCTCAGGTCTGCACCATCTGCCAGTACGCCCCTCGGCGGTCCAGCAGCTCGGCGTGACTGCCCTGCTCGAGGATGCGTCCGCGGTCCATCACGACGATCAGGTCGGCGTCGCGGATCGTCGAGAGCCGGTGGGCGATGATGAAGCTCGTCCGGCCCCGGCGCAGTTCCACCATCGCCTGCTGGACCAGCAGTTCGGTGCGGGTGTCCACCGAACTGGTGGCCTCATCCAGGATCAGCAATTGCGGCTGGGCCAGGACCGCTCGGGCAATGGTGATCAGCTGCTTCTCGCCGGCGCTGATCTTGCTGCCGTCGTCGCTGATCCGGGTTTCATAGCCGTCGGGCAGCGCCCGGACAAAAGTGTCCACCCGCGCGGCCCGCGCCGCCGCCACGATTTCCTCGGCGGTGGCCTCCGGCCGCCCGTAGGCGATGTTCTCGGCGATCGTTCCGCCGTATAGCCAGGCGTCCTGGAGGACCATCCCGAAGCGGGACCGCAGCGACCGGCGACTCACTGTGGCGATGTCCACGCCGTCGATCAGGATGGCGCCGGAGTCGGGGTCGTAGAACCGCATCAAAAGATTGACCAAGGTGGTTTTCCCGGCGCCGGTCGGGCCGACGATGGCCACCGTGCTGCCGGGCTCGGCGATCAACGACAGATCCTCGATGACCGGTGTGTCGGGGCGGTAGCCGAAGCTGACATCGCAGAACTCCACCCGCCCAGGCCCGGGAGGCAGATCGGCTGCCGCGCAGGCTGATTCCTCGGGCTCGTCGAGGAACTCGAACACTCGCTCAGCGCTGGCCACGCCGGACTGCAGGGTGTTGTACATCCCGGCCAGCTGGGTCAACGGCTGGTTGAACTGCCGGACGTACTGAATGAACGCCTGCACACTGCCGAGGGTGATCTGCCCGGTGGCGACCTGGTATCCGCCCACCACCGCTACCGCGACGTAGCCGAGGTTTCCGATGATCATGGTCGCCGGGGACACCAGGCCGGAGAAGAACTGCGCACCGAAACTAGACTGGTACACCTCATCGTTGAGCCGATCGAACGTGGCGTTGGCCGACTTGCGATGACCGAACGTCTTGACCACGGTGAAGCCGCTGTAGGTCTCCTCGATGTGGGCGCCCAGTCGCCCGGTGTTGGTCCACTGCGCCACGAACAGTGTGCGCGACCGGCGGGTGATCGCCCGGATCGCCAACAGCGACAACGGAACCAGTGCGACGGTGATCAGTGTCAGCAACGGGGAGATGATGAGCATCATCACCAGCACCGCGACGACGGTGAGCACGGCGGTGAGCAGTTGGCTGATCGTCAGCGCGACCGAGGTCGCGATGTTGTCGACGTCATTGGTCACCCGGCTGAGCAGTTCCCCACGCTGGCGGGAATCGAAGTAGGACAGTGGTAGCCGACTGATCTTGGCTTGCACATCGGCCCGCAGCGCCATCACGGTGCGTTGCACGATCACGTTGAGTAATCGTGCCTGACCCCAGATGAGCAGTGCCGCAATGATATACAGCGCCATCGCGAGCAACAGGGTGCGGCCGACGGCGGGAAAGTCGATGCCCTGCCCGGGCGCCACATTCATTCCGGACAGCAGTTCGGCGAACCGGTCGTCGCCGCGGGCCCGAGCCTCGGCGATGGCCTGGGCCTTGGTGATCCCGGTCGGCAGGCGTCGGCCGATGAAGCCGTTGAACAACAGATCGGTGGCGTGGCCCAGCACCCGGGGGCCGATCACCGACAGCGCGATCCCTGCAACGGCCATGGCCAGGACCGCCGCGGTCGGACCGCGGTGCGGGGTCAACCGCCGCAGCAGTCGAAGGGCTGAGCCGCGGAAGTCCCGTGAGCGTGCCAACTCCGGGTCGGCCAGCACCGCCCGCACCCCGGCCCGCATCGGCGGGGCGGTCACGGTCCACCGCCCACGCCGACGGTCTGGGAGTCGGCGAACTCCGCATAGGCCGGGCAATCGGCGAGCAGTGCCTCGTGCGTCCCGACTCCGACGACTCGGCCGGCGTCGAGAACCACGATCTGGTCCGCCGCCATGACCGTCGAAATACGTTGCGCCACAATGATCACCGTCGACTCAGCGGCAGCGGCCCGCAGCGCGGACCGCACCCGTGCATCGGTGCCGACATCGAGGGCCGACAGCGCGTCGTCGAACAGATAGATGCGCGGCGCGCGGATCATCGCCCGGGCGATCGCCAACCGCTGCCGCTGGCCGCCGGAGACGTTCATGCCGGCTTGGGCGATCGGCATGTCCAGCCCGCCCGGATGGGCCCGGACGAAGTCGTCGGCCGCGGCCATCTGCAGCGCCGCCCACATCTGCTCATCGGTGGCGTCGGCCTTGCCGTAGCGCAGGTTTTCGGCCACCGTTCCGGAGAACAGGTAGCCGCGCTGGGGCACCAGACCCACCGCCGACCACAGTTCCTCGGTGTCATAGTCCCGGACGTCGATGCCGTCGACCTGCACCGATCCACCGGTCACGTCGTAGAGCCGGCAGATCAGCGCCACCAGGGTCGACTTGCCCGATCCGGTGCCGCCCACGATCGCCGTGGTGGTCCCCGGCGAGGCGGTGAAGCTGACGTCCTGCAGGACGGGGCGTTCGGCGCCGGGATAGCGGAAGCTGACCCCCTCCAGTGTGAGTTCACCGCGGATGCCGCCGGGTGGGCGCCGGGGTGCCGACGGGTTGGTCAACCCCGGTTCGGTATCGAGCACCTCGGTGATCCGCTCGGCGCACACCGCGGCGCGCGGCAACATCACCAGGATGAGGGTGGCCATCAGCACCGCCATCAGGATTTGCAGGAAATAGGCCAGGAACGCCATCAGGGAGCCGACCTGCATCTGACCCGCCTCGATGCGCAACCCGCCGAACCAGATCAGGGCGACGCTGGAGATGTTGATGGTCAGCGTCGTCACCGGCAACATCAGCGCCTGCCAGCGGCCGGCGGTCAGGGCGGCATCGGACACCGCCCGGTTGGCGGCGTCGAACCGGGCCGTCTCGAACGGCTCCCGGGCGAACGCCCGCACCACCCGGATCCCGGACAACTGCTCGCGCAGGACCCGATTGATTCCGTCGATCAGCCGTTGCATGCTGCGGAAGACCGGCAGCATCCGGACCACGATCAGATAGTTCGCGACGGCCAGGACCGGCACGCTGACCAACAGCAGCCAGGACAGCCCGGCGTCCTCGTGCAGCGCCATCACCACGCCCCCCACGCACATGATCGGAGCGGTCACCAGGACCGTCGCGGTCATCTGGACCAGGGTCTGAATCTGCTGGACGTCGTTGGTGGTCCTGGTCAGCAGCGACGGGGCGGTGAACCGCGCCGTCTCGGCCTCGGAGAAGCCGATGACGTGGCGAAACATCGCCGCACGCAGATCCCGGCCGAACCCCGTCCCGGTGCGGGACCCGAAGTACACCGCCGCGACCGCGCACAGACCCTGAGCCGCCGTCACCGCCAGCATCAGCAGACCCATGCGGGTGATCAGTGCGGTGTTGCCGGTCGCGACGCCGTCGTCGATGATCGCGGCGTTGATCGTCGGCAGATACAGCGAGGCGAGCGCGCTCAGTGTTTGCAGCACCATGACCGCGGCCACCAGTCGCCGGTACGGCCGGACATAGCGCCGCACCAGCCCGAGGAGCATTTCGTAACTGTCCCACACCTCGAAGTTGCGACAAACAGGCTGTTCAGCCGGTGTGTCGGCAGCCTGGCCGGGGCCTGGCGCTACAGTGCATGCTGTGACAGAGAGCAGGACCGGATGAACGCGGTGCGCACGGTCGTGGCCGGGGTGGCCGCCGTTGCGGTGATCGGCACGTTGTCGGCGTGCTCGGATGCCGCCAGTCCCGATCAGGCCCAATCGCAGTCGCAGGAGTCCGGCGCCCCGGTGGCCAAAGAGGGCCGGCACGGTCCGACGTTCCCCGAGTGCGGCGGTATCAGTGATGAGACTATGGCCCAGCAGACCCGGATCACCGGACTGGTCCGCACCGCGGTGAACCCGATCGGCTGCCAGTGGCTGGCCGCCGGCGGCATCCTCGGCCCGCACTTCTCGTTCAACTGGTTCAGGGGCAGCCCGATCGGACGCGAGCGCAAGACCCAGGAACTGTCCCGCACCAGCGTGGAGGACATCGTCATCGAGGGCCGGAGCGGATTCATCGCAGTCAACGACGACCCGTTGCTCGGGGAGAGTCTGTGCGAGATCGGGATTCAGTTCGACGACGACTTCATCGAGTGGTCGGTCAGCTTCGCCGAAAAGCCCTACCCGCCGGCCTGCGACGTGGCCAAGGAACTGACCCGTCTGTCGATCGTGAACGCGAAATGAGCGGGCCGCTGAGGCGCCGGGTGACCGCGGGTGCGGCCGCGGCGGCGCTTGGTGCCCTGGTGCTGGCGGGTTGCGCCACGACCGTCGAGGGCACGGCGATGAAGGCCGGCACCGGAGGTGCCCGAGGCGAATCGGCCGACAAGTACCCCAACCTGCTCAAAGAGTGCGATGTGCTGACCACCGACATCCTGGCCAAGACAGTGGGCGCGGACCCGTTGGACATCCAGAGCACCTTTGTCGGGGCGATCTGTCGCTGGCAGGCCCTCAGCACGACCGGACTGGTCGACATCACCCGGATGTGGTTCGAACAGGGCAGCCTGGACAACGAGCGCAAGGTCGCCGAGGCCTACAACTACAAGGTCGAAAACCGGGCGGTCAACGGCATCGCGGCGATCGTGATGCGCGGCAACGATCCCAACGGCGGATGCGGCGTGGCCGCCGACGCCGCCGGGGTGGTGGGCTGGTGGGTCAACCCCCAGACACCGGGCACCGACGCCTGCGCCCAGGCCATCAAACTGATGGAACTGACGCTGGCCACCAACTCCTGATCCGCGGCGCGTTCACCGCGGTACGTGAAATGTCACCAACTGCGCGCCGCTGAGTTGCAGTCCGGCCCACGGCCCGGGCACCTGCAGGACTGCGATCGCCGACGTCGGGTATTTCCGGGCGAGTTGCTCGGCGGCGCCGCGGTCGCTGCCGGGGCCGGCCAGTCCCAGCGCGAGGTGGCTGGTGGTGGGTTCATGTCCGACCACCAGCAGGGTGGCGACGTCCTCGCCGATCTTGGTGATCTCGTCGATCACGTCGCCCGGACTGGCCCCGTAGAGGCGGTCCAGATAGCTCACCGGCGCCGGCACCCCGGTGCGTTCCAGGGTTTGTCTGGTCCGCACCGCCGATGAGCACAGCACCGCGTCGATCTGTGGTGCGTTGGCCCGCAACCAGTCCCCGGCCAGGCCGGCCTCCCGGACCCCGCGTTCGGCCAGCGGCCGGTCATGGTCGGCCACCCCGCCGGGATAGTCCGATTTCGCGTGTCGCATCAGCACCAGTGTTCTCATTGGTCCCAGATTAGGGCACATGCCGATCGAGGTCCCCGGACTTGTCAGACCCCGGACCTACACTCGCGCCGACAGCAATCAGCGAGGAAAGGAACGTCGAGGGTAATGAAGTTCCTGCACACCGCGGACTGGCAACTGGGAATGACGCGACACTTCCTCGAAGAGGACGCCCAGGCCCGCTACTCGGCCGCCCGTCGTGACGCCCTCGTCGCGATCGGCGCGGTGGCCCGGGAGACCGGGGCCGAATTCGTCGTGGTAGCCGGCGATGTCTTCGACGCCAACCAGTTGGCGCCCCGGGTGATCAGTCAGTCGCTGGATGCCATGCGGGCCATCGACGTCCCGGTCTACCTGCTGCCCGGCAATCACGACCCGTTGGACGCCTCGTCGGTGTACACCAGTGCGCTGTTTGAAGCCGAGTGCCCGGACAACGTGACTGTGCTCGACCGCGCCGGAGTCTGGGAAGTCCGACCGGGCCTGGAAATCGTCGCCGCGCCATGGCGATCCAAGAAGCCGACGACTGATCTGACCGCCGAGGTGCTCACCGACCTGCCGGCGGACTCCGCCGCGCGGATCCTGCTGGCTCACGGCGCCGTCGACGTTCTGGACCCCGATCGCGACAACCCCGCCCAGATCGCGATGGCCGGCCTGGCCGGTGCCATCGACCGGGGTGCGGTGCACTATGTCGCCCTCGGGGACAAGCACTCTCGCACCCAGGTGGGCAGCGGCGGCCGGGTGTGGTACTCCGGTTCACCAGAGGTCACCAACTTCGACCACAAAGAAGCCGACTCCGGTCATGTCCTGGTCGTCGACCTCGACCTCGACGACCCGGCGCATCCGGTGAGCGTCGACACCCGCTCCGTGGGTACGTGGCGATTCGTCACCTTGCGCCATGAGGTCAACAACAGCCGCGACATCGCCGATGTGAACCTCAACCTCGACGAGCTGTCCGACAAGGACCGCACGGTGGTCAAACTCGGCTTGGTCGGCACCTTGACCGTCACCGACCGCGCGGCGCTGGACACGTGCATCGACCGGCAGTCCCGGCGGTTCGCCGCCCTGCGGATCTGGGAGCGCAACACCGACATCGCCGTGATGCCCGCCGACGATGAGTTCGACGACCTCGGTATCGGTGGGTTCGCCGCGGACGCGGTCGCCGAACTGGTGCAGACCGCCCGCTCCGAGCACGCCGACGCCGATGCGGCCCGCGGAGCCCTGGCGCTGCTGCTGCGCCTCAAGCAAGGGAGCGCCGCGTGATCCTGCACCGGTTGCGTCTGACCAACTTCCGCGGCGTGGGAGACCGCGAGATCACCTTCCCGGATCAGGGGGTGGTGGTGGTCTGCGGCCCCAACGAAGTCGGCAAGTCCTCGATGCTCGAGGCGCTGGATCTGCTGCTCACCTACCGCGATCGTTCCTCGCACCGGGACGTCAAAGCGGTCAAACCCGCCCACGCCGACGTCGGAGCCGAAGTCGAAGCCGAGATGAGCACCGGTCCTTACCGATTCGTCTACCGGAAGCGTTTCCACAAGAAGACCCAGACCGAACTGGAGATGATCGAGCCCGCCCGCGGAAATCTCTCCGGCGACGCCGCCCATGAGCGGGTCGAGGCGATGCTGGGCGAGACGCTCGACACCAAGCTGTGGGAAGCACAGCGGGTGCTGCAGTCGTCGTCGACCACCGCGGTGAACCTCTCCGGCTCCGATGCGCTGTCCCGCGCGCTCGATGCCGCCGCCGGGGAAGCCGACACCGCCCCGACCGGGGATGATTCGCTGCTCATCGACCGGGTGGACGCCGAGTATCTGAAGTACTTCACTGCAACCGGCCGGCCTACCGGCGTGTGGAAGGCGGTCATCGAACGGGTGAACCTCGCCGAGTCGGAGGCGGCCCGCTGCCAGCGCGCGGTCGAGGAGGTCGACGAGCGGATCGCCCGCCACGAGTCGCTGACGTCGACGCTCCAGCGGTTCGACGCCGCGCTCACCCCGGCCCTCGACCGGCTGACCGCGGCCCGGAAGTCCGCCGCCACCCTGGCCGAACTGCGCGAGCAGTTACGTCAGGCCCGGCTGGCCGCCGCCGATGCCGCCGTCGCCGGCACCAATTCGGCACTGGCCAACGGTCAGCGCCAGCAGTTGGTCGCCGACGGCGAGCGCCGCGCCACCACCCTCTCGGCGTTGCACGCCAGCCTCGCCGAGGCCCAGCAGCAGCAAGCCCAGGCACAGGCGTCGGCGACGGCCGCGGCGCAGGCCGCCGCGCAGTCCGCCGCTGCGCTGCAGGCCGCCCAGCAGCGCTTGGAGGCGGCCCGTGCGGCAGCGCAGGCCTGCACCGCTCGTGACGAGGCCGAGCGGCTGACGTCGCGGGTGGCCGGCATCGACGGCGTCGAGAAGGAACTGGCCGAGATCGCCGAGCGGCTCTGCGGCATCACGCTCACCGCCGATCAGCTGGCCGAGATCGAGCGGCACGGACAGGAGGTTGCCCGCATCGAGGCGCAGTTGCACGCCGACGCCGCCACCGTCGCGTTCACCCCGGCCGTCGAATTGCAGATCACCGTCGATGGACAGCCACGCACCCTGCCCGCGGGCCAGAGTTGGGTCCAGCCCGCGTCGGCCGAAGTCACGGTGGACGTGCCCGGTGTGCTGACCGTGCGGGTCGACCCCGGCGCCAGTTCAGTCAAACTTCGGGCCGATCTGACTGCTGCACAACAGCGTCTGGATCGGGAGCTGGCTTCCGCCGGGGTCCCGGATCTCACCGCAGCGCGTGCACTGGACACCGCACGCCGCGAGCTCACCGAGAAGCGCGGCACGTTGGCGGCAAAACTGGAGGGGTTGTGCGACGGTGAGGACACCGCCGAGGTGCGGGTCCGACTGGCTGAACTGCTCGCAGCGGTGGCCGGCTCCGAGCAGGTCGATTCCGAGACGGCACTGGCGGACCTGAAGGCTGCCGACGCCGCACTGCGCGCAGCCCGTGGTGATGCCGACACCCATCAGCAGGCTGCCGAGGCGGCGACAGCGGTGCACACCGCGAAAGCCACCGAGGCCACCGTGCAGCACGATCGGCGCCAGACCGCCGAGGCCGAATTCGCCCTGGTCCGAGAGCAGTTGGCGACGCTGCGCGCCGTCATCTCCGATGAGGCGATTGCGGCCCAAGCCTCCGCCGACGCCGACGCGCAGCGCCGGGCAGACGCGGCGGTGAGCGCGCTCGCCGAACGCTACGACGCCGCCGAACCCGCCGCCGTCGAGTCCGAACTGGCAGCCGCATCCGACGCGGTCGACACCATCGCCGCCAAACGTGACCGCACCACCCTGGAATTGCATGCCCTGGGGGCGGAATTGGGAGTCATCGGCAGCGAAGGCCGGCAGGGGCAGTTGGACGAGGCGCAGGCCGAACTGGAACGTGCCCGCGCCGAGTACGCCCGCATCCATGAGCGCGCCCAGTCTGCACAGTTGCTGCTTACCACGATGATCCGGCACCGGGACAACACCCGGCAGCGCTACGTGCGGCCCTACCGCGCCGAGTTGGAGCGACTGGGCCGGGAGGTGTTCGGCCCCAGCTTCGAGGTTGACGTCGACACCGAGCTGACCATCCAGACCCGCACGCTGGACGGCTGCACCGTGCCCTACGACTCACTGTCGGGCGGCGCCAAGGAGCAACTGGGAATTCTGGCCCGGCTTGCCGGGGCGGCGCTGGTCGCCGCGGAGGACACCGTGCCGGTGATCATCGACGACGCCTTGGGGTTCAGCGATCCCGACCGGCTGGAGAAGATGAGCGGGGTGCTCAACACCGTCGGCGACCGCGGCCAGGTCATCGTGCTGACCTGTACCCCCGGCCGCTATGACGGCGTCGCCGACGCCGAGGTCATCGAACTGAGCGCGTAGCCGCCCGAGCCCGTTTCGGTGCGGAGTCCGAGTTGTCGGCCTGTGCGGAGCCGATTCGGTCCTCGGCCGAGCGGGGGGAGACCGGGGCCGGTTCGTCGGTCGCAGTCATCGCCTCGACCGGCACATCGGCCGCCTCGACCGGCACATCGGCCGCGTCAGCAGGCACATCGGTTAGCTCGGTTGCCGCCGGCACGTCGGTTGCGGCCGGGACCTCGGACGGGGCCGGGACCTCGGACGGGGCCGGGACCTCGGATCCGACCGTGTCGGCGACCTCAGCCACCGCGATCGTGATCTGGGGCACTTCGCTGCCGACAACCGGAGCCGTCTCCCCGCGGATGTCGCGATGCATCCGGACCCCCGACTCGGGATTCTCAGTCGCGGTCGAGATCTCCACGGCCACACCGCCATCGGCAGCATCGTCGATCGGCGTCACAGACCGGTCCCCAACCGCAGCAGTCACCTCAGCCGGTGCAGGCGAGCTATCGGGATTGGTCTCCGGGGTGGTTCCCGCCGTGGTGGAGGCCGCCGGGCCCAACGAGTACGGCCAGCCGAACAGCGCGGAGGTCACCAGCACCACCGGGGCCATCACCAGACCGATCACCCAGGCAATGCTGTACACCGCGGGCAGCAGGGCGTAGCGGATGTCCTCCGGCAGGCTCTCCAGGAACTTGTCGAAGATCGTGCACGGGTAGGTGCAACTCGTCGCCGCCGCGCCGGCGCCAGTCCCGGGCAGGATGCTCGCGGCCGCGCCGGGTGGCGCCGCCTCGGCGGCGTCGGCGATTCCGGTGACCAGGGCGGTGACTTCGGCCTGCAGTTGGACGGCGGCAAACTCGGTGAGCCGCGGGCCCGTCGTCGCCGACCCGGGACTGTGCGGGATGCTGACCAGGCCGAGTGTGAGCAAGACGGCGGCTGGGTAGACCAAACGGTCCCTAGCGACGTGGCTGTGCATCTGATTCCCCTCCGAGTTCAGCAAACATGCCGAGCATAGCCCAAGGCGGGAAATCCGCTGCCAACCCGGACCCGCAGCGATCCGCGCACCCGTCGTTCGCTGAACGGCCCTCAGTCGGCCAGTGCGAGAACCTCGTCGAAGCCCTCCACCAGGCAGGCGTAGAACTCGTCGAAGTCCGGGATGGCGCCGGTGTCGACGTCGATGCCCAACGCGCAGGTATCGACGTAGGTCAGCAACGTCACGTTCACCGCCGACCCGATGGTGGGGCCGAAGGCATACTGCACCGTCACCTTGGCCCCGGCCAGATAGACCGGCACCGGCACCCCGGGGACGTCACTGGCCAGGAAGTCCACCTTGCGCAGCACCGAGCCGATGTAGGAGCGCGGCATCAGGTTCATGGCGCCGGCGATGATCTGGATGTACGGCGTGGAGCGCTCGTTGCGCACCTTATTGGTGCGTTCCCGGGTCTCGCTGATCCGCTGGGCGGGGTCGGGCACCCCGACCGGAACGTCGAAGCGCGCCAGCGTGATGTGATTGCCGCCCTCGGTGTCATCGTCGGTGCGGACGCTGATGGGCATCGTCAGATGGAGGTCACCGACCCTCACGCCGTGCTTCTCGTGGTAGCGCCGAAGCCCGCCGGCGATCCCGGCGACGAACGCGTCGTTGAGTGCGCCCCCGCCGCAGTGGGCCGCATCCTTGAGTTTCGGCAACGGAACCTCGTGCACTGCCAACCGCCGAACCAGGGTGCGTTCCTTCATCAACGGCGACCCGGTCTCGCGGACTGGACGCATGGTGCGGTAGACCGAGGCCGTCATCTCCCCGGCGGCGGCGGCGGTCTGCAACGGGTGGCGCACCACGTCGAACAGCGCCTTGGGTGCGCTGCGAACCGCACCGCTGACCGCCTGGCTCACCAGGCCCAGGTCATAGCGCAGGACATCGAGATAGCCGCTGAGCAGACCATGCTCGTGGACCTCGGGGTGCTCGGACTGGTTGTGCACCGACTCCAGCGACCGCGGTTCGGCGGTGAGGTCGAACAGGTGCATGGCGATCTGCACGCCGCCGACCCCGTCGGTGAGCGCATGGTGGAACTTGCACAGCACCGCCGCGCCGCCGTCGTCGAGTCCGTCGATCAACGTCGCGGTCCACAGCGGCCGGGCCCGGTCGAAGTCGGCCATCGCCGCCACCCGCGCCATCTCCAACACGCCGTCGAGGTTGCCGGGCTGCGGTGCCGACACCCGCCGCATGTGGAAGGCGATGTCGAAATCCGGGGCGTCCTCCCACCGGGGCGGCGCCGGCCGCGGTGATTCGACCACCCGCTGCCGCCAGATCGGCAGCGTGCGCGACAGTGCTTCGAAACGCTCGCGGACCACATCCCAGTCCGGGGAGGAATCCAACAGGATCACGGTGACCACCGTCGACCGCAGCCGGGGGTCGGATTCCATCGCCCAGGTGAAGGCATCGGTCTGGCTCATGAATTCGCTCATCGTGCTCCCACGCTACGGCCGGGATGTGGCCGCCGTCACCAGCTATCCGGCAAGTGGTGACTTTCTTCCCTGCCGGGGCACAATCGGGGAATGCCCGGGAGCAAGCGATGACGGCCCAACGCCGATGACGCTCGGCGACAGACGCCGCCGCGTCCACGACAAGTTGGCGGCGCTGCCCGGTGTCGAGTCGGTGCGACGCCCGGTGACCGAACCGAACGGGGAGCACTTCGACCTGTACTACGTGCGGACCGGCCCGCCCACCGCCCAGCCCATGTTCACTGAGCCCCTGGTGATCATCCCGGGCGGACCGGGGATGGCCTCGATCGGGCACTACCAGGGTCTGCGCCGCCGAGCCGCCGCGGCCGGACTCGACGTCATCATGGTCGAGCACCGCGGCGTGGGCATGTCCCGCCACGACGACGACGGTCAGGATCTTCCCGCCGAGGCCCTCACCATCGAGGCGGTGGTCGACGATATCGCCGCCGTGCTCACCGATGCCGGGGTGTCCGACGCGGTCATTTACGGCACCTCATACGGCAGTTACCTGGCTGCCGGGATGGGCGTGCGGCACGCCGACCGGGTGGCCGCGATGATCCTGGACTCCCCACTGCTTGACCGCCACGACATCGAGATCATGCGACGCGAACTGCGCCGACTGCTTTGGCACGGAGGCGATCCGGATACCGCCGACCTGGCGGCCAAGGTGCGGCAGTTGTCCGATGACGGTGCCATGACACCCACCGACGCCCAACTCGCCGCCACCCTCTACGGGCTCGGCGGCGCGGACATGCTGCGCCGTCTGCTTGACCTGCTGCTCGACGACCGACGGGTGCTGTGGACCACCATGGGTTATGTCGGTCGACTCGCCACCCGAAAGATGCCCTACCGCAACGAGTCCGACCTGGTCGGTCCGATCGGCTACCGGGAGTTGAACTTCCACGGCGTCCCGGACGGCCTGCCGTTGGACCCCGCGGTGGCGATGCGGGACGCTGATCTCGATGCGCCACCGGACTTCGAAGGCGAACCGTTCGACCTGGTCGCCGAGATGCCGACCTTCCACTGGCCCACCGTGGTGATCTCCGGCGGCCGCGACTTGATCACCCCACCCGCGGTGGCGGAGCGGATCGCCGAACTCGTGGCGGCCCCGGCCCTGGTCGGACTGCCCACCGCGGGTCACAGCATCCTGGACACGCGCGAACAGGCTGCGCTGCGCATCGCCGGGCAGGTTTGCGACGGCCGGGCGGGCGAACTGCCGGCGCAGGGGCAGGAACTCGACGAACTGCCGGCGCCGCCGGAATTGCGACTGGTCGGCTGGGCGATCGAGGCGGCCGCGAGGGTTGAGGGTGCCCTTCCGGCGCTGCCGCGACTGCTGCCGCGTCCCCCCGGTTCCTGAGACCGGCTGCGTCCTGAGACCGCCTACTTCATGAAACCAATTGTGCTGTAGTTCAAGTCGCCGACGCCGGCTGGCCCGAAGTTGGCCAGCGTGCTGCGCACAGCGACGTTGCCCGGCGACTGGAACAGCGCCAGGCTGAACACTTCGTCCCAGAGCATCTTGTCCACCTCGTTGGCCAGCGCACGGGCCTTGACCGGGTCGAGCTCGTCGAGCACCTCCTCAACCTTGGCGTCGATCTGCGGTGAGGAGATCTTGCCGAAGTTGCTCTCCGCATCGGTGGTGAAGATCTGGTTGAGGCAGCACAGCGCGAAAGCGTCACCGACCCAGGAGAATTGGGTGATGTCGAAGTCGCCGACGTTGACATAGTTGGTGAAAAAACCATTGGCCGGCTTGACGTCGAGTTCCAGCTTCACGCCGATCTGGGCGAGGCTGTTCTGCGCCACCTGGGCGACCTGCCGACCGCTTTGGGAGTCATAAAGCACATCCCGGATCACCAACTGCTTGCCGTCCTTCTCGCGGAACTGGCCGTTGAGTTTCCAGCCCAGGGCATCCAGTTCGGCTTTGGCCTTCTCGGGGTCGTAGGCCACCACCGCGCTGTTGTCCTGGTAGCCGTCCTGTCCGGCGACGAAGATGTGGTTGCCCAGGGGGGTGGGGTTGTCCACCAGGCCGCGCTGGGCGACGTTGACGATGGCCTGCCGGTCGATGCCCTTGGCGACGGCCTGGCGCAGCGCCTTGTCGGCCAGGATCGACCCCGGCGCGCCGTTGAACGTCAGGTGGTACCAGCTCGGGCCGGGGGCGCGCCGGATCGTGATGCCTTCGGTGCGCTGGGCGACGGTCAGTTCGTCCAGCGAAGCGATCCCGGTGGCGTCGATGGTGTTGTTCTGCAGCGCCGGAATGCGGGCGGCGTCGTCGAGCGCCAGGAAGGTGATGGAGTCCAGCAACGGTGGGGTGCCCCACCATTTCGGGTTGCGGTTCAACGTCACCCGCTGGGCGGTGCGGTCCACCGCCGTGATCATGAACGGACCCGCCGACGGGCCGGGCTTGTCGAGTTGGCCCTTGTTGAACACCTCGGGGTCGGCGGTCATGCTCTTGGGCAGCAACATGGTGTTCCCGGCGAACATGCCGCGCCACTCCGGGTAGTGCTGGGCAAAGGTGATGACGGCCTGCCGGTCGTCGACACCGCGGGTCACCGAGGCCACCCGGTCGGAGCCGTTGGGGGATGCGATCGCGAAGGCCTCGTTCTTGCCGCTGGTGGCGTTGATCTGGGAGGCGATGTCCTCCCAGGTGATCGGTGTGTCGTCGGACCACTGCGCCTTCGGGTTGATGGTGTAGGTGACCACCTGCGGTTCGGTCTTGGTCAACTCCACCGAGGTGAAGTAGTCGGTGTTGACCTTCATCGACCCGTCCGGGGCGATGACGAAGGCGCGCGGCATGGTGGGCCGCTGCATGGACCCGTTGTCGGCCTCGTTGCCGTCGATGTTGAGGGTGTTGAAGTTCGACGGCAGTGCGCCGATGGCCAACCGCAGATTGCCGCCCTGCTGCAGGGCCGAGACGTCCTGCGGGTTGGTGTCGCTGCTCTTGCCGAGTTCGGCGTTGGCGCCAGGCGCGGCGGGCTCGCGGGTCGGCGCCGAGCACCCGGCCAGCGCCAGCATCACGGCCACACCCACCGCGAGCAGACGCAAAGTCGCCGCGACACGCCGTGTGGAGGGGGAGTTTGTGTCTGCTCGCCGAGGGGTCACGGCCCCCACCTTAACTTCGGGAGGGGTCCGGTTGCGGGATGGCGGCCAGCAACCGGCGGGTGTATTCGTGGCTGGGGTTGGCGAAGACCTCGTCGCTGTCGCCGTACTCCACGATCGCCCCCCGGTACATCACCGCCACCTGGTGGGCCAGATGTTTGACCACCGACAGGTCGTGCGAGACGAACAGGTATGTCAGGTCGAACTCGTGCTGCAGATCCAGCAGCAGGTTGATGATGCCGGCCTGGATCGAGACGTCCAGTGCCGAGACGGGTTCGTCCAAGGCCAGAATCTTCGGTTGCAGCGCCAACGCGCGGGCGATGCCGATCCGCTGCTTCTGGCCGCCGGAGAATTCGCCCGGATAGCGACTGGCATCGGCCCGGCGCAATCCCACGATCTCCAACAACTCCGCCACCCGAACGTCGGTCGCCGGCTGGTCGAAACCATTGGCGGCCAATGGCTCAGCGAGGATGTCGAACACCGGAAGCCGCGGGTCCAGGGACGCCACCGGGTCCTGGAAGACTACCTGTAGGTCGCGGCGCACCTCCCGACGCCGCGCGGCGGTGAGCGTGGCGACGTCGTTACCGAGCACCTCGATCGACCCGGCCTGCGGCGCCCGCAACTCCAGGATCTCGTGCAGCGTGGTGGATTTGCCCGACCCGGACTCCCCGACGATGCCCAGGGTGCGGCCCTGCTGCACCTCGAAGCTGATCCGGTCGACAGCGCGGACCTCGCCGATCTGGCGGCGGAACACCACACCCTTGGTCAGCCGGTAGGTCCGGCTCAGGTCGCGCACCCTTACCACCACGTCGCGGTGGCCGCCGTCGTCGGTCTCGGGTGCTTCGGTGGCCACCCCGTAGATCTGGGCGGCGCTGCGGCCCGCCACCTGATCGGTGTGGATGCAGGCCGCGGCGTGGCCGGGTCCCATGTTCAGCAGGTCGGGTTCGGCAGCCCGGCACTGTGCGTCGGCCAGTGGGCAGCGCGGCGCGAACGGACACCCCGGCGGCAGCGTGACCAGGGACGGCGGTGCACCCGGGATCGGCACCAGGCGTTCCCCGCGGGGGGCCCCGAGCCGGGGAACCGAACCCAAAAGGCCTGCGGTGTAGGGCATCCGGCGATCGGCGTAGAGGTCCGGCACCGAGGCGACCTCGACGGCGCGGCCGGCGTACATCACCAGTGCGCGGTCGGCGAACTCGGCGACCACGCCCAGGTCGTGGGTGATGATCAGCACCCCGGCGCCGGTGACGTCCCGGGCGGTTCTGAGGACCTCCAGGATCTGCGCCTGGACGGTGACGTCCAGGGCGGTGGTCGGCTCATCGCAGATGATCAGATCGGGGTCGTTTGCGATCGCGATGGCGATCACCACCCGTTGGCGCTCACCGCCGGACAGTTCGTGCGGGAAGGCCCGGGCGCGGCGGTCGGGTTGGCCGATGCCGACCAACTCGAGCAGTTCGACCGCCCGCCGGCGCGCATCGGCCTTGCTGACCTCGCGGTTGTGCACCCGGATGGCCTCGGCGATCTGATCACCCACGGCGTACACCGGTGTCAACGCCGACATCGGGTCCTGGAACACCGTGCCGATCCGCCGGCCCCGGATCGTCGACATCGCCGTATCGGGCATGCCGAGCAGTTCGTGACCGTCCAGCTGAACCGACCCGGCCACCGAGGCGTACTCGGGCAGCAGACCGATCACCGCCATCGCCGCAGCGGACTTACCCGACCCGGACTCGCCGACCATCGCGACCACCTCGCGGGGGGCGACCTCGTAGCTCAGCCCGCGTACCGCTTTGAGCTCGCCGCCATCGGTGGGGAAGCTCACCGACAGGTCGCGCACGCTCAGCAGGCTCACGATTTGGCCGGCTTCCGGCGCTGGAGGTTGGCGCTGCCGGGGTCGAGCGCGTCGCGCAGGCCGTCGCCGGTGAGGTTGGCGCACACCAGGATCAGCACCAGCACCCCGGCCGGGAACAGGAAGACCCAGGGGAAGGTGGTCGCGGACTTGGTGCCGTCGGCGATCAGGGTGCCCAGTGAGACGTCGGGGGGCTGAACGCCGAAACCCAGGAAGCTCAAACCGGTTTCGGCCAGAATCGCCACCCCGACGGTGAGTGCGGTGTCGATGATCAGGATCGAGGCGACGTTCGGCAGGATGTGCCGGGCGATGATCCGCCAGCTTGGTACCCCCATGTAGCGGGCGGCCTGGACGTATTCGCGTTCGCGCAGGCTCATGGTCAGGCCGCGCACCATCCGCGAGCTGATCATCCAACTGAAGCCGGCCAGCAGCAGGATCAACAGCGCGATGTTGGCCGAGTTCTTGGTGCGCGGGGTGATGATCGCGATGAGGATGAAACTGGGCACCACCAACAACAGGTCGACGAACCACATCAGGGCGCGGTCGCGCCAGCCCCCGAAATACCCGGCGACCGAGCCGACGACGGCGGCGACCAGCGCGGAGATGAACGCCACACACACCCCGATCAGCAGCGACTTCTGCATCCCGCGCAGCACCTGGGCCAGCACGTCCTGACCCAGCGCGTTGGTCCCGAACCAATGCTGCGGACTCGGTGGAGTCTGCAGCGCGTAGTAGTCGATGTCGGTGTGCGAGTAGGGCAGCAGCGGCGGGATCGCGTAGCACGCCACGAACAACGTCACCAGCACTGCCAGGGAGGCGACGGCCAGCCTGTTCTTCAGGAAACGGCGGGTCACCAGGGTCCGCCGCGAGACGAACTCTCCGGCCGACGAGTCGTCCTGTTCCGCTTGAACGTCCGGTGTGGTCACGTCACCCGCACCCGGGGGTCGAGGATGGCGTAGATGATGTCGGAGAGCAAGCCGGCCAGCAGCACCACCGCCCCGGAGAACAGGGTGATCGCCGCGATGATGTTGGTGTCCTGGGTGGCGATGCCCTGAACCACCCACTCGCCCATGCCGTGCCAGCCGAAGATCTTCTCCACGAACACCGCGCCGGTGACCAACCCGGCGACGCTGTAGGCGAACAGCGTTGCCATCGGTATCAACGCGGTGCGCAGGCCGTGTTTGAACAGCGCCTGCCGGCGGGTGAGCCCCTTGGCCCGGGCGGTCCGGATGAAGTCCTGACCCAGCACGTCGAGCATGGCGTTGCGCTGGTAGCGGCTGTAGCCGGCGATGGAGACCAGCGCCAGGGTCACCGTCGGGAGCACCAGGTGCTGGAGGCGGTCGACGAACCGGTTCCAGGCTCCGCCGGCGACGTTGGGGGAGGTTTCGCCGGTGTACTCGAAGATCTGCATCCCCAGGGTCGTATTGATCTGCAGCGCAGCCAAAATGAGCAGGTTGGCCAACACGAACGTCGGCGTACTGATGATCAGCAGTGAGGCCAGGGTCACGACGCGGTCGGATAATCGGTACTGCCGGATCGCCCCCCACGCGCCCACCACCACGCCGATGACGGTGCCCAGCACCGAGCCGATCACCAGCAGTCGCAGGCTGACCCCGATCCGGCGCCACAGTTCGTCGGAGACCGGTTGGCCGGCCACGGTGGTGCCGAAGTCGCCGCGCACCGCCCCCGACGCCCAGTGCGCGTAGCGCAGCGGGATCGGCTTGTCGAGGTCGAGTTCGGCGGCCTTGGCGTCGATCACCGCCTGCGGTGGGCGCGGATTGCGCTGCAGCAGGCTGTTCAGCGGGGTGAAGGTGTAGGAGGTCAGGGCGAAGGTCAGAAACGACGCCAGCCCCAGCAGCATCAGATAGTTGAGGAGCCGGCGCGCCAGGAACCGGATCATCTGCCGACCCCTCGTCGCATCAGCAGGAGACTCCCCCGAAGAAGGCCCTCCCGAAGACCGGTCGCATCAGCACAGGGTAGGAGATGGGCGGGGGATCGAGCACGCCCGGCCATTACCCGCGCCGTCCCACACCAGCCGGTTCGGCGGCTACCATCGCGGCGACTGTTCCCGCCGACGACAGGAGAGCCGCCATGAGCGTGACCGACGAATACCTGGCCAACAACGCCGAGTACGCCAAGACCTTCTCCGGGCCGCTGCCGCTGCCGCCGAGCAGGCACGTCGCGGTGGTGGCGTGCATGGACGCCCGGATGGACGTCTACCGGATCCTCGGCCTCAAGGAGGGTGAAGCGCACGTCATCCGCAACGCAGGCGGGGTGGTGACCGACGATGAGATCCGCTCGCTGGCCATCAGCCAGCGGCTGCTGGGCACCCGGGAGATCATCCTGATCCACCACACCGACTGCGGCATGCTGACTTTCACCGACGACGACTTCAAGCGCGACATCCAGAAGGACACCGGCATCAAGCCCGAATGGGCGGCCGAGGCCTTCGGCGACGTCGAGGACGACGTCCGCCAGTCGCTGCGGCGGATCCAGTCCAGCCCGTTCGTCACATTGCACACCTCGGCGCGCGGCTTCGTCTTCGACGTTGCGACCGGCAGGCTCACCGAGGTCACCGGCTAGATCGCCGCGTTGACACCTTCGCGGGGGCCCGACTACCGTCAGCCAATAGGGTAATTCAGGTTACATTTGCCAACTTTACGAGGAAGTATGTCCGAGACGGTTCTGGACAGCCCCGCCCCGGGCCAGTACGAGCTGAGCCAACTGCGCTCACTGGAGGCCGAGGCCATCCACATCATCCGCGAGGTGGCCGCCGAGTTTGAACGCCCGGTGCTGCTGTTCTCCGGTGGCAAAGATTCGATCGTGATGCTGCATTTGGCGATCAAGGCCTTCGCGCCCGCCCGGCTGCCGTTCCCGGTCATGCACGTCGACACCGGCCACAACTTCGACGAGGTGCTGGCCACCCGCGACGAACTCGTCGACCGCTACGGCCTACGACTCGTGGTCGCCAAGGTGCAGGACGACATCGACGCCGGGCGGGTGACCGACAACGGTCCGTCCCGCAACCCTCTGCAGACCGTCACACTGCTGCGCGCGATCCGGGAGAACCGCTTCGACGCCGCCTTCGGCGGGGCCCGCCGCGACGAGGAGAAGGCCCGCGCCAAGGAGCGGGTGTTCAGCTTCCGCGACGAATTCGGCCAGTGGGACCCCAAGGCGCAGCGGCCCGAACTGTGGAACCTCTACAACGGCCGGCACCGCAAGGGGGAGCACATCCGCGTCTTCCCGCTGTCGAACTGGACCGAATACGACATCTGGGCCTACATCGGCGCCGAGAACATCGCGTTGCCGGCCATCTACTTCGCCCACCGCCGGCCGGTGTTCCGCCGCGACGGCATGCTGCTGGCCGTGCACGAGTTCATGCAGCCCGGCGCCGGGGAGGAGGTTTTCGAGACCTCGGTCCGGTTTCGCACCGTGGGTGACGTCACCTGTACCGGCTGCGTGGAATCGACGGCCGCATCGGTGCAGGACGTGATCGCCGAGACCGCGGTGTCGCGGCTGACCGAACGCGGTGCCACCCGGGCCGACGACCGCATCTCCGAGGCCGGCATGGAAGACCGCAAGCGGGAGGGCTACTTCTGATGGCCGAGCCCACCCCCCGGGTCGCTTCGACCGGCACCACGCTGCTGCGACTGGCCACTGCCGGTTCGGTCGACGACGGCAAGTCCACCCTGATCGGGCGACTGCTCTATGACTCCAAGGCCGTCATGGAGGACCAACTGGCCGCCGTCGAACGTACCTCCCGGGAGCGCGGCAACGACTACACCGACCTGGCTCTGGTCACCGACGGGTTGCGGTCGGAACGCGAGCAGGGCATCACCATCGACGTGGCCTACCGCTACTTCGCCACGGCCAAGCGGAAATTCATCATCGCCGACACCCCGGGCCACATCCAGTACACCCGCAACATGGTCACCGGGGCCTCCACCGCACAACTGGTGATCGTCCTGGTCGACGCCCGCAACGGCCTGCTGGAACAGTCCCGGCGGCACGCCTTCCTGGCGTCGTTGCTCGGCGTTCAGCACATCGTGTTGGCCGTCAACAAGATGGACCTGATCGACTGGGACCGGGAGCGGTTCGAGTGGATCCGCGATGAGTTCCACGCCTTCGCGGCGCGCCTCGACGTCCACGACGTCACCACCATCCCGATGTCGGCGCTGGGCGGCGACAATGTGGTGACCAAGTCCGACAAGGCCCCGTGGTACGACGGGTCGACGTTGCTGAGCCACCTCGAGGACGTCTACATCGCCGGTGACCGCAACCTCGTCGACGTCCGCTTCCCGGTGCAGTACGTCATCCGACCGCAGACCCTCGACCATGCCGATCACCGTAGCTACGCCGGATCGGTGGCCAGTGGCATTCTGCGTCCCGGCGACGAGGTCGTGGTGCTGCCGAGCGGAAAACGCACACGCATCACCACGATCGAGGGGCCCGGCGGACCGGTGGCCGAGGCGTTTCCGCCGATGGCGGTGTCGATCAGTGTGGCCGACGACATCGACATCTCCCGCGGCGACATGCTGGCCAGGCCCAACAACCAGCCAGAAGCCAGTAGCGAATTCGACGCCACCGTCTGCTGGATGGCCGACGATGCCACGCTGGAGCCGGGACGGGACTACATCATCAAGCAGACCACCCGCGCCACGAGGGCCCGGGTGAGCGCGCTGGACTACCGTCTCGACGTCAACACCTTGCACCGGGACAAGAGCGCAACGGCGTTGAAGCTCAACGAACTTGGCCGAGTCACCCTGCGCACTCAGATTCCGCTGCTGCTCGACGAGTACACCCGCAACGCGGCCACCGGGTCCTTCATCCTGATCGACCCGGATACCAATGTCACCGTCGCAGCCGGCATGGTGCGCGACACCGTACCGGCCGCCAGTAGGGCCGCCTCGCCCAACACCGTTCGGCACCAGTCGCTGGTCAGCGACCGTCTCACCGAGGGGCGCACCGTCTGGTTCACTGGGCTGTCCGGGTCGGGTAAGTCCTCGATCGCAGTCCTCGCTGAGCAAATGCTGCTCGAAAGAGATTGTCCCGCATATATTTTGGACGGTGACAACCTGCGCCATGGTCTCAACGCCGACCTCGGATTCTCCATGGCCGACCGCGCCGAAAACCTGCGCCGACTGGCGCATGTGGCGACCCTGATGGCCGATGCCGGGTTGACCGTGCTGGTACCCGCCATCAGCCCGTTGCGCGAACATCGCGAACTGGCCCGCACCGTTCACGACGAGGCGGGTGTCGAGTTCTTCGAGGTCTTCGTCGACACTCCGTTGGAGGATTGCGAGCGCCGCGACCCAAAGGGTCTGTACGCCAAGGCCCGCCGGGGTGAGATCACCCACTTCACCGGCATCGACAGCCCGTACCAGCGACCCCGCAACCCCGATCTGCGGCTGACCCCTGAACACAGCGCAGCAGAACTTGCCCGGCAGGTGGTCGAACTGTTGGAATCGCGGGCGTGAACGACCACGACCTGGCCGCCCGACTGGCCACCTGTGCGGGCCAGTTGCTGCTGGATCTGCGTGCCGAACTGGCCGATGCGCCGGCCGCGGAGCGAAAAAGTCAGGGCGATAAGCGGTCCCACGATTTTCTGATGGCAGAGCTGCGCCGAGCCCGGCCCGATGACGCGGTGCTCTCCGAAGAGGGCAGTGACGACGCGGCCCGTCTGCAGGCCAGCCGGGTCTGGATCGTCGACCCGCTCGACGGCACCCGCGAGTTCTCCGAGGCCGGGCGCGACGATTGGGCCGTCCACGTCGCGCTGTGGAGCGAGGGCGAGCTGACCGCGGGCGCGGTGGCACTGCCCGCGCAGGGGCTGACGCTGGCCACCCCGGCGGTCCCGGTTCCCCCGCCACCACCGGTCACGCCGCGGATTCTGGTGTCGCGGACCCGTCCGCCCGCGGTGGCTCGCCGAGTGTGTGCGGAGTTGGGCGGCACATTGGTCGAAATGGGTTCGGCCGGCGCCAAGGTGTGTGCGGTCGTGCAGGGCCGCGCCGAGGTCTACGTCCATGCCGGGGGGCAATACGAGTGGGACTCCGCCGCCCCGGTCGCGGTCGCCCGCGCGGCGGGCCTGCACACCTCACGAGTGGACGGCTCGCCGTTGCGCTACAACCAGGGCGACCCTCTGCTGCCGGACCTGGTGGTATGCCGTCCCCGCTACGCCGAGGCGGTGCTGGCCGCGCTGGCGGATACCCCGTCGGACGACCGGGCGGAGGCCTAACCGAGCCGGCGTCGGCCGCATTTGCCTGGGTTTTGCCCTGGAATCTTCGGAATTCGGTCCGCCCGATTCGCCGCTCAGGTGATTCTCAGCTATTCTTGAGGTTTCTCCGACGAGACCAAGTCTGCAAGACCAGACCCTTCGAGACAAGGTGGTGTGCGCGTGCCCTGGGCGTTCGGTCCGATCGTCACCGCGGGAGTGGCTCTAGGAGCCGCCGCGGTGGTGGTCGCCAACCCCATCGTGGTGCCCCGCGCCGACGTCCAGATCGCGGTCTCGGACCTGCCCACCGCGGTCACCGGCGACGGTCAACGGGGTTCGGCCATCGCCATGCTCGACGAGGACTTCATCCAAGCCGTGGGACCTGGTCCGGCCCCGTCGACCCACCCGCTGGCGGTCTTGACCGACCTTGTCCGCGTGCTCGTCGCCGATGCTGCCTACCTGGGCAAAAACGCGGTCCTGCACGCCTTCACGACCGGCGCCAGGGTGATCGCCGAACCCGTGCTCACGTCGACGTCCTACCCATATGCTCCGGCGGTCCCAGCCCCCTATCCGCCAGCCCCCTACTACGTTCCGGTGGGTCCCGCCGATGTCGCGGCGCTGCCCTGGCTGACCCCGACGGCGCCGCCGGCGGTCACCGATACCGGTGACCTTGGTCCGGTGGTCGCCCAGGCCCTCACCGCCATTCTTTCCGACGTCGCCGACGTCAGTGGCGTACGAGCCGTGGCCGCCGCGTTCGCCGCCGGCGCGGCGTTGGCCGACGAACACCTGCCGGTGGTGGGTGCTGTTGTGCACGCCGTCCAGCAGGATCTCGGGCAGATCATCGCCAATCCCATCTCGGTGTTGGCGGTGATGCCCCGCACGCGCGAGTCGATCGGCGAGGGAATCCGCACCGTCGTCGGCTACCTGCCGCTGATCGGCCCCATCGCACTGTGGGAACCTCCGTCGCCAGCGCAGGCCCCGCCGTCCTCAAGCGTGACGGTGCCCGATTCGACCCCCGACACCGACGCCGCGGCAGCGTCAGGCGTCGAGGGCTCCACAGAACCCCCGGTGTCGTCGCTGACTGAGCGTCGCGTTCGCGGGACCGTCGAACGGCAGGCGGGTGCAGATTCCGACCTCGGCGAACCCCTGGCAGGCACCACGGTCGTCGACCAGTCCGCGCCCAACGCTGATCTGTCGGCCACCGATCCGCTCGGCGCTGATGTGGCCGGCGCCGACGCGCCCCCTGCCGATCTGCCCCCTGCCGATGTTCCCGCCGACGATGTTCCCGCCGACGATGTTCCCGCCGACGATGTTCCC